>NZ_JBVJPT010000001.1:0-344924 GCF_055609385.1 Streptomyces sp. NPDC036764
GTTGATAGGCCGGATCTGGAAGCACCGCAAGGTGTGGAGGTGACCGGTACTAATAGGCCGAGGGCTTGTCCTCAGTTGCTCGCGTCCACTGTGTTGGTTCTGAAACCACGAACAGCCCCACGTCCGGTCACGGCGTGGTGCGGCATCGTTCGACAGTTTCATAGTGTTTCGGTGGTTATAGCGTGAGGGAAACGCCCGGTTACATTCCGAACCCGGAAGCTAAGCCTTACAGCGCCGATGGTACTGCAGGGGGGACCCTGTGGGAGAGTAGGACGCCGCCGAACTCCTTTTATAGGGTTGGACCCGGAACTTTGGTTCCGGGTCCAACCCTTTTTTGTTGTGCGTCACCTGGCGTTCACGTTCCGCAACCAACATCACCCACATGGGTACTGCTGCAATGCTCAGGGCTGCCGGCGTCGGTGTCGGTGATGAGGTTGTCGTACCGGCCTTCGGGAACATCGAAGTCGCCGAGGCCGTGGTCCTGGCCGGAGCGCTGCCGGTGTTCGCCGACATAGACCCGGTGACGTACTGCCTGGACGCCGCCGCTGTCGAGGCGGTTGTCACTCGGCGCACGGCCGCCGTTGTCGCCGTACACCGCTTTGGTCGGTCGGCCGATATCGCGCGGTTGCATGAGATCGGGAAGCGGCACGAGCTGCTCGTGCTGGAGCAGGGGGAGTCCGAGGCTCCCTACGACGAGATCGCTCAGCGCAGGCAGCGGGCCTCGTACCTCGATGCGAAGCTCAAGGGTGTGTACACGCCGGACGGCGGCGACGGGCACACCTACCAGCAGTACGTCGTGCGGGTGCCGGGGAACGGGCGGCCGGATCGGGACGCTTTCGCTCGGGCCGTGCGGGCCAGGGGAGTTGAGTGCCGGGTGCCGGTGAAGACGCCTGTGCATCGGCTGCCCGAGTTCCGGCGGTGTGTGTCTCTGCCGGAGACCGAGCGGGCTGCTGACGAAACGTTGGCTCTGCCGGTTGACGCTTCCCTGACCAAGCGGGACATGCAGCGCATCGTGTCCGTCTGTAACGCGCTCGGAGGGCTGCTTCAGCCCGCGTTCTGAGCGAATTTGGGAGCGCGGCGCGTTCAGGGTATGATCTATTCCGTTGCCGCGAGGGAAACTTCGCAAAGGCAGCAAGCCCCTATAGCTCAGTCGGTAGAGCGTCTCCATGGTAAGGAGAAGGTCAACGGTTCGATTCCGTTTGGGGGCTCCACGCAGAAGGCCCCGCCCAATTGGGCGGGGCCTTTCTCATGCCCTTCTCCCTGCCCCGCCTCAGTCCTTGTGGATGCCCGGCACGCGCATCGCGAGGATCGCCATGTCGTCGGACGGGGCGTCAGAAGCGAAGCGTTCGACGGCGCGCATGATGCGGGCGGCCACCGCGCCCGCCGTGAGGCCGGTGCAGGTCGTGAGGACGTCGGTGAGGCCGTCGTCGCCGAGCATGCGGCTGCCTTCACGGCGTTCGGTGACACCGTCCGTGACGCAGAGCAGGACGTCGCCCGGGTCGAGTGTGACCGTCTGCTCGTAGAGCTCCAGGTCCTCCATGACGCCGAGCAGCGGTTGCGGTTCCGCGGCCGGTTCGACCGTGCCGTCCTGGCGCAGGCGCAGCGGCAGGGGGTGGCCGGCGCAGACCACCTTCAGCTCGGCGCTGCCGTCCTCCTGGGGCCTCAACTCGCCGTAGAGGAGCGTCAGGAAGCGGCTGCGGGCGCCCTCGTCGAGGATCGCGGAGTTCAGGCGCTCCAGGACCGCCGGGCCGCTGAGGCCCTCGCGGGCGAGGAGGCGGAGGGCGTGCCGGGCGAGGCCCGTGACGGCCGCCGCGTTGGGTCCCGTACCGCATACGTCGCCGATGGCGAAGCCGTAGGCGCCGTCGCTGATCGGGAAGAGGTCGTAGAAGTCGCCGCCGACCTCGTTGCCCTCGCCGGCCGCGCGGTAGATGACCTCGACCTCGACGCCGCCGATCTCCGGGAGCTCGGGCGGCAGGAGGCTGCGCTGGAGGGACTGGCTGATGGCCGTGCGTTCGGAGTAGAGGCGGGCGTTGTCCAGGGCCAGGGCGGCCCTTCGGGAGAGGTCCTCGGCCAACTCCAGGATTTCCTGGCGGAAGTGTTCGTCGGTGGGCTTGCCGAGGGTGAGCATGCCGATGACGCGGTTGCGGGCCACGAGGGGCAGGACGACCGTCTCGCCGCCGACCGCGGACGCCGTGGCGAGCGTGGGGCCGATGCCCGCGCTGATGCGGCCGATGGGCTCGCCCAGGCCCAGGCTGCGCATGGAGGTGCGCAGGGCGGCCTGGTGGGCAGACTCGGCCGGGGCCGACCAGACGCGGGCGCCAGGGGTGGGTACCGGGTCCGGCGGGGGGATTTTCGAGAGCAACGACTTGATGCCGTCGATGAGTTCCTCGTCCTCGTGCAGGACGTACGACAGGTACGGCTCCGAGGCCTGGTCGGCGATCGTGTAGACCGCGCACCAGGTGGCGAGGGTCGGGACCGTCATCTGGGCCATCAGGGCGAGGGTCTGGTCGCGGTCCAGGGTGCCGGCGAGGAGGTCGGAGGCCTCGACGAGGAAGCTGAGGGAGCCGCGGCGCAGGCGTTCGAGTTCGCCGAGGCGGGCCGACTCGACCGCGAGCGCGATGCGGTCGGCGGCGAACTGGAGGCGCAGTGCCTCCTCGTTCGAGTATCTGGCGGGGGCCTCTGCGGCGACGCCGAGGGAGCCGGTCAGGCGTCCTTCGACCTTCAGGGGGACCGTGACGACCGAGCGCATGCCGGTGCCCCGCAGGAGGGGTACGGCGCCGGGGACCATGGTGAGGTCCTCGTGGACCGCCGGCATGCGGGCCGAGCCGTAGCGGCCGGGACCTGCTTCGACGGGCACGCGCGCGAAGCGCTGGCGGGCGGAAGGCAGGCCGGTGGAGGCGCGGACCTCCAACTCCGTCTCGTCGTCGGTTGCGAGGAGGAGGAAGGCGGAGTCTCCGTCCAGCATGTCGCGGGCGCGTTCCACCGTGCGCTGGAGGAGGCCGTCGAGGTCGTCCGGGGCGGGCGAGCCGATGAACACCTCGAACGGGTCGGCGCTCGTCCCTTCGGAGGCGGTGTCGGAGGCGGGGACGCGCAAGGGGGTCTGGAGAACGGCGCGTTCGTGGTTGCGGACCAGGAGGCAGACCGTGGAGGGTTCGCCGCCGGTGTCGCGGACCCGGAGGTGGGAGGCGTACACGGGTGTGACGCGGCCGTTGGCGCCCCTGATGCCGTAGCTGCCTTCCCAGCGTGAGAGTTGGAGTGCCTCCGCGATGCCGGTGCTGGTGCCCGGGGTGTGCGGCCAGGCCGCGAGGTCGGTCAGGGGCTTGCCGGTGACCTGCTCGGCCGCGTAGCCGAAGAGTTCCTGCGCGTCCTCGTTCCACGACGAGATGGAGCCCGTGCGGTCGATCTGGATCACCGCGACGCGGACGCGGCCGTCGGCGAGCGGGAGGAGGTCGGAGGGCAGCGACGGGCCGGCGGCGCGGGTGCCCACCGGGCGCTCGGGGAGGTCGAGTTGGAACCAGACCTGCTTGTGCGTCGGCGTGTACTCGACGCCCCAGCGGCCGGCCAGGGCCGCGCAGAGCTGGAGGCCGCGGCCGCCCTCGCGGTCGGGGCTGCCCATGTTGACCGGTGAGCCCTGGAGCGGGATCTCGCGCTCCGGATACCGGTCGGCCACCTCGATTCGTACGCCTTCCTCACTGCGCAGACACAGGACGTCCGCGGAGGTGCCGGCGTGCACGACGGCGTTGGTCACCAGTTCACTGGTGAGGACGACGGCGTCATCGACGATGTCGGCGAAGCCCCAGCCCTGCAATGTGTCGCGGACGAAGGAGCGGGCGCTCGCGACCGATCGCCCGACGGGGTCGAAGCTGGCTGCCGCGCGCGCGGTGATCACTGAACTCCTAGTCCGGTTGTCGACGTGCAGGGCTCCCTGGCCGACCGGCTCGCGCCGCTGGTGCGGCATGTGCGCGCCCGTCGGCCGGTCCGGGGATTGTCCCCCCGGGATCAGTCCGGTGGTCATGTCCGGCTGCCCCTCCGTTGCCCGCTCGTGCTCCTCCTGTCACCGCCCAGTCCGGACGGGACCGGCGCGGCTGGACAGCCGCATGCAAGGTTACTTACCTTCGCGGTCCATGCGGATGCCGGTCTGCAGTGTTTCCGCCCGGAGGGTGTGCGGACCATGTGCGAAGCTGCCGAACTGTTATGGCCGGGTTCAGGCAGGGTGAAACACTGGGCAAGCTTCTTGTGAAGGTCCGGGCAGCCTGAGTGTGATTCGCGTACCGCGGGCAGCAGCACGTGGATGCGGCCTGGTATTACCGGCAGGACTACCCAGCAGTAATGGGTACGCGGAGCAGCAGAACCCGAGCATGGCAGTAACGGTCGACCCCTGCGGGAGGGACACAGTGGAGTCTGGCGCAGCGACGCGGGGCACTAAGACGCGCGCGAAAGGCGGACAGTCGCTGAGGAACGAGCGCAAGACGCGTGGCGGGACCACTGCCGTGGACACGGCTGCCCTGAACCGGCTGCTGGCGGCTCTGGTGTCGATGCGGGACGGGAACTTCCGCAAGCGGCTCACGGTGTCCGGGGACGGCGTGATGTCGGAGATCGCCGCCGTCTTCAACGAGGTGGCGGACCGAAATCTCCACCTCACGGGTGAGCTGGCGCGCGTGCGGCGCATGGTCGGCCGGGAGGGCAAGCTCACGGAGCGGCTGGAGACGGGCGCCTGCGAGGGCTCCTGGGCGGCCGCGATCGACAACTCCAATTCCCTGGTCGACGACCTCGTACGGCCGGTCTCCGAGGTCGGCCGGGTGCTGTCCGCGGTGGCCGAGGGTGATCTGTCGCCGCGGATGGAGCTGCGTACGCAGCCGTCGGACGGGACCGGGCATCCGCTGCGGGGCGAGTTCCTCAAGGTCGGGCGAACTGTAAACAACCTTGTCGATCAGCTCTCGACGTTCACCGACGAGGTCACGCGCGTGGCCAGCGAGGTCGGCACCGAGGGCAAGCTCGGCGGGCAGGCACGCGTGCGTGGGATGTCGGGTTCGTGGAAGGACCTCACGGACTCCGTCAACACGATGGCGTACCGGCTGACGGCGCAGGTGAGGGACATCGCCTTGGTGACCACGGCGGTCGCCAAGGGTGATCTGTCCCGGAAGGTCACGGTGCACGTGGCCGGCGAGATGCTGGAGCTCAAGAACACCGTCAACACGATGGTGGACCAGCTTTCGTCCTTCTCCTCCGAGGTGACGCGAGTCGCGCGCGAGGTGGGTACCGAGGGCGAGCTCGGCGGGCAGGCGCAGGTGCCGGGTGTGGCCGGCGTCTGGAAGGACCTCACCGATTCGGTGAACCTGATGGCCGGCAACCTGACGGCGCAGGTGCGCGGGATCGCGCAGGTGACGACGGCGGTCGCCAACGGTGATCTGTCGCAGAAGGTGACCGTGTCGGCGCGGGGCGAGGTCGCTCAGCTCGCGGACACGATCAATCAGATGACCGAGACGCTGCGGATCTTCGCGGACGAGGTCACGCGCGTGGCCAACGAGGTCGGCGCCGAAGGACAACTGGGCGGTCAGGCCAATGTGCCGGGCGCCGCGGGCACCTGGAAGGACCTGACGGACTCCGTCAACACCGTCTTCCGGAACCTGACCATTCAGGTGCGCGACATCGCCGCCGTGACGACGGCCGTGGCCAACGGTGACCTGTCGCAGAAGGTCACCGTCGACGTGGCCGGCGAGATGCTGGAGCTGAAGAACACCGTCAACGGCATGGTCGACCAGCTCTCGTCGTTCGGTGCCGAGGTCACGCGGGTCGCGCGTGAGGTCGGTGTCGAGGGTGAGCTGGGCGGGCAGGCCCAGGTGCCGGGGGCGGCGGGTACGTGGAAGGACCTGACGGACTCCGTCAACACCGCGTTCCGGAATCTCACCGGACAGGTGAGGAACATCGCCCAGGTGACGACGGCCGTGGCCAACGGTGATCTGTCGCAGAAGGTCACCGTGGACGTCTCCGGCGAGATGCTCCAACTGAAGAACACCGTGAACACGATGGTGGACCAGCTCTCGTCCTTCGCCGACCAGGTCACGCGGATGGCCCGGGACGTGGGTACCGAGGGCCGGCTGGGCGGTCAGGCCGTCGTACCGGGTGTCGCCGGTACGTGGAAGGAGCTGACCGACTCCGTCAACGGAATGGCAGGGAACCTCACTGCCCAGGTGCGCAACATCGCGCAGGTCACCACCGCGGTCGCGCGGGGCGACCTGTCGCAGAAGATCGACGTCGACGCGCGCGGCGAGATCCTGGAGCTGAAGAACACCATCAACACGATGGTCGACCAGCTCTCCGGCTTCGCCGACCAGGTGACCCGGGTGGCCCGCGAGGTGGGTACCGAGGGCCGGCTGGGCGGGCAGGCGCAGGTGCCCGGTGTGGCCGGTGTGTGGCGGGACCTGACCGACTCCGTGAACGGAATGGCAGGGAACCTCACCGCGCAGGTGCGCAACATCGCCCAGGTCGCCACCGCGGTGGCCCGTGGTGACCTGTCGCAGAAGATCACCGTGGACGCGCGCGGCGAGATCCTGGAGCTCAAGAACACGCTGAACACGATGGTGGACCAGCTTTCGTCGTTCGCGGAGGAGGTCACCAGGGTCGCCCGTGAGGTGGGTACGGAGGGCCAGCTCGGCGGTCAGGCCGAGGTGCAGGGCGTCTCGGGTACCTGGAAGGACCTCACCCAGTCCGTGAACTTCATGGCGAACAACCTGACCATTCAGGTGCGCCAGATCGCCGAGGTCACGACCGCGGTCGCCAAGGGCGACCTGTCGAAGAAGATCACCGTCGACGCCAAGGGCGAGATCCTCGAGCTCGTGACGACCGTCAACACGATGGTCGACCAGCTCTCCAGCTTCGCCGAGCAGGTGACCCGGGTGGCCCGAGAGGTGGGCACCGAGGGCATCCTGGGCGGCCAGGCGCACGTGCCCGGCATCACGGGCATCTGGAAGGACCTCAGCGGCAACGTCAACCTGATGGCCAAGAACCTGACCATGCAGGTGCGGAACATCTCCCAGGTCGCGGCGGCCGTCGCCAACGGCGACCTGACGCGGACGGTGACGATCGAGGCGCGCGGTGAGGTCGCGCAGCTCGCCGACACGTTCAACACCATGGTGAAGACGCTGAGTTCGTTCGCCGACCAGGTCACCAAGGTGGCCCGTGAGGTGGGCACGGACGGGATCCTCGGCGGTCAGGCGCACGTACCGGGTGTGGCCGGTACGTGGAAGGACCTCACCGAGTCGGTGAACCAGATGGCGTCCAACCTGACCGGCCAGGTCCGCAACATCGCCATGGTCACCACCGCGATCGCGAAGGGTGACCTGACCAAGAAGATCGACATCGATGCACGCGGCGAGATCCTCGAGCTGAAGACGACGATCAACACGATGGTCGACCAGCTCTCGTCGTTCGCCGAGGAGGTCACCCGAGTCGCCCGCGAGGTGGGCACCGAGGGCCAGCTCGGTGGCCAGGCACGCGTGCGTGACGTCGACGGAACCTGGCGCGACCTCACCGAGTCCGTGAACGAAATGGCAGGAAACCTGACTCGCCAGGTGCGCGCCATCGCGCGCGTGGCGACGGCGGTGACCCGTGGCGACCTGAACCTGAAGATCGACGTCGACGCGTCCGGCGAGATCCAGGAGCTCCAGGACTACATCAACAAGATGATCGCCAACCTGCGCGACACCACGATCGCCAACAAGGAGCAGGACTGGCTCAAGGGCAACCTCGCCCGCATCTCCGGGCTGATGCAGGGCCGCCGCGACATGCACGACGTGGCCTCGCTGATCATGAGCGAGCTGACGCCGGTGGTGACCGCCCAGCACGGCGCGTTCTTCGTCGCCATGCCGCTCCTCGACGGCAAGGACCTGGCTGCCGAGAACGACGAGGCGTACGAGCTGCGGATGCTCGGGTCGTACGGCTATTCGATGGGGTCGATGCCGACGTCCTTCCGGCCGGGTGAGGCGCTCATCGGGACGGCCGCGGAGGAGAAGCGCACGATTCTCGTGGAGAACGCGCCCAGCGGTTATCTGAAGATCTCCTCCGGGCTCGGTGAAGCGCCTCCCGCGCAGGTGATCGTCCTTCCGGTGCTGTTCGAGGGCAAGGTGCTCGGCGTCATCGAGCTGGCCTCCTTCACGCCCTTCACGCAGATCCAGAAGGACTTCCTCAACCAGATCGCGGAAATGATCGCGACCAGCGTCAACACCATCTCGGTCAACACCAAGACCGAGGTGCTGCTGAAGCAGTCGCAGGAGCTGACCGAGCAACTGCGCGACCGGTCGGAGGAGTTGGAGAACCGGCAGAAGGCCCTCCAGGCGTCCAACGCCGAGCTGGAGGAGAAGGCCGAGCTGCTGGCCCAGCAGAACCGCGACATCGAGGTGAAGAACACCGAGATCGAGGAGGCGCGGCAGGTCCTGGAGGAGCGCGCCGAGCAGCTCGCCGTCTCCATGCGCTACAAGAGCGAGTTCCTCGCCAACATGTCGCACGAGCTGCGTACGCCGCTCAACTCGCTGCTGATCCTGGCCAAGCTGCTCGCCGACAACGCCGAGGGCAACCTCTCGCCGAAGCAGGTCGAGTTCGCCGAGACAATCCACGGCGCCGGCTCCGACCTGCTCCAACTGATCAACGACATCCTCGACCTGTCGAAGGTCGAGGCGGGCAAGATGGACGTCTCCCCGACGCGTATCGCGCTCGTGCAGCTCGTCGACTACGTGGAGGCCACGTTCCGGCCGCTGACCGCGGAGAAGGGCCTGGACCTGTCCGTACGGGTCTCCCCGGAGCTGCCGGCCACGCTGCACACCGACGAGCAGCGGCTGCTCCAGGTGCTGCGGAACCTGCTGTCGAACGCGGTGAAGTTCACCGACTCGGGCTCGGTCGAGCTGGTCATCCGGCCCGCCGGGATGGACGTGCCGCAGGTCATCCGGGAGCAGCTCCTGGAGGCCGGATCGCTGACCGAGGCGGACGCGCCGCTGATCGCGTTCTCCGTGACGGACACGGGCATCGGGATCGCGGCCAGCAAGATGCGGGTGATCTTCGAGGCGTTCAAGCAGGCGGACGGCACGACCAGCCGAAAGTACGGCGGTACGGGGCTGGGGCTGTCGATCTCGCGGGAGATCGCGCAACTGCTGGGCGGCGAGATCCACGCGCAGAGCGAACCGGGACGCGGTTCGACGTTCACGCTGTACTTGCCGCTGCACCCGAGCGAACTGCCCCCGCACGGCTACCAGCAGCAGCTTCCGTCCCTCGACGCGGGTGATCTGGTGGCCGCGGCCGACCTGGCGGAGCTGTCGGACGCGGAGATCGAGACGCCCGCGGAGGTGCGGTCGTACCGGGAGACCCAGAACGGCGCCGCAGCGCTCTTCAGGCGCCGTCGCAGGGCCGCGCACGAGCTGGAACAGCGTCCGGCGCAACTGGAGCAGTGGTCGGCGCCGGAGCGGCAGGAAACGGCTCCGAAGTCGCGCCGCGGCATCCGGTTCGGCGGCGAGAAGGTGCTGATCGTCGACGACGACATCCGGAACGTCTTCGCGCTCACCAGCGTCCTGGAGCAGCACGGCCTGTCGGTGCTGTACGCCGAGAACGGCCGTGAGGGCATCGAGGTCCTGGAGCAGCACGACGACGTGGCGGTCGTCCTGATGGACATCATGATGCCGGAGATGGACGGGTACGCGACGACCACGGCGATCCGCAGGATGCCGCAGTTCGCCGGGCTCCCGATCATCGCGCTGACCGCGAAGGCGATGAAGGGCGACCGGGAGAAGGCGATCGAGTCGGGTGCTTCCGACTACGTGACGAAGCCGGTCGATCCGGATCATCTCCTGGCGGTGATGGACCAGTGGATGAGGGATCAGTGACGGCGGCTGAAAGTGTTCACACGGAGTTGCTGACTCAGTGTGCTCGAAGCCGTGTAGAAGTGCGGGATTCGGGGAACCTTCTGGTCTCCTGCTGCGTTTCTGCTACGTGCACAGTGACATCGCGGTGACAGGGTGTGGCGACAGGCGGGGTGCGGCTACCATGACCGGCACGAGGGCGGGCGGCGTAAGGGAGTCGTCCCCTGGGGCGGAGCCCGGTGCACTGCCGGGGCGAGGAGGGCGGGCCATGGTGCAGAAGGCCAAGATCCTCCTGGTCGATGACCGGCCGGAGAATCTGCTGGCGCTGGAGGCGATCCTCTCTGCGCTCGATCAGACCCTGGTGCGGGCATCGTCCGGGGAGGAAGCGCTCAAGGCACTTCTGACGGACGATTTCGCGGTCATTCTGCTGGATGTCCAGATGCCGGGAATGGACGGTTTCGAGACCGCTGCGCACATCAAGCGGCGGGAACGGACCCGGGACATCCCGATCATCTTCCTCACCGCGATCAACCACGGCCCGCATCACACCTTCCGCGGCTACGCGGCAGGCGCGGTGGACTACATCTCCAAGCCGTTCGACCCGTGGGTGCTGCGGGCGAAGGTCTCCGTCTTCGTCGAGCTGTACATGAAGAACTGCCAGCTTCGCGAGCAGGCGGCGCTGCTGCGGCTCCAGTTGGAGGGCGGTGGCGGCAAGGCCGCGGGCGCCGACTCCAAGGAGCCGGCGGGACTGCTGGCCGAGCTGTCGGCGCGGCTCGCCGCCGTCGAGGAGCAGGCCGAGGCGCTGTCCAAGCAGCTCGACGACGAGTCGGCGGACGCGGCGGCGGTGGCCACGGCGGCTCATCTCGAACGCAAACTCACCGGACTGCGGCGGGCGCTGGACGCGCTGGAGCCGGGCACCGGGAGCACCTCGTCGGTGCCCTCGCAGAACTGACCTCGCGTCGGCTCCGGTTGGCGGGCGAGCGGCGCCCGTTCGTCCTGTACGTGACCGGTCCGTGAACCGGCGTCAGTTCGCCGCCCCCGCAAGGGCGACACGAACGGGTGAAGCAGTGGGCACACGTGTCCACTGTCTTCTGCACCGGTAACCTCACACCCATGGCCTCACGTTCCTCCGCAGCCAAGAAGCCGCCCGCAAAGAAGGCGGCCGCTTCCGCGAAGGCTCCGGCGAAGAAGGCCGCCGCCAAGAAAGCCCCCGCGAAGAAGGCGCCGGCGAAGAAGGCCGCGGCCAGGAAAGCCGCGCCGCCGAAGCCCGCGCCCAACCCCACCGGGGGCGTGTACCGGCTCGTGCGCGCCCTCTGGCTCGGACTCGCGCACGCGGTCGGCGCCGTGTTCCGCGGCATAGGGCAGGGGGCGAAGAATCTCGACCCCGCCCATCGCAAGGACGGCATCGCGCTGCTGCTGCTCGGCCTCGCGCTGATCGTCGCCGCGGGCACCTGGTCGAATCTGCGCGGGCCCGTCGGCGACCTCGTCGAGATCATCGTGACCGGCGCCTTCGGCCGGCTCGACCTGCTCGTGCCGATACTGCTCGCGGTCATCGCCGTGCGGTTCATCCGGCACCCCGAGAAGCCCGAGGCCAACGGCCGTATCGTCATCGGCCTCTCTGCGCTCGTCATCGGCGTGCTCGGTCAGGTCCACATCGCCGTCGGCTCGCCCGCCCGCGGCGACGGCATGCAGGCCATAAGGGACGCGGGCGGGCTGATCGGCTGGGGCGCGGCGACCCCGCTGACGCACACCATGGGCGACGTCCTCGCCGTACCGCTGCTCGTGCTGCTGACGATCTTCGGCCTGCTGGTGGTCACCGCCACCCCGGTCAACGCCATCCCGCAGCGGCTGCGGCAGTTGGGTATCAAGCTCGGCATCCTGCCCGACCCCGAAGAGGACGACGAGTACAGCGACGACGACGAGCGCTACGACGACCAGTGGCGCGAGGCGCTGCCCGCGTCGCGCGGGCGCAAGCGGGCTGCGGCGCGTGAGGCGTACGACCCCGACGGAGCCGAGCAGGAGGCCCTCTCGCGGCGTCGGGGGCGCCCGAGGCGCTCCGCGGTGCCGCAGCCCGAGATGAACCGTCCCATGGACGCTGTGGACGTCGCGGCGGCAGCCGCTGCCGCGCTGGACGGCGCCGTCCTGCACGGGATGCCGCCGTCGCCGATCGTCGCCGACCTCACCCAGGGCGTCAGCGTGGGAGACCGCGCGGAGACCACCCCGGTGCCGACGCCCGTCCCGGCCGCGCGGCCCAAGCAGGAGAAGCTCCCGAAGACCGACGTACCGGACCTGACGAAGTCCGGGGTGCCGGACCTCACCAAGGCCGCGCCGGACGAGATGCGCGACCTGCCTCCGCGTGCCGAACAGCTCCAGCTCTCCGGCGACATCACGTACTCACTGCCGTCGCTGGACCTCCTCGAGCGGGGCGGCCCGGGCAAGGCGCGCAGCGCCGCCAACGACGCCATCGTGGACTCGCTCACCACCGTCTTCTCCGAGTTCAAGGTCGACGCCCGCGTCACCGGCTTCACGCGCGGGCCGACGGTCACGCGGTACGAGGTCGAGCTCGGGCCCGCCGTGAAGGTCGAGCGGATCACCGCGCTGACGAAGAACATCGCCTACGCGGTCGCCAGCCCGGACGTGCGGATCATCAGCCCGATCCCCGGCAAGTCGGCGGTCGGCATCGAGATCCCCAACACCGACCGCGAGATGGTCAACCTCGGTGACGTGCTGCGCCTCGCGGCCGCCGCCGAGGACGATCACCCGATGCTGGTCGCACTCGGCAAGGACGTCGAGGGCGGCTACGTGATGGCGAACATCGCGAAGATGCCGCATGTGCTGGTCGCCGGTGCGACCGGTTCCGGTAAGTCGTCGTGCATTAACTGCTTGATCACTTCGATCATGATGCGCGCGACCCCGGAGGACGTCCGCATGGTCCTCGTCGACCCCAAGCGAGTCGAGCTGACCGCCTACGAGGGCATCCCGCACCTGATCACGCCGATCATCACCAACCCCAAGCGGGCCGCCGAGGCGCTCCAGTGGGTCGTACGGGAGATGGACCTTCGCTACGACGACCTGGCGGCGTTCGGATACCGGCACATCGACGACTTCAACGAAGCCGTGCGCAACGGCAAGGTGAAGGCGCCGCAGGGCAGTGAGCGCGAGCTCCAGCCGTACCCGTACCTGCTGGTGATCGTCGACGAGCTCGCCGACCTGATGATGGTCGCGCCGCGTGACGTCGAGGACGCGATCGTGCGCATCACGCAGCTCGCGCGCGCGGCCGGCATCCACCTGGTGCTCGCGACGCAGCGCCCCTCCGTGGATGTCGTCACCGGTCTGATCAAGGCGAACGTGCCCTCGAGGCTCGCCTTCGCCACCTCCTCGCTCGCCGACTCCCGGGTCATCCTCGACCAGCCCGGTGCCGAGAAGCTGATCGGCAAGGGTGACGGACTGTTCCTGCCGATGGGCGCCAACAAGCCCACGCGTATGCAGGGCGCGTTCGTGACGGAGGAAGAGGTCTCGGTCGTCGTCCAGCACTGCAAGGACCAGATGGCGCCCGTCTTCCGGGACGACGTCACCGTCGGGACGAAGCAGAAGAAGGAGATCGACGAGGAGATCGGCGACGACCTCGACCTGCTGTGCCAGGCGGCGGAGCTGGTGGTCTCCACGCAGTTCGGTTCGACGTCCATGCTCCAGCGCAAGCTGCGCGTCGGGTTCGCCAAGGCGGGGCGCCTGATGGACCTCATGGAGTCCCGCGGCATCGTGGGCCCGAGCGAGGGGTCCAAGGCTCGTGACGTTCTTGTGAAACCTGATGAGCTGGACGGAGTGCTCGCCGTGATCCGCGGGGAGGCATAAAGCGAGCCCGACGCGGAATACGGGATGCAGTGGTCGCCTCGCGGGCGGTGGGTGGGCGATGAGCCGATGCCCGATCGTGACTCACCCGTAAGGGATCATTGAGCAACCGTTCCCCTTCGGCGTACGTCAAGTTGAGCGAAGAGACAAACAGGTACCCCACCATCAGCGTGTCCGGCCATTCTGATGGCGTATAAAGTCCCACCGCCCGGTTGCCCCACCCTTTCGTTACCCCCCTAGACTGAACCTCCAGCACAGGTGGCTTAAACGCTCGAAAGGCGCCCCCGTGTCCATCGGCAACTCCCCTGAAGACGAGCGTCCGTTCGAAGACGTATCCGAGGAAGCCCGCCCCTCGATCGGCCGTGCCCTGAGGCAGGCGCGCCTCGACGCCGGGCTGACCGTCGACGACGTCACCAACGCCACCAGGGTCCGCATCGCCATCGTGCAGGCCATCGAGGCGGACAACTTCGCCCCGTGCGGCGGCGACGTGTACGCCCGTGGCCACATCCGAACCCTGGCCAAGGCCGTCCACCTCGATCCGGCCCCGCTGCTCGCCCAGTACGACGCCTCGCACGGCGGACGACCGGCGCCGACCCCGGCGGCCCCCCTGTTCGAGGCGGAGCGCATCCGTCCCGAGCGGCGCGGGCCCAACTGGACCGCGGCCATGGTCGCCGCGATCGTCGCGGTGATCGGGTTCGTCGGGTTCACCGCCTTCAAGGGCGGGGACGACGGCGGCAAGTCGGCCGTCGCCGAGGGCGGCTCGACTCCGACGTCCGACAAGACCACGCCCACCCCGAAGACCGACAAGCCCAAGGACCCCAAGCCCGAGCCGTCGGACAGCGCCATCGCCGCCGTCCCGCAGGACAAGGTGACCGTCCAGGTCAGCGCCGCCGATGGGCGGAGCTGGATCGCGGCCAAGGACCACAACGGCCGGTTCCTCTTCGACGGCCTCCTCAAGCAGGGCGACACCAAGACCTTCCAGGACAGCGAGAAGATCAACCTGGTCCTCGGTGACGCGGGCGCGATCGACCTCTACGTCAACGGCAAGAAGATCGAGGACGACTGGCAGCCCGGCGCCGTGGAGCGCCTCACGTACACCAAGGGCGACCCGCAGGCGGGATAAGTCCGGCTGAACGGTCGAGCTGAGGACGGGGTTGGCCAAGATCGGCCAACCCCGTCGACGTGGGCTGTCAGTGAGACAAAGTAGTCTTGAGCCCATGCCTGAACGCCGTACCGTCGCACTCGTCACTCTTGGCTGCGCCCGTAACGAGGTGGACTCGGAGGAGCTCGCAGGCCGCTTGGAGGCGGACGGCTGGGACCTCGTGGAGGACGCCGCGGACGCGGACGTCGCGGTCGTCAACACCTGTGGGTTCGTCGACGCCGCCAAGAAGGACTCCGTCGACGCCCTCCTGGAGGCCAACGACCTCAAGGATCATGGAAGAACCCAGGCCGTCGTGGCGGTGGGCTGCATGGCCGAGCGGTACGGCAAGGACCTCGCAGAGGCCCTCCCCGAGGCCGACGGCGTGCTCGGCTTCGACGACTACGCGGACATCTCGGACCGCCTGCAGACCATCCTGTCCGGCGGCATCCACGCCGCGCACACCCCGCGCGACCGGCGCAAGCTGCTGCCGATCAGCCCTGCCGAGCGGCAGGAGTCGGCGGCCGACGTCGCGCTCCCCGGGCATGCCCCCGTCGACCTTCCCCAGGGGCTCGCTCCGGCCTCCGGCCCGCGTGCGCCCCTGCGCCGCCGCCTCGACGGCGCCCCGGTCGCCTCGGTGAAGCTCGCCTCCGGCTGCGACCGGCGCTGCTCCTTCTGCGCCATCCCGTCCTTCCGCGGCTCCTTCATCTCGCGCCGGCCCAGCGATGTGCTGAACGAGACGCGGTGGCTGGCCGAACAGGGCGTGAAGGAGATCATGCTGGTCTCCGAGAACAACACCTCCTACGGCAAGGACCTGGGCGACATCCGCCTGCTGGAGTCCCTCCTGCCGGAGCTCTCCGAGGTCGACGGCATCGAGCGCGTCCGCGTCAGCTACCTCCAGCCGGCCGAGATGCGGCCCGGCCTCATCGACGTGCTGACCTCCACGCCGAAGGTCGCCCCCTACTTCGACCTGTCCTTCCAGCACTCCGCGCCCGACGTGCTGCGCGCGATGCGCCGCTTCGGCGACACCGACCGGTTCCTGGAGCTGCTCGACACCATCCGCGGCAAGGCGCCGCAGGCCGGTGTGCGCTCCAACTTCATCGTCGGCTTCCCCGGCGAGACCGAGGCCGACCTGGCCGAGCTGGAGCGTTTCCTGAACCACGCGCGGCTGGACGCCATCGGCGTCTTCGGCTACTCCGACGAGGACGGCACCGAGGCCGCGACGTACGACAACAAGCTCGACGAGGACGTCGTCGCCGAGCGGCTGGCACGTGTCTCGCGGCTGGCCGAGGAGCTCGTCTCACAGCGGTCCGAGGAGCGCGTCGGGGAGACCGTGCACGTGCTCGTCGAGTCGGTGGACGACGAGGACTCGGCGGAGGGCGTGTACGGCCGTGGGGCGCACCAGGCACCGGAGACGGACGGCCAGGTGCTGCTCACGAGCGGCGAGGGGCTGAGCGTCGGTCGTATGGTCGAGGCGAAGGTGGTCGGTACGGAAGGTGTCGACCTGGTGGCCGAGCCGCTGCTGGGCTCGCTCGCGTGTAGTGAGGAGGCGGACAGATGACCGGAGTTCCGGCGTCCGCCGCGGGCGGCTCCCAGGCGGGTGCGGCGGGCAAGGCGAGCGCGGTGGGATCGTCCAAGGCCGGCTCGTCCAAGGGCGCCGGCTCGAAGTCGGGCGGTTCGAGGGCGGGCGGCGCCGAGACCGGTGCCCCGGGCGGGGCGAAATCCCCGCGCGGCAAGAAGATCGCGGCCGCGGCCGTCAACCAGGCCAGCGTCTGGAACATCGCCAACCTCCTGACCATGCTCCGGCTGGTCCTCGTGCCCGGGTTCGTCGCGCTGATGCTGGCCGACGGCGGATACGACCCGGCGTGGCGCTCACTCGCCTGGGCGGCCTTCGCCATCGCCATGATCACGGACCTTTTCGACGGTCATCTGGCGCGCGCGTACAACCTCGTCACCGACTTCGGGAAGATCGCCGACCCCATCGCCGACAAGGCGATCATGGGGGCGGCGCTGATCTGTCTGTCGGCACTGGACGATCTGCCGTGGTGGGTGACGGGCGTCATCCTCGGCCGGGAACTCGGGATCACGCTCCTGCGTTTCCTGGTCATCCGGTACGGCGTGATCCCGGCGAGCCGGGGCGGCAAGCTCAAGACGCTCACGCAGGGCGTGGCGGTCGGGATGTACATCCTGGCGCTGACGGGGTGGCTGGCCACCCTGAGGTGGTGGGTGATGGCTGCGGCGGTCGTCCTGACTGTGCTGACCGGGCTCGACTATGTGAGACAAGCCATTGTGCTGCGCAGGCAGGGAATCGCCGAGCGCAAGGCCGCGTTGGAGGAGACGGAAGCGTGAGTTCCCGGGCCACCGACGTGGTGCGACTACTCACAGTGAGGGGTGAGACGCTCGCTGTGGCGGAGTCGCTGACGGGCGGACTGGTTGCGGCGGACATCACAACCGTCCCGGGGGCATCAAAGGTCTTCCGGGGGTCGGTCACCGCCTACGCGACCGAGCTGAAGCACCGGCTGCTCGACGTCGACGCCACCCTGCTGGAGCAGCACGGCGCGGTGAATCCGCAGGTCGCGGCACAGATGGCGGCCGGTGTGCGGAAGGCGCTGGGAGCCGACTGGGGCATCGCCACGACCGGTGTGGCGGGGCCCGACATGCAGGACGGACACCCCGTGGGGACCGTTTTCGTCGCCCTGGACGGGCCCGTCGGCCCTGATTCCGGTTCTGCCGGTGGCGGAAAAGTGGAGGCCCTGCGGTTGAACGGCGGCCGCGAGGAAATTCGTATGGAGAGTGTACGGAGCGTACTCGCACTGCTCCTGAAGGAGCTTGCGGGCGAACACACTGGGAATGAGCGGGCACAGGATACGGAACGGAACGGGGGGTTTTGATGTTTGCAGCCCTGAGTGAACACGACATCGCTCCCCGCACGGCCGCGGCGCAAGGCGGTACGGTGGGGCGTGAAGGATGCGGCTACGCGGTCCGAGGAGGGAGCCACCGATGATTCTGCTCCGTCGCCTGCTTGGTGACGTGCTGCGTCGGCAGCGCCAGCGCCAGGGCCGTACTCTGCGCGAAGTCTCCTCGTCCGCCCGAGTCTCACTCGGCTATCTCTCCGAGGTGGAGCGGGGGCAGAAGGAGGCTTCCTCCGAGCTGCTCGCCGCGATTTGCGACGCGCTGGACGTACGGATGTCCGAGCTCATGCGGGAAGTGAGCGATGAGCTCGCCCTCGCCGAGCTGGCCCAGTCTGCTGCGGCCACACCCAGCGAGCCTGTACCCGCGTCGGTCCGTCCGATGCTGGGTTCCGTGTCGGTGACCGGTGTGCCGCCGGAACGGGTGACCATCAAGGCGCCTTCCGAGGCGGTGGACGTGGTCGCCGCGTGACGGTGACGCCCGTGCGCATGGGCTGACCATGTGCTGAGGAGTTGTGTGAGACCCCGGTCGGGGCTTCTCCAGGGAGACCTGGGGGAGAGCGGCCGGGGTTTCGTGCTGTTCGGGGCCGGTGCCTTTGGCGGGGCCGTGGGCCTGACGTCGCCGTCGGGTGCGTTTGCCGGGGTGTGATCACGCGGTCATGGTGGAGGGGGTGACGGCGCCCGACGCGGCGTGAAGGCGTTGGCCTGCGCCGTCACCGTCTGCCGTTGCTGCGCCCTCCCGGCCGGTGTGCGGGCGGCCTAGCCTCGGGCTGGAGGTGAGCGGATGGCACGGCCGATAGTCCGCTGGGGGGCGGCTCTCGGGTTCGGGGCGCTGTGGTGGTGGGCCGTGCTGCGGCTTGCGCTGGCGCCGGATGCGGGGGTGCTGGAGGCGTCCGTCGCGGCCGGAGGGTGGGGGCTGAGCCTGCTGCCGGTGCACTGCGTGCCGAAGGCGCGGGCCGTGGGGGCCGTCGATCCGCGGCGGTGGGTGCGGGCCTGGCGGGCCGGGCGGACGGGGCAGGCCGCCGCGGTTACCACGGCATCGCCACACCGCCGTTCGGACGCAGGATCTGGCCCGTGGTGAAGGACGCCGCGTCGGACGCCAGGTGCAGCACCGCGTGCGCGACGTCCTGCGCTTCACCGACCCGGCCCAGTGGCGACATCCGCGCCATGAACGTCTCGGTGTGCGTCTGCGCCGCGGTGTCGTGGCGGTCGGTCATGGGCGTGCGGATCCAGCCCGGGGCGACGGCATTGACCCGGATGCCGTGCGGCCCCATCTCGGTGGCCAGCGTCTTCGTGAGCTGTACGACGGCTGCCTTGGCCGCGCCGTAGCAGAGCAGACCGGGGCCGCCGGTGTCCACGGCGCCCGAGGCCATGGTGATGATGCTGCCTCGGACGCTCTCGGCGAGCATCGCGCGGGCCGCCTCCTGGCAGGCGTACAGCACACCCTTGAAGTTGACGCTCAGTACCCGGTCGAGGTCCTCGTCGAGGGTCTCCAGGACCGGGCTGCTGTGCATGATCCCGGCGACCGCGGCCATGACGTCCAGCCGCTCGCAGGAGGCGACGGCCTGGCGGAGCTGCGCGCGGTCGGTGACGTCGAGGTGGTGGACGTGGGCGGTGCCGCCGCTCGACTTGATCAGGGTCGCCGTGTCGTGCAGGCCCTGCGGGTCGCGGTCGGCGCAGTGCACGGCCGCGCCGGCTTCGGCGAGCAGCACGGCCGAGGCGCGGCCGATGCCGCTGGCGGCGCCGGTGACGAATGCGGTGCGTCCGGTGAGGTCGTACGCCTTGACGGGCATGAAGGGACGGTACGAGTGGATCTGACGGGTCGTCAATTAGTCGTACGGGGTTGGGTTCCGCGGTGCGGGTCGGTGCCGGGCGTCCGGCTCGGGGACGGGCCCGCCTGGCAGTTGGGGCACCAGTAGGTCGGGCGCTCGCGGGAACCGTCGCCCTGGTCGGCCGCGCGGATCGGGGTGGTGCAGCGCAGGCAGGGGCGCCGGGCGCGGCCGTACACGAAGAGGTCCTGGCCGCGGCGGCCCGTCGTGCTGCGGACCGGGCGGTCGCGGTTGGCTTCCAGGAGCTTTTTGGCGAGGACCGGCAGTTGGGCGGTGTGTTCGGCGGGGAGCGCGCCGACGGGGAGCCAGGGGGTGACGCGGAGCAGGAAGCAGAGCTCGCTCTTGTAGACGTTGCCGATGCCGGCGAGGTTGCGCTGATCCAGCAGGGCCTCGCCGAGGGGGCGGGCGGGGTCCGTGAGCAGGTTGGCGAGGGCGCGGTCGGGGTCCCAGTCCGGGCCCAGCAGGTCAGGGCCGAGGTGGCCGACGGCGCGGTCTTCCTCGGTGGTGCGCAGGAGTTCGAGGACGGGGAGGCGATAGCCGACGGCCGTGCGGGCGGGGTGGGCGTCGGGGATGCCCGCGGTGCCCGGGGCGGGGGCGGTGGCGAGGACCACGCGGATCTGGTGCACGGGGCCGCCCGTCCAGCGCTGCTGGTCGGCGAACACCTTCCAGGAGCCTTCCATCCCCAGGTGCGAGTGGATCGTCAGGCCGCCTTCGACGCGGGTCAGGAGGTGTTTGCCGCGAGGGGTGACGTCCAGGACGGTGCGGCCCGTGAGGTCGACCGTGGCGTACTTGGGCACCCGGAAGTCGCTACGGGACAGAGTCCCGCCGGCGAGGGCGGTGTGCAGCCGCTTCGCGGTCTGCCAGACCGTGTCTCCTTCGGGCATGGGTCAAGGGTGGCATGGGGGGTGGGCGTGCGCGGGTGGGTGGCGGTCCGGGGCGGTGTCAGGCATCGGGTACCTGGCATCTGGCTTCTGGCATCTGGCGTCAGGCGCGTAGGCGCAGGCCCCTGGGGGTCGCGATGAAGCCCGCTCCTTCCAGGAGGGTGCCCATGGGGGACGTCAGCGCCGAGGCGCCGTTCACCCGTTCCACCGTGACCGTGCCGAGGGAGCCCGCGCGAGCGGCCGCGGCGAGGGCCTCCGCCGCCGTGTGCAGGCGGGGGTCGTCGGTGGGTTCCGTGTCCGGGGCCGAGGGCCAGGCCAGCAGGGTCTTGCCGCCGCGCTCCATGTAGAGGGTCAGCTCGCCGTCGACGAGGACCACCAGGGAGCCCGCTTTGCGGCCCGGCTTGTGGCCGGCGCCGGTGGGGGGCTCGGGCCAGCCGAGGGCGGCGCCGTAGGCGTTCGCAGGATCGGCGGCGGCGAGGACGACGGCTCTGGTGTCGGGGGTCGGCCGGGTGCGGCGGGATGCGGAGCCGGCGCCGTACTGGGCGCCGCCGTTCTGCCATGCGGGCGCTTGCGGGGTGCGTCGGCCGTTCCCGGGGGCGAGGTCGCGGGGTGAGACCCATTCGCTCGGTCCGAGGTGGGCGTCCAGGAAGTCGTGGTCGAGGTCGGGGATGTCGTACGTGGGGGTGCCGTCGGGGTCGTACGTCGATGTGTCGGCCTGGTCGGCGTCGGGATTCCCCGGGGTGCCGTAGGGGGCAAGGGTGCCGAAGGCGTCGGGGGCGCCCGCGCCCGGCAGGTCGTCGCCGCGGTCGCGGGCGTTGGACACCGCGCGGAGGCGGTCCACCGCGCCGTCCATCGCGAACTGGGCCGCGCCGAGTCCCTCCACCACATAGCCGCGTCGCGCCTGGCCGCTGTCCTCGAAGGCGGACAGGATGCGGTACGTCGCCGAGAAGCCGCCTTCGACGCCCTCCGCGCCGACCGCTCCCCGCGTCACCACGCCGTGCCGGTCGAGGAGGGTGCGGGCCAGGGCGTGTGCGCGGACGGTGGGGTCGGGCTCGTGTGCCGGGAGCACGGACCAGCGGCCGGCGACGGTCGGCGGGCCGGTGCGGGACGCGGGTCGGGCGGCGGCCGTGAGGGAGCCGTAGCGGCCTCGGGGGATGGTGCGCTTGGCGCGGTGGGCGGTGGAGCCCGCGGTGCGGCCCGAACCCAGCAGGGAGCGCATGGGGGCGAGCGTGTCGTTGGTCAGACGGCCCGACCAGGCCAGCTCCCAGAGGGCGTCGGCGAGTTGGGGATCCGTGGCGTCGGGATGGGTGGTGGCGCGGACCTGGTCGGCGATCTGGCGGAAGAACAGGCCGTAGCCGCCGGAGAGGGTGTCCAGGACGGACTGGTGCAAGGCCGTCAGCTCCAGAGGGTGGGGCTGCGGCAGGAGCAGGGGGGCCGCGTCCGCCATGTAGAGCGAGACCCATCCGTCCTTGCCGGGGAGTGAGCCGGCTCCGGCCCATACGACCTCCCCGGCCGAGGTGAGCTCGTCGAGCATCGCGGGGGTGTAGTTGCTGACGCGTGACGGCAGCACGAGCTTCTCCAGGGCCGACGCCGGCACCGACGCGCCCTGCAACTGCTCGATGGCGCGGACCAGTCCGTCGATGCCGCGCAGCGCGTGGCCCCTGCCGATGTGCTGCCACTGCGGCAGGAACTGCGCGAGCGCGGCCGGCGGCACTGGCTCCAGTTCATGACGCAGTGCGGCGAGGGAGCGGCGGCGCAGGCGGCGCAGGACCGTGGCGTCGCACCACTCCTGGCCGATGCCGGCCGGATGGAACTCGCCCTGGACGACCCGGCCGCTCGCCGCCAGCCGCTGGAGGGCACCGTCCGTGATCGCCGCGCCCAGACCGAAGCGGCCCGCCGCTGTGGCCGAGGTGAACGGGCCGTGCGTGCGGGCATAACGGGCGAGCAGATCGCCGAGCGGATCCTTGACCGGCTCGGTGAAGGCCTCGGGGACGCCGACGGGCAGCGCTGTGCCGAGCGCGTCGCGCAGCCGGCCCGCGTCCTCGATCGCCGCCCAGTGGTCGGTGCCGGCGAGGCGGACCTTGATGGCGCGGCGGGCGCCGGCCAGCTCCTGGGCCCAGTGCGGCTCGGCGCCTCGCTCGGCCAACTCGGCGTCGGTGAGCGGGCCGAGGAGGCGCAGGACGTCCGCGACGCCCTCGACGTCCTTCACACGCCGGTCCTCGGTGAGCCACTGGAGCTCGCGCTCCAGCTCGGTCAGAACCTCGGCGTCGAGCAGTTCGCGCAGCTCCGCCTGGCCGAGCAACTCGGCGAGCAGCCGTGAGTCCAGCGACAGGGCGGCGGCGCGCCGCTCGGCGAGCGGGGAGTCTCCCTCGTACAGGAACTGGGCGACGTACCCGAAGAGGAGGGAGCGGGCGAAGGGGGACGGCTCGGCGGTGGTGACCTCGACGAGGCGCACCCTGCGGGACTCCAGGTCACCCATCAGCTCGACGAGCCCGGGCACGTCGAAGACGTCCTGGAGGCACTCGCGGACGGCCTCCAGGACGATCGGGAACGAGCCGAACTCGCTGGCCACCTGGAGCAGTTGGGCGGCGCGCTGGCGCTGCTGCCACAGCGGGGTGCGCTTGCCGGGATTGCGGCGCGGCAGCAGCAGCGCGCGGGCGGCGCACTCGCGGAACCGGGACGCGAACAGGGCCGAGCCGCCGACCTGGTCGGTGACCATCTGGTCGACGTCACCCTTGTCGAAGACGACGTCCGCCGCGCCGACGGGCGCCTGGTCCGCGTCGTACTCGGTGCCGGCCTTGCGCGGCTCCTGGTCCAGCAGGTCCAGGCTCATGAGGTCGGCGTCGGGCAGGCGCAGCACGATGCCGTCGTCGGCGTGCATGACCTGCGCGTCCATGCCGTACCGCTCGGAGAGCTTCGCGCCGAGGGCCAGCGCCCAGGGGGCGTGGACCTGGGCGCCGAAGGGGGAGTGGACGACGACGCGCCAGTCGCCGAGTTCGTCGCGGAAGCGCTCGACGACGATCGTGCGGTCGTCCGGGACGTGGCCGCAGGCCTCGCGCTGCTCGTCCAGGTACGACAGGACGTTGTCGGCCGCCCACGCGTCCAGGCCGGCCGTGACTAGACGCAGGCGGGCGTCGTCCTTGGGCAGCGATCCGACCTCGCGCAGGAACGCGCCCACCGCGCGGCCCAGTTCGAGCGGGCGGCCGAGCTGGTCGCCCTTCCAGAAGGGCAGCCGGCCCGGTACGCCCGGTGCCGGGGAGACCAGGACGCGGTCGCGGGTGATGTCCTCGATGCGCCAGGAGCTGGTGCCGAGCGTGAAGACGTCGCCCACGCGGGACTCGTAGACCATCTCCTCGTCGAGCTCGCCGACCCGGCCGCCGCCCTTCTTGGGGTCCGATCCGGCGAGGAAGACACCGAAGAGGCCGCGGTCGGGGATGGTGCCGCCGGAGGTGACGGCGAGGCGCTGGGCGCCGGGACGGCCGGTGATCGTGCCGGCGACCCGGTCCCAGACCACGCGCGGGCGCAGTTCCGCGAAGGCGTCGGACGGGTAGCGGCCGGCGAGCATGTCGAGGACCGCGGTGAAGGCGGACTCGGGGAGGGACGCGAAGGGGGCGGCCCGGCGGACGGTGGTGAGGAGGTCGTCGAACTGCCAGGTGTCCATCGCCGTCATCGCGACGATCTGCTGGGCGAGGACGTCGAGGGGGTTGGCGGGGACCCTCAGGGATTCGATGGAGCCGGTGCGCATGCGTTCGGTGACCACTGCGGCCTGGACCAGGTCGCCGCGGTACTTCGGGAACACCACGCCGGTGGAGACGGCGCCGACCTGGTGGCCCGCGCGGCCCACGCGCTGGAGGCCGGAGGCCACGGAGGGGGGTGATTCGACCTGGACGACGAGGTCCACCGCGCCCATGTCGATGCCGAGTTCGAGGCTGGAGGTGGCTACGACGGCGGGGAGGCGGCCGGCTTTGAGGTCCTCCTCTACGAGCGCGCGTTGTTCTTTGGAGACCGAGCCGTGGTGGGCTCGGGCGATGACCGGGGGCGCGCCCTGGGCTGCTCCTGAGCCGCCCATGAGTTCCGCCGGGGCGTGGTGTTCGTCCAGGGTTTCGCCGGTGGCGCGCTCGTAGGCGATCTCGTTGAGGCGGTTGCAGAGGCGTTCCGCGAGGCGGCGGGAGTTGGCGAAGACGATCGTGGAGCGGTGGGACTGGACCAGGTCGGTGATGCGCTCCTCGACGTGCGGCCAGATCGAGGGGCGTTCCGTGCCCTCGGAGCCGTCGGCCACCGGGGAGCCGCCGAGTTCGCCCAGGTCCTCCACGGGGACGACGACCGAGAGGTCGAACTCCTTGCCCGACTTCGGCTGGACGATCTCCACCCTGCGGTGAGGGGAGAGGTAGCGGGCGATCTCGTCGACCGGGCGGACGGTCGCGGAGAGGCCGATGCGGCGGGCCGGCTTCGGGAGGAGCTCGTCCAGGCGCTCCAGAGTGAGGGCGAGGTGGGCGCCGCGCTTGGTGCCGGCCACCGCGTGGACCTCGTCCAGGATCACCGTTTCGATGCCGGTCAGGGCGTCGCGGGTGGCCGACGTCAGCATCAGGAACAGGGACTCGGGGGTGGTGATGAGGATGTCCGGGGGGCGGGTCGACAGGGCCCGGCGCTCTGCGGCGGGGGTGTCGCCGGAGCGGATGCCGACCTTTACCTCGGGTTCGGGGAGGCCCAGGCGTACGGATTCCTGGCGGATGCCGGTGAGGGGGCTGCGGAGGTTGCGCTCCACGTCCACGGCGAGGGCCTTGAGGGGGGAGACGTAGAGGACCCGGCAGCGCTTCTTGGGGTCGGCCGGTGGGGGTGTGGAGGCCAACTGGTCCAGGGCGGCGAGGAAGGCGGCGAGGGTCTTGCCTGAGCCGGTGGGGGCTACGACCAGCACGTCCGAGCCCTCGTTGATGGCTTGCCACGCGCCTGCCTGGGCTGCGGTGGGCGCGTCGAAGGCGCCCGTGAACCAGCCGCGGGTTGCGGGGGAGAAGCCGGCCAAGGCTCGGCGCGGGTTGCTGACCATGCGTCCATCCTGCACCCGGGGACTGACAATTGGGCTGAGCTGCGGGAATGCCGGATTGGTGGGGGTGCGCGTTGATGCCTGCGGCGCCTGTGCGGGGGTCGGTGGGGGTTCGCGTTGATGCCTGCGGCGCCTGTGCGGGGTTGGTGGGGGTTCGCGACGATGCCTGCGGCGCCTAGTGCGGGGTTGGTGGGGGTGCGCGTCGATGCCTGCGGCGCCTGTGCGGGTTGGGTGGGGGTTCGCGTAGCGCCTGCGGTGGTGTGGTGGGTCGGGGCCGTGCCGGGGGGTGTCCGTCCTCGGTCGGGCGGTTGCTGTCGGGCAGGGAGGGGCTGTTCGTTGACGCCCGCCGCTGCGGGCGGACACCCCCCGGCACGTCCCCTTGCCGCCGTACGCGGCTGCGGCGCCGCCGGGGTGCGCGCCTGTGCCGCCGTACGCGGTGCTGCGGTGTGGGGCGGACGCCCTCGACCCTTGCCGCTGTGCTCGGCTGGTTCGCGGACAATGGGGGTATGGGGTCTCGGGAGCGGGCGCGGCATTGGCGGTATGCCGCGTTGCCCGGTGTCGATCTGCTTCGGGCCCGGTACATAGAGAAGACCTTTGTGCGGCATACCCATGAGCACTTTGTGATCGCCGCGATCGCGGAGGGCGTGGAGGTCTTTCATCATCGGGGGGCCGATCAGTACGCGGGAGCCGGTGCGCTTGCGTTGGTCAATCCTGATACGCCGCATACGGGGCGGGCGGGGGTGCCTGAGGGGTGGCAGTACGGGGCTGTGTATCCGTCGCCGGAGCTTGTGGCTGAGATCGCTGCCGAGACCACCTCTGTGCGGGGTACTCCGGGGTTTGTTCGGCCGGTGCTCGATGACGCTTATGCGGTGGGGCTGGTGCATCGGGTGCTGCGGGCCGCTGATGAGGGCAATGCTCTCGCGGCGGATACGTTGCTGAGGGTGGCCGTGACGCGGTTGCTGCGGTTGAACGGTGGGGCGCTGCCGCAGCGGGAGGTGCGCACGGCGGGGGCTCAGGTCGCCGTACGCGCGCGTGAGGTGCTGGAAGGGCGGATGGCCGAGCCTCCCAGTTTGGAGCGGCTGGCTGCCGATCTTGATACCGGTCCGTTCGCCCTGCTGCGGGCCTTTCGGGACGTGTACGGGATGCCGCCGCATGCCTGGCTGACCGACGCGCGGGTGCGGCGGGCTCGGCGGTTGCTGGATGCCGGGGTCTCGCCGGCCGAGGCGGCGCTCGCCGTGGGGTTCACCGATCAGCCGCATCTGAATCGGCACTTCGCCCGGATCGTCGGCGTGCCGCCGGGGGCCTATCAGCGGGAGCGCAAGAACGTACAAGACCTGCGGTAGCGGGTTGCCTAACGTCGAGGGCGTGTCAGAACAGAACGCGCTCACAGATCTTCACGTCGGGCGGGACAAGCCCGATGCCGCCGTCGTACGGGACGCCCTGGGCGTCGGGGTCGCCGTCGGGCTGTCCGGGTTCGCCTTCGGGGTGACCTCGGCGGGCAGCGGGCTCACGCTCGTGCAGACGTGTGTGCTCAGCCTGCTGGTGTTCACGGGGGCGTCGCAGTTCGCGCTCGTGGGGGCGCTCGCGGCCGGTGGGAGCCCGTTCACCGCGGCTGCCGGGGCCTTCTTCTTGGGGGTGCGCAACGCCTTCTACGGGCTGCGGCTGTCGCAGGTGCTGCGCCTCACGCGCGCGGTGCGGCCGTTCGCCGCGCAGTGGGTGATCGACGAGACGACGGTCGTCGCGCTGGCGCAACCCACTCGGCGCAGTGCGCGGATCGGGTTCGTGGTGACCGGGCTGAGTCTGTATGTGCTGTGGAATCTCACGACGCTGCTGGGCGCGCTGGGGGCCGAGGCCATCGGTGACACCGCCGCGTGGGGGCTCGACGCCGCCGGGCCGGCCGTCTTCCTGGCGCTGCTCGCGCCGATGCTGAAGTCCGGTACCGAGCGGGCCGTGGCCGGGCTGGCGGTGGTGCTGGGGCTCGGGCTGCTGCCGATGCTGCCTGCCGGGGTTCCCGTACTGGTGGCCGCTCTCGCCGCGCCCGTCGTGCTGTGGGTGCAGGGGCGGCGTGTGGGGGAGGGTGCGCGGTGAACACCTGGATCGCCATCGGCGTCACCGTCGTCGGCTGCTACGCGGTCAAGCTCATCGGGCTGCTCGTTCCCGCGGGTGCGCTGGAGAGGCCTCTCGTACGGCGTCTTGCCGCCCTGCTGCCCGTCGCCCTCCTCGCCGCCCTCACGGCCCAGCAGACGTTCGGCGACGGACAGGCGCTGGTGCTGGACGCGAGGGCGGCAGGGGTCGCCGCGGCTGCCCTGGCGCTCGTCCTGAGGGCGCCGTTCCTGCTCGTCGTCGGAGCGGCCGTGGTGGTGACCGCCGGGGTGCGGGCCCTGGGCGGGTGAGGTGATCAGCCGATGTGGCGGCCGTGCGCCCTGAGCGTGCGCAACGCCTGGATCGTCACCATGGGGCGGGCCTCCAGCGGGATGCCCGGTGCCCACTGGCGCCAGCGGACGGGCCAGCCGCCGTCTTCCTGCTGCTCGTCGGCGAGGTGGTCGAGGGAGCGGTTCATCTCGTCGTCGGTGAACCACGCGCGCGCGAGGGAGCGCGGCGTCTGCGCGTAGTCGTGCGGGAAGTGGTGCTCGCTCGGGGCGTAGCCGGGCGGGACAGGGTACGAGTCGAGGTCGTCCGGCTCCAGTACCGCCAGGCGCTGATCGCGCACCAGGCGGCCCAGTCGGTCTGCGGCCGCCTCCGCGCGCGGCCGGTCGGGAGCGGAGTCCAGGAAGGCCACGGCGGCCTCGATCTCGTACGGATGGGACTTCTCCAGGGACTCCACCGCCTGCCAGCAGAAGTCCGTGGCCCGGAACAGCCAGGCGTGCCAGACCTCGTTGCGGTGCAGCAGACCGACCACCGGGCCGGTCGCAAGGAGCGAGCTGGGCGGGTCGTCCACGACCGGGATGAACGGGGCCGCGGGGTAGCCGCGCTGGCCGCTGTGGACCGCCGGAAGGGCGCCGTCCGGAGTGGAGACCGACGTCAGATAGCGGCACACGCGGTCCACGCGCTGTCCGCCGCAGCGCTCGATGGCGTCCAGGACGTGGAGGGCGTGACCGATGTGCAGCGGCTGGCTGACCGGGCCGCGCAGATCCGGCTCGAGCGCGTGGCCGTACCCGCCGTCCTCGTTGCGGTAGGCGTCCAGGGCGGTCTCCACCGGGTCGGCGGCGCCGTTCAGGAAGAGATACGCGAAGAGGCGCTGTTCCAGCACGCGCGCGGTGAGCCAGACGAACTGCTCGGCGCGGAAGAGCGGGGAGTGCGTCGGGGGCGTCGGGGGGAGTGGGGAAGCTCCGGATTCGGGCATGCGTCAGACCGTAGGGCGGAAAGCGGTCTCGGCAAGCGGTCCCGGCGCAGGCCTACCCCCAGGGGCGGGATACTGGACGCATGCGGTTGACGGACTTCTGGGAGCGGAAGACCTGCCGACCTGCGGAGATATACGTGAGTTAGTGCTGTGACACCTTCTGGTACTGGTCTACCGCCGGCTGCCTGGATGAGGTGGTGCGGCGCTGACCCGACGAGCTTCTCGGGGCAGCCGCGCACGACGCGACGACGACGGCGCTGGGGGAGTTCCGGCCGGTGCCGGTCCGCTTCTGCGGTGCTGACGTTACGAACACGGAGAGCCCCCATGGCCTGCGCTTCCGCAGGTCATGGGGGCTCTCGATGAGTGGAGCCAAGGGGAGTCGGTGCTGGGCATGGCGTACGTGAAAAACGGGACCAGACGCGACGATCGGTCTACTGCACCGTGATGTGGCGAGCCGACGGCACTCCTGAGGGGAAGCAGGAGCCAGAGGTATTCGAACGAGGAGCCGGCAGCCGAGCGCCTCAGACCCATCTCACCTGCGCCGGGTAGGAATACGTGGCGGCCTCGGTCATGAAATGAGCCATGGCCCGTGCCAGCGCGGCCACGAGTAACGCGAAGACTCCCACGCACGAGCAGACGAGGGCCTCTCGGGCTAAATCGGGATCTTTGCTGTGGTCATCAGTGGCGGCCCACAAGAGGACTCTGCAGAGCGTGAGAGCAAGCGTGAGGCACATGCCGGTCCAGACGAACCAGACCACGACGGGTACCACCAACCGGGCCATGCGCCTGCGGGCTGCCGCCTCCCCCCTCGCACAGTCCAGGTAGGCAAGCTGTTGTGGTGAGGGGGCCTACACCGGCACGTATGGCAAGGACGTTGACAGCAATCGCTATTTCCTCGTCTTCATAGATCGCCTTGCCTCTTGTCACAAGCCACTTCATAAGGGCGTGAATCTCGATGAAACCGGCCACGAGGACGGCGGCGATCACGGAAGCGATGACCGCAGCGTAGTCATCGCTCATTGCTAAGAAGGTGTTGCACTCGAGGGTCTTGGTGGGCAGTTGGCTCGGGTTGGAGCCGCTGCCGCTGATCGCCCCGGCCGGTGCCGTGGAGCACAGCGGGTCGGCCCACTCAGGACGACCGTTGCAGGCGCCCGTGCCGGTCGCCGCGTAGTACGTGGCGACCATGGTGCCCGCGTCCGACCCGGCCGACTTGGGCAGGCTGCTCTTACTGACGCGGCCCTGGGAGTCGTACGTCAGCGACGTCCTCAGCGCCGGCCCTCCGTGGCGGCGACCGTGGCGACGGACACGCCCTTGGTCCAGTCGTACTGCGTGGCAGTGGTGCGCACGTCCGCGTCCGACGGGTAGCCGCCTACGTACGCGCCCACCTTGGTGGTGGTCACTCGACGTCCCGGCTGCTGACGACGGTGTGGTGGGCGAACCTCCACGTGGGTGACGTACGCATTTGTGTGAACTCTTGGACATCGACCGGATGCCGGTGGAGGACGCCTCGGTCCTGTGGCCCGAGGAACTGTCACCGCACCAGACCGTGGCCGTGCTGCACCTGCCCGCCCAGGACGCCTACAGCGACGCCCGCCGCCGCTACGCCGACGACGTGCTCTCCTTCAGCCCCTGGCGTGCGCTGGAGGCCCACCGCCCGCTGGGCTCCATCATGCGCTCGCGCCGCGCCGCGTACCCCGCCTCCAGCGACTTCCGCCACCGCTTCAACGGCATCGAGGCGCAGGAGCCGTCCGACATCAAGGAGCTTCCCGCCTGATTCCCGTCTGACCAGGTCCCGACCGATCCCCGATGCGGCCGCGAATCGGTCGGGACCCGCGTGCCAGAATGGAGAAGTCCGTCCTCCGCCCTGGCTTCTTCGAGGTTCCGCCGTGTCCCCGCCCGTCGGCCGTGTGCCCCAGCGCCGCAACGCACGGTCCAACCGGGCCCGCATCCTGGCCACCGCGCGCCAGGAGATGGGGCGCAATCCCGACATCACCCTGGAGGAGCTCGCCCGCGCCTCCGGTGTCGTACGACGCACGCTGTTCGGGCACTTCCCCGGACGGGCCGCGCTCCTGGACGCACTGGCCGAGGAGGCCACAGAGGCGCTCCAGGCCGCCGTTGCAGTAGGAGCAGGCGCGACGGAACCGGCGGATCGGGCGCTCGCGCACTTCTCGTTGTCGCTCTGGCCCGTGGGCGACCGCTACCGGATGCTCCTGGCGCTGGCTCGACGGGACCTCGGCATGGACCGGGTCGCCGGGATCCTGGAGCCCGCCCGGGTCAGAGTCACGGCCATTGTCGAGCAGGGACAGCGGGACGGTGTCTTCCACTCCCACCTGCCGGCCCCGGTGCTGAGCGCCGGCCTGGAGGCGATGACGGTCGCCCTGCTGGAAGAGGTCAACACCGGGGCGCTGGAGGACGACGGCACCCGGGTGGCCGTCACCACGCTCATCGCGGCCGGTGTGCCGGAGAAGCAGGCGCGGGCCGTCGTCGACGAGGTGGCCGCCGCTGAGGGCTGAGGCCGCCCACACACAGTTCGACGCGACCCCGGCGCAAAGGCGCCGGGGTCTTTCCGTGTCCGCCCTCACTTCTTTACTTACCCCTTCATGTGCAATTATCTTCGGTATGAACTTCGGTGGACCAGACGATCTGGCCTTCTCCCACCCCGCGCCGGTGGCGGTCCTCAGCGACAGGTATGAAATGCGACTGCTGCTCGGCTCCGGAGGCATGGCCGAGGTGCACCTCGCGCACGATCGCCGGCTCGACCGCAGCGTCGCGGTGAAGACGCTGCGCACCGACCTCGCCCACGATCCGGCAGCCCAGGAGCGGTTCCGGCGGGAGGCCCAGTCCACCGCCTCGCTCAACCACCCGGCCATCGCCGCCGTCTACGACACGGGCGAACACTTCTCGTACGGGGCGCAGTTGCCGTATCTCGTGATGGAGTACGTCGACGGCACGACCCTGCGCGACGCCCTGTATTCCGGACCGCCGCTGACCGTCGAACGTGCCCTGGAGATGACGGCCGGCGTCCTGGCCGCGCTCGCCCATTCCCACCAGCACGGCATCGTGCACCGGGACATCAAGCCCGCCAACGTCATGGTGACCTGGTCCGGTCAGGTCAAGGTCATGGACTTCGGCATCGCCCGTGACGCACGGGACGCCGGGCTGACCCAGACCTCCATGGTGATCGGCACCGCACAGTACCTCTCCCCTGAGCAGGCGATGGGACACGCCATCGACGCCCGCTCCGACCTGTACTCGGTGGGCTGTCTGCTGTACGAACTCCTCACCCTCCGCACTCCGTTCACCGGTGACTCGCCGATGGCGGTGATGTACCAGCACGTCCAGGAGGAACCGCGACCGCCGAGTCTCTACAATCCCGAGGTCGGTCCGCGGGTCGACGCGATCGTCCTGCGGGCCCTGACGAAGGACCCCGCGTACCGCTACCAGTCCGCGCAGGAGATGCTCGCCGACGTCGAGGCGTGCCTCGGGGCGCAGACTGTCCTGGATCAGGCGTTCGACGGTGGCGACGAGGAGCCTGACGGCGGAGACGCGGCGGACAGCGGTCGCCGCAGAGGAAGTGCCGCGCTGATCGGGGTGGGCGTCTCGGTCGTCGTCGTGGCGCTCGTGCTCGGCTGGTTCATGTTCGGGCGCGGTACGGCCGACGACGGCAAGGCGGACGTACCCGACCTCGTCGGCCAGAACCTGGAGGAGGCCCGGCGCACGGCGGACAATGTCGGACTCACGCTCAACGTCACCAAGAAGGAGCCCTGCGCGGACCAGCCCAAGGGCCACGTCTGCGAGCAGACCCCGTTGGACGGCCGGCTCGACAAGGGCGACGCCGTGTCGGTCACCGTCTCCACCGGCGCGCCGAAGGTGGAGGTGCCGGACGTCACGGACAAGGACGAGGACGACGCGGCCCGCATCTTGGAGGACAAGGGCTTCAAGGTGAAGCTCCGGCACGAGGTGTCCGCCGAGGACGCCGGGACCGTCCTGGAGCAGGATCCGGCGGGCGGCGAGAGCGTCGAGAAGGGCACCGAGATCACCCTCACGGTGGCCAAGGAGGCCGAGAACGCCACGGTTCCCGACCTCACCGGAAGCACCCTGAGCGAGGCCCGCAAGCTGCTCGCCGAGCACGACCTCGAACTCGGCGACACCACCGAGGTCGAGAGCGGCGCCGAGGCCGGGACCGTCATCGAACAGAGCGCCACCGCGGGAGATGAGGTCAAGCCTGGTACCTCGGTCGACGTCCAGGTCGCCAAGTCGGTGCAGACCGTGCAGATCCCGACCGACATCGTCGGTAAGACCCTTGCCGAGGTCCGGACCGAACTGGACGGACTCGGCCTTCAGATGACCGTCGCCTCCGGGTACTCCCAGACCTTCGATGCCGTGGTCACATCGAGTACCCCGGGGGCGGGAAGCGAGGTCGAGGCGGGCAGCACGGTGGTCGTCGTCACCCAGGAGGCCCAGGACGCGCCGTCGGACGACGGGACACCGGCCGACGACATGGCGACGACGCCGGGGGCGACGACCGACGGCCAGTGAGACGTCACTGACACCGGAGAGCAGCGAGCCCTCAACCGGCCATGCGCGGTTGAGGGCCTGTTGCTGCCCCTCCTTGAGAAGAGGTCACTCAGTCGATGACCGGATCCAGGGTGACAACCTTCCGGTGTCCTCCCGGGGGAACTTGTGGTCCCTGCCGCAGCGCAGTGTGATGTCCCCGCTCGTCTTGTCGAACTTGTGGAACAGGAACAGCTCCCGTGCGTCGCAGTCCTCGCGGACCTCGACCCTCGCGACGGGCCACGACGGCAGCAGATGCGGGTAAAAGAGGGGCCTTCCACGTGGATGCGGTCCGGGTCGAGGTGCCGGGGAATGAGCGTTGGAAGGGCTCCCGGTCAGGATGGCTTCCTTGGAGACGCCGCCCGATCAGGGTGAATCCGCGGTTGCCGGTGTAGGCGCAGGTGTCGACCAGTTCCCAGCGGAGGGCGGAAAGCGTCGGTGACGGTGTCGGCGCTCACCCCGAAGTACTGCCGCAGCGGCTGCTCGACCGCGACCTCTTGGTAGCCGAGGTCATCGACGTTGAGCAGCAAGGCCTCGTCCTCACCGTCTGTTTCCTGCCCCTCCCTCGAGCTACCGGCGTATGCGGCCTCGTAGCACTCGGCGAGGCGGACTATGTGCTGGTCGGTCAGGTTGTGCCGTTCACGGCCCAGCGTCCCCCGCAGGGTCGCGAAGTGCCCCGGCCATCCACCGCGATCACTTTGCCCCGTAGTCGGGGCGGCTTGCGGTTGGGCACCAGCCACAGACACGCGGGGAAAACGGTGCTGATGAAGAGGTGCGAAGGCAGGGCGACCACACCCTCCAGCAGGTCGTTCTGCAAGAGGCACTGCCCGCCGCGCAGGCAGTCCATCCGACGCAGCAAGACGAACGGAAGGATCACGGTGGGGTACTGATTGGCCGTCATGCTGCCCCGCAGTAGCTCCGCCACAGCCCAGCCGGCATCCACCAGCGGCAAGCCGGTGCTGATGGACCCGGAGGGCGAGTACGGTCATCCGGTGCTTGGCTTCGACGTCGAGGCTGACCGAGTCCTTCTCCTTGCAGACCCGCAGGTCAGGTGACTGGGGCTGACGGCCGCGGTTCGTAGAAGCTGCCGTCGGGGAGCATGGCGAAGAGGAAGCCTTCTTCCCGGCCGGGGTGACGGCGGTGGCGTGGTGTTCGCTCTTGCCGGGGCCCAGGCCGAGGAAGACGTCGATGTCGGCGGTGTCGATCACGTGCAGGCCCCTCCATCACGCTCTCGTCCGGCCTTGCCTCGGCACCGAGCTGCCACATCCGCGTTACGGAGAGCTCTTCCGACCCGGGTTGGAGCTGGTGCTCAGGCCCCTGATCAGCGGTCCGTCGATGCCTCCGGACCCGGTGACACCACTTCCCAGATCATCAACAGCAGGAGGGGGAAGTCATACCGGCCCCGAAGGTCACGAGCCCCAACCGGGCTCTACAAGGAAGGTAATGGGCGACGCCCCGGTGGCGGACAACGAAAGAGGACGGTGCCGGGTGTCCCCTCCCGGCACCGTCCGGGGCCGTGCGCCGCTCAAGGCACGGCCCGTCGTGGGGTGGAGGCCGGAATCGGGGTTCCGGCCTCCGGTGTACGAGGGCTCAGGCGCCCACGGTCTCGGTCTGCTCCTCGGTCGTCTCCACCGCTTCTTCCGCACGGTGCTCGGCGGTGTGCTGCCGGCCGGGCAGGACGGCGATGACGATCACCGTTCCGACGGCCATGATGATGCCGCCGATGAGGCTGGTGTTGGCGATGGCGTGGGCGAAGGACTCGTGCACCGCCCCCAGCAGGGTCTGGGCCTGCTCGGCGCCGCCCTGCGGGTTCTTGGCGACCTCCTCGGCGACCGCGATGCCGCCGCCGACCGAGTCCTTGGCGATCTCCATGCCCTCGGCCGGGAGGTGGCCGCCGACCATGTCGGTGAGCTTGTCCTTGTAGGACGTGGCCAGCAGCGAGCCGAGGATGGCGATGCCCAGGGCGCAGCCGAGTTCGAGCGCGGTGTCGTTGGCGCCGCCGCCGACGCCCAGCTCGTCCTCCGGGAAGGAGCCCATGATGGTGTCGGTGGCCGGGGACAGGCTCAGGCCGATGGCGAAGCCGAGCAGCAGCAGGGGGGCCAGGAAGTCGGTGTAGGTCGAACCGGACTCGATCTGCGTGAGCAGGAAGACGCCCGCCGTACCGATCACCATGCCGGTGCCGACCACCAGCTTCACGCCCAGCTTCGGGGCCAGCTTGCCGGTGACCGCGGCGCCGACGAATACCGCGCCGGCCAGCGGCAGCAGGCGGATGCCGGTCTCCAGGGCGTCGTAGCCGAGGACGAACTGCAGGAACTGGGTGGAGTAGTAGATCGAGCCGAAGGTCCCGAAGAAGAAGAACAGCACCGCGAGCATCGAGCCGCTGAAGGGACGCTCGGCGAACTTGCGCACGTCCAGCATGGGGTTCGGGTGCTTCAGCTCCCAGGCGACGAAGGCGAGCAGGCCCACACCGGCGATCACGGCCGCGGCGATCGGACCGGCGCCCCAGCCGAAGTGCGGGCCCTCGATGGTCGCGTAGACCAGGGCACCGACCGAGACGATCGAGAGCAGACCGCCGACGTAGTCGATGCGGCCCATGCCCTCGGCCTTGGACGGCGGGACCAGCAGCAGGGCAGCGACGGCACCGAGGAGGGCGATGGGGACGTTCATCAGGAAGGTGGAGCCCCAGGCGTGGTCCTCCAGCAGCCAGCCGGCGGACACCGGGCCGGCCGCGATGGCCAGGCCGGAGGTGGCGGACCAGGCCGTGATGGCCTTGGCGCGCTCGACCTTCGGGAAGATCGCGACCAGCAGGGACAGGGTGGCCGGCATGACGACGGCGGCGCCGATACCCATGATCGCGCGGGCGATGATGACCAGGTTGGTCTCGTCGACCAGGCCGCCCATCACCGAGCCGCCCGCGAAGATCAGCAGGCCCAGGATCAGGGCGCCGCGGCGGCTGTACTTGTCGCCGATCGCGCCGAGCACGAGCATCAGCGCGGCGTACGGGACGGTGTAGCCGTCGATGACCCACTGCAGGTCACTGCTGCTCAGCCGCAGTTCCTTCGTCATGTCGGGGGCGGCCACGATCAGCGACGTGTTCGCCATGACCACGATCAGCAGGCTCAGGCACAGGACCAATAGAGCCCACCAGCGGCGTGGATACGGCTCGGTCATCTTCTCGACAGGTGTCTTCGCAAAGAGCGGCATCGTCAGGCTCCTCGGCAGGAGGTGAAGCGGAGGCTTCGGGGTGCGGATCGACAGGGGTGATGCGGGCGAGCCCACGAGAGGGCCGGCATCAGGGCAGTTAATTGCCCGCTGATGTGCAGACTAGTTTATTGCCCGTCGATGTGCAACTATCGAGTCATCCTCCCCCGTCAACCGGAGGTCCGACAATGACCCACGCACCCGTTACAGCCGTCCCGGAACGCAGCCGAACCCTGCTCACGCGGGCCCGCATTCTCGAGGCGGCTCGGCAGCAACTCGGCCGCGACCCTGAGAGCAGCCTCGGCGACATCGCCGAGGCGGCAGGTGTGGTGCGCCGTACGGTCTACGGCCACTTCAACGGCCGGGCCGCACTCGTGGAGGGGCTGGTGGAGGAGGCCGCCCAGGCGTTGCGGCAGGCGCTCGCGGCCCCTCGGGTGCCGGTGACGGATGCCGTCACGGAGCTGGCGCGCTTCGTCCTCGCCGTGTGGCCTGTGGGTGACCGCTACCGCATCCTGCTCCGTCTCGCTCCCCAGGACCTCGGGGCCGATCGGCTCGCTGAAGTCCTGGCCCCCGCGCGGGACATGGCGGAGGCGATCATCGGCCGGGGGCAACGGCAGGGTGCCTTCCAGACCAGAGTTCCGCCGGCCGTACTGACCCGGGCGCTGGAGGGGCACTTGCTAGGGCTTCTCGACTGCGTGAACAGCGGGGTCTGGAGCGACGACGGCGCGGGCACCGCGACCGCCGCCCTGATCGCGATGGGCGTGGACGGAGACAGCGCGGCGACATGTGTCCGCGGGCTCGACCGGCCCGATGGCGACGCCGCGTAGGCGCACTTCCCCAAGCACTACTCGAAGAGGAGAACCATGCACCAGTCCTACCGTGACGAGGAGTACGTCGGCGAGCCCTACTACGGCGACGGCTCCGTATATGTGAGCCCCCCGACCCGGACGAGGCGGCGTCTGATCATCGTCGCCGCGTCCTTGGCGGCGTTGCTGATCGGCGCCGTCGCAGTCGACCGGATCGCCGCAGCTCGCGCCGAGAGTCGTACGGCCAAGGCCTTTCAGGACGGCATGGGAACCGCCGATCGCCCATCGGTGCACGTCAGCGGCTTCCCTGTGCTGACCCAGCTCACCGAGGGACGTCTGGATCACGTCGACCTCACCGCCCACGACATCCCCGCGAACAGCACGACACGGCCTCTGCCGGTGACGAGGCTTACGGTCGGGATGGACGGGCTGAAGACCTCAGGGAGCGCCGACGAGGCACACGCCCGGAGCGTTCGGGCGACCGCCCACCTGTCCTACGCGGACGTGTCGAGCGCGCTCGGCCTGGACGTGTCGCAGGGAAACGAGCCGGGCCGGGTCAACGCGACCGCGAGTCTGCCGCTCGTCGGCGACGTGACCGCGAGCGCGGCCGTCTCGGCGGCGAGCGGCAACCGCATCGCCTTCACGGACGTGCGCGCAGAGCAGGGTGAACTGCTCCCCCCGCTGAAATCACTGCTCGACAAGGCCTTGGAAGTGCCCGTTCCGCTGCAGAACGTCCCCGAAGGGCTTCACCTGCGGTCGGTCACCACCGGCAAGGACGGGATCGACGCCCGCTTCACGGGCAGCTCGGTCACGTTCCGCCCGGACTCGTCGTCCGCGTGAGGTCAGTCGGGGTCGGGCAAGGGGCGCCGGGCGACCTCGTGGGCCTCGTCCGCCGACAGGCCCAGCATGCGCATGACCATCTCGGCGAGATTCACCGCGGCCTCGTCGCCGTCCACCTCCGGGCGGGCGAACCGCAGCTCCACCAGGGACAGCAGTGCTCCGCCCAGCGCTGACAGGGCGACCACCGGGTCGAGGGTGGTGAAACGGCCGGAGGCGATGCCGACCTGCAGATCGCGCAGGGCGCGGCGGGCCAGGCCGTTGTTGGCGTGGATGTGCCCGAGGCCGCGGCGGCGCAGGACCTGCATCAGCTCCGGGTGGGAGTCGGCCATCCGGGCGCTGAGCCGGAAGCCCGCCGCGACCAGCTCCGCCGGGTCGTCGATCCCCGCCAGGCGCTCGTCGAAGGCCTGGCCGAACTCCTCCATGGCGTCCACCACCGCCGTCTCGAACAGCTCCGCCTTGGAGTCGAAGTGGTTGTAGAAGGAGCCGAAGCCCACGTCCGCGCGTTCGGCGATCGCCTGGATGCTCGCGCTGGTGTCGCCGCTCTCGGCGAGTATCTGCCGGGCTGCTCGCACAAGGGCCCTGCGGGTCTCTGCGCGACGCCGCTCAAACCGGTTGCTGGGCAGGGCTGACGTAGACATGCGCAGAGTCTAACCGCCGAGCGATGGTGATCGCAGTCCTGATGAATTCATCATTTCCTGCCGCGAACATCTTGACGACAGAACTGTCACAGTTGATGATTTCCTCATTACGGCAATGTTGCTCGGAGGGCACCATGTCTGAAATCCGCGTCGACGGGGCCGACGTCATCACGGCCCACCAGGACCTCCACAGTGAGCAGGGCGCCCTGCGCGGCGAACACCCCGGTCGCTCCCGGAATCCCGTGATCAAGGTGGCCGACCTGGCCTGGCTCGAGTTCGAGAAGCCCGACCTGGACCGGGCCGAGGTCTTCGCCCGGGACTTCGGGTTCGGCATCGCCGCGCGCACCGAGCGGGAGCTCTGGCTGCGGGGCACCTTCGCCGGTTCGCCCTGCATGGTGATCCGCAAGGGGCGTACGTCCCGGTTCATCGGCCCGGCGTTCCGGGCGGCGGAGCGGGGCGACCTGGACCGGCTGGCCCGAGCGACGGGCCGGGACGTACGGGATGCCGACGTTCCCGGCGGTGGCAAGGTAGTTGACCTGCTCGACCCGTCGGGCTTCCCGGTGCGGGTCGTGCACTGCGGCGAACAGCTCCCGGCGCTGCCGGAACAGCAGCCGTCGCTGCTGAACTTCGGCACGGATCATCGTCGTACCAATGCCACGCAGCGCCCGCCTCGCGAGCCGTCCCGCATCCAGCGTCTTGGGCATGTGGTGCTGGAGACCCGTGTCTTCGGCCGGGCTCTGGACTGGTATCTGGACACACTCGGGATGATCGTGTCCGACTTCCTGTTCCTGGACGGGCAGCGGGGCCGGGGTCCGACGATGGCGTTCATCCGCTGCGATCTGGGCGGTGTGCCGGCCGACCACCACACGCTGGCCATGCACCTGGGGCCGGGCACGGGTTACGTCCACTCCGCCTACCAGGTCACCGACCTGGACTCCATTGCCGCAGGTGGCGAGTACCTCAAGGAACGCGGTTACAAGCGCAGTTGGGGCATCGGCCGGCACATCCAGGGCAGCCAGCTCTTCGACTACTGGCGCGACCCCGACCACTTCATGCTGGAGCACTTCGCCGACGGCGACCTGTTCTCCTGTGACGTCGAGCCGGGCTGGGCGCCGATGTCGACCAGCGGTCTCGCTCAGTGGGGCCCGCCCGCCACCCGCGACTTCCTCGGCGCCAGTCCCTCCCCGCAGCGGGTCCGCGATGTCATCGAGGCGCTGCGCGGCGACAACGAGATGGACCCGGCGCGACTCTTCGGCCTGCTCAAGGCCGCGAACTCCTGAACCCGCCCCCTGAAGAAGGCACTGACATGAGTACCAACGTCCTGCGTACCGCCGAGGGCTGGTGGGTGGTGCGCGACACGCGTGCCGTCCGCGTCGAGACCAAGGCCGTGACCACCGCCGAACTGCTGGCCGACCGGGATGCCGTCCGCGAGGCCGCCGCCTCCGACGAGCCGGGCGCGCCCGTCGCCGACCTGGTCGCAATCTCCCCGGTCACCACGCCCTGCCGGGTCGTCGCCCAGATGGTCAACTACCGCAGCCACGCCCGTGATTCGGGCTTCACCGGTGACATCCCGCCTGCCTTCTTCCGTAAGGCGTCCGGCTCGGTCAGCGGCCCGGGCGAGGCCGTCGTCCGCCCCGCCCACGTGAAGTTCCTCGACTACGAGATCGAGCTCGGGCTCGTCCTGGGCGCGCCGCTGCCCGTCGGCACCGTGGTCGAGGAGCGGGACCTGCCGGCATACGTCGCCGGACTGGTGATCACCAACGACATCAGCGCCCGCGAGGTGCAGCTGACCAAGACGCAGTTCTACGAGAGCAAGTCGTACCCCACCTTCACGCCGACCGGTCCGTACCTGTCGTTGCTGGAGCCGGAGGACTTCACCCACCTCCTCGACCTGCGGCTGAAGTTGAGCGTCAACGGTGAGCTGCGGCAGGACCGCACCCTCGCCGACATGATCGTCCGCCCCGCGCAGGCACTCACCCTGCTGGCCCGCTTCCAGACCCTGGACGCCGGCGACCTGCTGCTCACCGGGACCCCCGGCGGCACGGCCCTGAAGGCGCCGCCGAAGGCCGTCGAGAAGATCGGCGCGCTGCTGCCGCCCGCGTTGAAGTGGAAGGCCTTCTTCAAGAGCCAGGCCAAGAACCCGCACTACCTGAACCCGGGCGACGTGATCACGGCGACGATCGCGACCCCGGACGGCCGGATCGACCTCGGCGAGCAGCGCACGCCCGTCGCAGACGCGAACTAGTACCCGAGGTGAGCCGCACATGACCGTCGATGAAGCCGCACGTGTGCCCGTCGTGATCGTCGGTGCCGGGCCGGTGGGTGTGACCGCTGCCCTTCTCCTGGCCCGGCGTGGGGTCCGCAGTGTCGTCCTCGAACGCCACCGGGACGTCTACCCGCTTCCGCGCGCCGTCGCAGGCGACGACGAGATCCACCGGATCCTGCAGGCCGCGGGTGTCGGGGAGGTGTTCACCGCGATCTCCCGTCCGGCGGGCGGGCTGCGGCTGCTGGACGCCCGGCACCGGGTGATGGCCGAGTTCCGCCGCACCGAGCACGGCCTCCACGGCTACCCGCAGTCCAGCATGTTCGACCAGCCCGAGCTGGAACGCGTCCTGCGCGACGCCCTGGCCCGGCGCCCGGAGTGCGAACTGCGCGGTGGCGTGGAGGTCACTGGCGTCGGCCCGGGCACCACCGGCCCCGTCCGTGTGACCTACCGCGACGAGGACGGTGAGCACGAGCTGTGGGCCGACGCGGTCCTCGGCTGTGACGGCGCCAACAGCCTCACCCGCGAGGCGATCGGCGGAGTGTGGGAGGACCTGCGCTTCGAGGAACGCTGGAAGGTCATCGACGTCGACACGGCGGGCCCCGTCCGCTGCTGGGAGGGCGTCGACCAGGTCTGCGACCCGGAGCGCCCGGGGACTTTCATGCGGGTGAACGAAAATCGCTATCGCTGGGAGTTCCGGCTCGGGGAAGGGCAGGGGACGGTCCGTGAGCTGATCGCCCCATGGCTGCCGCCTTCGTACGACGGGGAATTCGAGGTCGTCCGCGAGACGGAGTACACCTTCCGGGCGCGCGTCGCCGACCGCTGGCGCGGCGGACGGGTCTTCCTGCTCGGCGACGCCGCCCACCTCACCCCGCCGTTCATCGGACAGGGCCTGTGCTCGGGCCTGCGGGACGCCTACAACCTCACCTGGAAGCTCGCCCGAGTGCTCCAACAGGGCGGCGAAGAACGGCTGTTGGACACGTACGAGAGCGAACGCAAGCCGCACGCCCGGCATGTGATCCGGCTCGCGGTCGCCATGGGCTGGGCCATGACCGGCGGCCAGGACGGCGCCGCCGCGATCCGCCGCAGGCTCCTGGCCACGGCCTGCCGCATACCCGGCCTGACCGAGCTGGCCGGCCGCGACCTCAGCCCACCCCTGACCGCCGGGCCGCTCGTGCGGCGCGGTGCCCGCCGGGGTCTTGCGGGCACGCACTGCCCGCAACCGTGGGTGAGCGTCGGTGGACGGCGCACCCGTCTCGACGAGGTGCTCGGCGACTCCTTCGCCGTGCTGACCGCCTCCGAACCCGCACCTGGCCTGGCCGCGCTCGCCCACGGCCTCGGCGTGTGCGCGGTCCCGGTGTCCGATCTCGGCGAGGACGGCACGCTCGCCGCCTGGCTGCGCGCCGGACGCGCGGACGCGGTCCTTCTGCGGCCCGACCGGGTCGTCATGGACGTCGTCCCCTCCGGCGGGCGCGACTTCACGTCGACCGCCGTCTGGGCGTCCCTGCTGCACAGCACTCGAAGCCCTGTTCCTACCGAACGAACGGCCCCGAAAAGCCTGTTGAGGAGCACCACACGATGAGTACGTCGTATCCGGACCCGTTCTTCACGCCCGATCCGGAGACAGCAGCGGCCAGCCACATCGCGGACTTCGCCCGCCACGCCCACGTGGACGGCACCGACTACGCCGCCCTGCACCAGTGGTCGGTCACCGACCTGGAGGGCTTCTGGGGCGCGGTGTGGGAGTACTTCGACATCGACGCGGACACCCCCTACGAGCGGGTACTGGCCGAGGAGAGAATGCCCGGCGCCCGCTGGTTCCCCGACGCCACCCTCAACTACGCCCACCACGCCCTGCGCAACGTCAGGGACGGCGATACGGCGATCATCGCCCTCGACGAGACCGGCTCGGGGTACGAAGTGACCGGCGAGCGGCTGCGTGCCCTGGTCGCCTCCGTGGCCGCCACCCTGCACGATCTCGGCGTCGGCAAGGGCGACCGGGTCGTCGGCTATCTGCCCAACACCCCGCATGCCATTGTCGCGTTCCTCGCCGCCGCGAGCCTGGGCGCCGTCTGGTCGGTGTGCGGACAGGACTACGCGCCCAAGGCGGCCGCCGACCGGTTCGCCCAGCTCGAACCCACCGTCCTGATCGCCGCCGACGGCTACCTCTTCAACGGCACCACCCACGACCGCCGCGACGCCGCCCTCGAAGTCGCCCGGGCCCTGCCGACGCTGAAGGCGACTCTGCTGGTGGACCACGTGGGCCTGCCGTGGCCGTCGCAGGCGTACCCGTCACTGGTCGTCCCCTGGGAGGACGCCTCCACCCGCACCGAAGATCTCACCTGTGTACCGGTCCCGTTCGACCATCCGCTGTGGGTCGTCTTCTCCTCCGGCACCACCGGCCTGCCGAAGGGCATCGTCCACGGCCACGGCGGCGTGCTGCTGGAGCACCTGAAAACCCTGGGACTCCACTCCGACTTGGGCCCCGGCGACCGTCTGCTCTGGTACACCACCACCCACTGGATGATGTGGAACCTGGTCGTCTCCACCCTTTTGACCGGCGCGACGACCTGCACGTACGACGGCAGCCCAGCGCCGTTCGCCAAGCCCGACGTCCTGTGGGAACTGGCCGCCCGCCACCGCGTCACCGTCTTCGGGACCAGCCCCCAATACCTGCTGGGCATGGCCAAGTTCGGCATCGACCCGTCAGTGCACGACCTGTCGGCGATCCGCGTCGTCGGCTGCACCGGCTCCGCCCTGCCCGCCTCCGCCTACCCCTGGGTCCGCGACCACGTCGGCGAGCACGTCCTGCTGGCCTCCATCAGCGGCGGCACCGACATCGTCTCCGGCTTCGCGGGCAGCGCGCCCAACACCCCGGTCTGGGCGGGCGAGTTGTCGGCTCCGCATCTGGGCGTGGCGCTTGCCGCGTACGACGCCGAGGGCTTCCCCGTCATCGACCAGGTCGGCGAGCTGGTCGTCACGCGCCCCATGCCCTCGATGCCGCTGTACTTCTGGAACGACCCGGACGGCACCCGCTACCGCGACGCCTACTTCTCGGCGTACCCCGGGGTGTGGCGACACGGCGACTGGATCACGGTCACGGGGCACGGCTCGGTGATCATCCACGGCCGCTCCGACTCGACGCTCAACCGCAACGGTGTACGGCTCGGCAGCGCCGACATCCATGACGTCGTCGAACGTCTGCCCGAGATCGCCGAGGCCCTGGTCATCGGTGCGGAGGAGCCGGACGGCGGCTACTGGATGCCGCTGTTCGTGGTCCCGGCGGCCGGGGTGACCCTGGACGACACCTTGCGCGAGAAGATCCGCGACGCCGTCCGCACCGGCGCCTCACCGCGCCACGTCCCCGACGAAGTCCTCGAAGCGCCGGGTATCCCGCACACCCGCACCGGCAAGAAGCTGGAGGTCCCGATCAAGCGACTGCTCCAGGGCGCCCCGGTCGAGCAGGTCGTCAACCCCGCCACCGTGGACAGCCCCGACCTCATCGACTACTACGCGCGTCTGGGCGCCGAGCGCCGCGAAGGCAGGGCCACCGCATGACCACCGTGCTCGCCATCGTCCTGTCCCTGGTCTTCCTCCCACTGGGCCTGGCCAAGATCGCAGGGGTACCGGTCATGCGGCAGGCAGCGGCCCACCTCGGCATGTCGACCGGCCTCTATCGCGTTGTCGGCGCGATGGAGGTGGCCGGCGTCGCCGGTCTGCTGATGGGGCTGACCTGGACGCCGCTGGGCGTGGCCGCCGCGACAGGCCTCGCCCTGCTGATGGCCGCCGCGGCGGTGGTCCACCTGCGCCACGGCGACCCGCCGGTCCGGGCCGTCCCGGCCGCCGTACTGGCCGTGGTGGCGCTGACATACGCAGGGACGGCGGTCTCCGTGGGCTGACATCGTCCGAAGGCTCGCCGATGACTCGGGCCTGCCGTGCGGCGTACCGTCGAAGTGTGGACTTCACGGCCGACGGTCTGATGGCCCGTGTCGCGGGTCAGCTCGCACCGAGAGCGGACGAGATGATCGCGGAGGTGACGCGATGCCTGCGACGTGAGGTGCCAGAGCTCTGGACAGTCCCGGACCTCGCCCGGATGACCTCCGAGAACATCGCGGAACACGTGGTCGGCGTGCTGACCGGACTGGAGCTCGGCATCCAGCCGGGCGACATCGAACCACCGCCGGCCGACGTGGAACGCGCACGTCGGCTGGCCCGGCACGGTACGCCCGTCACCGCGATGCTGCGGGCGCACCGGCTCGGCCAGGGGGTCGTCCTCGACAGGCTCCTCGCGGAAGTCCCGCGGCTGACCGACGATGGCGAACTGATCAGCGCGACGTCGCGCCGAATGATCGAGATGGCCACCGGATACGTCGACCGCGCCTCCGAGCAGGGCGTCCTGGCCTTCCAGGAGGAGCGGGACCGTCGACTGCAGTGGCGGCTGTCGGTGGTCAACGAGGCCGGCCTGCGTATCGGAACCACCCTGGACATCGCTCGCACCGCCCGGGAACTGGCGGACCTCGCCGTCGGCCGCATCGCCGACTCTGTCACCGTCGACCTGCTCGACTCCGTGGTCCATGGCCGCGACACGTCCGCAGCGGGCCCGCCCGTACTGCGCAGGATGGCCCGGACGACGGTGGCGGAAGGTGCCCCTGACCCGGCAGCGGAGGTGCAGGAACTCCATACCTGCCCCGTGGGATCCCCCGCGGGGCGTGCCCTTGCCGCCGGGCAGCCCTCCCGGTACGAGGACGGAAACCGGTCGACGCTGGTGGTGCCGCTGAGCGCGCGGGGCACGACCCTCGGCGTCGCCCAGTTCTCCCGTCACCGGACTCCCGAGCTCCATGACCTCCCTGGCCTCTTTGACGACGAGGATCTCCTCCTCGCCCAGGAAATCTCGGCCAGGGCGGCGGTGGCCGTCGACAACGCCCGCCGCTACACGCACGCCCGCGCCACCGCGCTCACCCTGCAGCGCAGCCTGCTCCCACGGCGTACGGCGGAGCAGTCGGCCGTCGAGGTCGCCTGCCGGTACCTTCCCGCCGGCACCCGGGTCGGCGTCGGCGGCGACTGGTACGACGTGATCCCGCTGTCCGGGGCCCGGGTCGCTCTGGTGGTCGGCGACGTGGTCGGCCACGGCATCCACGCCGCCGCCACGATGGGACGCCTGCGGACGGCGGTCCGCACTCTCGCCGACATCGACCTGCCGCCCGACGAACTGCTGACGCACCTGGACGACGTCGTCATCCGCCTGTCCGCCGAAGCCTCGGCCGACCCGGACACGGAGGAGACGGTTGGGGACATCGGCGCCACGTGCCTGTACGCCGTCTACGACCCCGTGGGCGGCCACTGCTCCCTGGCCCGGGCGGGCCACGTGCTTCCCGCCGTGGTGAGCCGCGACGGCACCGTCGACCTCCTCGATCTGCCGCCCGGCCCGCCACTGGGCCTGGGCGGCCTGCCCTTCGAGCCGGCCGAGGTCGAATTGCCCGAAGGCAGCCTGCTGGCCCTGTACACCGACGGCCTGATCGAGGCCCGTGATCACGACGTAGAGGCAGGCCTCACCCTCCTGCGCCACGCCCTCGCACAACCCGCTGCCTTCCTGGAGGCAGCTTGCGACACCGTGCTCGAAGCCCTGCTGCCCGCCGACCGGCCCCATGACGACGTAGCCCTGCTGCTGGCCCGCACCCGCACCCTCGGGGACGGCCAGGTCGCGGCGTGGGACGTGGACGCCGACCCGGCAGCCGTCTCCGGGGCGCGTTCCAGCGCCTTGCGGCAGCTCACCGCGTGGGGACTGGGGGAACTCGACTTCACCGCTGAGCTCGTGATCAGCGAACTGGTCACCAACGCCATCCGCTATGGCCGGCCCCCCATCCGGTTGCGGCTCATCCACGACCGAGGCCTCCTGTGTGAGGTGTCCGACTCCGGGAGCACAACTCCCCACCTGCGCCGGGCCCGCACCTTCGACGAGGGCGGGCGCGGCCTCCTCCTCGTGGCCCAGCTCGCCGACCACTGGGGAACCCGCCACGGCCGCCAGGGCAAGACGGTCTGGGCCGAGCTGAGCGAAAGCGAACAGGCCGGATTTCCGGACCTGACCTCCCTTCTTCAGCCCGCCACGGGCTGAGATCACCATCAGGTCGACGGCGTCGCCCTTGATCTCCCGTTGGACGAACAGGCCGTCGGCGCCGGCGACCGCGTAGGTGGTAAGGGCGCGCACGGCGTCCTCGTCCAGGTCCGGGATCAGGGTCTGGACGACTTCGGTGATCTTCTGGTCAGGAGAGGCGGCCTGGGCCAGGGCTGGGCACGCCGACCCTGGCTTTACTCTGCGTACATACACTCAGTTCATGCCCGACGCAGGTACGCGAGGTCGCGCCGCCATGGATGCCTGGTTCAGCGGGGAGGCGAACTCCCTGGAAACCCCTGACGGCCATGCGGGGGTGTGAGGGGCAGGAAAACGTGCAGGTCATTGCGGGTATGGAGCGGAACGCATGCGGTTGACGGTCTTCTGGCAGCGGATGGCGGAACACTTCGGTCCGGGGTACGCCGACACCTTCGCGCGCGATCATGTGATGGCGGAGCTCGGCGGGCGCACGGTGCACGACGCGCTGGAGTCCGGCTGGGAGGCCAAGGACGTGTGGCGTGTGGTGTGTGCCGTGATGAACGTTCCGGGGGAGAAGCGCTGACCGGTAACGAAGATCGACGGACCGGGGCCGATTGTCGGTGGCGTGGGCGAGACTTGCTCCGTGGCACGCACTGACGAGACCGGGGAGATCGCCCGGCACGGGTCCCCGTTCGGCACGACGCCGCCCGATCCGCCTCCGGGCGGGGGCGACGCCGGGGCGAACGGCAGGATGCCGCGCTGGCTGCCGCGAGCCCTGGTGCTCGCGCTGACGCTCGTCGGCGTGTTCCAACTGGGAAGCTGGGCCTTTCACCAGCTCACCGGGCTGCTGATCAACATCCTCATCGCGTTCTTCCTGGCCCTCGCCATCGAGCCCGCGGTGAGCTGGATGGCCTCGCGCGGCCTGCGCCGGGGACTGGCCACCGCCCTCGTCTTCCTCGCGGTGATCATCGTGTCCGCCGGGTTCGTGACCTTGCTGGGGTCCATGCTCGCGGGCCAGATCATCAAGATCGTCGAGGATTTCCCGAACTACCTCGACTCCGTCATCAACTGGATCAACGCGCACTTCCACACCGACCTGCGCCGCGTCGACGTCCAGGAGGGCCTGCTCAGATCCGACTGGCTGCGCAACTACGTGCAGAACAGCGCCAGCGGCGTCCTGGACGTGTCCGCCCAGGTCCTCGGCGGTCTGTTCCAGCTCCTGACGATCACGCTGTTCTCGTTCTACTTCGCCGCGGACGGCCCCCGGCTGCGCCGCGCGCTGTGCTCCGTACTGCCGCCCGCCAGGCAGGCCGAGGTGCTGCGCGCCTGGGAGATCGCCGTCATCAAGACGGGCGGCTATCTGTACTCGCGCGGCCTGATGGCCCTCGTCTCCGGCATAGCCCACTACATCCTGCTGGAGATCCTGGATGTGCCGTACGCGCCCGTGCTCGCGGTGTGGGTCGGTCTGGTGTCGCAGTTCATCCCCACCATCGGCACGTATCTCGCCGGCGCCCTGCCCATGCTGATCGCGTTCACGGTCGACCCCTGGTACGCGCTGTGGGTGCTGATCTTCGTCGTGGTCTATCAGCAGTTCGAGAACTATGTGCTTCAGCCCAAGCTGACCGCCAAGACCGTCGACATCCACCCCGCGGTCGCCTTCGGTTCGGTCATCGCGGGCACCGCGCTCCTCGGCGCGGTGGGCGCGCTGATCGCCATCCCGGCCGTCGCCACGTTGCAGGCGTTCCTGGGGGCCTACGTGAAGCGCTACGACGTCACGGACGATCCCCGCGTCCACGGGCACCGGGGAACGGGCCGCAGCCTGTTCGCACGGGCGCGTGAGCTGTGGATACGACGGCCGGAACAGCCCGGGCAGAAGCCTCCGGAGGGGACCGGGGGGTCGGGGGACGGGGCGGACTGACGCCTGTCGGCAGCCTCGTCGCGTGTGAAGCGGGGGCGAGGCAGCGGATGCGGGGGTGCCCCGCCGGGGCACGCAGATGGCCTGGCTGCTCCGCCGGGGCTGGAGCCCCGCGAATCATGAGGCCGGTGCGGAGGGCGTGCGTCCCAGAGCAGCGGCAAGGAGGAGCGCGGTGATGGCGGTCAGCGCGGTGCCCTGCCAGCCGACGGTGTCGAGCAGCGGGGCGGCGAGAGCGGTGCCGATGGCGCCGATGGCGAAGTAGAGCACCAGATAGACGCTGCTGAGGCTGCCCGAGCGGTGGGGGTCGAGGGCGATGACGCGGCTCTGGTTGGCGGCCTGAGCGGCGAAGCAGCCGGCGTCGAACAGTGCGAGTCCGAGTGCCGTGGCCGGCGGGCTGTTCAGGCCGGTGGCGAGCAGGGCCGTTCCCGCCGCTGCGGTCAGCATGCAGGCGGTGATCACGGTCTGTGGCGTGTACCGGTCGGTGAGCCGTCCGGTGATCGGGAGCGCGGCGAAACCGAGGATCCCGGCGAGGCTGTACAGGCCGATGGCGGTCGGGTCCAGGGAGTGCGGCGGCTGAGCCAGGGTGAGGGCCAGGGCGACCCATATGAGGTTGAAGGCGAAGTACCACAGGCCGCCGGTGGCCACCGCGCGGCGCAGTTGCGGGTGGTGGCGCAGGAGCGGGGGAAGCGAGGCGAGGGTGGCGCGGTAGCCGCGGTCCGGCCGGGGCCGTTGCCGGGGCAGGAGGGTGAGGGCGGCGACCGCGCCGAGCAGGGCGAGTGCGGCGAAGACGAGGAGCATCCGCCGCCACCCGAAGATGTCGGCGAGTGCCCCGCCCGCCAGACGGCTGAGCAGGATGCCGGCCGACATGCCGGCGGCCACGGTGGCGACGCCCGCTCCGCGGCGTTCGGGAGGGGCGTGCCGGCCCGCGATGTTGCCGGCCTGCGCGGCGACGCCGGCGCAGGCGCCGATGAGCAGGTAGGCGGCCAGGAGCGGGACCGGGCCGGGTGCGGCCGCGGCGAGGACGAGGGCGGCTGTGAGCGTGCCGAGCTGTGCGGTGACCAGGCGGGCCGGGGCGAGGTGGTCGGTGAGGGGCAGCAGGACGGCGAAGCCGATCACGCAGCCGGCCAGCGCGGCGGTGGGCACGAGACCGATCACCGAGGCGGGGACGCTCAGGTCGGTGGCCACGGCGGTGAGCGCGGGCTGGATGGCGTAGTTGTTCGCGATCGCCGTACCGGCTATGGAGGTCAGGAGGAACGTGCCGCCCCGGGGAAGGGGTCGGGTCACGGCCGGGTGCCGCGGGTGAGGATGACGGCGTAACGGCACGCTGTGTCGGTGGTGTTGGCGAAGACGCGCTCTGTGGGCTCCCCGAGCTCGATGGTGTCGCCGGCGTCGAGCTCGTGGACCGTGCCGCCGTCGTGGAAGGTCAGACGGCCGTCGAGGACCCAGACGACCTGCCGGACGAAGGCGAAGGCCGCCGCCGGGTACGGGACGCGCGCGCCGGCGGGCAGGCGGATCTCGGCGATCTCTGCGGGGAAGTGCGGGCCGGTGATCTGGCGGCGTCGGTAGCCGGTGGCGGGGTCGCGCCACTCTGCCGCCTCGGCCTGGCGGCGCACCTCCCCGAGTCCGTCGGTCCGGTCATGGGAGTCCTGAGTTCCGTCCCGCGATCCTTCGGCTAGGGCGAGCAGGGAGGAGACGCTGAGCTGGAAGGCGGCCGACAACTTGCCGAGGACCACGGCGGTGGGGCTGCTCTCGCCGCGCTCGATCCTGCTGATCATGGCCTGCGAGACGCCGGAGGCATCCGCGAGCTGGGCCAGGGTCCAGCGGCGGCGCTCCCGTTCGGCGCGGATACGGGATGCGATCTGCCCCACCAGAGGATCTACTATGTTGGACATGAATCCAATATACGAGAGAGAGCGGGTGGCTGTGACGGTGCGTCCGGCCCACTCCGGTGACGTGGAGGTCATCCGCGCGATCCGCAACCACGCGATCGAGCACTCGACGGCACTGTGGACGCAGACCCCGCAGTCCCCCGCCGAGGCTGCGACCTGGCTGGCCGCCCACCTGGAGCGCGGCTCGGCCCTCGTGGCCGAGGCGGACGGCGAGGTGGCCGGGTTCGCGGTCTACGGACCGTGGCGGGAGCTGGACGGCTATCGCCACACGGTGGAGGACTCGGTCTACGTCCGTGAAGGCCGGCACGGACTCGGTATCGGCTCCGCGCTCCTCGCCGCGCTCATCACCGCCGCGCGCGAGGCGGGTCACCATGTCGTCATCGCCGGCATCGAGGCGGAGAACGCCTCATCGATCCGGCTGCACGAACGATTCGGGTTCCAGCGCGTCGGCCTGATCCCGGAGGTGGGCACGAAGTTCGGCCGGTGGCTCGACCTGGCGCTCCTGAGGCTGGCACTGACCTGAGTCGCGGTCCGCGGGTGCGTTGTGGACGCCGTCCGTGCGGACGATGCATCCGCTGCGCTGTCTGTGGCACCCGAGTTGCCCGGCCGGTACGCCCGGTCGTGGTGTGCGCGGGTCCGGTTGCGGCGGGTGTCCGGGTGCCGTGTGGTGCGCTTGACACGAAAATCGAACATCCATTCTCATGGAGCTGCCGGCGAAGTGCTCGGCGGGCATTTCGCCACGGTTTCAACCGAGAAGTGCCCGAGTTATCCACAGGCCGGACGGGCGTCGGGGCGCATTGTCAGTGGCAGGCGTTAGCGTCTTTGACGTGAAGCGATCGACTCAAGCAAACCGGGTGGAACCCATGGCAGGAACCGACCGCGAGAAGGCCCTTGAAGCCGCACTCGCACAGATTGAACGGCAATTCGGCAAGGGCGCGGTCATGCGCATGGGTGACCGGACGATGGAGCCCATCGAGGTCATCCCGACCGGGTCGACCGCGCTCGACGTGGCCCTCGGCGTCGGTGGTCTGCCGCGCGGCCGTGTCGTCGAGGTCTACGGACCGGAGTCCTCCGGCAAGACGACCCTGACCCTGCACGCGGTGGCCAATGCGCAGAAGGCCGGCGGCCAGGTCGCGTTCGTGGACGCGGAGCACGCCCTCGACCCCGAGTACGCCAAGAAGCTCGGCGTCGACATCGACAACCTGATCCTCTCCCAGCCCGACAATGGCGAGCAGGCCCTGGAGATCGTGGACATGCTGGTCCGCTCCGGTGCCCTCGACCTCATCGTCATCGACTCCGTCGCCGCGCTCGTCCCGCGCGCGGAGATCGAGGGCGAGATGGGTGACAGCCACGTCGGCCTCCAGGCCCGTCTGATGAGCCAGGCGCTGCGGAAGATCACCAGCGCGCTCAACCAGTCCAAGACCACCGCGATCTTCATCAACCAGCTCCGCGAGAAGATCGGCGTGATGTTCGGCTCCCCGGAGACCACGACCGGTGGTCGGGCGCTGAAGTTCTACGCCTCGGTGCGTATCGACATCCGTCGTATCGAGACCTTGAAGGACGGCACGGACGCGGTCGGCAACCGCACCCGCTGCAAGGTCGTCAAGAACAAGGTCGCGCCGCCCTTCAAGCAGGCCGAGTTCGACATCCTCTACGGCCAGGGCATCAGCCGCGAGGGCGGTCTGATCGACATGGGCGTGGAGCACGGCTTCGTGCGCAAGGCCGGCGCCTGGTACACGTACGAGGGCGACCAGCTCGGCCAGGGCAAGGAGAACGCGCGCAACTTCCTCAAGGACAACCCCGACCTGGCCAACGAGATCGAGAAGAAGATCAAGGAGAAGCTGGGCGTCGGGGTACGGCCCGAGGAGCCTGCCGCCGAGCCGGGCGCGGACGCCGCGGTCTCCGCCACCCCGGACGACGCCGCGAAGACGGTGCCGGCACCGGCTGCGGCCAAGACGGCCAAGACCAAGGCCGCCACCGCCAAGAGCTGATCCGTGACACGGCGAACCGACTGGGCCGAGTACGCCGCCTACCCGGACGCTCCGCGAGGGCGGGGGAGAGGCGGCGAGGAAGGCTCCTCCGGGATGGGCGGACACGCCTCCGGAGGAGAGGCGGCCCATGACACGGACAGGGGGAACGACGGCACGAGTGGCTCGTACGGCACGGGCGATTCGTACGGGGGCACGAGCGACTCGTACGGCGGGAGTGGCTCGTCCGGGGGATTCGGCGATTACGGCGACGAGTCGGGCCCGGCGTACGGCGCCGGTGCCTCCGGTGGCGGCTCGCGTCGTGGTCGTGGTGGGACTCGGGGCTCGGACGGCTCACGAGGGCGTCGTCGACGCGGTCGTACAGAGCCGTCCGGTGAGGACGGAGGTGCCTCTTCCTCGTCGAGGGCCGAGGAGGGGACGCCCCCAGCGGACCCGGTGGAGCAGGCGCGGGCGATCTGTCTGCGCCTGCTCACCGGGACCCCGCGCACGCGGAAGCAACTCGCGGACGCCCTGCGCAAGCGGGAGATCCCGGACGCCGCCGCCGAGGAGGTGCTGTCGCGGTTCGAGGAGGTCGGCCTCATCAACGACAGCGCGTTCGCGGACGCCTGGGTGGAGTCCCGGCACCACGGCCGAGGGCTGGCGCGGCGCGCGCTCGCCCAGGAACTGCGCACCAAGGGCGTCGACTCGACGCTGATCGACGCGGCCGTCGCCCAGCTCGACTCCGAACAGGAAGAGGCGACGGCCCGCGAACTCGTCGACCGCAAGCTCCGCTCCACGCGGGGCCTCGACCGCGACAAACGCCTGCGTCGCCTTGCGGGCATGCTGGCCCGCAAGGGCTATCCCGAGGGCATGGCCCTGCGGGTGGTCCGGCAGGCGCTGGAGGAAGAGGGTGAGGACACGGAGTTCCTCGGGGACGAGGGCTTCTGATCACCGTGCTCTCGCCCGCCCGTGCTCCCGTCCACTCGTCCGCCGACCTACCGCCCGCTCGGGTCGCGGGATCCCGGCCCTGAACACGGTGGACGCACGGGGGCGCCCATCGCGTTCCGGGCCGGGATCGTTATGTGGGTGTGGGTGCGGGTTCGGCTTGTGGACGTGGGGAGGAGGGGGGCGGGGTGACCGGTCAGTGGTTTCGGGGCTGAGCCGTGATCAGGGGGCGTGCACGGCACGAGGCGGTGCAGGCGGTCCCGTTTCCGTCGTCACCGGCAAGCCCTCCGCCCGCCAGGCCTGGAATCCGCCGACCAGATCGGTGGTCCGGTGCAGCCCCAGCCGCCGTAGTGACTCGACTGCCAGGCTCGACGCGTATCCCTCGTTGCAGATCACCACGACCCGCAGGTCGTGACTCGTCGCCTCGGGGGAGCGATGGCTGCCCTGTGGATCGAGCCGCCACTCCAGTTCGTTGCGCTCGACCACCAAGGCACCGGGGATCAGGCCGTCCCGCTCGCGCAGCGCCGCGTACCGGATGTCGACCAGCAGGGCCTCGCCACCCTGGGCGGCCTCGTACGCCTCCCGGGGCTTGATCCGCTCGTAGCCCGCGCGCACCCGCTCCACCAGTTCGTCGATGCCGACCGGCTGTTCATCCGTGCCGTCGACGGCCGCCGGCGATTCGCTGCCGACGACCTGCTGCTCGACCCCACCGCTCACGCCGTCGCCCCTCAACTCCGGCCCATCAAAGGTCCGTTCGCCATCCACCCCTGCGCCATCCAACCCTTCGCCATCCGGGTGTCCGCCGACGCCACGCACCGTCGCCGCTTCGCCTCGCACCCCGCTCACTGCCAGTCCTCCGGACGTTCCACCTGCTCCAGGCGCAGGATCGGTCCGTTGCGGCTGAAGCGGCGCATCTGTGGCAGGGGCGGGTAGTAGGCGTGGACGGAGATCGCGTGCCGGTCGGTGGACTGGTTGAGGACCTCGTGCACATGGTGACGGCCGAAGGAGCGTCCCTTGCCGGCCGGCAGGCGGCGTGAGCGGTCCACGTCGTCCGCGAGTTCCAGGGTCTTCCAGCCGTCGGCCGGCAGCCGCACGGCGAGCGAGTGCTCCTTGAGCTCGCCGTCCGCCGTCACGAAAGCCCCGACCGAGTCGGCGTGGTCGTGCCAGCCGGTGCCGGTACCGGGCGGCCAGCCGATCAGCCAGGCCTCGCTGCCGCCGGGTCCTTCGAGCCGTACCCAGGTACGGCCCTCGGGATCGAGGGGGAGCGAGGCGACCAGCTCGGCGTCGGCGGCGGTGCGCCGGACGAAGTCGAGAAGGTCCGCCTGCGTCGGAGTGGAGTTCGGAACAGAGTCCGGGGCGGAGTGGTGAATGGGGTCCGAAGCAGAGTTCGGCGTGGCAACCGGCTCGGAAGCGCCGACGGCGGCAGGAGAGACAGACACGGGCACCGTCCTGAAGAGAGTTCGCGAAGAGCCCGCTATGGCACCGGCCAAGGGCGCGGCACGCGCGGGAAAGAAGAAGGAGGATGCGAATTCAGCAGGACGGGCGACACACGCAGCCCGCATAGCGGACGAGGTCCATATGGACCCTCCGCCACAGGCGCACACAGGTGTCGGTCACGATCCGGAGTACACCATGCCGGTGCGGGCGGGTCAACTCACTGTCACTATGCGGACCGCACAGTGACGGTGAGTGCTGCATTCAGGCGAGATCGGTGCTGGGGGTGATCACTGCCGCCTGGATGCGTACCCCTTCCGTCCGGTGGGAGCCGGGAGACAGTCCCGGTAGGCAGGGGGCAGTCCCGGGCGATGGGCCGTAGGAGTCACGCCCCGGACGAAGGGCGGCGGGAGACAGTCCCCGGACCGCCCGGACCGCCCGGACCGCCCGGACCGCCCGGACCGCCCGGACCGCCCGGACCGCCCGGACCATGGGCGCCATCAGCGCGAACCGGCCGCCGCGCTCGCCTCCTCCGCGGCCGCAGCCACCTTGATCGGTCCGCCTACGGCCGCCTCTGCCGCCGTGTACAGATCGGCCGGCCGCACCCCGCTCAAAGCCGTCACCAGGTGACCGTCGGGCCGCACCAGCAGGACCGAATGCGCGGCCGCGCCGGGGTAGCTCTCGGCGACGAGCAGCTCGGCCGGATACGGCAGCGCCGTCACCGCCGCCGCGAGCCGGGGCATGATCCCGGCGGTCGCCCAGTGCTTGCGCTCCCACACGCCCGTGCCCGGCGCGATCAGCAGGACCAGCAGCGCACCGCGCCCGAGCCGGTCCCGCAACTGGACGAAGGAGCCGTCCTCCGCGGTGACCCGTACATCCGCGACCGGCGCACCGCGCGGCGTGTCCACCGGGACCTCGCCCTCCAAGGGCTGAGGCGCGAGCGGCGACTGGGCGTACGAGCCGGGCGAACCGATCGCTCCCTGCCCCAGGTGGCCGTCCGTCAGCAGGGCGTCCAGGCCCCGGGCGGAGCCGCGGACGTACGAGCGCAGCCCGCTGCCCGCGCGCAGCAGCGGCAGCGCCTGGTCGGCCGCGCGCAGCCGGGCGGCGACGACCGCGCGCCGCTCGCTCTGGTAGCTGTCGAGCAGCGCTTCGTGCGGCCCGTGGTGCCAGGCCGCCGCCAGCTTCCAGGCGAGGTTGTCGGCGTCCCGCAGGCCCTCGTCGAGTCCGTGCGTGCCGAGCGTGCCGAGGCAGTGCGCCGCGTCCCCGGCGATGAAGACGCGGCCCACGCGCCAGCGGCGCGCCAGGCGGTGGTGGACCGTGTGAACCCCGGTGTCGAGGAGTTCGTACGACGGTGTCGGCCCCTCGGACCAGCCGGCGAGCGTCTCGCGGACGTGCCCCACGAGCAGCTCGGGCGTGACCAGGTCCTTGCCCGGGGGCAGCAGCCAGTCCAGGCGCCACACCCCCTCCGGGAGCGGCCGGCCGGTGACCTCCCCGCCCGAGGGTCCGGACGTCCGCCACGGTGGCATCCGATGGAGCAACGCCTGGCCCTCCCACGGAAGTTCCACGCGCAGCGCGGCCACGGCGTGTCGCTCCACCGCCGTACGGCCGGGGAAGCGGATGTCCATGAGTTTGCGCACGGTGGAGCGGGGGCCGTCGCAGCCGATGGCGTAACTGCCGCGCCACCAGGTGCCCTTCGGGCCGCGGGTGTGGACGGTGACGCCCGAGGATTCCTGCTCGATGGCGTCCAGGCGGCTGTCCACGGTGATCTTGACGAGCGGCTCGCCGGCGAGGGCCGTGCGCAGGACGCCGGTCAGGACGTGCTGGGCGATGTGCAGGGGCGCGGGGTTCGTGAGGTTGAGATTCTCGGGCTCTTCCGCGGCGTCGTCGAATGTGACCTCGCGCATCACCTGCTTGCGCCGCATCGACCGCCATCCGGCCCAGCGGGTTCCGGCCTCGCCGAGCGGTACACCGGTCAGGCGTTCGATGAGGGCGGTGGTGTCCTCGCGCAGGACGACACTGCGGGCGAGACGGGGTTCGTCCTTGCCGGGACCCTCGTCGAGGACGACGCAGGGGACATCCTGACGGGCCAGTGCCAGGGCGAGCGTGAGCCCGACGGGCCCCGCTCCGACGATGATCACCGGGTCCATGGCGCGGCGCCCCCTGCCCGCAGCGGTGTCCCCAGGAACGCGAGTGAACAGAGAGTTGGAGCAGGGTGCACGATCACAGAACGTATGCAACCCATTGCCGGTGCTTGCGTCAAGTGACGGAGGGCAGTGGCGATCATGCCACTGCCCTCCGTGTGCTCAAGCGATGTGACCAGGGGTCAGATCGACCCTCCGGCACCGGTTCCGAAGGTGCCGCCGGTCGCCGCCGGGTTCAGCTCCTCCATGTCCTCAGCGCTGAGGACCGCGCCTGTGCTCCTCTTGCTGCGCCGCAGCCGCTTCTCCAGCCAGCTCGCGAAGCTGGTGAGTATGAAGTTGAGGACGATGTAGATGATCGCCACCACGATGAAGCTGGGGATGACGTTGGCGTAGAAGGCTGCCAGGGTCTGGCGCGCGTTGAGCAGCTCGGTGAACCCGATCATCACGCCGCCCAGCGCGGTGTCCTTCACGATGACCACGAGCTGGCTGACGATGGCCGGCAGCATGGCGGTGACGGCCTGCGGAAGCAGGATGCTCCGCATCGTCTGGCCCTTTGTGAGACCGACCGCCTTGGCTGCCTCGGACTGCCCCTTGGGCAGGGCCAGGATGCCGGCCCGTACAACCTCGGCGAGGACGGATGCGTTGTAGAGCACCAGGCCGGTGACGACCGCGTAGAGGGGCCGCTGTTCGCTGGAGACGTTCGTGTAGCGGTCGTAGAACTCGTTCGCGAACAGCATCAGCAGCAGGACCGGAATCGCCCGGAAGAACTCGACCACCCACGCGGCCGGAAGCCGCACCCACACATGGTCGGAGAGGCGGGCGATGCCGAAGACCGCGCCCAGCGGGAGGGCGATCAACATGGCCAAGGCCGCGGCCTTCAGCGTGTCGCCGAGACCCGGCAGCAGATAGGTCGTCCAGGTCTGCGACTGGGTGAACGGCTTCCACAGGGCCCAGGCCCACTGGTTCTTCTCGTCCAGCTTGTACCAGATGAACCAGGCGAGCAGGGCGAGCAGGGCGAAGAAGACCACCGAGATGAGCACATTGCGCCGCTTGGCGCGGGGGCCCGGAGCGTCGTAGAGAACGGAGGTCATCGCTTCACCGCCAGTCGCTTGCTCAGCCAGCCCATGAAGAGGCCGGTGGGCAGAGTCAGTACCACGAAACCGAAGGCGAAGATCGCGGCGATGAGCAGGACCTCGGCCTCGTTCTCGATCATTGCCTTCATCAGATAGGCAGCCTCTGCCACACCGATCGCGGCCGCCACTGTGGTGTTCTTGGTCAACGCGATCAGCACGTTGGCCAGCGGGCCGATCACCGAGCGGAACGCCTGCGGCAGCACGATGAGCCGGAGAGTCTGGCTGAAGGTCAGCCCGATGGCGCGGGCTGCCTCGGCCTGCCCGAGCGGCACGGTGTTAATGCCAGACCGGAGCGCCTCGCAGACGAAGGCCGCGGTGTAGGCGATGAAACCGAGGATCGCCAGGCGGAAGCCCTGGACCTTGAAGTCGTCGCTGCCCATCGTCACGCGGAAGATGTCCGCGAGGCCGAGCGAGGTGAAGATGATGATGACCGTCAGGGGGATGTTCCGGACGATGTTCACATAGGCCGTGCCGAACCCGCGCATCAGTGGGACCGGGCTGACTCGCATCGCGGCCAGGAGAGTTCCCCAGATCAGGGAGCCGATGGCGGAGAAGAAGGTGAGCTTCACCGTCATCCAGAAGGCGCCCAACAGGGTCGGGTCGTTGTAGTCAGAAAGAAAATCGAACACGATCTCCCGCGCTTCCGGGTGGGTGGCGTACGTGGATAGCGCGGCGCGCCGCCGCCCTGATCGCGGTGGACGGCGGCGCGCCGATGGATCCCTGCGCTACTGGACGATGACGCCGATCTTCGGCGCGGGCTCGTTCTTGTAGCTGGCCGGACCGAAGTTGTCGGTGACCGCCTTGTCCCAGGCCTTGTCGCTGACCATCTTCTCGAGGGCGGTGTTGATCTTGTTGACGGTCTCGGTGTCGCCCTTCTTCACGCCGATGCCGTAGTTCTCGTTGCTCAGCTTGAGGCCGGCGAGCTTGAACTGGCCCTTGTACTGCTCCTGCGCGGCGAAGCCGGCGAGGATCGAGTCGTCCGTGGTCACGGCGTCAACGGCGCCGCTCTGGAGGGCGGCGATGCACTCCGAGTAGCCGCCGTACTCCTTGAGGTTGGCCTTCGGGGCGATCTCTTCCTTGACGTTCTGCGCCGAGGTGGAGCCGGTGACGGAGCACAGGTTCTTGCCGTTGAGGTCGGTGGCCTTGCTGATGTCCGAGTCGGACTTGATCAGCAGGTCCTGGTGGGCCAGCAGGTACGGGCCGGCGAAGTCGACCTTCTCCTTGCGCTCGTCGGTGATCGAGTACGTCGCCGCGATGAACTTCACGTCGCCACGGGCGAGGGCGTTCTCACGGTCGGCGCTCTTCGTCTCGACGAAGTCGATCTGGTCGGGCTCGTAGCCGAGCTCCTTCGCCACGTACGTCGCCACGTCCACGTCGAAGCCGGAGAACTTGCCGTCCGGCTCCTTCAGGCCCAGACCCGGCTGGTCGTACTTGATGCCGATCTTGATCTTGTTGCCGCCACCGGAACCCGAACCGCTGTCGCTGTCGTTGTCGCCGTCGCCACCACAAGCGGTGGCTGCGAGGGAGAGGACGAGTGCGGCGGCCGCCGCGGCGGAGACCTTGCGGAGCTTCATGGTGAACATCCTTTGTGTGGAGAAGAGATGCGTGCCGCCAGGAGCGGCGGGGTGACGCAGGTCCTCGGCTGCGAGACGCGGTCCGTCAGTGGTGCGCAAACGCAGTCCGTCAGTAGTGCGTGACGCAGTCCGTCAGTGGTGCAGGATCTTGGACAGGAAGTCCTTCGCGCGATCGCTGCGCGGATTGCTGAAGAACTGGTCCGGTACGGCTTCCTCGACGATCTTGCCGTCTGCCATGAAGACCACACGGTTGGCGGCCGAACGGGCGAAGCCCATCTCGTGGGTGACGACGATCATGGTCATGCCGTCGCGGGCGAGCTGCTGCATGACCTCCAGGACCTCGTTGATCATCTCCGGGTCGAGCGCCGACGTGGGCTCGTCGAAGAGCATGACCTTGGGGTCCATTGCGAGTGCACGGGCGATGGCCACTCGCTGCTGCTGGCCGCCGGAGAGCTGGGCGGGGTACTTGTCCGCCTGGTTGGCCACGCCCACCCGGTCGAGCAGGGCGCGGGCCTTCTCCTCGGCCTTCTTCTTGTCCGTCTTACGGACCTTGACCTGGCCCAGCATCACGTTCTCGAGCACGGTCTTGTGCGCGAAGAGGTTGAAGGACTGGAAGACCATGCCGACGTCCGCGCGCAGCCGGGCCAGCTCCTTGCCTTCCTGGGGCAGCGGCTTGCCGTCGATGGCGATCGCGCCGGAGTCGATCGTCTCGAGGCGGTTGATGGCGCGGCACAGGGTGGACTTCCCGGACCCGGAGGGTCCGATGACCACGACGACCTCACCGCGGGCGATCGTCAGGTCGATGTCCTGCAGCACGTGCAACGCGCCGAAGTGCTTGTTCACGTTCTTCAGGACGACCAGGTCGCCGGTCGCGGCCACACTGTCCTTGGCCACCGATACTTCGGTCATCGCTCTCAGGCTCCGTCCTCCTCGGTTTCGGAGGACAGTAATAACCGTATCCGACCTGCGTCATTAGTTCTGAGGGGAATCTGAGCATCACGATCCGATAGCAATCGGACACGTGTCGTAGCACTTGCGACCTGCCGCGCGTACCGGCTGGGTAACGGAACCCGTCCGCAACCGGAACCCTCTTGACGGCGTCCTCGTCAATCAGCGTGACTCTCATGGTGCACGCGCGCGTGCGCACGCACTGTGTATCTATCCGAATCGTACGGCCGGTGAACCGAGGGAGGCCGGGATGAGACTCCTCCTCGTCGAGGACGACAACCATGTCGCTGCCGCGCTGTCCGCGGTGCTGGCACGGCACGGCTTCGACGTCACGCACGCGCGCAGCGGCGAGGAGGCCCTTCAGGCGCTCGTCCCCGAGGGCAACGGCTTCGGTGTCGTCCTCCTCGACCTCGGCCTGCCCGACCAGGACGGCTACGAGGTCTGCGGCAAGATCCGCAAGCGCACCAGCACGCCGGTGATCATGGTCACCGCGCGCTCCGACGTCCGCTCCCGCATCCACGGCCTCAACCTCGGGGCCGACGACTATGTGGTGAAGCCGTACGACACCGGGGAGCTGCTCGCCCGGATCCACGCCGTCAGCCGGCGCACCGCGCCCGAGGACACCGAGCCGGGCGGCGACGGTGTGCTGCGCCTGGGCGCCGTACACATCGAACTGCCCACCCGTCAGGTCAGTGTCGACGGTTCGGTCGTCCAGCTCACCCGCAAGGAGTTCGATCTCCTCGCGCTGCTCGCCCAGCGCCCCGGGGTGGTCTTCCGCCGGGAGCAGATCATCAGTGAGGTGTGGCGCACGAGTTGGGAGGGGACCGGGCGCACCCTTGAGGTGCATGTGGCGTCCCTGCGCGCCAAGCTGCGCATGCCGGCTCTGATCGAGACCGTACGCGGCGTCGGCTACCGGCTCGTCGCCCCGGCCTCGTAGCGGGCACGGTGCGCACTCGACTCCTTCCGCTGCTCATCGTCCTGATGGCGGCCGTGCTGCTCGCGCTCGGCGTGCCGCTCGGCATCAGCCTGGCCTCGGCCCAGCAGCAGAACGTGGTCGTCGACCGGATCGACGACACCGCCTACTTCGCGGCCATCGCCCGGCCCGCCGCGGACGTCACCACCGGATCCCGTGACGACCTGCGCATCCTGAGCCGGGAGCTGGAGAGCTACTACAACGTCTACGGCGTCCGGGCCGGTGTCTTCCTGCCGAACGACACGCCGCTCGCCAACGGACCGACGACCTGGTTCCTGCCCGAGACCGGCGAGGTACGCGACGCCTTCGAGGAGTCGCTGCTCAGCCGGCGCAGCCACGACCCCAAGCAGGTGTGGCCCTGGCAGCACGGGCGGCTCGTGGTCGCCTCGCCGGTGATCAGGGACGGTGACGTCGTCGCGGTCGTCGTCACCGACTCACCCACCGGGCAGATGCGTTCGCGGATCCTGAACGGCTGGCTGATCATCGCCGGCGGTCTGACGGTCGCGATGCTGGTGGCCGTCGGGGCCGCTCTGCGGCTGACCGGCTGGGTGCTCAGGCCGGTGCGCGTGCTGGACGTCACCACGCACGAGATCGCCAGCGGCCGGCTGAAGTCACGGGTCGCGGTGGCCAGCGGTCCGCCGGAGCTGCGTCGGCTGGCCCGGTCGTTCAACGAGATGGCGGACAACGTCGAGGACGTGCTGGAGCAGCAGCGCGCCTTCGTCGCCGACGCCTCGCACCAACTGCGCAACCCGCTCGCGGCGCTGCTGCTGCGCATCGAGCTGCTCGCCTTCGAGCTTCCCGAGGGCAATGAGGAGATCGCTTCGGTGCAGACCGAGGGCAAGCGCCTCGCGCAGGTCCTGGACGACCTGCTCGACCTCGCGCTGGCCGAGCACACCGCGGCCGACCTGCGGCTGACCGACGTCGGCGCGCTGGCCGCCGAGCGCGTCGCGGCCTGGGCGCCGACCGCCGAGGCCAAGGGGGTCCGGCTGGTCGGGAGCTGCCCGCCCACCACGGCCTGGGCCGACCCGGTCGCGCTGTCCAGTGCGCTGGACGCGGTGATCGACAACGCGGTCAAGTTCACCCCGAAGGGCGAGCGCGTCGAGGTGACCGTCGCCTCCAACGGCGCCATGTCGACGATCGAGGTGGCCGACAACGGCCCCGGCCTCACCGACGAGGAGCTCGCCCGCATCGGTGACCGTTTCTGGCGCAGCGGCCGCCACCAGAACATCAAGGGCTCGGGCCTGGGCCTGTCGATCTCCCGCGCCCTGCTCTCGGCGGGCGGCGGCTCCATCTCGTACGGCCGTCATGAGCCCCGCGGCCTGCGGGTGACGGTGACGGTGCCGAGGTCGGGGCCGTCCGCCTGAGTCCTGATCCCGCGGCCGCGTCGGCTACGGCTTGACCGAGCGGTAGTACCGCCGGGCCCCGTCATGCAGCACCAGCGGGTCGGTGTAGATCGCCGTGCGCAGGTCGACGAGCTGCGCGGAGTGGACGTGGGCACCGATCCCGTCGCGGCTCTTGATCACCGTGCGGGTGAGCCATTCGGTGAGGCGGGGGTCCATGTCCTTGCGGGTGATCAGCAGGTTGGAGACGGCGATCGTCGGCACCGTGTCGCCGTTCTGCACGGTCGGATACGCCGACTCCGGCATGTTGGTCGCGCGGTAGAAGTGCGCCGTGTCGCCCTGGGCGTGCACCTTGGCGACCAGGTCGGCGTCGATCGGCACGAACCGGAACGCGGACGACTCGGCGATCTTCTGCAGCCCGTCCGTCGGCACGCCGCCCGACCAGAAGAAGGCGTCGAGCTCGTGCCCGAGCCGCTTGGGCCCGGTGTCGATGCCCTCCGCCCTGGGCGTGATGTCCTTCTCCGGGTCGATGCCGGCGGCCTCCAGCACGCGGGTGGCGATCAGCCGTACGCCGGAGTTGGGCAGCCCTATGGCCACCCGCTTGCCCTTCAGGTCCGCGACGGAACGGATGTCCGAGTCCGGCGGGACGACGAGCTGTACGTAGTCGTCGTACAGGCGGGCGACACCGCGCAGTTGGTCGGTGGCGGGCCTGCCGCCCATCCTGTACGTGTCCACGGCGTCGGCGGCGGCGATCGTGAAGTCGGCCTTACCGGTCGCCACGCGCTCGACGTTCTCCTGTGAGCCGGCGCTCGTCAGCAGCTTCACCTTGAGCTGCGGCATGTCCCTGGCGAGCTCGTTGCGCAGGAGCTCGCCGTACTTCTGATAGACCCCCGCGCGCGTGCCGGTGCTGAACGTGATCGTCCCGCTCGGCGGGTCCTCGCCCAGGGGCAGCACCCACCACAGCAGCAACCCGAGGGCCACGACCCCGGCGGACGCGGCCTGCACGGCTCGGCTCCTGCTGATGCGGGTGAACGGCTTGGACATGGCGGCGATCCTGCCAGCCGGTACGCCGTGCTGACCAGGGCCGAGGTCACAGGGACCGGCCGCGTCCATGATCAGGACCGCGACCGGGACTGTCCGACCCGGTCGCTACAGTCGCCGCATGAGTTCCTCGCCTGCCGACCTGGTCCGTGAATTCCACCTCGCTTTCGGGCTGGCCGCGCGCAGTAGGCCGACAGAGGTGTCCCGGGACCTCGCCGCCCACAGAGGGGAGCTGCTCGCCGAGGAGGCCGCGGAGGTCGCCGAGGTCTCCGTCACCGGCCCGCTCGACAGGCTGGCGCACGAGCTGGCGGACGTCGTCTATGTCGCGTACGGCACGGCCCTGGTCCACGGCATCGACCTCGACGCCGTCCTGGCCGAGATCCACCGCTCCAACATGACCAAGCTGGGCCCCGACGGCCAGATCGCCCGCCGGGCCGACGGCAAGGTCCTCAAGGGCGAGCACTACGAGGCACCGGACGTGTCGGGCGTCCTGCGCCGCCAGGGGTGGGCGGCCGAAGGCGCGTGAGCCTGCGGCGCCGGGCGGCCAAAGCCGCGTGAGCGTGCGGCGCCGGGGCGGCCTCGCCGACCGGCGGCGGGCCGCGGTTGCGGCGTCAGAGCAGGATGACCGTCTTGCCGCGCGAGCCACCCGCGCGGGCGCGGATCACGGCGGCGGGGGCGTCGGCCAGGGGCACCTCGGTTTCGATCGTGATGCGGAGCTTGCCCGCGTCGGCGAGTGCGGCGAGGGACTCCAGCTCCTTGCGGCTCGGGTCGTTGACGAGGTTGACGCCGTGGATCTCGCGGGCGGCCAGGGCGTCGGGATCGGCGGCCCGGTTGGTGCTCACGAAGGTGCCGCCCGGCTTGAGCAGCCCCGCCAGGGCGTCGATCTCGCCGCCGGGTGCGGTGACCAGGTCGAGGATCGCGTCGATGCCGTCGGGATGGGCGGCCAGGACCTGCTCGGCGGTGGGCGCGGCCGTGAAGTCGACGGTCTCGTCGGCGCCGAGATCACGGAGGTGGCCGGCGATGTCGCCCGTGGCGGTGGCCAGCACTCTTGCCCCCTGGAGGGCGGCGAACTGGATCGCGGACTGCCCCACCCCGCCGGAGGCGCCGTTGATCAGGATCACCTGCCCGGCGTCGAGTCGGGTCGCCTCGATGGCCTGGTACGCGGTCACGCTGGCGGTGGGCAGCGCCGCCGCGACCGGGAACGGCAGGTCGTCGGGCATGCGGGCGAGAGTGCCGTTCTCGGCGGCGATCACGTACTCCGCGTAGGAGCCGCGGCCGTACGCGAGGTTCATGAACTGGCCGTAGACGGTGTCGCCGGGCCGGAAGTGGATGACACCGGGGCCGATGCGCTCGACCACGCCTGCGCCGTCCGAGCCCATGACGAGGGGGAAGCCGTGCTCGACCATGCCCTTGAGGGCTCCGTCGGCGACCTTCCAGTCGAAGGGGTTGAGCGCGGCGGCGTGCAGCCGGACCAGCAGCTCGCCCGGGCCCGGTTCCGGCACGGGCAGATCGGTGAGGAGCGGCTCGGCCCCGAAGCCTGTGATCGTGACGGCCTTCATGACGGTGCCTTTCTCTCGGGCGCCGGGCCGGCGCGTCAGTCCTGAGCGGGGTTCTCCTGAGCAGTGGGCTCGTCCCAGGCGACGCGCAGTTCGTTGCGCTGCCCGAAGCGTTCGAGGTGGCTGCCCACGACGTCCCGGATGGCGGTGAGCGTGGACGCGTCGGGTGCGGTGACGCGGATCAGCAGATGTGCGGGCCGGGGTTCGAGAACGACGTAGGTGTTCTGGAAGGTGAGGCGGTGGCCGCCGTCCGGTGTCTGCTCGACGGGGATCTTCCGGCCGAAGTGGGAGGCGAGCTGCTTGGCGTAGCGCGGGGCGGCGTCGGTGGCGACGCGGGCGAGGGATGAGGGCATGCGAGTGCTCCGGAGGTAGGCCCGTTCCTACGGGGTGGGGATGGTCAGCCGGCCAGCGTGGCAACCGCGCCCACCACGCCCACCGCGTCCGGACCGGCCTGCTCGGGCAGCGCGATGGTGTGGTGGGTCCGCTCGGCCTTGGCGTGCAGATAGCGGACGTTGCTGTCGGTGGCGAAGACGCCGGTGGGCCGTACGAAACGCACGGAGACGCCCAGGTCACGCAACTGCCCCGCCTTGTCGGGGTTGTTGGTGAGCAGGTCCAGCTCGCCGATGCCGAGGGCGGTGAGCATCTGGGCGGCGGAGGTGTAGTCGCGGCCGTCCTCGGGCAGGCCCAGCGCGGCGTTGGCCTCGTAGGTGTCCAGGCCGGTGTCCTGCAGGGCGTAGGCGTCCAGCTTGTTGTAGAGACCGATGCCCCGGCCCTCCTGGCGCAGGTAGAGCAGGACGCCGCCGGTGGCCGCGATGCGCTCCACGGCCTCGCGCAACTGGGGACCGCAGTCGCAGCGGGCCGAGCCGAACACGTCCCCGGTCAGGCACTCCGAGTGCAGCCGCACCAGCGGCGCGGGCGCGGTCGCGGGATCGCCGAGCACCAGCGCCACATGCTCCTCTCCGTCGGCCAGGCCGTGGAAGGTGACCGCGTCGGCGGTGACCTCGTAGCCGTCGGCGAAGCGGAGCGGGATGGTCACGCGGGTGCGTATCGAAGCGGCCGAAAAGGGGGCGGAGGAGCGGGAGTGACCTGCTGAGGGGGCGGCGTCCATGAGTACTCCTTCGAGGGCTGGACGAACCGGCGGAACCGGCGAACCGGCGAACCGGCGAAACTGGCGGAACCGGCGAAACCGATGGAATCGGCAGCACCGGCGGCACCGGCAGGTTCAAATTTGAACCTCGATGCTTCGACCCTAGCGCGAAGTTTCAAATTTTGAGCAACCTGCTTCGTGTTGCACCGGTCACATCCGGCAGCCCTTCTCGACGCCCGGTTCGAATTTGAACCACCGCGCTAACGTGGGCGCATGGCCGAACCCCAGTGGTTGAACGAGGAAGAGATGCGCGCCTGGTACGCCTTCGTGGCCGCCGGGTCGCTCGTCAACCGCCAACTGGACCAGCAGCTCAAGGACGAGGTGGGCATCACGCACCTCCAGTACGAGATCCTGGTGCGCCTCGCCGCCGCCCAGAACCAAGAGATGCGTATGAGCGGGCTCGCAGACGCGCTGCTCAACTCCAAGAGCGGCCTGACGTACCAGATCACCCAGCTCGAGAAGGCCGGCCTGGTCACCCGTCGCTCGTGCCCGAGCGATGTGCGCGCGGTCTACGCCGTCCTCACCGAGGCGGGCCGGAAGATGCTGGAGCGGGCCGCACCCGGCCATGTCGCCCTCGTCCGCAAGCTGTTCATCGACGTCCTGACGCCCCAGCAGCTCGCGACCGTCGCCCACGGGCTCGGCGAGGTCGTGCAGCGCATGCAGGAGGGCGAACCGGGGTCCGCCCGGTAGGGATCACGCGCTCTCGGGGCCGGACGGCCGGACGGGAGCAGGGGGCAAGGCCCCTCCGCAGACCGCCTACCCTTGAACGCATGACCAGCAGCAGTGACCGGAGCCCGGCAGTGGAAGCCCGCGGAAATCTCACCTATGAGGTGCGCACGTACGGGTGTCAGATGAACGTCCACGATTCCGAGCGATTGTCCGGCCTGCTGGAAGACGCCGGTTACGTGCGCGCGCCCGAGGGCTCCGACGGCGACGCGGACGTCGTCGTCTTCAACACCTGCGCGGTCCGCGAGAACGCCGACAACAAGCTGTACGGCAACCTCGGCCACCTCGCCCCGAAGAAGGCGAGACGGCCCGGCATGCAGATCGCGGTCGGCGGCTGCCTCGCGCAGAAGGACCGCGACACCATCGTGAAGAAGGCGCCCTGGGTGGACGTCGTCTTCGGCACGCACAACATCGGCAAGCTGCCGGTCCTGCTGGAGCGCGCCCGCGTGCAGGAAGAGGCACAGGTCGAGATCGCCGAGTCGCTGGAGGCGTTCCCCTCGACGCTGCCGACCCGGCGCGAGAGCGCCTACGCGGCCTGGGTGTCGATCTCCGTCGGCTGCAACAACACCTGCACCTTCTGCATCGTCCCGGCGCTGCGCGGCAAGGAGGAGGACCGCCGCCCCGGCGACATCCTCGCCGAGGTCGAGGCGCTGGTCGCCGAGGGCGTCTCCGAGATCACCCTGCTCGGCCAGAATGTCAACGCCTACGGCTCCGACCTGGGTGACCGCGAGGCCTTCAGCAAGTTGCTGCGCGCCTGCGGGGAGATCGAGGGCCTGGAGCGGGTCCGCTTCACCTCTCCGCACCCGCGCGACTTCACCGACGACGTCATCGCCGCCATGGCCGAGACGCCGAACGTCATGCCGCAGTTGCACATGCCGCTCCAGTCCGGCTCGGACACCGTCCTGAAGGCGATGCGCCGCTCGTACCGGCAGGAGCGCTATCTCGGGATCATCGAGAAGGTGCGCACCGCCATCCCGCACGCGGCGATCTCCACCGACATCATCGTCGGCTTCCCGGGCGAGACCGAGGAGGACTTCGAGCAGACGATGCACGTCGTGCGCGAGGCCCGCTTCGCGAACGCCTTCACCTTCCAGTACTCCAAGCGGCCCGGCACCCCGGCCGCGACCATGGAGGACCAGGTCCCCAAGCAGGTCGTCCAGGCACGCTACGAGCGGCTCGTCGCCCTTCAGGAGGAGATCTCCTGGGAGGAGAACAAGAGCCAGGTCGGCCGCACCCTGGAGCTGATGGTCGCCGAGGGCGAGGGCCGCAAGGACGGCGCCACGCACCGTCTGTCCGGCCGCGCCCCCGACAACCGCCTGGTCCACTTCACCAAGCCCGACCAGGAGGTCCGTCCCGGCGACGTCGTCACGGTCGAGATCACCTACGCCGCCCCGCACCACCTTCTCGCCGAGGGTGCCGTCCTCGACGTGCGCCGTACGCGCGCGGGCGACGCCTGGGAGAAGCGGAACACCGCCGAGGCCGCCAAGCCGGCCGGCGTCCTGCTCGGCCTGCCGAAGATCGGCGTCCCCGAGCCGCTGCCGGCGGCGACGGGCGGCTGCGCGGCACACTGAGCACAGACGGCTGAACCGGGGGCGGGCTAGCAGGCGGGGGCGGAACATGGCGCAGTGGGTCGTGGTCTTGCAGTCCGGCTACGGCGATCAGTACCAGTTCGACGAGGTCGCCCGCTTCCAGGGCACCCTGGAACAGGCCCGCGCCCGCCTCTACGAGATCGCCTGCACGCACAAGCACCGCAGCGCGCTGCGGCAGCAGCGCCGCGAGGTGTTCCGGGTCGGTGACGGGGACGCGTACTACGCGGTCGTCGAGGGCCTGATGACCACCCATCGCGTCCTGTTCCAGCTAGCCGAGCGGGCGTGGAGCACCGACCCGGAGCCGAACCCCTGGGAGTAGGCTCCCGATCATGCTCGTCGCCGCCGCAGTGTGTCCCTGCCCGCCGCTCCTCGTGCCCGGCGTCGCCGCGGGTGCCGCACCCGAGCTGGACCCCGCGCGTGCCGCCTGCACGGACGCGCTGGGCCTGCTCGCGGCCGCCCGGCCGGACCGGCTCGTGGTCGTGGGACCCGGCGATGAGAGCGAGCACGGGGCGTACGCCGAGGGCGCGCGGGGTTCCTTCCGCGGCTTCGGCGTGGACATCGACGTACGGCTCGGGCGGCCCGAGGCCGACATCGACTCCTCGGCGCCCTCGCAGCGCCCGCTCCCGACCTCGCTGGCCGTCGCCGCGTGGCTGCTGGAGCGGACCGGTTGGGCGGACGCCCCGATCGAGGGACTCGGGGTCGGGGAACCTCTCACGCCCGAGCGGTGTATTGAAATCGGAAGGGATGTCGCCGCCCGGGCCGAGCGGGTGGCGCTGCTGGTGATGGGCGACGCCAGCGCTTGCCGCACGCTCAAGGCGCCTGGCTACCTCGACGAGCGGGCGGCGCCCTTCGACGCGTCCGTCGCGCGTGCCCTGGGCAGGGCGGACGTGGTCGCCCTCAAGACGCTGGACACCGAGCTCGCGTACGAGCTGAAGGCCTCCGGCCGGGCTCCCTGGCAAGTCCTCGCGGGCGCCGCCGAGGAGCGGGGCCTGTTGGGCGCTCTGCTGTACGAGGACGCGCCGTATGGCGTGGGGTACCTGGTGGCGACCTGGTCGTAGGGCCGGAGCCAGGCCGCAGCTTTGGCCCGCACAAACGGCGGACGGCCGGGAGCCGTGAAGCTCCGCGGCCGTCCGTCGATGTGCCGTTTCAGGAGGTCGGCGGGGGTGAGTCCGACGGTGGCGTACTGCCGCCGGTCGCCGGACCGTCGCCCTTGTGCGCGATACGGCCCATGGCGCCCTTGGCCTTGCCCGTGCCCGTGTGGATCTTCTCGCTGTACTTGCCCTTGGTCCGCTCGTCGACGGCCCTCGCGGCCCGGTCGAGGCCGTGGTGCACCTGCGCCTCGTGCCGCTGCGCGAAGTCGGAGACCTTGCCCTTGGCCGGGGCGAGTTTGGCTTTCAAATTGTCCATCAGACCCATCGTTCACCTTCCCGCGCGGGGCAGTTACGTGCGGGCGCCCTCACCGGCCTCGCTGTCGGCGGCCTCGTCCGCGGACTGCTGCTTGGGGATCTCGACCCCGTCGTCGCCGTCCGCCTCGACGGACTCCGCCGCCTGCTCGGCCGACTCGTCGGCCTTTGCCTCGGTCGACCCCTTCGCCTCCGCCGTCTCCTCCGCCGCCTGCTCGGCCGTTGGTGTGTCGGCCTGAGCCTCGACGGTTGACGCCTCCTCCGTGGCCTTCGACCGCCGGAAAAGTCGTGCGAAAACGCCCATATCCACTCCATACGTTACTCGTGCGGGCGAAATCCCGCGTCGTCCGGTGCGTCCCATCGCGCCCCCGGGTGGCCGCCTCCGTGAAACCGGCGGCGAAAACCTCGCAACACGCAACGACCCCGCGCGCGTGCCGTCACGTAACTCGTTCGAGGCCACCCCCTGAGGTTTGCGAGACTGGGGCGGTGAGCAGTGCACCCCCCACCCCGCGCGTCATCGCCGTAGTCGGTCCCACCGCGGCCGGAAAGTCCGATCTGGGCGTTTTCTTGGCCCAGCAACTCGGCGGCGAGGTCGTCAACGCCGACTCCATGCAGCTCTACCGAGGGATGGACATCGGCACCGCCAAGCTGACGCCCGAGGAGCGCGCGGGAGTCCCGCACCACCTCCTGGACATCTGGGACGTGACGGTCACGGCGTCCGTGGCCGAGTACCAGCGGCTCGCACGGGAGCGGATCGACGCGCTGCTCGCCGAGGGACGCTGGCCGATCCTGGTCGGCGGCTCGGGGCTGTACGTCCGCGGGGCCGTCGACAACCTGGAGTTCCCCGGCACCGACCCCGAGGTCAGGGCCCGGCTCGAGGAGGAGCTCGCGCTGCGCGGCTCAGGGGCGCTGCACGCCCGCCTGGCCGCCGCCGACCCCGAGGCCGCGCAGGCGATCCTGCCCAGCAACGGCCGCCGTATCGTCCGGGCCCTCGAAGTGATCGAGATCACCGGCCAGCCCTTCACCGCCAACCTCCCGGGCCATGACTCGGTGTACGACACCGTCCAGATCGGCGTCGACGTGGCCCGCCCGGAGCTGGACGAGCGCATCACGCGCCGGGTGGACCGGATGTGGGACGCCGGGCTCGTGGACGAAGTGCGTGTACTGGAGGCGCAGGGGCTGCGTGAGGGGCGTACGGCCTCGCGCGCGCTCGGCTACCAGCAGGTGCTCGCGGCGCTCGCGGGCGAGTGCACCCTCGAAGAGGCGCGGGCCGAGACCGTCCGTGCCACCAAACGCTTCGCGCGCCGCCAGGATTCGTGGTTCAGGCGCGACCCGCGGGTGCACTGGCTCAGTGGGGCTGCGGCAGATCTCACAGAACTTCCGCATCTCGCACTGGCGTTGGTCGAACGACCGGTCACAGCCTGATCACGTGATGGCATCGGGACGCTCCGGCCGCCGTCCGGGCCTCCGGCGCCATGCCATCATCGAGCTTCGATCGACCAAGTGGAGTCCGAGTTGGGAGGGCGCGTGGCGATGGAGGCCGGCCCTCGCGACACCGCACAAGGCACCGAGAACGTCACCACCGACACGGGTGAGCGGGAACCGGACGGCGACCGCCTGAGCCCGGACGGGCCCGACGAGACCGAGGTCGGCGTCAGCGTCACCGACGACGGCCCCGAGCCCGAGGAGATGTACGCGAGCGGCCCCGAGGTCGAGGTCGAGCTTCGCCCGCAGCGCCGACTGCGCATCTGGCAGCTCGCGCCCATCGTGGGCCTCGCCGCGGTCGGCTCCCTGATGTTCGCCTTCCCGCTGGCCTTCGACTTCGGCGACAGCGGTGCCGTGATCGCCATGCTGGGGCTCCTCATCTGCTCCTGCGCGGCCGGCTGGGGCATGATGGCCGCCCGCCGGGTCGGCTACACCTGGCCGGGGCTGCCGCCGCGGGGCTCCGGGCGCAGACCCGACTGGCGCGTGGTGCTGGCGTACATGGCCGTGGTGGCAGCGGTGATCGTCCTGGCGGTGTGGCGCGTGGCAAGGCTCCGCTGAAGCGCTCCGACAAGGGGCGCGGGGCTGTGTCGACATGCGGCTCCGCCGCGTGGGCGCGACCAGCCCTCACCGGCCCGCAGCAGAAGAACTGCCTTCACTTACGATCGATGCATGAGCACGCGCACGCGGATCGCCTTCCTCAAGGGTCACGGCACCGAGAACGACTTCGTGATCGTCCCGGACCCGGACAACGTCATCGACCTGTCCCCGGCCGCCGTCGCCGCCCTGTGCGACCGCCGCGCCGGCATCGGCGGTGACGGACTGCTGCACGTGGTGCGGTCCGCGGCGCACCCCGAGGCCAAGGACATGGCGGCCGAGGCCGAGTGGTTCATGGACTACCGCAACGGCGACGGCTCGATCGCGGAGATGTGCGGCAACGGCGTGCGCGTCTTCGCCCGCTACCTCCAGCACGTCGGTCACACCACCGAGGGCGATCTCGCGATCGCCACGCGCGGCGGGGTGAAGACCGTGCACATCGCCAAGGACGGTGACGTCACCGTCGGCATGGGCAGGGCCCGCCTCCCCGAAGGGGACGTGACGGTGAGCGTCGGCGAGCGCACCTGGCCCGCTCGGAACGTGAACATGGGCAACCCGCACGCGGTCGCCTTCGTGGACGACCTCGCGCACGCCGGCAACCTGTTCTCCCCGCCGCCCTTCAGCCCGGCCTCGGCCTACCCGGACGGAGTCAACGTCGAGTTCGTGGTCGACCGCGGACCCCGGCATGTCGCCCTGCGCGTGCACGAGCGCGGCTCCGGCGAGACCCGGTCGTGCGGCACGGGCGCGTGCGCCGTCGCCGTGGCCACCGCCCGCCGGGACGGCACCGACCCGGCGGTGACCGGTGTCCCCGCGACGTACACCGTCGACGTGCCCGGTGGCACCCTGGTGATCACCGAGCGGCCCGACGGCGAGATCGAGATGACCGGTCCCGCGGTGATCGTGGCCGAGGGTGAGCTCGATGCCCAGTGGCTGGAAACGATCGCTCGCTGAGCCTTCGGGGGCTGGGAAGCGGGGCCTTGGGACCTCTGGGGTTTGGGAGTAGAGGTCCTGACGCCCTGAAAGCGTTGGAAATCGCGAACTCCGGCAGGTCGCGTGGCGCAAAATCGTAAACCTGCAAACCCTCGCTCGAATGGGTGATCCGTTTCACGCTCGGCGAGAGGCGGTCAGCCGCACGTGATGGGCTCGGTAGCATCAAGCACCGGCCCGGACGGGGGACAAGTTGCCATCCCCTGAGCCGTGTCCGCCATGGGGTACCCCGTCCGCCGGTTAACGCAGCCGGAGGTGCCCATGAGTGCGGAGGCCACGAATTCCGCGACGCCAGGCCCGGTAGCAGGCCCTGTCCCGCCTGCCGTGCCCCGCAGGAAGGCCCGCGCCCGCCTCGACCTGCGCCGCCTCGGCCGGGCGGCGCTGCTCGGCCCCGCCTCACGCGACCGGCTGCCCGACGCGATCGGCCATGTCGTCGACGCCCACCGGGCGCACCACGCCGACGCGGACCTCGAACCGCTGCGCCGCGCCTATGTGCTGGCCGAGTCCTCGCACCGCGGTCAGATGCGCAAGAGCGGTGAGCCGTACATCACACACCCCCTCGCGGTGACCCTGATCCTTGCCGAACTCGGCGCCGAGACCACGACCTTGACGGCCTCTCTGCTGCACGACACCGTCGAGGACACCGACGTGACACTCGATCAGGTCGGTGAGGAGTTCGGCGCCGAGGTGCGCTTCCTCGTCGACGGCGTGACGAAGCTGGAGAAGGTCGACTACGGCGCCGCCGCCGAGCCCGAGACCTTCCGCAAGATGCTCGTCGCCACCGGCAACGACGTCCGCGTGATGTCGATCAAACTCGCCGACCGGCTGCACAACATGCGCACGCTCGGCGTGATGCGCCCCGAGAAACAGGCGCGCATCGCCAAGGTGACCCGAGACGTGCTCATCCCGCTCGCCGAACGGCTCGGCGTCCAGGCGCTCAAGACGGAGCTGGAAGACCTGGTCTTCGCGATCCTGCACCCCGAGGAGTACGAGCACACACGGGAGCTGATCGTCGAGAACGCCTCGCGCGCCGACGATCCGCTCGCGGAGATGGCCGAGCAGATGCGCGGCGTGCTGCGCGAGGCCGACATCCAGGCGGAAGTCCTCATCCGGCCACGGCACTTCGTCTCCGTGCACCGGGTGTCCCGCAAGCGCGGACGGCTGCGCGGAGCCGACTTCGGACGGCTGCTTGTGCTGGTGAGCGAGGACGCCGACTGCTATGGCGTACTGGGCGAGCTGCACACCTGTATGAAGCCCGTCGTCTCGGAGTTCAAGGACTTCATCGCCGTCCCCAAGTTCAACCTGTACCAGTCGCTGCACACCGCCGTCGCCCGCGAGGACGGGCAGGTCACCGAAGTCCTCATCCGCACGCACCAGATGCACCGGGTCGCCGAGGCCGGTGTCGTCGCGCTCGGCAATCCCTACGCGCCCTCCGCGGAGGAGCAGGCCGTCATCGGTGACGGTGAGCGCGCCGACCCGACGCGTCCCGGCTGGCTGTCACGGCTCCTCGACTGGCAGGAGGCGGCGCCGGATCCGGACACCTTCTGGTCCACGCTGCGCGAAGACCTCGCCCAGGACCGCGAGATCACCGTGTTCCGGCCCGACGGCGGCACCCTCGGGCTTCCCGAGGGCGCGACCTGTGTGGACGCCGCGTACGCGCAGTACGGGGAGGACGCGCACGCGTGCATCGGGGCCAGGGTCAACGGACGGCTGGCGACCCTCAGCACGGTGCTGCGGGACGGCGACACGGTTCAGTTGCTCATGGGTCAGGATCCGGCCTCCGAGCCCTCCAGGGAGTGGCTGGAGCACGCCCACACACCCGCCGCGCGGATCGCCATCCAGCGGTGGCTGGCCGCGCATCCCACGCACGGAGCCGCGGAGGCCAAGGAGGCCGGGGTCGCCTTCCGGGGCGAGGCGGACGGACCCGCCAGCCCGGCGGCCGCCGTGGAGGGCTCGGTCGTGCGCGCGGCCGGCCGCTCCGCCGCCAACGTCCTCGTCGACCGCCCCGGCGCGAGTGTGCGCCTCGCCGGCTGCTGTACGCCCGTACCGCCCGACGAAGTCACCGGGTTCTCCGTGCGCGGGGGAGTGGTGACGGTCCATCGCGTCGAGTGCGCCGCGGTGGCGCGTATGAAGGGCGCGGGGCGTGCGGAGGTCGGCGTGCGCTGGGGGGACACCGCTGAGTGCCGGGTCACTCTGGTCGCCGAATCGTTCGTTCGCCCGCATCTCCTGGCCGACCTCACCGAAGCGATGGCCCAGGAGGGCGCGGAAATCGTCTCGGCCACGGTCGAGCCGCCGAGCCAGCAGCGCGTGCGCCACACCTACACGGTCCAACTGCCGGACGCCGCACTGCTTCCGGGGCTCATGCGGGCCATGCGCAACGTGGCCGGTGTGTACGACGTCAGCAGGGCCCAGACGCAGACGCAGGGGGCGTGAGGGCGCGTGGTACGGCGTGCGGTCGGCTGACATGCGCGTTCGGCCGTCCACCCACCTGACATACCCGTTCGAGTGTGGCGGTCGCGCGTCGTCGACGTCCTGTGCTTGTGCGCTGATAGCTCTGGCTCATGCTGCTCAACCCCCGCAACAAGGCCCAGCGCGCGGCCCGTCCACGCCGGCGTCTCAAGGTGCCCGCGATGCTCGTCGGCGCTGTCTCCCTCTGCCTGCTCGCCGCCAGTGCTCCCGCCACGCCGCTGGGCGTCGGTGACCGTCTCTACCCGCATCTGGGCAACCCCGGCTACGACGTGGCGTCGTACGACCTGTCCTTCACCTACCCCGGCTCCAACGACAAGCCCCTTCAGGCCGTCACCACCATCGACGCCTGGACGACCGAGGATCTGGACCGGGTCAATCTGGACTTCGCTCACGGCAAGGTCGACTCCGTGGAGGTCGACGGGGAGCCCGCGACGTTCCGCAGCGCCGGCGAGGACCTCGTGGTCACGCCCGGGCAGCCGCTGCCCGACGGCAGTTGGATGCGGATCACCGTGCGGCACACCAGCGACCCCGTCTACGGCAAGGAGCGCGAGGGGGGCTGGGTGCGCACCGCGGACGGGCTGGCCATGGCCAACCAGGCCGACGCCGCGCACGTGGTGTTCCCGTGCAACGACCACCCCTCCGACAAGGCGCTGTTCACCATCCGGGTCACCGCGCCCAACGGCTACACCGCCGTCGCCAACGGCCTGCCGACCGACGTGGACCGCGCGGGCGGCTCGACCACCTGGACGTACCGGACCCGGCACCCCATGGCCACCGAGCTCGCCCAGGTGTCCATCGGCCGCTCCAAGGTCGTGCACCGCGACGGACCGCACGGACTGCCCGTGCGTGACGTGGTGGCCACCGCGGACCGCGAGCGCCTCGAACCCTGGCTGAAGAAGACCCCCGGCCACATCGCCTGGATGGAGAAGAAGGTCGGGCGGTACCCGTTCGAGACGTACGGCCTGCTCATGGCCCACGCCACCACGGGCTTCGAGCTGGAGACGCAGACCCTGTCCCTGTTCGAGCGGGAACTCTTCACACAGACCGCCTTCCCGCAGTGGTACGTCGAATCGATCATGGTGCATGAGCTGGCGCACCAGTGGTTCGGCGACAGCGTCAGCCCGCGCACCTGGTCCGACCTGTGGCTCAGCGAGGGGCACGCCACCTGGTACGAGGCCCTGTACGCGGCGGAGAAGGCGGGCCGGCCGTTCGATGCGCGGATGAAGGCCGCGTACGCCGCGTCCGACCGCTGGCGCGCCGCCGGTGGACCGCCCGCGGCGCCCAAGGCACCCGCGCCGGGCAAGAAGAACGGGATCTTCCGGCCCAACGTCTACGACGGCGCGGCCCTGGTGCTGTACGCCCTGCGTCAGGAGATCGGCGCACCGGCCTTCCAGAAGCTGGAACGCCTGTGGGTGAGCCGGTACCGCGACGCCTCTGCCTCCACCGCGGACTTCGTCGCGCTTGCGGAGGAGGTCTCCGGACACCACCTCGACGGGTTCATGAACGCCTGGCTGTACGGCGCGAAGACCCCGCCGATGCCTGGTCAGCCGGAGTGGAAGTCCGTGGACCCCGCGAAGGCGGTCAAGGCCCACAAGAAGGCCGCGGGCAAGACGGCAGGCAAGAGCGCCGGGAAGACCGCCGGCAAGACCGCCGGCAGGGCGACCGGGAAGTAGGACCGGATCGGTCCGGATGTAGGACCGGGACGGTCCGGGAGGTAGGACCGGGACGGGTCCGAGAGGTAGGACCGGGACGGGTCCGAGAGGTAGGACCGGTCCGGGTCGGGGACGTAGGACCGGTCCGGAAATAAGGCGGTGACGAGACGGGCCGTGCCGTGCGACCATCATCGGGTCGGCGCGGCACGGCCCGCGGGAATCTCCCGGGGCGCTCGTGCGTTGTGAGCAGTGACGGATCAGGTTCCGGGTGCCACGGATTCGTTCCGCGGCGCCGCTGCCACAGTTGCCGTTAAGTGGATTCCCGATCGACGTAAGGACCCAATGACCTCCTCTTCTTCCTTTTCCCAGGACACGCAGCGTTTCGCGCAGACCTATGCCGACGGCCGTCGGGCCGATGCCCTGATGGAAGAGGACGTCGCCTGGAGCCACGAGATCGACGGAGAGCGGGACGGCGACCAGTTCGACCGCTCCGAGCGTGCGGCTCTGCGCCGCGTGGCGGGCCTCTCCACCGAGCTTGAGGACGTCACCGAGGTCGAGTACCGCCAGCTCCGACTGGAGCGGGTCGTGCTCGTCGGCGTCTGGACCTCGGGGACCGCGCAGGACGCGGAGAACTCTCTGACGGAGCTCGCCGCCCTCGCCGAGACCGCGGGCGCGCTCGTGCTGGACGGCGTGATCCAGCGCCGCGACAAGCCGGACGCGGCCACCTACATCGGCTCCGGCAAGGCCGACGAGCTCAGGGACATCGTGCTGGACTCCGGCGCCGACACCGTCATCTGCGACGGTGAGCTCAGCCCGGGCCAGCTCATCCACCTCGAGGACGTCGTCAAGGTCAAGGTCATCGACCGTACGGCGCTGATCCTCGACATCTTCGCCCAGCACGCCAAGTCCCGAGAGGGCAAGGCGCAGGTCGCGCTCGCGCAGATGCAGTACATGCTGCCGAGGCTGCGCGGCTGGGGTCAGTCGCTGTCCCGGCAGATGGGCGGCGGCAAGGGCGGCGGCCTCGCCACCCGTGGTCCCGGTGAGACCAAGATCGAGACGGACCGGCGACGGATCCGCGAGAAGATGGCGAAGATGCGCCGGGAGATCGCGGACATGAAGACCGGCCGCGAGATCAAGCGCCAGGAGCGCAAGCGCCACAAGGTGCCCTCGGTCGCCATCGCCGGCTACACCAACGCCGGCAAGTCCTCCCTGCTCAACCGCCTCACCGGCGCGGGCGTCCTGGTCGAGAACGCCCTGTTCGCGACCCTGGACCCAACCGTGCGCCGGGCCGAGACCCCGAGCGGCCGCCTGTACACACTGGCCGACACGGTCGGTTTTGTACGGCACCTGCCGCACCACCTGGTCGAGGCGTTCCGTTCCACCATGGAGGAGGTCGGCGAGTCCGACCTGATCCTGCACGTGGTGGACGGCTCCCACCCGAACCCGGAGGAGCAACTGGCCGCCGTGCGCGAGGTGATCAGGGACGTCGGTGCGATCGACGTACCGGAGATCGTCGTGATCAACAAGGCCGACGCGGCCGACCCGCTGACGCTTCAGCGGCTGATGCGGATGGAGACGCGCTCCATCGCGGTCTCGGCCCGTACCGGCCAGGGCATCGACGAGCTGCTCGCCCTGATCGACAACGAGCTGCCCCGCCCGTCCGTCGAGATCGAGGCCCTGGTGCCGTACACCCACGGCAAGCTGGTCGCCCGCGCCCACACCGAGGGCGAGGTGATCTCCGAGGAGCACACCCCGGAGGGCACGCTGCTCAAGGCGCGGGTGCACGAGGAACTGGCGGCGGACCTCGCGCCTTACGTTCCGACGCCGACTGTCTGAGCCGGCGCCGAGCGCAACCGCAGGACCGCCGAAGGCCCGCCCCCTTTCGCAGGGGGCGGGCCTTCCGTGTGTGCTCAGTGCACGTGGGTCACCGGCCGCCGTACGTCCTGCTCATGTTCTGGTACAGCGACTCGGCCCCCGTGCCGAGCTGCGGGCCCGCGAGCCAGGTGTTGTCCTCCGGACCGATCGACGTGTTCGACACCAGCTTGGTGTCGCCGTCGACCACGCGGAACCAGCCGCCGCCCGACGAACCGCCGGTCATGGTGCAGCCGATGCGATACATCGTCGGCAGGGCCGGGCTCAGCGCGAGACGGCCCGGGCGGTCGACGCACTTGAACATCTTCAGGCCGTTGAACGGCGGTGCCGCCGGATAACCCCACGCGCCCATCGTGTCGACCTCGGTCGCCGACGGGGCGGTGAAGTCGACGTCAAGGGCACCGGTGGTCTCCTCCAGGGACTTCGCGCCGGACTCCGGCTGCACATGCAGCACCGCGTAGTCGTACGCGGCACCCGCACCGCCCGTCTCCGAGCCGCCCTGGATCCACTCGTTGGAGGTCGAGACCCAGTCGGCCCACCAGTTGCCGTAGGGGGCGATCTCCGCAGGCGTGGCATTGCCCAGCTCCGCCTCCGACTTGCCGAGGTCGTTGTAGGCCGGGACGAAGGCGATGTTGCGGTACCAGCCACCGCCCTGGCCGGCGTGCACGCAGTGGCCGGCGGTCCACACGAGGTTGGACTTGCCGGGGTTGTTGACGTCCTTGACGACCGTGCCGGAACAGACGGCCGGGCCGTCGGGGGTGTCGAAGAAGACCTTGCCGACGGGCGCGGCGTTCTCGTGGTACGGCGTCTTCTCGGCCGTGGCCTGGACGGGCGCCGGCTCCGGGTCGCTCACGCCCTGGTCGGCGGAGGCGTCCTGCGTGGTGACCGTCTTGTTGGCCTCCTTCGCCGACTGCATCCGGTCAGGCTTCCACAGGCCCTCGATGACCGGGTTGACGAAGTCCTCTGCCTCGCTGAGCCACTTGTCCTGGTCCCAGTCCTTCCAGGCGCCGTCCTTCCACTTGTCGACGTCGATCCCGTGCTCCTTGAGCTTGTCCGCGATCTCGGACGGGATCTGGATCTTGCCGTCGCCGGCGTCACCGGCCCCGGCGGCCTGCGAGGCCGCGGCGTCGGCCCGGTCGCTCGCCGGGTCCCCGGCAGAGCCGCCACAGGCGGTCGCGGTCAGCGCCAGCGCGGCGACGAGGCCGGTGGCGGCGAGGAGGGAACGCCGCCTGTGATGTGGAGTGGCGGGCGATGGTGTGGAAAGCATGGTGCGGTAACCCCCGTTGAAGCGTGGTGCTGCGATGGGCGCCTTGATGGCGGCTGCTTGCTCGCCCCCGGAGGGGCCGTCTGCCATTGCTGTGCGGCCCCCCGAACGCGACATCCCACTATGCCCGTGGAGTTGAGAGCGAACGGCGGTGAGGCGGTGAAGGTTTCACCCCGGCGGCGGTTCCTCCCCTGAGCCGAGGTTCCCTAGTTGACGGGTCCCACCACCCTCCCACCGCCGCCGTCGCTGTCAACTCCGGGCTTCAGCGCGCATCACTGGCCGGTGAACTTCTCGCTCACCCCGTCGAAGACGGCCTTGGCCTCCTTGCCCAGCCGCGGACCTGCCAGCCAGCCCGCGTCCACCGGCCCGATCGACGTGTTGGACACCAGCGCCGGCTTGCCGTCCGAGCCGGCCGCGATCCAGCCACCACCGGACGAACCGCCGGTCATCGTGCAGCCGATGCGGTACATGGTCGGGTCGGACGCCCTGAGCGACAGCCGCCCCGGCTCGTCCTGGCACTGGTACAGCTTCTGGCCGTCGAACGGCGCGGCGGCCGGGTAGCCCACGGCCTTGATGCTGTCCACCTCGGGGACGGCCGGCGCGTTGAAGTCCACCGGGAGGGCCGAACCGACCGTCTCCTCCAGGGACTTGCCGTCGCCACCCGCCTCCGGCTTCACATGCAGCACGGCGAAGTCGTACGGCGCGCCGTCCCCGCCCGTCGGACCGCCCTGCGCGATCCACTGGTCGGAGGTCTGCGCCCAGTCCGCCCACCAGACGCCGAACGGGGCGGCCTGCTCCCTGGTGGCGTTCTTCATCGCGGCCGTCCCCAAGGCCTTGTCGTTGTACGACGGGACGAACGCGATGTTGCGGTACCAGCCGCCGCCCTTCCCGGCATGCACGCAGTGCCCCGCCGTCCACACCATGTTGGACTTACCGGGGTTGGCCGGGTCGTGTACGACCGTCGCCGAGCAGACCATCGTGCCTTCGGGGGAGTCGAAGAACACCTTGCCCGCCTCGGGGGCGTTGGCGTGGTACGTGGGCGAGACGGCCTGCGCGTCCACGGGCTGTGGCGTCGGGTCGGTCACGCCCTGGTCACCGGAGAGGTCGCTGTCGTCGACGCCTCGGTCCGGGTCCTCCGCGTCGCGCATGCGGTCCGGGTCCCACAGGCCCTCGATGATCGGGTTGACGTAGTCCTTGGCCTCACGCAGCCAGTCGTCCCGGTCCCAGTTCTTCCACGCGCCGTCCTTCCACTTGTCGAGGTCGATCCCGTGTTCCTTGAGCTTGTCCTTGATGTCGTCCGGGATCGTGATCTTGCCCTCGCCGCCGGCCGCGGCGGACGCACTGGCCTCGGCACCCGCCTCGGCGTCGCCCGACTCGCAGGCGGTGACGGTGAGCGTCAGTGCCGCGGCGAGCGCGACCAGGGGCAGCGGGGAGGTACTGCGGCGCGCGCTCCTCCCCCGACGGGCGGTGAACGACGGCCGTATCGATCGCATGATCTGTCTCCCCCTGAGGTGACGGTTCTTGGTGCCGCGGCCGTGCGGCTCTCGCCGATCGCCGACCCGGACGGCATCACACACTATGCGCTCGCTGTGGGTGAGTTCCGACGGAACAGCAACGGTTTCGCTACGGGCCGTCTGAACTGGCAACTTGTCCGACAGGCCGCCGATTTGAAGTCTCCCGGCGTCCGGTTTTGTCGGGCACTGTCCCGGCCGGCCGAGGCGTTTTCCGGCGCGGACGCCGCGGTGAGATTCGTGACAGTGGGGTGGGCCGCGTCGGACGGGTGATCGGTGTCGAGCGTCGACGGTTTCGTCTCGGCAAGGATCTTGAAGCAAACCCGTAACCCGGTGAACGGTCGACGGTTGGTAGCCGTGGGGGCCCGCCGCCCGTGAGCGGCCCCTGTGCCCAGTTCCCCGGAGTTTCGAGTGGACGCTCGCGGGGCTTCGTATGTCGGGTCGGGCGAGGATACGAAAGACCTGCTCGCCCCTGGACAGCGGGAGGACAGGGAGCCATGGCCGTGACCGAATCTGTGCGCGGGGATACGACCGAGTCGGCGGGGGTGGGCGCCGTGCACGAGGGGATCCTGCGACGGCAGTCGGCGCGCGAGTCGGCGGCGCGCACCTACGCCCGAGCCCTGCCCATCGTGCCGGTGCGAGCACGTGGGCTGACGATCGAGGGTGCCGACGGCAGCCGCTACCTGGACTGCCTCTCCGGCGCCGGGACGCTGGCGCTCGGACACAACCACCCCGTCGTCCTGGAGGCGATCCGCAAGGTCCTCGACTCGGGCGCCCCTCTGCACGTCCTCGACCTGGCGACGCCCGTCAAGGACGCCTTCATCACCGAGCTGTTCCACACTCTTCCGCCCGGGCTCGCCGACAACGCGCGCGTGCAGTTCTGCGGACCCGCCGGCACCGACGCCGTGGAAGCAGCCTTCAAGCTCGTCCGGGCCGCGACCGGACGCACCGGCATCCTCGCCTTCAGCGGCGCCTACCACGGCATGACCGCAGGCGCCCTCGAGGCATCCGGAGGCGCATTCGACGTACGCGTCGCGCGCCTGCCCTACCCCCAGGACTACCGCTGCCCGTTCGGCGTCGGCGGCCGACGCGGCGCCGAACTCGCCGCCCGCTGGACCGAATCCGTCCTCGACGACCCCAAATCGGGGGTCCGACAACCCGCCGGGATGATCCTCGAACCCGTCCAGGGAGAGGGGGGAGTCATCCCCGCCCCGGACGGGTGGATGCGGCGTATGCGCCAGATCACGGCCGACCGGTCCATCCCTCTGATCGCCGACGAGGTCCAGACGGGCGTCGGGCGCACCGGCTCCTTCTGGGCCGTGGAGCACAGCGGCGTCACCCCCGACGTGATGGTCCTCTCCAAGGCCATCGGAGGCAGCCTGCCGCTGGCCGTCATCGTCTACCGCGACGACCTCGACGCCTGGCAACCCGGTGCCCACGCCGGCACCTTCCGCGGCAACCAACTCGCCATGGCCGCCGGCATGGCCACCCTCGCCTACGTCCGCGAGAACCGCCTCGCCGAGCGCGCGGCCGACCTGGGCACCCGCATGCTGCACCAACTCGAAGGACTCGCCGCTGAGTTCGAGTGCATCGGGGATGTGCGCGGCAGAGGCTTGATGATCGGGGTCGAGGTGGTGGAACCGGACGCGGAACCCGTCCGCGACGGGGAGCGGCCGCCGGTCCTGGACGGTGAGGTGCTGGCCGCTCCGGACTGGCACGGGGGAGCGGGTGGCCAGGCGGTGCGGGGTGCTTCGACCGGCCTCGGGGGAAGGGAAGGTCAGGCGGTGCCGGGCCCTTCGACCGGCCCCGGGGGGACTGGCGGTTCCGGTGGTGGGGCCGGTGGCCCTGCGGGCCCCGCCCTTGTCCGGAGTGCGGGCGGTTCGAGGACCCGCATTGCCCCCGCCGCCCGGGCGGCACGCACGGAGGCTGAGGCGATGCGAGCCAGCCGGGATCGCACGCCTCGACCCGCCGCCCCCGAACTTGCGGTCGCCATCCAGCGCGAGTGCCTGCGACGTGGCCTCATCGTCGAACTCGGCGGCCGCCACTCCAGCGTCGTACGGCTCCTGCCACCCCTGACCATCAGCGACGAGCAGGCGGCAGCCGTACTCGACCGGCTCGCCGACGCGGTGGACGCGGTATCCCGCAGCCACGCCGGTCACGACCGGCAGCACCGACCGCAACCTGGTCAGCGCCGACGCGGCGACCGCGGCGATCGCGCGGACCGAGCCGGCCAAGCTGTTCGCGCGGACCGAGCTGACCAAGCTGTTCGCGCGGACGGAGCTGACCAAGCTGTTCGCGCGGACCGAGCTGATCACGCAGATCACGCAGATCGCACTGACCAGGCCGGGTAGCGCGGCCGCAGCCGGGGGCGTGCCGGCGCGTTTTCTGGCCTGCGCCCTCGCCTCGTCGCCTTTCGACCGTGCCCACCCCGGCCGGCGGCCCACTCCCAAGCGAAGCATCACGTACCTCCGCAACCTTGCCTCCAACTGACGCACCCCCTCCAAACGCACTCTTCGGAACGCGGCTCCACAGCCATCCCCAACGCAGTACGGCTCCCGCTCCCATTGCCGCGAGCCGGAACCACCTCACGAGGACCAGCCTTGAACAGCACCCCCACGACTGGCGGCCGCCGTCCCACCCCACCCGAGCTAGGGCACCTTCTGCACGAGCCCGCCTCGCCACGCATCGCAGCGTCTGCGCAGGTACCGGTCCGCACGCCGATGCAAGGAGGCGCCCCGGACATCGAGCACGTGTGCGGCGCTACTCCCGATCTGCTGGAGCACCCCGACCCGCACACCGCAGCCCAGGCCGCCGCCGTGGAGAGCCTGCTCCGCTGCTGGGTACGCGAGACCAACCTCCCGGCACCCCACGACGGGATCCTCCGCATCCTGCTGCCCGCCACTGGCACGGCCTTGGTCGCCCCGGTCCACTACTGGTCCCCGACGGGGTGGCATCGCTTCGGCCTTCCGCATCTGGCCGCCGCCACCGATCAGTCCTCGCTCATCGACTCCGTCACCCTTGCCGCACTCCTCACCAGGGAGGCGCTGTACCGGACCTCCGATAGCCCCGAGACCTCCTCAGTACCGACGCCCGCACCTGTGGCGTTCTCCGCGATGACCGCCGCCACCGACCTCGTCGCCTGCGTCGCCGACTCCACCCAACGAACCGCCACCTTCATCGGCGAGCGTCGGGCCAACCCGGTCGACAGCCCTGACCTCTTCCTCGCGGCCGAGCAGGCGCTCCTCCTCGGACACCCGCACCACCCGACGCCGAAGAGCCGCGAGAGCCTCTCCGGGACTGAAGCCCGTCTGTACTCACCCGAGTTGCGTGGCTCCTTCCCCGTGCACTGGTTGGCCGTCTCCCCTTCCGTGCTCGCCACTGATTCGGCGTGGACCGAACGCGGCCGTGCAGTCCCCGCGTCCCAGCTCACCGCTCGACTTGCCGGCCCTGACCTGTCGCTGCCGGACGGCTGCACTGCCCTGCCGCTCCACCCATGGCAACTGCGCGAGGTCCGGAACCGCCCCGAGGCCGCCGCCCTGCTCGATGCCGGACTGCTGGTCGACCTCGGTGACATCGGCGACCCGTGGCATCCCACCTCCTCCGTACGCACCGTCTATCGGCCCGGTGCTCCGGCCATGCTCAAGCTGTCTCTGGGGCTGCGCATCACCAACTCCCGCCGTGAGAACCTCCGCAAGGAACTGCACCGGGGCGTAGAGGTGCATCGACTCCTGCGCAGTGGTCTCTCGACGCAGTGGCAGGCGGAGCACCCGACCTTCGACATCGTTCGCGACCCGGCCTGGATCGCCGTCGACGGGCTGGACGGAGTCCCCGTCCCGGGTCTCGACGTGATGATCCGGCACAATCCCTTCCGGCCGTCCGACGATGTGTCCTGCGTAGCCGGACTCGTCTCACCCCTTCCTCACCCACAAACAGGCGTCACCGCAGCCAGACGCCGGTTGGACGGGGAGCCGCTGCGGTCCCGGCTGGCCGAGCTGATCACGCGTCTCGCCGCCCGAACCGGTCGCCCCCGAGGAGCCGTTGCCGTCGAGTGGTTCCTGCGTTACCTCGAACATGTCGTTCGCCCTGTGCTGTGGCTGGACGCCGAGGCCGGAGTCGCCCTGGAGGCGCACCAGCAGAACACGCTGCTCCTGCTGGACGGCGACGGCTTGCCCTCGGGTGGCCGGTACCGCGACAACCAGGGCTACTACTTCCGCGAGTCCCGGCGCGCGGAGCTGGAGGGCCGGCTGCCCGGCATCGGCGAGCACAGCGACACCTTCGTCTCGGACGAGGTCGCCGACGAGCGCTTCGCGTACTACCTCGCGATCAACAATGTGCTCGGTCTCATCGGCGCCTTCGGCTCCCAGCATCTCGTCGACGAACAACTGCTGCTCGCCGCATTCCGTCGCTTCCTCGGCGAAGCGGCAGCCGGTCCCAATCGGTTGCGCACGTCACTTCCAGCCCGCCTGCTCGACTCACCGGTCCTGCGATGCAAAGCCAACCTCCTGACCCGGATCCACGGCCTCGACGAACTTGTAGGCCCTGTCGACACCCAGTCCGTGTACGTCACGATCGCCAACCCCCTTCATTCCTGAGGAACATGCCCCATCCCGCTTCCTGAGAGGAGCGTCTCCGTGCCTCCCACCGACGCGAGTGCCAACGCAGGTGCTGCCCCGGGCACCGACATCGGCACCACCGCGAGCCCGACCGCTCGTGACAGCCGTATCGGCCCGGCTGCCGATGCGGCCGCAGACAGCGAGGACACGCTGGACCTGCATCTGCCCGACGAATTCGTCGCGCTTTTCGCGGAGGACACCGGTGCCGGCGGGAGGCGGAGCCTTGGTGCGACCGCTATCGCGGCCACGCCAACAGCCACAGCGACTGCCACATGCTCGGCCACTGCCACTTGCGCGGCCACTGTCACAGGCGCAGACACTGGCGCGGGCACTGCCGCAGGCGCGGGCACAGACACGTTTGCGCCTGGGGACGCGCCCGCTTCCACCGTCCAGAACACCGACGATCTCCTCGGAGGCGTCGCCGACTGGGGACCGGTCAGCACCCCGGCAGGGGTACTGCACCTAGTGCCCGTGCGGATCGAGCGAGACCTCCCGATCATCAGCCGCTGGATGAACGACCCTGCCGTCACAGCGTTCTGGGGTCTCGCCGGACCGGAGAACGCCATCGAGGAGCATCTGCGGTCCCAGCTCTTCGGCGACGGACGCAGCGTCCCGTGCGTGGGCCTGCTGGAGGGTACGCCGATGAGCTACTGGGAGGTCTACCGGGCCGACCTCGACCCGCTGGCCCGTCACTACCCGGCCAGGCCCCATGACACTGGAGTCCATCTCCTCATCGGTGCCGTGGGCGATCGAGGGCGAGGGCTCGGAGGAACCCTTCTCCGCGCCGTCGCCGACCAGGTACTCGACAAGCGGCCCGTCTGCGCTCGCGTCGTCGCCGAACCGGACATTCGCAACACCCCTTCCGTCGCCGCCTTCTTGACCGCGGGCTTCCGGTTCTCCGCCGAGATCGACCTGCCCGCAAAGCGGGCCGCCCTCATGATCAGAGACCGAAGCCTGCGCTATCTGATGTGACGCCGCGTCGCAACGTCGTCACTTTTGGTACACCGCTCACGTCGATCCGGTTCCCACTTCCGACGGACTGAATTCAGGCCGAGTCGATCTCCGTCACGACCGGGTCGATCGCTCGCGTCCGCAGGACGGACTGTGTGCCTCCGCCACCATTGCCGTCTCGGCCGGGCGCCCGAACCGCCCGGCCAAATCCGATCGACCTTGATCGCATCTGAAGCCCAACCGACCACGCCGAGCAAACCCCACACTCACCCGAACCCTCCCTGACCTCGACGGAACCGATCCCGCATGCACCCGGACCGATTTCATGGCCACCCGATCCGATCCGATCGTCGCCGGACGAACGCCCGGTCTTGATCCAGTCCCCGCCCCCGCCGCGGGCGCTCGTTTGTCAGTGCGGAGCCGTAGGGTGGTCGCTCTATGGAAAAGCCCTCACTCCCCGAACTCCTGCATGCTGCCGTCACCGCTGTCGGCGGTACGGAGCGCCCCGGCCAGGTGACGATGGCCGAATCCGTCGCCGAGGCGATCGACGGCGGCAGCCACCTGCTCGTCCAGGCCGGCACCGGCACCGGAAAGTCGCTCGGCTACCTCGTGCCCGCGCTCGCGCACGGAGAGCGCGTCGTCGTGGCGACGGCCACCTTGGCGCTTCAGCGCCAGCTCGTGGAGCGGGACCTGCCGCGCACCGTCGATGCGCTGCACCCGCTGCTGCGCCGTCGCCCGGAGTTCGCGATGCTCAAGGGCAGGTCGAACTACCTGTGCCTGCACCGGCTGCACGAGGGCGTCCCGCAGGACGAGGAGGAGGGCCTCTTCGACCAGTTCGAAGCAGCCGCACCCACCAGCAAGCTGGGCCAGGACCTGCTGAGAATGCGTGACTGGGCGGACGAGACGGAGACGGGCGACCGCGACGACCTGACACCCGGTGTGTCCGACCGCGCCTGGGCGCAGGTGTCGGTGTCATCGCGGGAGTGCCTCGGTGCCTCGAAGTGCGCGTACGGCGCGGAGTGCTTCGCCGAGATGGCCCGGGAGCGGGCCAAGCTGTCGGAGGTCGTGGTCACCAACCACGCGCTGCTCGCGATCGACGCCATCGAGGGCGCCCCGGTCCTCCCGCAGCACGAGGTCCTGATCGTCGACGAGGCGCACGAACTGGTGTCCCGTGTCACCGGAGTAGCAACCGGCGAACTCACCCCGGGTCAGGTCAACCGCGCGGTGCGCCGCGCCGCGAAGCTCGTGAACGAAAAGGCCGCCGACCAGCTCCAGACCGCCGCCGAGGGCTTCGAACGGCTGATGGAGCTGGCCCTGCCGGGTCGTCTGGAGGAGATCCCGGAGGACCTCGCCTACGCGCTCATGGCGTTGCGCGATGCCTGCCGCACCGTGATCTCCGCGATCGGCGCGACCCGCGACAAGTCGGTGCAGGACGAGGATGCGGTCCGTAAGCAGGCGCTGGCCTCGGTCGAGTCGGTGCACGACGTGGCGGAGCGGATCACCAACGGCTCCGAGTGGGACGTCGTCTGGTACGAGCGTCACGACCGCTTCGGGGCGTCCCTTCGGGTGGCGCCCATGTCGGTGTCGGGTCTGCTGCGGGAGAAGCTCTTCGCCGACCGCTCCGTCACCCTGACTTCCGCGACCTTGAAGCTGGGCGGTGACTTCAATGGTGTCGGTGCCTCGCTGGGGCTCGCGCCGGAGGGCACCGAGGGCGACGACCTCCCGCAGTGGAAGGGCGTGGATGTCGGCTCGCCGTTCGAGTACCGCAAGCAGGGCATCCTGTACGTCGCCAAGCACCTGTCGCGCCCCGCGCGGGATGGCGACCGCGTGGACATGCTCGATGAGCTGACCGAACTGATCCAGGCGGCCGGCGGCCGCACGCTCGGCCTGTTCTCCTCGATGCGAGCCGCCCAGCTTGCCGCCGAGGAGCTCCGCTCCCGCATCCCCGAGTTTCCGATCCTCCTCCAGGGCGAGGAGACGCTCGGTGAGCTGATCAAAAGCTTTGCCGCCGACCCGAAGACCTGCCTGTTCGGCACGCTCTCGCTCTGGCAGGGCGTCGATGTACCCGGGCCGAGCTGCCAGCTTGTCGTCATGGACAAGATCCCGTTCCCGCGCCCCGACGACCCGCTTATGAGCGCTCGCCAGAAGGCGGTGGAGGACGCCGGCGGCAACGGCTTCATGGCGGTCGCCGCCACCCACGCCGCGCTGCTCATGGCCCAGGGCGCCGGGCGCCTCGTACGGGCTTCAGGAGACCGGGGCGTGGTGGCCGTACTGGACCAGCGGCTGGCCACAGCCCGGTACGGGAGCTATCTGAAGGCGTCACTCCCCGACTTCTGGTACACGACGGATCGTAATCAGGTCCGAAAGTCGCTGGCCGCCATCGACGCGTCGGCGTCGCAGAAAGAGGCCGAAGCGGCGGCGGAGTAGCCAGGACCACCGTGGTTAGCCTGTCGCGGCACCGCGACAGGCTAACCACTGGTCCAAAATCCGCGGACACCGGGTCCAGTCCGCTTCCTGCGGCACGCCCGGCCGGTGCGCTCGAGCGTGTCGCGCTCGGGACAGCACAGGGCCCCGGAACCGGCGCAGGGGTCCCGGGGCCCGGTCAGAGGGCGACGCCTATCGGCTCGCCCGCCGCAGCCGTCACACGCGCCGCAGCACCGCCACCACCTTGCCCAGAATGGTCGCGTCGTCGCCGGGGATCGGCTCGTACGCGGAGTTGTGCGGGAGGAGCCAGACGTGCCCGTCCTCGCGCTTGAAGCGCTTGACGGTGGCTTCGCCGTCGAGCATCGCGGCCACGATGTCGCCGTTCTCGGCGACCGGCTGACGACGGACCGTGACCCAGTCGCCGTCGCAGATCGCGGCCTCGATCATGGAGTCACCGACGACCTTGAGCACGAACAGCTCGCCGTCGCCGACCAACTGCCGGGGGAGAGGGAAGACGTCCTCGACCGACTCCTCGGCGAGGATGGGGCCACCGGCGGCGATGCGGCCGACCAGGGGGACGTACGACGCCGCGGGCTTGCCGGCGGTGTCGGTGGGCTGCACGGAGGCGGCCTGATCGGAGCCGCGCACCTCGTACGCCCGCGGGCGATGCGGGTCGCGGCGGAGGAAGCCCTTTCGCTCCAGTGCCATGAGCTGGTGCGCCACCGAGGATGTGCTGGACAGGCCGACCGCCTGGCCGATCTCCCGCATCGACGGCGGGTAGCCACGGCGCTGCACGGAATCCCTGATGACTTCGATCACGCGGCGCTGGCGATCGGTGAGCCCTGAGCTGTCCGCCCGGATACCGGGAGGTCGACCCGGTAGGGAGCGCTTGTGTCCCTCGGGATTCACGGCTTCGTTCATCGCATGCACCGGCTCGAGTCGGCCCTGGGAGCGGTCCTGGGCAGTGATGGTGGCACTGTCTGCGGTGGTGGTCACGTCGGCCCCTCTCGATGGTCTCCCTGCTGCACAACGGTAGTTGCTTTCGAAAGGTTGCGCCAAACACACGTTCGAGTGAAAAATCGCGAATCGGCTTACGTGATCGCGTGTCGGGGTGTATGGCTGACGAACTGTCCGGCGGGCAAAAGGGCCCATTGTTGTACTCTTCGCCGCCGGGGGTGACGACCTCGTGGGTTGTTGCCCCAGTCTGCCATCCAGGACCAGCTCAGCCGGGAACCGACCCCCATCTGTGCGGGAGTCCCACGTCCCCTCCGTGTGGCGCTCACGCTATCTCCGTATGTGCTGCAGCGATACGGCTGCGCGTCGGAGTGTGCGGCGGGCGGACGTGGCGGTACGCCATCTGCCATGTCTGTGCGACACGCGCGTATGGCCTGGATGTATGAGCCAATCCCCACATCTAGTGGTTGGATTGCAGCAGCAGCCCAGAAGTTGTGGTCCCCCCGGTCTTCGGACCCTCGGAGATCGCCTATGCTTGGGGCTGCTTCGCGGGGCCCATGAGGCCCAGCGAGGCTATCGAGTCTGCTGTGAGGAGGGTTGGGAGTTATGCACTGTCCCTTCTGCAGGCACCCCGACAGTCGTGTCGTCGACAGCCGTACGACCGACGACGGCACGTCGATCCGCAGGCGCCGCCAGTGTCCTGACTGCTCCCGTCGCTTCACGACGGTGGAGACATGCTCGCTGATGGTGATCAAGCGGTCCGGAGTCACCGAGCCGTTCAGCCGTACCAAGGTCATCAACGGCGTGCGCAAGGCATGCCAGGGACGACCTGTAACCGAGGACGCGCTCGCCCAGCTCGGCCAACGGGTCGAGGAGGCGGTGCGGGCCACCGGAAGCGCCGAGCTGACCACCCACGACGTGGGGCTGGCCATACTCGGCCCGTTGCAGGAGCTCGACCTCGTCGCCTTTCTGCGATTCGCCTCCGTCTACCGGGCATTCGACTCGCTCGAGGACTTCGAGGCCGCGATCGCGGAGCTACGAGATGCGACGGGACGCCCCGCCGCGGACGAGGACGACCGCGAAGTCGACGTAGACGCAGTCACAGGGGGCCAGGAAGACGACCGCGGGTCCGGAGGGACTGCACAGGTCCCCGTGCCCGCCAACGCCGCCGACTAGGGCGGGCCGGATCCGGACGTCAGACCCCGGATCCGGTCGAGAGAGCGGCGACAGAAGACCTGCTGCGGGTGGCGATCAGAGGGTGCCCGCAGCGCAAGACAGAACACGTGCCACGGGGAACATCGCGGCACTTCAGGGCGTTTTAGCCCGTACAGGGAGGCGGCATGACAGAGACGGCGAGCGGTCCGGCACGGAGTTCCCGCGCCAAGGGCACCAAGGCGACCAAGGGACTGCGTATCGAGCGCATCCACACCACTCCCGGCGTGCACCCGTACGACGAGGTGGCCTGGGAGCGCCGTGACGTCGTCATGACCAACTGGCGCGACGGCTCGGTCAACTTCGAGCAGCGCGGCGTCGAGTTCCCCGACTTCTGGTCGGTGAACGCGGTCAACATCGTCACCAGCAAGTACTTCCGCGGTGCCGTCGGCACCCCGCAGCGCGAAGTGAGCCTCAAGCAGCTCATCGACCGCATCGTGAAGACGTATCGGAAGGCCGGCGAGGACTACAAGTACTTCGCCTCGCCCGCCGACGCCGAGATCTTCGAGCACGAGCTGGCGTACGCCCTCCTGCACCAGATCTTCAGCTTCAACAGCCCCGTCTGGTTCAACGTGGGCACCCCGCAGCCCCAGCAGGTCTCCGCCTGCTTCATCCTGTCCGTCGACGACTCCATGGAGTCGATCCTCGACTGGTACAAGGAAGAGGGCATGATCTTCAAGGGCGGCTCCGGTGCCGGCCTGAACCTCTCCCGCATCCGCTCCTCCAAGGAGCTGCTGTCCTCCGGTGGCAACGCCTCCGGTCCGGTCTCCTTCATGCGCGGTGCGGACGCCTCCGCAGGAACGATCAAGTCGGGTGGCGCCACGCGTCGCGCCGCCAAGATGGTCATCCTCGACGTCGACCACCCCGACATCGAGGACTTCATCGAGACCAAGGTGAAGGAAGAGGAGAAGATCCGCGCCCTGCGTGACGCGGGCTTCGACATGGACCTGGGCGGCGACGACATCACGTCCGTCCAGTACCAGAACGCCAACAACTCGGTCCGCGTGAACGACACGTTCATGAAGGCCGTCGAGTCCGGTGGCAAGTTCGGCCTCACCTCCCGTATGACCGGCGAGGTCATCGAAGAGGTCGACGCCAAGGCCCTGTTCCGCAAGATGGCCGAGGCCGCCTGGGCCTGCGCCGACCCCGGCATCCAGTACGACGACACCATCAACCACTGGCACACGTGCCCGGAGTCCGGCCGCATCAACGGCTCGAACCCGTGCAGCGAGTACATGCACCTGGACAACACGTCCTGCAACCTCGCCTCGCTGAACCTGATGAAGTTCCTGAAGGACGACGGCAAGGGCAACCAGTCCTTCGAGGTCGAGCGCTTCGCGAAGGTCGTCGAGCTGGTCATCACCGCGATGGACATCTCCATCTGCTTCGCGGACTTCCCGACGCAGAAGATCGGTGAGAACACACGCGCGTTCCGCCAGCTCGGCATCGGCTACGCCAACCTCGGCGCCCTGCTGATGGCGACCGGCCACGCGTACGACTCGGACGGCGGCCGTGCCCTCGCCGGTGCCATCACCTCCCTGATGACCGGCACGTCGTACCGCCGTTCCGCCGAACTCGCCGCGGTCGTCGGCCCGTACGACGGCTACGCCCGCAACGCGACGCCGCACCTGCGCGTCATGAAGCAGCACGCCGACGCCAACGGCAAGGCCGTCCGCATGGACGACCTCGACACGCCGATCTGGGCCGCCGCCACGGAGGCCTGGCAGGACGTGCAGCGCCTTGGCGAGAAGAACGGTTTCCGTAACTCCCAGGCGTCCGTCATCGCCCCGACCGGCACCATCGGTCTGGCGATGTCCTGCGACACCACCGGTCTTGAGCCCGACCTCGCGCTGGTCAAGTTCAAGAAGCTGGTCGGCGGCGGTTCGATGCAGATCGTCAACGGCACCGTCCCGCAGGCCCTGCGCCGCCTGGGCTACCAGGAGGAGCAGATCGAGGCGATCGTCGCCCACATCGCCGACCACGGCAATGTCGTCGACGCCCCCGGCCTCAAGCACGAGCACTACGAGGTGTTCGACTGCGCCATGGGCGAGCGCTCCATCTCCGCGATGGGCCACGTCCGGATGATGGCCGCGATCCAGCCGTGGATCTCCGGCGCCCTGTCCAAGACGGTCAACATGCCGGAGTCGGCGACCGTCGAGGAGGTCGAGGAGATCTACTTCGAGGCCTGGAAGATGGGCGTCAAGGCGCTCGCGATCTACCGCGACAACTGCAAGGTGGGCCAGCCCCTCTCCGCCAAGACCAAGGAGAAGGAGAAGACCGAGATCACGGAGAAGGCCGAGGCCACCATCCGTGAGACGGTCGAGAAGGTCGTCGAGTACCGCCCGGTCCGCAAGCGCCTCCCGAAGGGCCGTCCCGGCATCACGACGTCCTTCACCGTCGGCGGCGCCGAGGGCTACATGACCGCCAACTCCTACCCGGACGACGGTCTCGGTGAGGTCTTCCTGAAGATGTCCAAGCAGGGTTCGACTCTCGCGGGCATGATGGACGCCTTCTCGATCGCCGTCTCCGTCGGCCTCCAGTACGGCGTGCCGCTGGAGACGTACGTCTCGAAGTTCACGAACATGCGCTTCGAGCCGGCCGGCATGACGGACGACCCGGACGTGCGGATGGCGCAGTCGATCGTCGACTACATCTTCCGTCGCCTGGCGCTGGACTTCCTGCCCTTCGAGACGCGCTCCGCGCTCGGCATCCACTCCGCCGAGGAGCGTCAGCGTCACCTGGAGACCGGTTCGTACGAGGCCGGCGATGACGAGGTCGACGTCGAGGGCCTGGCCCAGTCGGCGCCGCGCGCACAGGAGCTGAAGGCCGTCGCCACGCCGAAGGCCGAGGTCGAGGCGGCCAAGCCCGCTCCGCAGCAGGCTCACACCAGCGCCGAGCTGGTGGAGATGCAGTTGGGCATCCAGGCCGACGCCCCGCTCTGCTTCTCCTGCGGCACGAAGATGCAGCGGGCCGGCTCCTGCTACATCTGCGAGGGCTGCGGCTCGACCAGCGGTTGTAGCTGACACCGCGCGGGGCTCGGCCCCGACCGTCGGATCAGCCCTGAAGGGCTCTGACGGCAGGTAGCGCAAAAGAGGGGCGCCGACGACATGTCGGCGCCCCTCTTCGTCGTACGTCCCACGCGTGGGCGGTTACGGTCCCCGTGCACGTGCGAGCGACTGTCAGGGCTGGCGAGCCCGGCCCATGACCGCCGTGAAGGTCGCAGGGTCATCCGCGAAGCCGTGGACGCCCGGGTGGAACTCCCACGTGTTGGATCCTTCGCGTACGAACTCCGCGATCGTGGCAGCCGTCGAGCCGAGCACGCCACCGAAGTCGTCCTCGGCCATGACGGTGTAGCCCTCGCGGATGCGCAGGGCCGGTTTGATGACACTGACGAAGGTGCGCTCCGCCGGGCGCTGCTGGATCACGACGCCGACCAGCACGCGCGCGTACCGGCTGTCGAGCCGGTCGAGCTCCACGGTCAGCACCTCGTCCCAGCCGAAGCCCTTGCCGTCCTTGCTGTCCCGGTTGAGATAGATGGTGCCGTCGGGTGAGCGGCTGTCGAAGTGCACCACGTAGGCGGGATCGCCGTAAGGATCGCTCGTCAGATAGGTCGCGGCCACTATGTCCAGATCGGTGGGCGGCTGCCCGGCCGGACTCGGATCCCACTTGAGGGAGATCTCGACTTTCCGGTTTCCCTTGTTGATGGCGTTCACCAGGCTTCCCCTTCCCCGTAACGCGAATGGTCCCAGCCCGAACTGCCCTGTGGGCCAGGCCGGTTGTCCATCCTGCCACGCTCGCGGGATCGCGCGCGGGGGACCTCTGGGGGCCGACAGTGACCGACGCCACGCTCAAGGGCCGTACCATGGCGCGGTGCTGGTCAAGTGGATTCGCTGCACCGTGGTGGACCGCCGCGGCTTCGAGCGGGGGCAGCGAAAATGGGCGGGGCTTCTGGGGGAGCCGGGATTTCGGGGGCAGGGTGGTGGCTGGAGTCGGGGGCGGCAAGGGGTGGCGCACATCTTCTCGTTCTGGGAGAGCCGTTCCTTCTACGACTCCTTCATGGCCCGCTCCCATGACCGGCTGGCCGCGGCCCAGTCCGGCACCTTCAAGGACATGCAGGTCAAACTCTTCGACTACCGCTTCGACGTGAAGACCGGCTTCGAGCCGCGCTTCACCGACGCGGACCTTGTCCGGGTGGCCCACTGCCGTGTCCACGAGGAGCGCGCCGAGCACTTCACGCTGATGCAGGAGAAGGTCTGGAACCCCGCCATGGCCGGCTCCCCGGGCATGGTCCGCGGACTGTTCGGAGAGGCGCCGGGCCATGAGTTCCTGGTGTTGTCGATGTGGCACTCGCCTGCCGAACACGGCAAGTACCGGACCGAACGCGTGGAGCGACTGGCGCTGCGCGCCCAGACGGAGGCGGATGTCGCGGCCCTTACGGGTGACATCGTGGAGCTCGAAGCGACCTGGACGGTCTGAGAGAGTTTGAAATCCAGACCCGCTACGAGAGGGTCTCAATGTGGCCGGTGATACAGGAAATGTGTGACCTACGCCGTATGGAGCCCGTACGAGTGCTCGATCAGCCGTCAGCCGATCTAGGGTTTTGGCATGGCACGACCACGGCGCATCGTCCTTGTCCGGCACGGGGAGTCAACGGGCAATGTTGATGACACCGTTTACGAGCGTGAGCCCGACCATGCCCTGGCGCTGACCGAGCGCGGCTGGCGGCAGGCGGAGGAGACGGGCAAACGCCTGCGGGAGGTGTTCGGCCGCGAGCGCGTCAGTGTGTACGTCTCGCCCTACCGCCGTACCCACGAGACCCTGCGCGCGTTCCACCTGGACCCCGAGCTCATACGCGTGCGCGAGGAGCCCCGCCTGCGCGAGCAGGACTGGGGGAACTGGCAGGACTGCGACGACGTACGCCTCCAGAAGTCCTACCGGGATGCCTACGGCCACTTCTTCTACCGCTTCGCCCAGGGCGAGTCCGGTGCCGACGTCTACGACCGGGTCGGCAACTTCCTGGAGAGCCTTTACCGCAGCTTCGAGGCGCCCGACCATCCATCGAACGTGCTGCTCGTGACCCATGGACTGGCCATGCGGCTGTTCTGCATGCGCTGGTTCCACTGGACGGTCGCGGAATTCGAGTCACTGTCGAACCCGGGGAACGCGGAGATGCGGATGCTCGTTCTCGGGGACGACGGCAAGTACACGCTTGACCAGCCGTTCGAACGCTGGCGTGATCCGGAACCGTACGGGATCACCGGATAGAGTGGCAGGGCGATGACCGCTGACTTCTCTCCCGAAGGGCGCCTGGACCGCGCCCTCGCCAGCCTGCGCGGACTCGCGGTGGGGGACGCCCTCGGCTCGCAGTTCTTCGTGCCGGTGAACTATCCGCTGCTGAAGCGCCGCGAGCTTCCGTCCGGCCCCTGGCAGTGGACCGACGACACGGAGATGGCCTGCTCCGTGGTCGCCGTCCTGGCTGCCCACCACCGCATCGACCAGGACGCCCTGGCCCGCTCCTTCGCCGAGCACCACGACTTCGACCGGGGCTACGGCCCCGCGGTCAACCGGCTGCTGCGCCTGGTCAGGGAGGGCGGGGACTGGCGCGAGCTGTCGGCCGCGCTCTTCAACGGTCAGGGCTCCTGGGGCAACGGCGCCGCGATGCGGATCGCACCCCTCGGGGCCTGGTACGCGGACGACCCGGAGCAGGCGACCCACCAGGCCGAGATCTCCGCCTACCCCACGCATCAGCACCGCGAGGCCGTGGTCGGCGCCATGGCCGTCGCTGCGGCTGCGGCACTTGCTGCCGCACCCGGCGGTCCGCCCAGCCCGGAATCGCTGCTGGACGACGTCATCGCTCTGGTTCCGAAGAGCGCGGTCGGGGCGGGCCTGCGGCGCGCCCGGGACATGCTCGACTACGGCGATGCGGGCACCGTCGCTGCCGTCCTGGGCTGCGGACGGCGTACGACGGCCCATGACACCGTGCCCTTCGCCCTCTGGTCCGCCGCACGGGCGCTGGGCGACTACGAGCGGGCCTTCTGGACGACCGCGCAGGTCGGCGGTGACGTCGACACGACGTGCGCCATCGTGGGCGGCGTGATCGGATCCGGGAAGGCAGGGTCGGTGCCGGCCGAGTGGGCCGAGCGGACCGAGGCACTGCCCGAGTGGGCTCTGGCGTCAATGACGGGCTGATGCGCCCCGAGGGGGTGCCTACGCCGATAACTGCCCAGGGCGGTTCGGTGCCCTGCCGGAGTCATCGATAACTTTCCGTGCATCCCGGGAACTCTGCGTGACCGTCGGTCCGTTGTCGTGGTAGCTGGTGTGCGACCGGTGGGGTCGCGCGCACAGGGGACACGCGAAGGGTCCAGGGGGTGGAGTCGTGAGGTTGGTGTCGGTCATGGACGCGCTGTTTGTCGCGGCGGCTGCCGTGTTGGGCCGGCTGTGGCTCGCCCGCCTCGTCGCGACTCGCCCCACGGCGGTTGCCGTGAGAGAGGTGCGAATGGCCGGATCGGCGTCCTCGCCTTGGGTCCCCCGGACCCGATCCGGCCATCCGCGGCTTTTCGCGGACTCGGCAGGCTCAGCCGGCCATCGGGCCCGCCGTCCCGGCGAGGGCGTCCAGATCGCTCTTGCGGACCCGGATCACCAGCCACGCGGTGGCCAGGGCGATGACGGCCATCGCGGCGGCCGCCACGAAGCCCGTCGAAATGCCTTGGGAGAGCACTTCGTGGCCCCACGTGCCGGGCAGTTGGTTCGTCTTGGCGAACTCAGCCTTCTGCTCGGCCGATCCGTCCGCCAAGAACTTCGGCAGTTGTTTCTCCGCCTCGTCCTTGCTGGCCGTGCCGAACACCGTCGTCAGGATGGACAGGCCGAGCGAACCACCCACCTGCTGCGTGGCGTTGAGAAGCCCGGACGCGGCACCGGCCTCGTGCTGGGCGACACCGGACACCGCGGTGATCGTCAGCGTCACGAAGTTCAGACCCATGCCGAAGCCGAACACCAGCATCGGTCCGAGCACTCCGCCGACATACGAGCTGTCCGCGGTGATAAGGGTCTGCCAGGCCAGCCCGATCGCCGCGAGTGCCGAACCGGCGAGCATGAACGGCTTGGGGCCGAGTACCGGCAGGAAGCGCTGCGAGAGGCCCGCTCCGAGCGCGATCACGACCGTCACGGGCAGGAAGGCGAGGCCGGCCTCGATCGGGCTGTACAGGAGCACGTTCTGCACGAACAGGACAATGTAGAAGAACATGCCGAACATCGCCGCGGCGAGGCTGAGCATGATCACATACGTGCCCGAGCGGTTGCGGTCCGCGAACATCTTCAGCGGGGTGATGGGCTCCTTGGCCCGCGATTCGATGAACGCGAAGGCCAGCAGCAGGACCACAGCGGCGCCGAAGGACCCTATGGTCAGGCTGTCCCGCCAGCCTTCGTCCGCCGCGCGGATGAAGCCGTAGACCAGGGACGCCATGCCCGCCGTCGAGGTCACCGCGCCCGCTATGTCGAAACGGCCGCTGTGCCGTTCGGACTCGTTGATGTAGAGCGGTGCGAGCACGGCTATCACGATGCCTATGGGCACGTTGACGAAGAGCACCCATCGCCAGTCGAGCCACTCGGTGAGCATGCCGCCCGCGAGCAGACCGATGGCGCCGCCGCCCGCGGAGACGGCGGCGAAGACGCCGAAGGCCCGGTTGCGCTCCGGGCCTTCGGGGAACGTGGTGGTGATGAGCGCCAACGAGGTGGGCGACGCGATCGCGCCGCCCATGCCTTGGAGTACGCGCGCGGCCAGCAACTGCCAGGGCTCCTGGGCCAGTCCGCCGAGCAGCGAGGCGAGCGTGAACAGCAGGATGCCGGTCATGAAGACCCGGCGGCGGCCCAAGATGTCACCGGCGCGGCCACCCAGAAGCAGCAGACCACCGAAGGTGAGCGTGTAGGAGCTGACGACCCAGGTGAGGTCGGTCGTGCTGAACTTGAGCGCTTCTTGAATGTGCGGGAGCGCGATGTTCACAATCGTCGCGTCGAGTACCACCATGAGTTGGCAGGCGGCGATGACGGTGAGCGCGATACCGGGATGTCCCTGCTGGCGGGCCGCACCTGGTTTCTGATCTTTGATCAACTGAGAGGTTGTCACTATGGGTCCCCCACAAGTGCCTTAGTGAACGCTCGCGTTCACTGTCGCGTCAACCGTAGTGAGTCCCCGGTAGTGAACGCAAGCGTTCACTCGTATCGTCGTCGCGCGGCATGTCCCCCGTAGTTGCCGTGTGGTGAGTTCCATGTCCCCGGAATCCCCGCTTCCCTTGTTCGTTGGAGACGCTCAGATGGTTACTTCGCGCTGGACGGCCGCCCCCGCTCAGGCGGCCTCCCCTCGTCGGCGCGGCGCCGTGCTCGAACGCGCGATCCTTGAAGCCGCACTGGACCAACTCGGTACCGTCGGCTGGAACGGCCTCACCATGGAGGGCGTCGCCGCCGGTGCGCAGACCGGCAAGGCCGCCGTCTACCGTCGCTGGCCCTCCAAGGAGGACCTCGTCGCGGACGCGCTGCGGGCCGGACTGCCGAGATTCGAGTCGGCCCCCGACCTCGGAAGTGTGCGCGAGGACCTCCTGGCGCTCTGTCGGCAAGCGCGTGAGGCGATGTACTCGCGCCCCGGATTCGCCCTGCGGTCAGTGATTCACGAATGCGACACCCTCCAGGCCGAGCGCTTTCACGGCGTGATCTTCGAGGGAGTCGTGGAGCCGACGATCGCGTTGCTGCGCGAGGTCATCACCCGTGGAATTGAGCGGGGTGAGGTGCGGGAGGACGCGGCCAACGGCTACGTCTTCGACGCCATCCCAGCGATGATGATGTACCGCTCGAAGATGTGCGGGAGCGAATGGGGGGAGCGGGATCTCGAGGAGATGATCGACCAGTTCATGGTTCCCCTGCTCCGCCCGAGAGGCGTCTGACGCATCGCTGTGCCGGCCCGGAGATCACTTCATGGAACCAGGGTGTCGAAGCGGGTTCCAGGCGGCGTAGGCTAAGGGCGCCATGCCGTACGAACCGCCTACTCACACCGTCGAGCGCTCCCTTCGAGCCACGACCGGAGCGAAGATCATTGCCGGTGTCGACGAGGTGGGGCGAGGTGCGTGGGCCGGGCCTGTCACCGTCTGCGCGGCGGTCACCGGACTGCGCCGGCCACCCGAAGGACTCACGGACTCCAAGCTGCTCACCGTCAAGCGCCGCACCGCGCTCGCTACGGAGCTGCGGAAGTGGGTGACGTCGTACGCCCTCGGGCATGCCTCTCCGGAGGAGATCGACGAGTTCGGGATGACGGCCTCGCTGCGACTCGCAGCGGGGCGCGCACTGGAAGCCCTGCCGGTCCGCCCCGACGCCGTGATCCTCGACGGGAAGCACGACTATCTCGGGTCTCCCTGGAAGGTCCGTACGGTGATCAAGGGCGACCGGTCCTGCGTGGCCGTCGCGGCGGCCTCGGTGATTGCCAAGGTTCAGCGCGACAAAATGATGGCCGAACTGGGTATCGACCATGCAGACTTCGGTTTTGCGGACAACGCCGGGTATCCGTCGCCCGTGCACAAGGCCGCACTGGCGGAGCGGGGACCCACCCCGTACCACCGGTTGTCGTGGGCGTATCTTGATGCGCTGCCCCAGTGGCAGCACCTCAAGAAGGCGCGCACCTGGGTGGACGGAAGCGTTCCGGAGATCGAGGGTCAGCTCGGCTTCGATTTCTGACGATTCCGCTCGCACTCATGTGCCACCCGCCGACGCGAGCCGTACCAGCGTTTGATAGACATCAACTCATGCCTCTCATTCCCGAGGAGCCTCAGATTCACGAGAGTGCCCAGGGTCCCCGCGCCACGCCGGCCAGTGGCCGTACCGCGCCGACCCCTCGCCCCGTACCCGGCCCGCGTCCCGCGGCTCCGTCGCGTCCCGGCCGACCCGGGCCCGTGCGGCCCGCGCCGCCGGTGCAACGTGCGCCGCGTGACGTGGCCGGTGCCAAGCCCGGACCGTCGGGCCCCGCTGCTTCCGTCGCCACCGCTCCGGCTCCGGCGACCCCGCAGATCCAATTGATCCCGGCCTCACCCGAGGGAGCGCTCGACGCTGCCGAGGAAGCCGTCGACCTGCTGCTGGACTCGGGTCGCGCTCCCGGCGAGGTGCTGGTGATCACCACCGGCGAACAGCACCCGTGGGCCACCCACGAGCTGTCCTTCGGTGACACCTCCTACTGGGCGCAGCATGACGCCGGCGACGACGTGTTCTACGCCGACGCCTCCGTCGCGAGCCGCGCCACGGCGCGCCCCGTGGTCGTCGTGGCCGTCAACGGCGGTGACGACACCGCTGCCGCCAGCGCCCTGCCTCTGGCTCTCGGCAAGGCTGGTGCCCTGCTGATCGTCTGCGGTGACCCGCAGCGGATCAACTCGGTGCTGGGCGCGGGCGTCTGATCCGGTTCCGGTTCGTCCGGGGGGACATTCCGCAGGACGCCGGGGATGGGACGCCGGGGATGGGACGCCGCTTGTGGCGGCGTCTCCGCACGGTGGGGCCTTTGGAGTGCGCGCACGAGTGGAGAACTCGCCGTGCTCAAGCCCGAAGGCTCGGGGGGCGGGTCCATGTACGGCCGAGTCGTCATGGACCGGTTTCCGAGTGCGTCGTAAGTCGGGACGGTGTACGTCCGTGCCGCTCTGTCGGCCGGGATCTTCCGTTCGTGTCCTCAGAGAGGCCGGAGTCCTTGGCGGGCGTGTGTCCCGTGCCCTGTGATTTCAGCGGGCTGCCGCGCGCCGGAGGACCTCCGACGCCGCGCCGCCGGTGCGGGGAAGGGGGATCGGTGACTCGGACGTCGCGAAGGGCTCGGGCGACGAGTCGGCGTTGGGACGGCGGCCGCCGCGCCCCTCACCCAGGACCTGCCAGCCGTCGCTGGTCAGCGTGATGTACGCCCCGCAGCGCAGGCCGTGCAGGGTGCAGGCGTCCCGCAGGCCCCACATCCAGGCGCCGTCCTCCTCCGTCCAACGGGCGTCGCCCTCGCGGCAGTAGAGCAGCACGGCGGTGCGCACCGGGGTGCGTCGTCGAAGGTCGTGCGGGATGACCCGGCGCAACTGGGCGAGCAGCGCGTTACGGAACATCCAGCCGTCTGCCGGGGCCGCTCGGCGGGTGAACGAAGCACTCGCCCGCAACCGCTCCTCTGCGTCGAGCACGGCGACGATCGCGGTCGCCGGCCTGGGGCGGTGCCGCGAGTGCAGACCGCTGACGATCTCGCGGGGGTTGCGGAGCAGTGGAATGCCCGCAGCGGCCCACTCCGCGGGTTCGAGCATGCGGGCCAGGGAGTTGGCGGATGCGGCGGACAGGCCGGCTGACGTCGACACGGATGCTGCGGAGGACGGAGCGAATCCGAAGGTCACGGTCCTCCCTTCGGCTACGCGCCCACACTGCGGGGCGGGATCGGATTGGGGGAGCGCACACCGCAGCAGAGCCCATCCGAATCACGGACGAGCCGCACGGGGAGCGGACTCCAATTCTTCCTGTCGAACCGGAATGCGGCAACGAGCAATTGGGGCCACCGACCGATATCTGACGGTGCGAGGGTTATATCCCTACCCAATGCATGACTGCGAGACGCATGGTGCGACAGTGCGCAACCAGCTCATACCCCCGGGATGAAGGTGTACGCCCTGGGTGCCGCGGACTTGGCGGCCGTGGTTCGTATCGGCCGCGATCACCCCTGGACGGCCAGAACCAGTGGCATGACGCCCTGTGCCCCTGCGCGGCGGAGCATGCGGGCGGCGACGGCGAGGGTCCACCCCGTCTCCGTGAAGTCGTCCACCAGTAGCACGGGCCCCGGGGTCTCGGAGAGTGCCGAGGCCAGGGCGGCCGGCACGGTCAGCGCGCCGTCGAGCGCCTTTAGCCGCTGCGCGCTGTTGCTCCGGGAGACCGGAGACCCCTCACCGGTGTACTCCAACGAACCCAGCAGTGGGAGTCTGCCGATCTCCGCGATGCGCGCGCCCAGTGAGTTGACCAGCCGGGGCCGGGTGCGTGAGGCGACCGTGACCACGCCGACCGGGCGCGGTGCGGCGTCCTGAGAGCCGGAAGCCCAGCCGCCCGGTCCCTTGGCCCAGTCGACGAGGACTCCCACGACCGCCTTCGCCACATCGTCGGGCACGGGTCCGTCCGGGGCATGGGGCGCGAGCATCGGTCGCAGACGGTTGCCCCAACCGATGTCCGACAGTCGCCCCAAGGCCCTCCCGGGAGCAGCCTGTTCGCCGGCCGGGATACGTCCCTTGAGGTCGACGCCGATCGCAGGGAGACCGGTCGGCCACATGCGGCGTGGCTCGACCTCGGCACCCGCCCGGCCGAGGTCGACACGCGCGGCGTCCAGTGCGACCTCGGACGTATCGGCGGTGAAGCGTGCGCCGGCGCAGTTGTCGCAGCGCCCGCAGGGCTTGGCTCCCTCGTCGTCGAGCTGGCGCTGGAGGAATTCCATACGGCAGCCCGTAGTGGAGGCGTATTCGCGCATCGCCTGCTGCTCGGCCTTGCGCTGCCGGGCGACCCAGTCGTACCGCTCGGCCTCGTACACCCAGGGCTGCCCGGTGGCGATCCAGCCGCCCTTGACCCGGTGGACCGCGCCGTCCACGTCCAAGACCTTGAGCATGGTCTCCAGGCGGGAGCGGCGCAGCTCGACCAGGGGTTCCAGAGCGGGCAGCGACAGAGGCCTGTCCGACCGCGCGAGGACATCGAGCGTGCGATGGACCAGGTCCTCGGAGGGGAAGGCGAGAGAGGCGAAGTACTGCCAGATCGCCTCGTCCTCCTGCCCGGGAAGGAGGAGCACCTCGGCGTGCTTGACGCCGCGGCCGGCGCGGCCGACCTGCTGGTAGTAGGCGATGGGGGAGGAGGGCGAGCCGAGGTGCACCACGAATCCGAGGTCCGGCTTGTCGAAGCCCATGCCGAGCGCGGAGGTGGCGACCAGGGCCTTGACCCTGTTGGCGAGCAGGTCGTCCTCGGCCTGCTGACGGTCGGCGTTCTCCGTCTTGCCGGTGTAGGAGGCGACCGTGTGTCCGCGTTGCCGAAGGAAGGCCGTGACCTCCTCGGCTGCGGCCACCGTGAGCGTGTAGATGATGCCCGAGCCCGGCAGCTCGTCGAGGTGGTCGGCGAGCCAGGCCATCCGGTGGGCGGCGTCCGGCAGGCGCAGGACGCTCAGGCTCAGGCTGTCCCGGTCCAGCGGACCGCGCAGCACCAGGGCGTCCGAGGTGCCCCCGGTGCCGAGCTGCTCGGCGACATCGGCGGTCACGCGAGCGTTGGCTGTGGCGGTGGTCGCCAGCACGGGCACTCCCGGCGGGAGGTCGGAGAGCATGGTGCGCAGCCGCCGGTAGTCCGGCCGGAAGTCATGGCCCCAGTCCGAGATGCAGTGTGCCTCGTCCACCACGAGCAGGCCGGTCGCCGCGGCGAGCTTGGGCAGTACCTGGTCCCGGAAGTCGGGGTTGTTGAGGCGTTCCGGTGAGACGAGCAGCACGTCGACTTCGCCTGCGGCGATCTCGCTCTGGATCGTGTCCCACTCCTCCGTGTTGGAGGAGTTGATGGTGCGTGCGTGGATGCCGGCTCGTGCGGCGGCCTCGACCTGGTTGCGCATGAGCGCGAGGAGCGGGGAGACGATCACGGTGGGGCCGCTGCCCTGAGACCGCAGCAGGGACGTGGCCACGAAGTAGACCGCGGACTTGCCCCAGCCCGTCCGCTGGACCACGAGCGCGCGGCGTCTGTCGGCGACCAGTGCCTCGATCGCCCGCCACTGGTCCTCACGCAGCCGGGCCGTGCCGGTGTCGTCCCCGACGAGACGGGCGAGGACCGCGTCGGCGGCCGTCCGCAGGTCCGCGTTGCTCGTGTGTTCCATGGGTTCCATACAACAGGACGGCACTGACATCTGGGGTCGGACGGCACTGACATCTGGGGTCGGACGGGTCGGGCATTGGGGTCGGACGGTTGGGTAAAGGGGGCCGGGGGGCCGGGGCGGAGGCACCGTACCGCTGGGCGGGCCAGGGCCCAGGCACCGTACGCCTCGATCGTTCCGGGGTTGTCGTGTCCCTGGTCGGAGTTATCCACAGGGCAAAGCGGAGTCTCAAGATCCGCGAGATCGTCTCCGCATGACGAACCACAGCGAAGCCACCGGATCCCCCGAGAACGACGGCTCCTCGGGCCAGGAGCAGCCTTTGGCCCCTCGGGCCACGGACCCGAACGACGCGCATGACATGCGGGTCGTCCGCGGCAGGCACGACGAGAGTCCAGGAAGCGCGGGGCACAAGAACCCACTCGACTGCCCGGCGTACGCAGGGCAGTTGCCCGAGCACCAGGTCACATTGCGTACCCCGGCCGAACTGGCCGACGCCCTGCCATACCTCCTCGGTTACCGCCCCGAGGACAGCATGGTGCTCGCAGCATTGCACGACAGGGACGGCCGGGGCCGGTTCGGCGGCCGGGCACGGCTCGGTATCCCCGCGAACGCGGACGACTGGGACTCCGCCGCCGCACAGCTAGCCCACGGCCTGGTGACGGGCAGCGAGCGCAGGGGAGCCCGCCCGGGACAGATCGTCGCCTTCCTCTGCCAGGAACCTGGCCGGGGCGAGACGGGCCGGCAGGTGATGGAACGGCTGCGGCCGCTGGCCCAGAAGATGCGCCTCGCCTGCGGCAGCCTCGATGTGCCGGTGGTCGAGGCCCTGTGCATCTCGGGCGGGCGCTTCTGGTCGTACTGCTGCGACAGGACGGAGTGCTGTCCGGCCGAGGGCCGACCGATGGGCCTGCCCGGTACGTCGGTGCTGGCTGCCGCGGCCGCCTACGCCGGAGTGCAGGTGCGCGGCACGCTGAGTGACCTGCGGGCCAGGCTGCTGCCCTGGGAGACCGCCGCCGCTCTCGAGCAGGAGAGCGCTCTGGACAGGGGCGGGATGGCGCTGGTTCCCAGGATCCTCGACGACGAGCAACGCGCAGGCGTGGCGGAGGAGACGCTGGAACTGGCCGAGCGGCTCCGGAACCGGTTCGCGGCGGCCCCGACCGCGTCCGGAACGCTCACCTCGGATCTCCGTGACGACGAACTGCTCGATCATGACGAAGCCGCGAGGCTCATTCTGGGCTTGCAGGACCGTGTGACGCGCGACCGCGTGGCCGAGTGGATGGAGGGCGACGAGGCCGCGCCCGCCCTGCGGCTCTGGCGCGCATTGGCCCGCCGCTGTGTCGGGTCGTACCGGGAGCATGGTGCGGCGCCCCTCACCCTGGCCGGTTGGGTCGCCTGGTCCATCGGCGATGAGATCGAGTCTCGCGAGGCCTTTGCCCTGGCGCTGGGGGCCGACCCCGACTATCTCTTCGCCCGTCTGCTGCACCAGGCCTGCAACGAGGGGCTGGACCCCGAGTCGATTCGTCGTTGCCTGCGAACTGAACGCGCGGGGCGCGAGGGGGTGGCGGATGACGGCCGGCAGGACATGCTCGGGGGTGTCGAGGAACCGGCGGGTGGGTCGGCGCGGGGTGAGGTGGTGAAGCACGTGTCGACGTCCGATGCGGGGGGTATCCGCCGCTCCCGGCACTCCGCGGGTTCGGTCGGCGGGCTCTCCCGTGTCGCCAGGGCCGTCGTGCGAAAGCGGGCGTCGAGCGTTTCGCGTGCGCGTACGGCGGCCGGGTCGCATCCGGGAGCCGTGCGCCCTGGCGGCAACGCGTCGGGAGCTTCGAAGGGCACCGCTCCGAGGACGGCGAAGGGCACCGCTCCGCGCGAGGCGAAGAACACAGCTCCACGCACCCCGAAGAAGGGAGCCGCGCCTCGGGGCGGGGCCGGTCCCGACGGCGTGCGTCCCGGGAGCACCGGCGTGTAGGTGGCGCCGTGAACCGGCGCGGTACGAGCCTTTAGGAGCACCGGCGTGGAGGGGGAGGCGTGAACCGGCGCGGTACGAGCACTGAGGAGCACCGGCGTGGAGGGGGAGGCGTGAACCGGCGCGGACCGAGCACTGAGGAGCATCGTCGAGCTGAACGAGATTCCGACGCGCCGGGGTTGCACCATGCCGGGCGTGACCTGGAGGGATCCCTCCCCGTTCACCTGAGTGGCGGAACGCCTGGACCGGCCGTGTCGCCGAACCGCCCCTGTCACTCCGGATCCCCCAGCCGGCGCCGCACTCGCCCGCGGCGCGATGAGCGCAGAGGAAGCCGCACCATGCCACAGCCGATTCCGGCCTCGCCGGCCGCCGACGACCGCTCCACCGCCGGCGGTCCGGTGCCGTCCCAACGGCAGGACACGGGTCCCCCTCGCTGCGGGAGCGGTGAGGTGCAGCACTCGCCCAGGGTTCCCAGCGGTACTCCTCGGAACATCCAGCCGACCAGCCACGGCTCGTCATGGCAGACCCTCAACGACTGGCCGTCACCGATCGACACGGGCTGGTCACCACCACCGGCAGATCAGCAGCAGCACACCAAGCTTCCTCAGCAGCCGACACGGCCAACAAGGCCGACAGACCCGATAAGGCCTACAGGCCCGACGAGTCCGGTCCCCCCTCCCTCGCGACACACCGGCCCCGCACGCACCTCCGCCGCCCTGCCCCCCACCCACAACGCCTTGATCTGCGTGGCTCTGCCAGGCCTGGCGATCTCCACGGATCAGGGCCAGTTGACCGGCCGAGGCCTCGACGGGTTCTACCGCGCGGGTCGGCGTGTGCTCTCGCGCTGCCAGATTCGCGTGGCCGGACGTGAACCACTCGCCGTGCAGGCCCGGATGACCGCGGCTGACTGCGTTCGCTTCGTGGGCACGGTGCGTTCCTCCCCGCAGGCCGGCCCCGACCCGGACGTCGTCGTCGAGAGGACCCGTCACGCGGACGGCACCGAGCGGATCACTCTGCGCAGTGCGGCAGTTCGCCCGCTAAGGCTGCCGGTCGAGGTCGCGCTGGCCACGGACCTGGCCGACCTCGGAGCCATCGCCTGTGGCAACGCTGGGCCCGAACTCCTCGCCAGCGTCCACGACTCCGGCCTGCGCTGGTCGTCCACCAGAGGCAACTCGACGGTCTCGGCCGACCCGCCGCCCACCGACGCGCTCGCATCGGCAGGACTGCTGCGCTGGGAGTTCGAGCTGCCTCCAGGCGGCGTGGCGAACATCGAGCTGAGGGTGCGGCCGGACGGAGCCGGACCGGTGCGCTCGGCGGGCAGGGCGGCGACCAGCCCGTTGGCTACCGCTCGGGCCGCCGGTGACGATCCCAGGGTGGGGGCGCTGCTGCGAACGAGCATCGAGGATCTCCAAGGGCTCCTCCTGCGCGACCCCGCTCACCCCTCCGACACTCACCTGGCCGCCGGAGCACCCTGGCGCTGCGGTCTGGCGCCGGCCGAGGCCCTCAGCGCCGCCCGGATGTCCTTGCCCCTGGGCACCAGGCTCGCCGCGGGCACACTGCGCACCCTCGCCCGCACCCAACTCCGGGACAAGGGACCACAGTCCGGCATGATCCCCGGACCGAGGCGCGACGCGGGCACGCATCTGCCGCCGGGTTGCACAGGCACGGAGGCCACGCTGCTCTTTCCCGCGCTACTTGCGGAGGCCCGACGCTGGGGATTGCCCGAGCCAGAGATCGAGGAACTCCTGCCGGCGGCCGAGCGGTGCCTGAGCTGGCTGCGGACCGCCGTCGGCGGCGGTACGTACCTGCCGGACCCGCACCCAGGCGGCCCCGTCCGATGCGAGACCCAGGCTCATGCTCACCGTGCGGCACTGCTCGGCGCAGATCTGCTGGACGCCTGCGGCGGCTCGGGCGGTGCCGAGCTGCGGCACTGGGCGAGGGAATTACAGGCCGCGTTCCGGACGGACTTTTGGATCGACGACCTGGGCGGTGGCAGGCCCGCTGCCGCCCGCACCCCGGATGGACGCCCGGTGCCGTATCTGGGAGCCGCTGCCGCCCACCTTCTCGACACCGGCCTTCTGGGTGGGGGAGAACTGGCCCCCGGCCTGCTCGACAAGGTGCAGACCGAACAACTCGCCCGGCTGCTGGGCGGCCCGACCATGGACTCGGGCTGGGGGCTGCGCGGGCTGAGCGCGAAGGAGGCGGGGTACAACCCGTTCGGTCACCGCAGCGGTGCCGTGCGGGTCCATGAGACAGCGGTCGCCGTGGCCGGCCTCGCCGTGGCCGACTACGAGAAGGAGGCGAGCGCATTGATGCGGGGCGTCTTGGCGGCCGCGGAGGCGTTCGGCCACCGCCTCCCGGACATGTACGCCGGGGAGGCACGCGCCGAAGGAAGCGCTCCCCTCCCGCATCCGGCGGCCTGCCGCCCAGCGGCCACGTCCGCGGCAGCCGGGGTACTTCTCCTCACCACCCTGGCAGGCATCCGCCCGGACGCCCCGGCGGGGACAGTCACGCTGCGGCCCATGCGCGGTGCGCCGCTGGGCGAGATCGTCCTGACCGGCATTCGGGTCGCCGGGGCCCCTTTCTCGGTACGTGTCAGCCGGCTGGGCCTCGCCATGGTCGAGGAGGCGGCCGACGGGTTGCAACTGCGAGCGTGACCTCGCACGATCCCCGACCCGACCCGACCCGACCCGACCCGACCCGACCCGACCCGACACGGCACCTGAGATGACCTTGCACCCGCTCAGATGACGCCCGCACCTCAGTTGCAACTGCGAGCGTGACGTCGCACGGTCCCCGAGACGACCTGATGCGGCACCCGAGACGACCTCGCACCGCACCTGAGATGACGCACCGCACCTCAGATGACCTCGTCCGACCCGAGGTGCCCTCGTGCGCCATGACCTGACCTCGCGCGCCGCACGACGTGACCACGCACGGCGACGTGCGACAGGACGAGCCACGTCAGAGGCCAGAGCACCTCGTGCCGTGCCGGATTGGATCAACCGTCGATGGGCTCGACGAAGGGAGTGTTTATCGTCAGGCAGACGACTATGATCGCCGCATGCCCTACGACCCGTCAGCCTTCCCGCCCTTTGCCGTGACCGTGGACCTGGTCGTGCTGACCGTGCGCCGCCATGCCCTGTGCGCGCTGGCGGTGCGCAGGGGCGAACCGCCGTTTCAGGGGCGCTGGGCACTGCCAGGTGGGTTCGTACGAGCGGACGAGGACCTGGCGCAGGCCGCCGCGCGTGAATTGGCCGAGGAGACCGGGCTGCGGGCGCACGACCCCGCGGTCCCCGCACAGGACAACGGTGCACACCTGGAGCAGCTCGCGACCTACGGTGACCCCAAGCGGGATCCGCGGATGCGGGTGGTGAGCGTTGCCCACCTGGCGTTGGCCCCGGATCTGCCCGCGCCCCGCGCGGGCGGCGATGCCAGCAACGCCCGCTGGGCTCCGGTCGACGAACTGTTGCAGCAGGGCGGATACGGGCGCGATGGCGAACCGGTGGCGCCGCTCGCGTTCGACCATGCGCAGATCCTGGCCGACGGTGTGGAGCGGGCCCGTTCGAAGATCGAGTACTCCTCGCTGGCCACGGCGTTCTGTCCGACCGAGTTCACGGTCGGGGAGCTGCGTCGGGTCTACGAGGCGGTGTGGGGTGTGGCGCTCGACCCGCGCAACTTTCACCGCAAGGTGACGGGCACGCCCGGCTTCCTCGTCCCCACCGGCGGAACCACCACCCGTCAGGGCGGCCGCCCCGCCCAACTCTTCCGAGCCGGTGGTGCGACGTTGCTCAATCCGCCGATGCTGCGCCCCGAGGTCTGACGCGCGAGGCGGAGGTGAAACGCCGGTCCGGAGACGGTCCGACGTATCCCGGCCCGGAGCCGAAGAGTGAACAGGTGGCCGTACAGATGGCTGACCGTGCGGAATACCGTCGGCCGAGCGGGCCTTGCCCTACCGGAAAAAACGGACATAGCGCGCTATCTTGCTGCGGGTGATCCAGGCGATCGGACTGACCAGCAATCCTCGCAAGGAGTTTCCCCCCGCCCTCGACGATGTGTCCTTCGAGGCTCGGGCGGGCTGTGTCACCGCGCTGCTCGGAGGGGCGGGAGCGGGCAAGACGACGGCGCTCAGACTCATGCTCGAACTCCAACAGGGCCGTGGCATCACCTTCTTCAGAGGCCGCCCCCTGCATCGCATGGCGCATCCGTCGCGCGAGGTCGGTGTGCTTCTGGGCGACGTTCCCGGGCATCCGGCGCGTTCGCTGCGCGGTCATCTGCGCATGCTGTGCGCCGCGGCGGGCGTGCCGGCCCGGCGCGCCGACGAGGTCCTGGAGGTGGTCGGCCTCGTCAGCCTGCGCGACGAACGCCTCGGCACCCTCTCGCGCGGCATGGATCGCCGCTTCGGCCTGGCCTGCACGCTCCTCGCCGACCCGCACACCCTCGTGCTCGACGACCCCGCGGACGGGCTCACGACCCGCGAGCGCCGTTGGCTGCACGGCGCGCTGCGCGCACACGCGGCCCAGGGCGGCACGGTCCTGCTGACCACGGCCGACCCCAAGGAGGCCGCGCGCACCGCCGACCGGGTCGTCACGCTGGAGCGGGGCAGGCTCGTCGCCGACCAGGACGCCTCAGAGTTCGCACGCACCCGGCTGCGTCCTCGCGTCGCCGTGCGTACCCCGCACGCCTCGCGACTGGCCACCCTGCTCGGCAAGCAGGCGCGCACCGCCCACCGTTCCGTCGAGGTCGTGCGCGAGAGCGGCAACCGTCTCTCGGTGTACGGCAGTAGCTGCGCCGACGTCGGCGAGATCGCCTTCCGCAACGGCATCCTCGTACACCAACTCGCCGACGAGATCGGGGACATGGGCCCGGGCCCCGAGACGGACTCCGACTCGATCGAGCCGCGAGCCGACGAGGAGCAGCGGGCGGCGTACGGCGACGCAGCGCAGGCCACAGTCGCTGCCGCAACCACATCCGGTGCCGGAGCCGGTGGCCGACGGCGCAGGGCCGCAGCGACGAGGCAGGGCGGGAGGCGGGCCGCGGCCGGTGATCTCTCGTCGGCCTCCGAGGCGGCGCAGACGTCCGACGAAGGGCAGGATGGAGTCACAGGACGCGAGGACTTCGCCGAGGCCGCGCAGGCGGCCGAGGGTGAGCTTTCGGCTCGGGCCGCCGGCTCCCGTGCTTCCGACGACGTCGCGGACGACCTGCCCGATCTCCCGCCCCCCATCTCCGTCCGTCCCGCCCCCAGCCCTCTGCGACCCCTCCGCTACGAACTCCGTCGCGCGCTCGGCGTCGGCACGGGATTCGTCACCACGGGTGTCGTGCTCGTGGTGTCCGCCCTCACCGCCGTGGTGCTCGCCCGCATCGGGCACACGCCGCACGCGCGCCTGCTGGTCGCATGGCCGAGGGAGCTGCCGCTGCCGCCCGCGGCGCTCGGTGCCGGGCTGCTCGGGGCGATCGCGTTCGGCGATGAGTTCCGCCACCCCGCCCTGGCAGCGGATCGCGGCACCGTCCCCCGCCGGCTGGGGCTGCTGGCCGCGAAACTCCTCGTCGCCTCCGCCACCGCGCTGGCGCTGGCCGTCCTCACCGTGGGCTGCGACATCGAGGTGCTCTATCTCGTCTACGGACGGGAGCTCGCGGAAGTTCCCGCCGACTGGCTTTCACTGAGCGCGAGTTGGATCGGACTGGTCGTCGGATGCGCCTGGGCCGGCGTGCTCGCCGCCGGTCTTTTCCGCTCCACCACGGCCGGGCTCGCCGCGGTGGTCACCGTGCCCATCGTCGTCGTACCCCTCGTACAGAAGGTCCTGGAAGGACCGTCCGTTCGAACGGCGGCCGGATTTCCGCTGCGGCTGAGGGAGGTGCTCCTGTCGCAGTGGCCGTTCGGCGGAGAGCGGTATGTCGCGGCGGCCGCGCGGGTCATCGGTCAACCTGTGGGCGGCGCAATGACGTTGTCGCTCGCCGCGCTGCTCTGCGCCTATCTGTACACGACCCTGAGGAGCCGGGTCCGATGACGACCGTCCGTGCCGTTCCCCGATCTGTCGTGCTCACAACTCCCCGGGGAAAGCCCATTTCTTTCCGATAAGGCGTCAATTGCGACGGGGTGAGCGATCACCCTTTCGTGTGCTTTTCACCAAAGACCTCAAGGGAGTTGAGGAGGGCGCCGACAAAGGATCCGTGAGTACCCTTGCGCACACCATGATGACCGCCGCCCGCGCCGCCGACTCCGGTCTCGCCGGCCCGGGCGATCTCGACCGCTACCCCTACGCCGAGGCCTCCGTCGCCGACCGCGTCGGAGCCCCCGCCTGGGACAGCGCGGAGCCAGAACTGGGCCGTGTCGGCCGGCGCGCCGCGGGCAGCCGCGGACGCGGACTGCACGGCCAACTCGTCCAACAGCTTGGCCAGATGATCGTCTCCGGAGACCTGGGCGCCGACCGACCGCTGGTGCCGGAGGAGATCGGCCAGCGTTTCGAGGTCTCCCGCACCGTCGTCCGCGAGTCGCTCCGCGTTCTGGAGGCCAAGGGCCTGGTCAGTGCCCGCCCGAACGTCGGCACGCGCGTGCGCCCCGTCAGTGACTGGAACCTCCTCGACCCCGACATCATCGAGTGGCGAGCCTTCGGGCCGCAGCGCGACGACCAGCGCCGGGAGCTGAGCGAGCTGCGCTGGACGATCGAGCCGCTCGCCGCCCGCCTCGCCGCCGGGCACGGGCGCGACGACGTCCAGCAGCGGCTCGGCGACATGGTCGAGATCATGAGCCACGCGATGGGGCAGGGTGACGTCCTCACCTTCTCCCGCGCCGACACCGAGTTCCACTCGCTGCTCATCCAGGTCGCCGGCAACCGCATGCTGGAGCACCTCTCCGGGATCGTCTCGGCCGCCCTCCAGGTCTCCGGCGGTCCCGTGACCGGCTGTGACCGGCCGAACGAGGCCTCGCTGGCCCAGCACAGCAGGATCGTCGACGCCCTCGCCACCGGCGATGGTGCGGCCGCCGAAGCGGCCATGCGCCAGTTGCTCACGGTCCACCCCGAGGTGGAGCGCGTTGTGCCCGCACCCCGCGAGCACTGACGCGCACCAGGGTGGCGCGGCCAGGGGCACCTCCCCCTCCTGTGGCGCTCCCGGCCTGCGCACACCCCCTCCCGTCGGACCTGCAGGATCCCTCGCGGATCCTGCAGGTCCGACGGTGCGACGGGGCGGCCGAATCGCCGTACAGTGCATGGTCCGAGCGGCTGACGACCAGTTCTGTCCGTATCTGCGTGCTTTTGATCGGTTACGGGATGTGACTCGGACCACGCAGATTGGGCGTAACACTCGGGGAAACAGCGCGATGACCTAAGAGGTGACAGCCGCGGAGGGAATACGGACGCCGTTAAAGGCGCTGTGAGTCTTCCCGGCCCTCGCCCGCACCGTCGGTCCAATCCCCAGGCCGGTGGTCGGCTCCTGTCCGCCGTGGACGGGGCCGGAAGCCGTTTTTCAACGTTCCGAGAGGTTGTTCGTGTCGGCCAGCACATCCCGTACGCTCCCGCCGGAGATCGCCGAGTCCGTCTCTGTCATGGCTCTTATCGAGCGGGGAAAGGCTGAGGGGCAGATCGCCGGCGACGATGTGCGTCGGGCCTTCGAAGCCGACCAGATTCCGGCCACTCAGTGGAAGAACGTACTGCGCAGCCTCAACCAGATCCTCGAGGAAGAGGGTGTGACGCTGATGGTCAGTGCCGCGGAGCCCAAGCGCACCCGAAAGAGCGTCGCAGCGAAGAGTCCGGCCAAGCGCACCGCCACCAAGACGGTCGCGGCGAAGACGGTGACCGCCAAGAAGGCCACCGCCACCGCCACGCCCGCGGTGCCCACCGCCGACCCCGCCATCGAGGACGAGGCACCCGCCAAGAAGGCCGCTGCCAAGAAGACGACCGCCAAGAAGACGGCGGCGAAGAAGACGACGGCTGCCAAGAAGACGGCTGCCAAGAAGACGACCGCCAAGAAGGACGACGGCGAGATTCTCGAGGACGAGGCTCTCGAGGAGGCGGCGCCCGGCAAGGCCGGCGACGAGCCCGAGGGCGCCGAGAGCGCCGGCTTCGTACTCTCCGACGAGGACGAGGACGACGCGCCCGCGCAGCAGGTCGCCGCCGCCGGTGCCACCGCCGACCCGGTCAAGGACTACCTCAAGCAGATCGGTAAGGTCCCGCTGCTCAACGCCGAGCAGGAGGTCGAGCTCGCCAAGCGCATCGAGGCCGGTCTGTTCGCCGAGGACAAGCTGTCCAACGCCGACAAGCTCGCCCCCAAGCTCAAGCGCGAGCTGGAGATCATCGCCGAGGACGGCCGCCGCGCCAAGAACCACCTGCTGGAGGCCAACCTCCGTCTGGTGGTCTCGCTGGCCAAGCGCTACACCGGCCGCGGCATGCTCTTCCTGGACCTCATCCAGGAGGGTAACCTCGGCCTGATCCGCGCGGTCGAGAAGTTCGACTACACCAAGGGCTACAAGTTCTCCACGTACGCCACCTGGTGGATCCGTCAGGCGATCACCCGCGCGATGGCCGACCAGGCCCGCACCATCCGTATCCCGGTGCACATGGTCGAGGTCATCAACAAGCTCGCGCGCGTGCAGCGCCAGATGCTCCAGGACCTGGGCCGCGAGCCCACCCCGGAGGAGCTGGCCAAGGAACTCGACATGACCCCCGAGAAGGTCATCGAGGTCCAGAAGTACGGCCGCGAGCCCATCTCGCTGCACACCCCTCTGGGTGAGGACGGCGACAGCGAGTTCGGTGACCTCATCGAGGACTCCGAGGCCGTCGTCCCGGCCGACGCGGTCAGCTTCACGCTCCTCCAGGAGCAGTTGCACTCGGTTCTCGACACCCTGTCCGAGCGCGAGGCGGGCGTCGTCTCCATGCGCTTCGGTCTCACCGACGGTCAGCCGAAGACCCTCGACGAGATCGGCAAGGTCTACGGCGTGACGCGTGAGCGCATCCGCCAGATCGAGTCGAAGACGATGTCGAAGCTGCGCCACCCGTCGCGCTCCCAGGTGCTGCGCGACTACCTGGACTGAGCCAGATCTACCGAGGCGCCCCTGACCTGCTGCTTTGCGGGTTGGGGGCGCTTTTGTATTGGCGGCATCGAACAGGCGTGGACATACCAGGCGTTGGCTTGGGAGAACAGGCGGCGGCTCACTACGCCTCTCTGTCGGGAGCGTAGGTGTCGATCACGGAGGCGAGCGAAAGTTCGTCGATGGTCCTGGCCAGCAGCTCTTACTGCATGCGCCGGCGGCGGCGACCAGGAGTGCCGAGAGGCGGCCATGATCGGCGGGGAGGCGGACAGGAGGCGCACAGAGGGAAGCGAGGGGCGCACGCTCCGGAGCCAACATCTGCCCGGCAAGTGCTGCTGACAATCGTTCACTTCGCGGTGATTCTTCTGGCTCGTATCCTGGGCCGCCATTCAATCCTTGTATGTGGGCCGAGTTCCGCAGCAGGCTCCGGTCGTCCTTCTCGCCGGATTCCCCGGTTCCAGCAATACGACTCTGGCAAGACGACTCTGCTCAACCACCTCCTCCAGGAGCGGCGGAGGACGCGTATCGGCGTCGTCGTCAACGACATCGCCGCCATCGAGATCGATGCGATGGCGGTGGCGACCAGGACACGAGAGATGGCGAAAGGATCAGAAGTAACCGCAGCCAACCTGAACCATCGACCAGGTGAGCGCCCCTCTGACGGCATTCTGGCCGGCCAGGCGCACTTCCTGATCAGTGGCGGTCGTACTGCGACACCCGGAGGCGGGCCTCAGTCCCTGAGGTAAGGGCGGTGCCAGTGCCGCTCACTGAGGACCTTGGTCCACTCGGCGGCGAGCTGGTCCCGCTTGTCGTCAGGAATCTCGTCCAGCGTTGGGCGGAGTCCCTCGATGATCTTTGCTACCTCCTGCGGGTCGCGCCGAACCGGCAGACCGAGGTGGTGGGCCATCGTGCGGAGGGTCATGGCGGGTCATCTCAATCCAAGATATTTCGCGGACTGCGCTCCCCACCCACCTGCATCCACGCAAGCCAAGCACAGCGCTCACCCATCCATACTGCGCGACTACCTCGACCACGTCGCACCCGCCCTACGTGCTTCCTACGACGCGCTTCCTGCGACGCGGAAGGCCCGGTCCCCGAGCGGGGACCGGGCCTTCGTACCGGCGCGCGGGTGCGGGGTGCCGCGGGCTGACTCACTCTGGGTTTCCCACGACCACCCAAGAGTGAGGAGCGCCATGCGTCGTCCCTTTGCCCGGGCGCTGGCCCGGCCGCTGGTTATGGCCGCCGTGGCGACCGCCATGCCGCTGGTGTCAGCCGCCCCCGCGGCCGCCGACAGTGTCGTCGTCGGTGGGTTCCCGGTCGATGTGTCCGACAGTCCCTGGACCGTGGCGCTGTCCAGCCGTGACCGGTTCGGGGGTACGCGGGCCGGTCAGTTCTGTGTCGGCGTGGCGATCGGCCGGTCCGCGGTGCTGACCGCGGCCCACTGTCTGAGCGAGGAGGTGCTGGGGTCGTCACCGGAGCAGGTGCCCGACTTCAAGGTCATCACCGGCCGCTCGGACCTGATCTCCGGCCGGGGGCAGGAGATCCCTGTCCGTGGCACCTGGGTGAACCCGGACTACGACGAGGACAGCAACAGCGGCGACTTCGCCGTGGTGACCCTCACACAGGCTCTTCCCGCCAGTGCGGTGATCGGGATGGCGGGTGCCGGCGACCCGGCCTATCTGCCGGGGACCCAGGCCGTGGTCTACGGGTGGGGGGATGTCACGGGCGCCGGCGACTATCCGCGGGGTCTGCGGGCGGCGCGGGTGCACGTACTGCCCGACGCGCTGTGCAGGCAGGCGTATCCGGGCGGGGGTGACGGCAGGTATCTGGCCGGCAGCATGCTGTGCGCGGGGGAGCGGACAGGGGGCCGGGACGCCTGTCAGGGGGACAGCGGAGGGCCGCTCGTCGCTCGGGGCAAGCTCATCGGGCTCGTGTCCTGGGGGAACGGGTGCGGTCGCGCCGGCAGTCCCGGCGTGTACACGCGGGTGTCCGAGGTCGTGCGCGCCATGGGGCGACGGGCCGGTGCGCGAGGGCGCGCGGCAGGCCGCTGAGGCCTTCGGGACTCGAGGGTCCCCGGCGGGTCGCTGAGGACCTTGGGGCGCGATGGCGCGCGGCAGGCCGCTGAGGAACTTCGAGGGCGCGAGGGCCCACGGGCAGGCCGCTGAGGGCCGTCAGGGTACGAGCGCGGGCGGCAGCCCCTGATTTCGGGGGCTGCCGCCCGTCGACCGGCCTATGCCGGGGCTGGCTCGTCGTTAATGCGAGGTGTCAGCGCTCTTCTTCGGACGCCGATGCAGGAACGGTCGTCAGCCGCTCCGTCTCGTCCTGTATCTCAGCGGCGATCTTCTTGAGTTCCGGCTCGAACTTGCGGCCGTGGTGGGCGCAGAAGAGCAGTTCTCCGCCGCTGAGCAGGACGACGCGCACGTACGCCTGGGCGCCGCAACGGTCGCAGCGGTCAGCGGCCGTCAGCGGGCTCGCGGGGGTCAGAACAGTAGTCACGTCGCCTCTTCTCTAGCTCGACGAGCTGTCGTACCAGGGTCAACATCCAACCAGCCCCAAAACGTTCCCGCTCGCGGCTTCTCCCAGAGAGAAATTTTTCGGGGGCGGCCGGCTGCTGCCGGCTTGGCGGCGAATGTGCCGTATTGCGTCGATGTCGTGCTTACGGTTTCGCGCTGTTGGTCAAGGTCGGTCCTCCCGGCTGGCTTGCCGGTTTGTTCATGAGGACGTGCCCGGAGCCTAAATGGTTCATGCCTGGAAGGGAACGTGATATGTACTTCACCCCATCGAGGGATCGAACAAGTATGCGATCCTGGACTACTCTGTGTTTCGCACGAGGGTGGCGTTACAACGGCTCTACCAGGCCTCGGTACCCTCTTGACGGCGACCGAAGCCGCGCCCTTACCCACCAGGGCGCAACCTGAAATTCAGCGAGGAGCGAACCGCGTGACCGCCGAGACGTCCGTGCCGTCCACAGCGCTGCTGGCAGGAGCAGACCGGGACGGTTCCAACTACACCGCGCGGCACCTGCTCGTCCTCGAGGGGCTCGAGGCCGTGCGCAAGCGCCCGGGTATGTACATCGGGTCGACCGACAGTCGCGGTCTGATGCACTGCCTGTGGGAGATCATCGACAACTCCGTCGACGAGGCCCTCGGCGGTTACTGCGACCACATCGAGGTGATCCTTCACGACGACGGGTCCGTGGAGGTCCGGGACAACGGCCGCGGCATCCCGGTCGACGTCGAGCCCAAGACCGGCATGTCGGGCGTCGAGGTCGTCATGACCAAGCTGCACGCCGGCGGCAAGTTCGGCGGCGGCTCGTACGCCGCCTCGGGCGGTCTGCACGGCGTGGGTGCCTCCGTGGTGAACGCCCTGTCCGCGCGGCTGGACGTCGAGGTGGACCGCAGCGGCCACACCCACGCCATCAGCTTCCGGCGCGGGGTCCCCGGCGCCTTCGCCGCCGACGGCCCGGCGGCCAAGTTCGAGGCCAAGAGCGGCCTGCGCAAGACGAAGAAGATCCCCAAGACCCGCAACGGCACGCGCGTGCGCTACTGGGCCGACCGCCAGATCTTCCTCAAGGACGCCAAGCTCTCCCTGGAGAACCTGCACCAGCGCGCCCGCCAGACCGCGTTCCTGGTGCCCGGCCTGACCATCGTCGTCCGTGACGAGCTCGGCCTCGGCGACGGCGGCAGCAAGGGCGAGGAGTCCTTCCGCTTCGACGGAGGCATCAGCGAGTTCTGCGAGTACCTGGCCGCCGACAAGCCGGTCTGCGACGTCCTCCGCTTCGCCGGGCAGGGCACCTTCAAGGAGACCGTCCCGGTCCTGGACGAGCACGGTCAGATGACCCCGACCCAGGTCACCCGCGAGCTCGAGGTCGACGTCGCGATGCGATGGGGCACCGGGTACGACACGACCCTGAAGTCGTTCGTGAACATCATCGCCACCCCCAAGGGCGGCACCCACGTCGCGGGCTTCGAGACGGCCGTGAGCAGCACCATGAACGAGGTGCTGCGCACCAAGAAGATGCTGCGCGTCGCCGAGGACGACATCGTCAAGGACGACGCCCTGGAGGGGCTGACCGCGGTCGTCACCGTCCGGCTCGCCGAGCCGCAGTTCGAGGGCCAGACCAAGGAGGTCCTCGGCACCTCGGCGGCCCGGCGCATCGTGAACACGGTGATCGCCAGGGAGCTCAAGGCGTTCCTGACGTCCACGAAGCGTGACGCGGCGGCACAGGCGCGCGTGGTGCTCGAAAAGGCCGTCGCGGCGGCCCGTACGCGCATCGCCGCCCGCCAGCACAAGGACGCGCAGCGCCGCAAGACGGCCCTGGAGTCCTCGTCGCTGCCGGCCAAGCTCGCCGACTGCCGCAGCGACGACGTCGACCGCAGCGAGCTGTTCATCGTCGAGGGAGACTCCGCGCTCGGCACCGCCAAGCTCGCCCGGAACTCCGAGTTCCAGGCGCTGCTGCCGATCCGCGGCAAGATCCTCAACGTCCAGAAGTCGTCCGTGACCGACATGCTCAAGAACGCCGAGTGCGGCGCGATCATCCAGGTCATAGGAGCGGGGTCGGGCCGGACCTTCGACATCGACGCCGCCCGTTACGGCAAGATCATCATGATGACCGACGCCGACGTCGACGGCTCCCACATCCGCACGCTGCTGCTGACGCTGTTCCAGCGCTACATGCGGCCGATGATCGAGGCGGGCCGGGTCTTCGCGGCCGTGCCGCCGCTGCACCGGATCGAGCTCGTCCAGCCCAAGAAGGGGCAGGACAAGTACGTGTACACGTACTCGGACCGTGAGCTGCGCGACAAGCTCATGGAGTTCCAGAGCAAGGGCGTGCGCTACAAGGACACCATCCAGCGGTACAAGGGTCTCGGCGAGATGGACGCCGATCAGTTGGCCGAGACGACCATGGACCCGCGCCATCGCACGCTGCGGCGGATCAGTCTCACGGACCTGGAGGCCGCCGAGCGCGTCTTCGATCTGCTGATGGGCAACGATGTGGCGCCGCGCAAGGAGTTCATCTCCAGCTCGGCGGCGACGCTGGACCGCTCGCGCATCGACGCGTAGCCGCTGCGCTGGGCCGGGGCCGAGTCTTCGGCCCCGGCTTCGCCTTCGGCTGTCTGTCGGTTCCCACCCGCACCGGCCGTGCGGCTTTCGTGGTCGGGTGCGGGTGGCCCCTGTGGGGGTCGATCGCCGTCGGCGGGTTCAAGGGCATTTACCGACTTGCCTGGTCCTTCCGGTTTGAATCACCTGATGGGGTGAAGCGGGCGGAGAAGCCAGGTCGGCGATCTTTCCGTTCTGTCCATGCTTGGGCATGCACTCAAGCGATGGTCGTCCCCGCGAAACCACAGGTGCGCGGTACGACGATCCCTGGTACGACGCCCTCGCCTCCGGATGGGGGGAGTCGGACGGTACGGACACCCCCGAGGCCGCCCCGCCTCCGGCCGGTGACGTGTACCTGGAGGTGCAGCGCAGCGCCGCCTTCCGCGAAGTGCGCGGCCGATACCGGCGGTTCGTGGTGCCGGCGGTCATCGTGTTCCTCTCCTGGTACGTGGCGTACGTCGTGGCCGCGACGACCGCTCCGGGGCTGATGGCCCGGCCCGTCGTGGGCGCCGTGAACGTCGCGATGCTCGCCGGACTCGGGCAGTTCCTCACCACCTTCCTGCTCACCTGGGCCTACGCCCGTCACGCTCGTCTGCGCCGGGACCGGGCCGCGCTCGAACTGCGCTGGGACACGCAGGAGTTGACGCGCGTCGCGAAGGGCGGTGCGGCGTGACGGTCGACCATCAGACGCTGTCGCTGCTGCTGTTCAGCGTGTTCGTCGCGATCACGCTCGGGATCACGACCTGGGTGAGCCGCAACCGGCGTGGTTCCGCGGAGGAGTTCTACGCGGGCGGCCGGCTCTTCACGCCCATGGAGAATGGTTTTGCCATCGCCGGCGACTACATGTCCGCCGCCTCCTTCCTGGGCATCTCCGGGCTCATCGCCCTCTTCGGCTACGACGGGCTGCTGTACTCGGTGGGCTTCCTCGTGGCCTGGCTCCTGGTGCTGTTCCTGGTCGCCGAACTGGTGCGCAACTGCGGACGGTTCACGCTCGCCGACGTGGTCGCCGCGCGGATGAGCGAGCGCCCCGTGCGGATCGCGGCGGGAACTTCCTCGGTCACCGTGTCCGTTCTGTATCTGGTGGCGCAGATGGTGGGCGCGGGCACCCTGGTCGCGCTGCTGCTCGGGGGCGAGGGCGAGGCGGCGCGGTCCTGGACCGTCATCGGCGTCGGCGCGCTCATGGTGATCTATGTGTCGTTGGGAGGGATGCGGGCCACCACCTGGATCCAGATCGTCAAATCGGTCCTGCTGCTCGGAGGCACCGTCGCGTTGACCGTGCTCGTGCTGCTGCGGTTTCACGGCGACTTCGACCGACTGCTGCTGACGGCGGCGGAGCGCAGCGGTCACGGGGACGCGTTCCTCGCGCCCGGCCTGAAGTACGGCGGTGACTGGACGGCCCGCTTCGACTTCATCAGCCTGGGCCTCGCACTGGTGCTGGGCACCGCGGGGCTGCCGCACATCCTGTCGCGCTTCTACACCGTGCCCACGGCCCGTGCGGCACGGCGCTCGGTGGTCTGGGCGATCGGACTCATCGGCGGCTTCTATCTGATGACGATCGTCCTCGGCTTCGGCGCGGCCGCGATCGTCGGGCCCAAGGCCGTACGCGCGTCGAACGCGGCCGGGAACACGGCCGTTCCGCTGCTCGCCCTCGATCTCGGCGGTGGCGCGGACTCCACCGGAGGAACGGTTCTGTTCGCTGTCGTCGCCGCCATCGCCTTCGCCACGATCCTCGCCGTGGTCGCCGGCATCACACTCTCCTCCTCGGCCTCCGTGGCCCACGACCTGTACGCCTCGCTGCGGCGCCGGCACGCCAAGCCGCGCAGCGAGGTGGCCGTGGCCCGCGTCGCCGCCGTCGGCATCGGCGTGGTCGCGATCGGCCTCGGACTGCTGGCCCGGGACCTGAACGTCGCGTTCCTCGTCGGCCTGGCCTTCGCCGTCGCCGCGTCCGCCAACCTTCCGGTGCTGCTGTACTCGCTGTTCTGGCGGGGCTTCACCACACGGGGGGCCGTCTGGGCCGTGTACGGAGGGCTGATCCCGGCCGTCCTGCTCATGGTGCTGTCGCCGGTGGTGTCAGGAAGCCCCGAATCGCTGTTCCCCGGGGTCGACTTCCAGTACTTCCCCCTGCAGAACCCGGGCCTCGTCTCGATCCCCCTGGGCTTCGTCGCGGGCTGGCTCGGCACGGTCACCTCCGCGGAGGTCCCCGACGAGGCCAAGCACGCGGAAACCGAGGTTCGGTCACTGACGGGGGCGGGGGCGGTCTAGGGCGGGACCAAGGCATCGTCGTCGTACGGCTCCGTACGGCTCTCTCGCAGGCGTACGACTCTCCCCGCCGCCGCACGGCCGTGCCGCCCCGGCCGGCCGCCGAGCCGCCCCCCGGCCCCGGGCCGTCGGCCGAGCCGCCCCCCTGCCGCCGAGCCGTCCGCCGAGCGGCTGACGATTCGGCGGCCGGTTTCCGTATGAAGAGGCGGCACGGTTCCTTCCCCCGCCCCCACGGGCCGTGCCTCAGGCGCGGGTCGCCCACACGTAACGGTGTTCCGGGCGACCCGCGTCCCCGTACTTCAGGGTCAGGCGGGCGCGTCCGGTGCGTTCCAGGAGCTTGAGATAGCGCTGGGCGGTCTGGCGGCTCACCCCGGTCCGCTCGGCGATCTCCTGGGCCGACAGCGGGCCTTCGGCGTTCATCAGGGACTGCCGTACGAGCTCCGCGGTGGTGGGGGAGTGCCCCTTGGGCAGGTCCGGCTCCGAAGGGGCGGACAGCGCGCCGAAGATGCGGTCCACCTCGGCCTGTTCCGCCTCGCCGCCGCCGTCCAGAGTGCGGCGGAGCTCCGCGTACGCCTCCAGCTTGGCGCGCAGTCCCGCGAAGGCGAACGGCTTGACCAGGTACTGAAGCGCCCCGTGCCGCATCGCCGCCTGCACGGTCGTGATGTCCCGCGCCGCCGTCACCATGATCACGTCGGTCTGGTGGCCGCGCCGGCGCATCTCCTGGACGACCGCGAGGCCCGTCTCGTCGGGCAGATAGTGGTCCATGAGGACCAGGTCGAGCCCGGGCAGCTCCTCCATCCGGCGCAGCGCCTCGGCGGCGTTGTGCGCCTCGCCTGCCACGTGGAAGCCCGGCACCTTCTCGACGTAGGCGGCGTTGACCCGCGCGACACGCGTGTCGTCGTCCACGACCAGGACCTCGATCATCGCGACTCCTCCTCGGCGACGGTGTGCGGATGCGGATCCGACCGCACGGTGAGGGCCGGCTCCAGGTCCGCCCCGGCCAATGCCTCGGCCAGTGCATCGGCCAGCGCCTCCGGCAGGACCACGGTGAACTCGGCGCCGCCGCCGGCCGCCTCGCCCACCGTGGCGCTGCCGCCCTGCCGTTCGGCGAGCCTGCGCACGAGAGGCAGCCCGATGCCGCGCTCCCGGTGGGGCGGGCGCTGCTTGGTGGACCAGCCCTCGGTGAAGATCAACTCGCGCTGCTCCTCGGGGATCCCGGGCCCCGTGTCGCGCACCCTGAGGGTCGCGGTACGTCCCTCGGCCCGCACTTCGACCTCCACGCGCGCGTGCGGCGTGCCCGCGGCGGCGTCCAGCGCGTTGTCCACCAGGTTGCCGACGATCGTGACGAGCCCCCTGGGGTCGATCAGCCGGTCCGGCAGCCCGGTGCGGTCAGCCAGGCTCAGCGCGACACCGCGCTCGGCGGCCACGGTCGCCTTGCCGACCAGCAGCGCGGCGAGCAGCGGGTCCTGGATCTTCTCCGCGACCTGCTCGGCGGTGGCGCGATGATCCCCGACGACCTCCCCGACGAACTCCGCGGCGTCGTCGTACATCTCCAGCTCCAGCAGCCCGAGGAGCGTGTGCATGCGGTTGGCGTGCTCGTGGTCCTGGGCGCGCAGGGCGTCGATCAGGCCGCGCGTGGAGTCGAGCTCCCGGCCGAGCTGCTCCAGCTCGGTACGGTCGCGCAGGGTGGCCACGGCGCCCCCGTCGTCGGTGGGCATCCGGTTCGCGACCAGCACGCGCTGACCGCGGACCGTGAGCAGATCGGTGCCGGTCACCCGGCCGGCGAGCACGTCGGCGGTGCGGCCCTCGCCGAGCGCCTCGTCGAGGGACCGGCCGACGGCCTCGTCACCGATGCCGAGCAGCCGCCGCGCCTCGTCGTTCAGGAGGCGGATACGGCCGACGCGGTCCAGGGCGACGACGCCCTCCCGGATGCCGTGCAGCATCGCCTCGCGCTCCGCGAGCAGCGCCGAGATGTCGGAGAAGGCCAGGTCACGGGTCTGCCGCTGGACCCGGCGGGAGATCAGCCAGGCGGCCAGCGCACCGACCGCCAGCGCGCCGCCGGCGTACGCGAACAGGCCGGGGATCGCGTGCAGCAGCCGCGCCCGCACGCTGTCGTACGCGATACCGACCGAGACCGCCCCGACGATCTTCCCGTCGCCGTCGCGCAGCGGGACCTTGCCGCGGGCGGTGCGGCCGAGGGTGCCGCTGTCGATCTGCATGACGTCGTGGCCGGAGAGGGCCTGGCCCGGGTCGGTCGAGACGAGCCTGCCGATCTCGCTCGGCGTGGGATGTGACCAGCGCACGCCCCGCCGGTCCATCACGACGATGTACTCGGCCTTGGTCGCCTCCCGGATCCGCTCCGCCTCCCGCTGCACCGGACCGCCGGCCGTCGCGGGCGTACCCGTCAGGTCCTCGGCGATCTGCGGCTGGGCGGCGGTGGTCTGCGCGATCGACAGCGCGCGGCGCATCGCCTGGTCGTCGAGCTGGTCGCTGAGCGGGGCGAGGAACAGTCCGGTCGCGAGCACCGCGACTCCCGCGGCGATCGCCACCTGCATCAGCAGCACCTGCGCGAACATCCGCCGGGGCAGATGGAGGCGCAGGCGACGGGCGGGGGGAGTGGGGCTCATACCCACGACGGTACGTGGGGGTGCGTGCAGGGCCGTAGAGGGGTGTGGCGTGGATCTCCTGATCGATACGGGTCGGGCAGGGCATCCGGTGATCGATACGGGTCGGGCAGGGCATCCGGTGATCGATACGGGTTGGCAGGGCATCCGGTGATCGATACGGGTCGGCAGGGCATCCGGTGATCGATACGGTCGGGCAGGGCATCCGGTGATCGATGCGGGTCAGGCAGTGCATCCGGTGATCGACGGGCTCGGGCGGCGCCGTCGGTCAGCTCGCCAGTGCCGTCGTCATCCTCAGCTCGCGCAGCGCCACCACGTCCATGCGTGCGGGCGAGCCGAGCACCGACGTCCCGCAACTCTCGGGGCGGGGCGGCCGGGAGGTGCCCTGGGCCACGCTCACCCGCCAGTGCCGTCCGTCCACGTGGGCGACGGTCACTTCCCACCGCGGGGCCGCGCCGTCGGTCCGTACGACGCTCAGTGCCTCGGCGGCGTCCTCGCCGGTGGCCCTGCGGACGGCCAGCTCGGCCGCCTGGCCCGGCCGCTCCCAGGCCGAGTTCCCGCGGCAGCCTTCGACGACGATCCGGCCCTCCTGGACGCTGTGCAGGACTTCCTTGACGGCATGGGTCTGTGCCCGGCCGTACGCGTAGCCGTAGGGCAGCACGAGCAGCGTGGGGGAGAACCGGTGTCCGCCCAGATGGGTGACCTCCCAGACCCCGTCCACCCCGGAGGCGGCTAGCTCAGCCGCGAGGGGGCGCCCCAGGAGGGCACAGCAGCGGTCGCGCTTGCCGTTGGTGCAGACGAGGGCCAGCGGGTCGCCTGTGTGGGGCCGCCCGTCGAGAACCGAGTCGAAGGTGTGGTGGTCGCCCATGCCGAGGGCGGTGAAGTCCAGGCCGAGCAACTGCTGGGGGTCGCTGATCGTGGCGGCGTGCAGCCATACGTTGCCGGGGACGGTGTGGGCCACGTAGACCTGGCGTTCGGCGGCCCCGCCGCAGTCGGCGTGCCGGCCGGGGCGGCGGATCAGCGCGATGCGTACGCCCGTGCCCTGCGCGGCGGCCTCCAGGGCGCGGCCCAGTGCGGGATCCAGGTGGCTCTGGGTGAGCGCCTTGGCACCCCACGGACCGGGCTGCTCCAGCAGCAGCCATGTCGTCGCGGTCGCCGCGGTCCCCGCGATGGGCTCGTCGAGGTCCTGCGAGACGGTTGAGCACGTACTCACAGAGGTGAGCCTAACCTGACTTGAGTCGGCGTGGCTGCTTGAGGGGGAGCGGCACTGCTCAAGAGGCGTGTGACATGCGTGTGGCCTGGTGCCGTTCTGGCGCCAGGCCTCATCGGTGGTGATCGAGCAGTGACGGGGTGCCGATCTGCTCGCCGGCTGGGTCTCCCGAGTCGCTGTGTGGTTGCGCGCGGCCGGGTGAGGTTTCACGGGACGAGTCGGGGTGGACGCGTACTCGTGCAGGACTAGGCGTCAGGGATATCCGCTTTTGCGCGGATCAAGGTCTCCCTGCTCACGATGACAATGCGTTCGTAATCCGCGCGGGAGGCGTCGTCGGGGAGTTCACGCTCAAGCGCCTCGGTGGCCTCCGTGCCGATCACGGCGAAATTGCCGTCGCTCAGTTCGAACACGTCCGGGCAGTTGGCTCCCGAGGCACTGCCACGGGCACTTGGAGGCACACCGATGCGGCGCACGATCTTCAAGGGGCTACCGATCCTTACGAAGTGGTTCGTGGTCGGCAGCACGGTATCTGGGATTCCGGAGTGAGTTGGTAAAGTCGCGCGACTCGTGTCGATGCGTTGACCATCACCACCCCCTGGAGTAATTGATCAAGAGGGTGGCGGACTCCCGATCACCCACCACTCGTCCGTGTCGGCCTCCTCGAGATCCTTGATGAGACCGTCGACCATGCGGCCGATTCGGGCCTCGTCGGACGTGTGTTTCAAGGTCGCCCGCTGGCTCTTCGAGGCCTCCCAGTACTCCCGCATCAGGGGGTTCTGGAAGAGCTCGCGAGCGTGCCCGTAGAACTCCTCCTGGTCGACTATCCCTGCCCGATGGAGGTGGTAAAGGTTGACGTACCAGGCATTGGCGTAGAAGTACTGCCGCCGCCGCTCCGCCGGAATGCTCGGGTCGTACGTATCGATCACGGCGGCGAGTGAAGGGTTGTCGATCGCCCTGGAGAGCAATTCCCAGTGCATGCGCTGCTGGTGCGCCAGGGCCCGGCGCCGCGATGCGAGTTCCTCGAGCTCAAGGCGCCTTAGCTGCACCCGCTCCACTTCGAGCCGCCGCTGGCGCGCGGCCAGTGTCATCCCGGCGGTAGCGAGCACCAAAGCGGCCGCGGCGGAGCGCAACCTCCCCGCGACGTTCTTCTGTGTGACCATGTCAACTACCCCCGATCAGGCGGCCGTCCGCCGGTCGTCGGGATGCGGGTCGACTGGAGGGGACCGGCGAGCGGTGGGCGGCGCTTGCCGTCTCCCAGGGTGCCGAGCGGCTCTGATCGGCGGGGAGGCGGAGAGGAGGCGCACGGAGGGAAGCGAGGGTCGCACACTCCGGCGCCATGCCCAACGTCTGCCCGGCAAGTGCAGCTAACAATCGTTCACTTCGCGGTGATTCTTCCGGCTCGTATCCTGGATCGGCATTCAAATCCTCGTATGTGCGCCGAGCCGCGAGCCGGTGCACCCGTCGGCGTGAGAAAGGTCGCACGTTGAGCCAGCAGAGGCCCGGGCCACAGCAGATTCCGGTCGTCGTGCTCGCCGGATTCCTCGGTTCCGGCAAGACGACTCTGCTCAACCACCTCCTCCACCGCAGCGGAGGCACCCGTATCGGGGCCATCGTCAACGACTTCGGTGCCATCGAGATCGACGCCATGGCGGTCGCCGGCGCGCTCGGCGACTCGACGGTCTCCCTCGGCAACGGCTGCCTGTGCTGCGCGGTCGACGCGAGCGAGCTGGATGTCTATCTGGAGCGGCTCGCCCGGCCGTCCACCGGCATCGACGTCATCGTCATCGAGGCCAGCGGGCTCGCCGAGCCCCAGGAGCTCGTGCGCATGCTGCTCGCCAGCGAACATCCCGGCATCGTGTACGGCGGGCTCGTCGAGGTCGTGGACGCCGCCGAGTTCGACGCCACCCGCGCCAGACACCCCGAGATCGACCGGCACCTCGCCCTCGCCGACCTCGTGGTCGTCAACAAGCTCGACCGCGCCGCCGACGACGGGCGCGTTCTCGGGCTGGTGCGTGAGCTCGCCGACCGCGCTGCCGTCGTCCCGGCCACCTACGGCCGGATCGACCCCGAGTTCCTCTTCGACTGCCGCCCCAGCGAGGAGCGCATCGGGCAGCTTTCCTTCGACGATCTGCATGAGGTCCACGAGGAGCACGAGGGCCACGAGGACCACTCGGGACACCTGCACGCCGGCTACGACAGCCTGTCCTTCACCTGTGAAGTCCCCCTCGACCCGCGCCGGTTGATCACCTTCCTCGACGGCCGGCCCGAGGGGCTGTACCGGATCAAGGGATACGTCGACTTCGGCCCGCACGACGCCGCGAACCGCTACGTCGTACACGCCGTCGGGCCGTTCCTGCGCTTCTACCCCGAGCCCTGGCCGCGCGACCACTCCCGTCTCACCCAGCTCGTCCTCATCGGCTCCGGCATCGACTCCGCCGCCCTGGCCAAGGAGCTTGAGGCGTGCAAGAGCGACGCCCCACACGCCGACGAGCACGGCATGTGGGGCGTTCTGCGCTACGTACAGGACCCGCGGGACGGGGACGTCGAGGGGGCCTAGACCGGTCCGGCCACCACCGACACCGTCTTCGCCAGCGAAACCCCCGAGCCGTCGCGGCGCGGATCCATCTCCGGAAGGTCCGCCGGCATGCCGTTCTTCTGCGCCGCGCGCGCCGGGGTGGCGCCCGCCCAGGCCAGGGACAGGCAGTCCTCGCCCTTCAGGAACCGCTGGCAGCGCACACCGCCGGTGGCGCGACCCTTGCGCGGATACTGGTCGAACGGTGTCAGCTTGGCCGTCGTCTGGACCGAGTCGTCCAGCGTGCCGCGCGAGCCCGCGATCGTGAACACCACCGCGTCGGCCGCCGGGTCCACAGCGGTGAACGAGATGACCTTCGCGCCCTCGGTGAGCTTGATGCCGGCCATGCCGCCGGCGGCGCGCCCCTGCGGGCGGACCTGCGCGGCCTGGTAGCGCAGCAACTGGGCGTCGTCCGTGATGAAGACCAGGTCCTCCTCACCGGTGCGCAGCTCCACCGCGCCGACGATCCGGTCGCCCTCCTTCAGCGTGATGACCTCCAACTCGCCCTTGTTGGACGGGTAGTCGGGCACCACACGCTTCACGACACCCTGCTCGGTACCGACCGCCAGGCCCGGGGACGACTCGTCGAGCGTGGTCAGGCAGACCAGTGTCTCGCCGTCCTCCAGCGACACGAACTCCGACAGCGGCGCGCCGCCCGCGAGGTTCGGTCTCGACGCCGTCTCCGGCAACTGCGGCAGATCGATGACGTTGATCCGCAGCAGACGGCCCGTGGAGGTCACCGCGCCCACCTCGCCGCGAGCCGTGGCCGGCACCGCCGAGACGATCACGTCGTGCTTGGAGCGCTTGGCGTCGCCGTCGTCCGCGAACGGGTCGCCGTTCGCCGTACGGGCCAGCAGACCCGTCGAGGACAGCAGCACCCGGCACGGGTCGTCGGCCACCTGGAGCGCCACGGCGGCGACCGGCGTGCCCGCCGACTCCAGCAGGACCGTACGCCGCTCGGTGCCGAACTTCTTGGCCACCGCGGCCAGTTCGGCGGAGACCAGCTTGCGCAGCTCCGCGTCCGAGTCCAGGATCCGGGTCAGCTCGGCGATCTCCTCGCCCAGCCGCTCCTTCTCCGCCTCCAGCTCGATGCGGTCGAACTTGGTGAGACGGCGCAGCGGCGTGTCGAGGATGTACTGGGTCTGGATCTCGGACAGGGAGAAGCGCTCCATCAGGCGTTCCTTCGCCTGTGCGCTGTTCTCGCTGGACCGGATCAGCCGGATGACCTCGTCGATGTCCACCAGCGCGGTGAGCAGGCCCTCGACCAGGTGCAGACGGTCGCGGCGCTTGCCGCGGCGGAACTCGCTGCGGCGCCGGACGACCTCGAAGCGGTGGTCGAGGTAGACCTCCAGGAGCTCCTTGAGGCCCAGGGTGAGGGGCTGGCCGTCGACCAGGGCGACGTTGTTGATGCCGAAGGACTCCTCCATCGGCGTCAGCTTGTAGAGCTGCTCCAGGACCGCCTCCGGCACGAAGCCGTTCTTGATCTCGATGACCAGGCGCAGGCCGTGCTCGCGGTCGGTGAGGTCCTTGACGTCGGCGATGCCCTGGATCTTCTTCGAACCGACCAGGTCCTTGATCTTGGCGATGACCTTCTCCGGGCCGACCGTGAAGGGCAGCTCGGTGACGACGAGGCCCTTGCGGCGGGCGGTCACCGTCTCGATCTCGACCGTGGCGCGGATCTTGAAGGTGCCGCGGCCCGTCTCGTAGGCGTCCCGGATGCCGGCGAGGCCGACGATCCGCCCGCCGGTGGGCAGGTCGGGGCCCGGGACGTGCTTCATCAGGGTTTCCAGATCCGCGTTCGGGTGGCGGATCAGGTGGCGGGCGGCCGAGATGACCTCGCCGAGGTTGTGCGGCGGCATGTTCGTGGCCATGCCGACGGCGATGCCGGACGCGCCGTTGACCAGGAGGTTCGGGAAGGCGGCGGGCAGCGCGACCGGCTCCCGCTCCTGGCCGTCGTAGTTCGGGGTGAAGTCGACCGTGTCCTCTTCGATCGACTCGGTCATCAGGCTCGTGGCCTGGGCCTGGCGGCACTCGGTGTACCGCATGGCGGCCGGCGGGTCGTCGTTGCCCAGCGAGCCGAAGTTGCCGTGGCCGTCCACCAGCGGGACGCGCATCGAGAAGGGCTGTGCCATGCGCACCAGGGCGTCGTAGATCGACGCGTCACCGTGCGGGTGCAACTTACCCATGACCTCGCCGATGACGCGGGCGCACTTCACATAGCCGCGGTCGGGGCGCAGGCCCATCTCGTTCATCTGGTAGACGATGCGGCGATGCACGGGCTTGAGCCCGTCGCGGGCGTCGGGCAGGGCGCGGGAGTAGATGACCGAGTACGCGTACTCGAGGAAGGAGCCCTGCATCTCGTCGACGACGTCGATGTCGAGGATCTTCTCCTCGTACGAGTCGTCGGGCGGCGGGGTCTTCGTGCTACGGCGGGCCATCGCTGCCGGCTCCTTGCTGAAGCGTGTACGGATCTGACGCGGACCATTGTGGACCGCGGCACTGACAACCACCGACCAGGACCCGATGTTGGGCTCCCGCCCGGCGCGTGAGAAGTGTCGCCGACACCGGGCCCCACCGGCGACCCACGGGGCTCTCGAGCACCAACGGGCCTGGACGAGGGACCGCTTGCCGGGGGAGGGGAGGGCGGGTGCCTGCCGGATGACAGGGACCGTCCTCGGCCGAGCCGAGCCGGGTCCAGCCACGCCCGCACAGGCACTTTGACCTCGGCGGCAAGCTCACGCCCCACAACCGTTCACTCGCCGGAGTGATCGACAACCGGCCGCGCAAGCCCGCGGAGCGCGAGGCGGCGCCGCCCGGGCCGATGGCCGCATTCCGCGAGCACGGCCCGCGCCCCTGACACACACGGCACATCCGACACACACGGCACACCCACGTGCCGAGCACCCGGCCGCGCGCCCCACGCTCCACCCAAGCGGTTCTGACCGGGAACTTCGCCGACCCGTCGGACGCTGCATACAGTGGCAGGAACTCAAGCCGAACTGCTCGGCACGCTGCAGTTCACGCGACCGGAAGGACACCTTGCCCATGGGTCACACGGCCACACCGGAGGCACAATCCGGCGGCCTCACCGCGACGGAGCACCGCCTGGCCAACGGCCTGCGCGTGGTGCTCTCCGAGGACCACCTCACGCCGGTCGCCGCGGTCTGCCTCTGGTACGACGTCGGCTCCCGCCACGAGGTCAAGGGCCGTACCGGACTCGCCCACCTCTTCGAGCACCTGATGTTCCAGGGCTCGAACAGCGTCAAGGGCACGGGGCACTTCGAGCTCGTCCAGGGCGCCGGTGGCTCGCTGAACGGCACCACCAGCTTCGAGCGCACCAACTACTTCGAGACCATGCCCGCCCACCAGCTCGAGCTCGCGCTGTGGCTGGAGGCCGACCGCATGGGCAGCCTCCTGACGGCGCTCGACGAGGTGAGCCTTGAAAACCAGCGCGATGTCGTCAAGAACGAGCGCCGCCAGCGCTACGACAACGTCCCGTACGGCACGGCCTTCGAGAAGCTGACCGCGCTGTCGTACCCCGACGGACACCCGTACCACCACACGCCGATCGGCTCGATGGCCGACCTGGACGCGGCCAGCCTGGAGGACGCCCGCGCGTTCTTCCGCACCTACTACGCGCCCAACAACGCCGTCCTGTCCGTCGTCGGCGACATCGACCCGGAGCAGACGCTGGCCTGGGTCGAGAAGTACTTCGGCACGATCGCGGGCCACGACGGCAAGCCCGCCCCGCGCGACGGCTCGCTGCCCGACGTCATCGGCGAGCAGCTCCGCGAGGTCGTCGAGGAGAACGTCCCAGCGCGCGCGATGATGGCCGCCTACCGCCTCCCGAACGACGGCACGCGTGAGTGCGACGCCGCCGACCTGGCGCTGACCGTCCTCGGCGGCGGCGAGTCCTCCCGCCTCTACAACCGCCTCGTACGCCGCGACCGTACCGCCGTGGCGGCCAGCTTCGGCCTGCTGCGGCTGGCCGGCGCGCCCTCCCTGGGCTGGCTGGACGTGAAGACCTCCGCCGACGTCGAGGTGCCGGGCATCGAGTCGGCCGTCGACGAGGAGCTCGCCCGCTTCGCGCAGGAGGGTCCCACCGCCGAGGAGATGGAGCGGGCGCAGGCCCAGCTCGAGCGCGAGTGGCTGGACCGGCTCGGCACCGTCGCGGGCCGCGCCGACGAACTGTGCCGGTACGCCGTCCTGTTCGGCGACCCGCAGCTCGCGTTCACCGCCGTGCAGCGCGTCCTCGACATCACCGCCGAGGAGGTCAAGGCCGTCGCCCAGGCCCGTCTGCGCCCCGACAACCGCGCGGTGCTCGTGTACGAGCCGGTCGGCGACGAGGCCGAGGAACAGGAAGCCGCCGCCACCGACGGGGCCGCCCCCGTCACCGACGAGAACGAGGAGTCGGCGCAGTGACCGAGCTCGCCAGCATGGAGTTCCACCCGCAGCCCCAGGCGGGCCAGGCCCGGCCCTGGGCGTTCCCGGCACCCGAGCGCGGCAAGCTGGACAACGGCCTCACCGTCCTGCGCTGCCACCGCCCCGGCCAGCAGGTCGTCGCCGTCGAGGTGCTTCTGGACACGCCCCTGGACGCCGAGCCGAAGGGCCTCGACGGCATCGCCACGATCATGGCGCGCGCCCTGTCCGAGGGCACGGACAAGCACACCGCGGAGGAGTTCGCCGCCGAGCTGGAGCGCTGCGGCGCCACGCTCGACGCCTACGCCGACCACCCCGGCGTCCGGGTCAGCCTGGAGGTTCCCGTCTCCCGGCTGCCCAAGGCGCTCGGCCTGCTCGCCGACGCCCTCAGGGCGCCCGCGTTCGAGGACTCCGAGGTCGAGCGCCTGGTGCGCAACCGGCTCGACGAGATCCCGCACGAGCTGGCGAACCCCTCGCGCCGGGCCGCCAAGGAGCTCTCCAAGGAGCTGTTCCCGGCGACCGCGCGCATGTCCCGCCCGCGCCAGGGCACCGAGGACACCGTCGCCGGCATCGACTCGGCGTCCGTACGCGCCTTCTACGAGCGGCACGTACGCCCCGCCACCTCCACCGTCGTGGTCGTCGGCGACCTCACCGGCGTCGACCTCGACGCCCTGCTCGGCGACACCCTGGGCGCTTGGACCGGCTCCCCCGGTGAGCCGCGCCCCGTTGCGCCGGTCACCGCGGACGACACCGGACGGGTCGTCATCGTCGACCGTCCCGGCGCCGTCCAGACGCAGCTCCTGATCGGCCGTATCGGCCCCGACCGGCACGACCGCGTGTGGCCCGCGCAGGTGCTCGGCACCTACTGCCTCGGCGGCACCCTCACCTCCCGCCTGGACAAGGTCCTGCGCGAGGAGAAGGGCTACACCTACGGCGTGCGGGCGTTCGGCCAGGTCCTGCGCTCCGCCCCGGACGGCACCGGCGCGGCGATGCTCGCCATCAGCGGCTCCGTCGACACCCCGAACACCGGTCCGGCCCTCGACGACCTCTGGAAGGTCCTGCGCGGCGTCGCCGACGGCGGGCTCACCGACGCCGAGCGGGACTTCGCGGTGCAGAACCTCGTCGGGGTGGCGCCGCTGAAGTACGAGACCGCCGCGTCCGTGGCGAACACGCTGGCCGACCAGGTCGAGCAGCACCTGCCCGACGACTACCAGGCGACGCTCTACCAGCAGCTTGCCGCGACCGGCACGGTCGAGGCCACCGCGGCGGCCGTGAGCGCCTTCCCGGTGGACCGTCTGGTGACGATCCTCGTCGGCGACGCGGCCGAGATCCGGGAGCCGGTCGAGGCCCTCGGCATCGGTGAAGTCACCGTCGTGGCAGCCGAGTAGAGGACGAGCTCGCGCCGTCCGGCGCCACGCGCGCGTAGGGCCCTGGTGACCTATGAGTCACCAGGGCCCCCTTATGCCCGAATTGAGGCAGAGGTTGCCTGTCTGGCCTGTGGGATGCGCTACAAAAGCCGCGATCCGTTTGGGGATTGAAAGATGCCCCGTTTAGCGTCTTGCGGGCTGTCCGTCAGGCAGTGCGCCGCGTCCGCGGCACCGGACAGCCATCGCCGAGTCCCCGTACGGCGCGAGCCAGGGGAGCCGGGGACCCATCGAAGTCCCTGGGGTGAATCGGGCGCCCGCGCGAGCCGCGAGGGGGCCCGTAGGAGACCTTCCTGCTCCGAACCCGTCAGCTAACCCGGTAGGCGAGAGGGAAGGAAAGGACCAGCCACTTCATGGCGTTCACCTGCGCCACGGGGAAGAACCGCCCCACCGGGAAGCACCGTCGGCCCGGCCGGTTCGAGCGCACCACCGCCCGCGCGGCCGGAGTCGCCGCGCTCACCGCCACCGGCGTCGTCGGCGCCCTGGCCGCCCCCGCGCTCGCCGCCGAACCCGCCGCGGAGCAGACCGGCCTCATCCCCGTCATCACCGTCGAGAACTCGATCGCGGACCAGATCGACGCCCAGGCCATCGCCCAGGAGAGGGCGTCCAAGGAGGCCGCCGCCGCGAAGAAGGCCGCCGAGGAGGCCGCGCGCATGAAGGCGGCCGCGAAGGCCGTCCAGGAGCGCGAGGCCAAGGAGCGCGCCGCCCGCGAGGCCGAGCGCAAGCGCCTGCTGTCGTACGTCGCCCCGATCGCCGGCTCGTACGTCTCCACCGGCTACAAGACCGGCGGCGCCGTCTGGTCCTCCGGCAGCCACACCGGCGTCGACTTCCACGCGGCCAGCGGCACCTCCGTCCACGCGGTCGGCTCCGGCACCGTCGTGGAGGCCGGCTGGGGCGGGTCGTACGGCAACAACATCGTGATCAGGATGAACGACGGCACGTACACCCAGTACGGCCACCTGTCGTCCATCGGCGTCTCGGTGGGCCAGGCCGTCACCCCCGGCCAGCAGATAGGCCTGTCCGGCGCCACCGGCAACGTCACCGGGCCGCACCTGCACTTCGAGGCCCGCACGACGGCGGAGTACGGCTCCGACATCGACCCCGTCGCCTATCTGCGCGGGCACGGCGTGAACGTCTGACGCCGCCACCACGCGTCCTCGAAGCCCCGGCTCCCCGAGCCGGGGCTTTCGATGTTTCCCGGCGGATGCGCTGACCAAAAAATATCCATGGATTCCGGCTCGCCGTCGGAAATTCCGGCCGGTTGCAATAGAGTCCTCGGGAACACGTCATTCGTCGACGTTTCACGGGGATTAAGGCGGAGGTCGGTCATGCGTATTCCGGCGCATTCGGTGTGCACGGCGATCCGGGACGACATCGTCGCCGGTGTCTACGAGCGCGGCAGCCGGCTCACCGAGGAACTGCTCGCCCGCCGCTACGGTGTCTCCCGCGTCCCGGTGCGAGAGGCTCTGCGCACCCTGGAGGCGGAGGGCTTCGTCGTGACCCGGCGCCACGCGGGCGCGTGCGTCGCCGAACCGACCGAGCAGGAGGCCACCGACCTGCTGGAGATGCGCAGCCTGCTGGAGCCCCTCGGTGCCTCCCGGGCCGCCCAGCGGCGCACCGAGGCCCATCTGAAGGTCCTGCGCGGCCTGGTCAGGCTGGGGCAGGAGCGGGCCAAGCGGGGGAACAGCGACGACCTGCGCTCCCTGGGCGGCTGGTTCCACGAGACGCTCGCCCAGTCCACCGGCAGCCCCGCCCTGACCTCGATACTGGCCCAGCTCCGTCACAAGATCGCCTGGATGTATGCCGTGGACGCGCCCGCCGACCCCGTGGAGTCCTGGACCGAGCACGGCGCGATCGTGGACGCGGTGGCGCGCGGCGACGGCGAACGCGCCCGCGCGATCACGGCGCTGCACACCGAGCGCTCCCTCTCCGCGCACCGCCTGCGGTTCGGCACCGGCGGCGAGCGCCCGGATCGTGTGAGGAATTCGCAACATCCCGTAAACATGCCGAGCCTGCGGCATTAACACCGGCGCCGTATACAAAGAGGAGATATTCGGCGGCAGGGAATTTCTGCTGCCCTTTTTCGGATGTGCCACCGCCATCCCGTGAATTCCCAGAACGGCTGCCGGAAAACAGTGAAGCCGCGTCCGCCGGAAAGGCGGGCGCGGCTTCACCGTTCGCTACGGATACCCAATCAGGTCGATCAGACCGTCTCGGGCAGCTCCTCGAGTCCCTCGGAGACCAGCTTCGCCAGACGGTCGAGGGCGGCGTCCGCGCCCTCGGCGTCGGAGGCGAGGACGATCTCCTCGCCGCCCTGGGCGCCCAGACCCAGGACGGCCAGCATGGAGGCCGCGTTGACGGGGTTGCCGTCAGCCTTGGCGATCGTCACCGGGACGCCTGTGGCCGTGGCGGCTCGGACGAAGATGGAGGCGGGGCGGGCGTGGAGGCCCTCGGCCCAGCCGACGTTGACGCGGCGCTCAGCCATGTGATGCTGCCCTTCGGTGTTCAGGGTTGTCTAGACCAGTTTCCCACACACGTGAAGCATGCCGGAACGGGACGGCTGTCCCCCTCCGAAGTGACCGTGGGGTCGCGGCCTCGACCCCATGTGACGTCCCGAACAGACTGCCTCGCGCCGTTGTCGTACGCGAGCCGTAATCTGGGCCCCATGCAGAGCGCCTCGGACAGGCACGAGTACCCCGCCCACTGGGAAGCCGACGTGGTGCTGCGCGACGGCGGCACCGCGCGCATCCGCCCCATCACCGTCGATGACGCCGAGCGCCTGGTCAGCTTCTACGAGCAGGTGTCGGACGAGTCGAAGTACTACCGCTTCTTCGCGCCCTACCCGCGACTGTCCGCGAAGGACGTCCACCGCTTCACGCACCACGACTTTGTGGACCGGGTGGGACTCGCGGCCACGATCGGCGGCGAGTTCATCGCCACCGTACGCTACGACCGGATCGGCGCCGACGGAATGCCCGCGTCCGCACCGGCCGACGAGGCCGAGGTCGCCTTCCTCGTCCAGGACGCCCACCAGGGGCGCGGCGTCGCCTCCGCCCTCCTCGAACATATCGCCGCGGTCGCCCGCGAGCGCGACATCCGCCGGTTCGCCGCCGAGGTGCTGCCCGCCAACAGCAAGATGATCAAGGTGTTCACCGACGCCGGGTACACCCAGAAGCGCAGCTTCGAGGACGGCGTCGTGCGCCTGGAGTTCGACTTGGAGCCGACCGACCGCTCGCTCGCCGTGCAGTACGCGCGCGAGCAGCGCGCCGAGGCCCGGTCCGTGCGGCGGCTGCTGGTGCCCGGCTCGGTCGCCGTCATCGGCACCGGCCGCACCCCCGGCGGCGTCGGCCGCGGCGTCCTCGGCAACATCAGGGACGCCGGGTTCACGGGGCGGCTGTACGCCGTGAACAAGGCGTTCCCGCAGGACCTCAAGGAGCTCGACGGAGTGCCCGCGCACCGCTCGGTGCGGGACATCGAGGAGCAGGTCGACCTCGCGGTGGTCGCCGTGCCGGCCGAGTACGTCCCCGACGTGGTCACCGAGTGCGGCGAGCACGGCGTGCAGGGGCTGGTCGTGCTCTCCGCCGGATACGCCGAGAGCGGGCCCGACGGCCGCGAACGCCAGCGCGAACTCGTCCGGCACGCGCGCACGTACGGCATGCGGATCATCGGCCCGAACGCCTTCGGGATCATCAACACCGCCGACGACGTACGCCTCAACGCATCACTGGCCCCCGAGATGCCCAGGCCGGGCCGGATCGGGCTCTTCGCGCAGTCCGGCGCGATCGGGATCGCCCTGCTGTCCCGGCTGCACCGGCGCGGCGGCGGGGTCACCGGCGTCACCGGCATCTCGACCTTCGTGTCGTCCGGCAACCGCGCCGACGTCTCCGGCAACGACGTCCTGCAGTACTGGTACGACGACCCGGACACCGACGTCGTCCTCATGTACCTGGAGTCCATCGGCAACCCGCGCAAGTTCACCCGCCTCGCCCGGCGCACGGCGGCCGCGAAGCCGCTGGTCGTGGTGCAGGGCGCGCGGCACGGGGGAGCGGCGCCGCAGGGCCACACCGTGCGGGTCACCCGGCTCCCGCACACCACGGTCTCCGCGCTGCTGCGGCAGGCCGGCGTGATCCGGGTCGACACCATCACCGAGCTGGTGGACGCGGGACTGCTGCTCGCGCGCCAGCCTCTGCCGACCGGGCCGCGGGTGGCGATCCTGGGGAACTCCGAGTCCCTGGGACTGCTGACGTACGACGCCTGCCTGTCCGAGGGCCTGCGGCCGCTGCCGCCGCTGGACCTGACGACCGCGGCCTCGGCGGCCGACTTCCACGAGGCGCTCTCTCGCGCGCTCGCCGACGACACCTGCGACGCGGTCGTCGTCACCGCGATACCGGCGATCGGGGACGCGACGACCGGGGACGCCGAGCTCGCGCAGGCCTTGAGCTCGGCGGCCGAGCGGGTACCGGGCAAGCCGGTGCTGGTGGTGCACGTGGAGCTCGGAGGGCTCGCCGAGGCTCTGTCGGCCGCGGCGAGCACCGCGCCGCGGGCCGCTGCGGCGGCGCCCCGCACCGCGGGCCGCTCCCACCCCTTCCGCCCGCTGGACTTCCCGGCCGAACCGCTGCCCGAACCGTCGGACACCGCCGAGAACACCCCCCGCCTCATCCCCGCCTACCCGGCCGCCGAACGCGCGGTCCGCGCCCTCGGTGAAGCCGTCAAGTACGCCCAGTGGCGGCGCGAGGCGGCCGAGCCCGGCAAGGTGCCCGAGTACGAGGAGATCGACGAGAAGGGCGCCGCCCGGCTGATCGGCGGCCTGCTCGCGCGCGGACAGGGGCTCACGCTCGGCACGGACGAGACCTGCGACCTGCTCGGCAAGTACGGCATCCAGGTGCACCGCGCCCTGCACGCCCCCACCCCCGACGCGGCCGTCGACGCCGCCCGCACCCTCGGCTACCCCGTCGCCCTCAAGGCCACCGCCCCGCACCTGCGGCACCGCGCCGACCTCGGCGGCGTACGGCTCGACCTGGCGGACGAGGAGCAACTGCGGCGGGCGTACACCGAGTTGACCGAGCTGTTCGGCAGGCCGGAGGAGCTCAGACCGGTCGTGCAGACCATGGCACCGCGCGGCGTCGACACCGTCGTACGGGCCGTGATCGACCCGGCGGCCGGCGCCGTGCTCTCCTTCGGGCTGGCCGGAGCCGCCTCGCAGCTCCTCGGCGACATGGCGCACCGCCTGATCCCGGTCACCGACCGCGACGCCACCTCGATCGTCCGCTCGATCCGGACGGCACCGCTCCTCTTCGGCTGGCGCGGCTCCGCCCCCGTGGACACCCCCGCCCTGGAGGAGCTGCTGCTGCGGGTGTCGCGGCTGGTCGACGACCACCCGGAGGTCGTCGCGGTCACCCTGGAGCCGGTCGTCGTCGCCGCACACGGCCTGAGCGTGCTCGGCGCCTCCGTGCGCCTCGCGCCGCCGCCCGCCCGCGACGACCTCGGACCGAGGACCCTGCCGACGTACTGAGACCCTCCTGAGCGGTGCCTCGCAGTCAGTGCACCCCCGTAGGATGGGCGTCATGGCCAAGACCAGTACGACGACCCAGGGGCTGCGAGCGGCGATCGAGCGCAGCGGCTACTACCCGGCCCTCGTGGCCGAGGCGGTGGAGGCCGCCGTGGGCGGCGAGCCCATCCGGTCGTACCTGGTCCACCAGGAGACCACGTTCGACCAGAACGAGGTGCGGCGGCATGTGACCGTCCTCGTCCTCACCGGCAACCGCTTCATCGTCAGCCACACCGACGAGCAGGCCGCGGACAGCACCTCCCCGACGCCCTACGCCACGACCTCGACGGAGTCGGTCAAGCTCGGCCGGATCTCCTCGGTCGTGGTCAGCCGCGTCGTCGCCAACCCGGAGCAGTACACGGTGGGCACGCTGCCCCGCGAGGTGGTTCTCACCATCGGCTGGGGCGCCGTCTCCCGCATCGACCTGGAGCCCGCCGCCTGCGGCGACCCCAACTGCGAGGCCGACCACGGCTACACGGGCAGTTCGACGGCGGACGACCTCAGCCTGCGCGTCAGCGAGGCCGGCGACGGACCGGAGACGGTGCGCCAGGCGCTCGCCTTCGCCCAGGCGCTGTCCGAGGCGACCGCGGACCCCACGCACTGATGGCACAGTCCACCGCCTGGGATCCCCATCCGGAACCCCTCGCCGTCACCTCAGCCCCGTCCCCCGAGTACGGCGGCGGCTCGCTCGCCGACCTGCTGCCCACACTGGCCGCGGGCATGGCCGTACCGGGCATGACCGCCACGATCGGCGAGCTGACCCCCGCCGACCGCAACTGCGTGTTCCTGATCGACGGCCTCGGCTGGGAGCAGCTCAAGGCGCACCCCGAGGAAGCCCCCTTCATGAGCGCGCTCCTCGGCAGCTCGCGGGGCGGCACCGGACGCCCGATCACCACCGGCTACCCGGCGACCACCGCGACCTCCCTCGCCTCCGTCGGCACCGGCCTGCCGCCGGGTGCGCACGGCCTGCCCGGCTACACCGTGCGCAACCCCGCAACCGGCGAGCTGATGAACCAGTTGCGCTGGAACCCGTGGACGCCGCCGCACGTCTGGCAGCCGTATCCGACCGTCTTCGAACTGGCGCACCGGGCGGGCGTGCACGCGGCCCAGGTGTCCTCGCCCACCTTCCAGAACACCCCGCTGACCAAGGTCGCACTCAGTGGCGGAACGTTCCTCGGGCGGCTGACCGGCGAGGAGCGCATGGACCTCGCGGCCGAGCAACTGGCCGCGGGCGACCGCTCCCTGGTCTACACGTACTACGCCGAACTCGACGGCGCCGGCCACCGCTACGGCGTCGACTCGGACACCTGGCGTGGCCAGCTCATGTACGTCGACCGGCTCGTCCAGCGCCTCGCCGAGCAGTTGCCTGCGCGCACCGCGCTCTACATCACCGCCGACCACGGCATGATCGACGTGCCCTTCGACGAAGAGCACCGCATCGACTTCGACGAGGACTGGGAGCTGCGTGCCGGCGTCGCCCTGCTGGGCGGCGAGGGCCGGGCGCGGCACGTGTACGCGGTGCCGGGCGCCGCGAACGACGTCCTGACCTGCTGGCGCGAAGTGCTCGGCGAACAGTTCTGGGTGGCCTCCCGCAACGAGGCGATCGAGGCGGGCTGGTTCGGGCCGCAGATCGACGAGCGGGTCCACGACCGCATCGGCGACGTGATCGCGGCCGCCCGTGACGACGTCCTGATCATCGCCTCCGAGCGGGAGCCGAAGGAGTCGGCGATGGTCGGCAACCACGGTTCGCTGACCCCCGCCGAGCAGCTCGTGCCGCTGCTCGAAGTACGCTCCTGAAACCTCCCTCAGCCCTCCTTGTTGCCGAAAGGTGCTCAACTCCACATGCCCGAGCTGGTGTTCTTCTCCGGAACGATGGACTGCGGGAAGTCGACACTGGCTCTGCAGATCGAGCACAACCGTTCGGCGCGTGGGCTCGCGGGCATGATCTTCACCCGCGACGACCGCGCGGGCGAGGGCAAGCTGTCCTCACGGCTCGGCCTGGTCACCGACGCGGTGGAGATCGAGGACGGCATGGACCTGTACGGCTACCTCGTCGACCACCTCTCCCGGGGCGGCCGGGCGGACTACGTCATCGCCGACGAGGCCCAGTTCCTCGCCCCGGTCCAGATCGACCAACTCGCGCGCGTGGTCGACGACCTGGGCCTCGACGTGTACGCCTTCGGCATCACGACCGACTTCCGCAGCAAGCTCTTCCCCGGCTCCCAGCGCCTGGTGGAACTGGCCGACCGGGTCGAGGTGCTCCAGGTCGAGGCCCTGTGCTGGTGCGGCGCCCGCGCCACCCACAACGCCCGCACGATAGGCGGCGAGATGGTCGTCGAGGGCGCCCAGGTGGTCGTCGGCGACGTCAACCAGTCCGACGCCGTCGGCTACGAGGTCCTGTGCCGCCGCCACCACCGCCGCCGGATGACGGCGGCCAGCGCACGGGCGGCGGCGCTGTCCCCGGACGTGCTGCCGGTGCAGCCGGCCTGAGCCGCGGTGCGGCCCGCGACCGCCGTCAGCGCGGGTTCTGGATGACGGAGAACCGGGCTCCCTCGGGATCCGCCACCGTCGCCACCCGGCCGTGGGCGCTGTCGTGGGCCGGTCGCAGGACATGGCCGCCGAGGTCGACGATCCGCTCCACCGCGTCGTCGGTGTCGGCGACTTCGAAGTACGTCATCCAGTGCGGGCCCCGGTCGCGGGGCAGGGCGTTGCCGACGCCGTGGATGCCGGCGACCGGGCGGCCGTCGATGTGCAGGCTCACGTAGTCGAGGTCGGCGGAGACCACTGCCTCCTCCTCGTAGCCGAACATCGTCCCGTAGAACTTCGCGACGGTGACGGACTCGAAGGTCAGCAGCTCGTTCCAGGCCGGGGTGCCGGGCACCCCGGTGATGGCCGTGCCGAGATGGGCGGCCGTCTGCCAGATGCCGAAGACGGCGCCGGAGGGGTCGGAGCAGATCGCCATCCGGCCGGCCTCGGCGGCGTCCAGCGGCCCGACGCCGACGGTGCCGCCGCACAGCCGTACCGTCTCGGCGGTCAGGTCCACGTCGTTCGAGGCGAGGTAGGGCGTCCAGGCCACGGGGAGGTGACGGTCGGGCGGCAACTGGCCGATGCCGGCCACCTCACGGCCGTCGAGCAGGGCACGCACATAGGGACCGAGCTGCTGGGGGCCGGGGCGGAACTCCCAGCCGAACAGCGATCCGTAGAACTCCTGGGTCGCGGCCAGCCCGTGCACCATCAGGCTCACCCAGCAGGGCGTGCCGGGCGCGTGCCGAGCGTGTGTCACGCTGTTCGGGCCGGCCGACCCCCGTGCCTCGGTCATCGTCACTCTCTCCTCGGCCCCTTGCGGTGGCCGCGTCTCATCCGCTGTCCCGCCCCCCGTGCCGATGCTCGCACCACCCGAGGTCGCGCGCCCTGCGGGCACGCCGCCGCACGACGGCCGCCGACCGGAGGATGCCCGGTGTGCGATGGACCGCCCGTTTCTGTGCGATTGCCGACGGATGTCGATCGGCTGTACAGCATGTGCCCGATCCCATACGCCTCGTGATCGGGCCTGTCCGGCGGGCAGAGTATCCGGAGCCGGGCGATGCGGCCACCCCGTGCGCAAGGATGGTGGTCATGAACGCCATCATCTCCGCATCCGACCTCGCGAACGCGCTGACGGGGCAGCAGCCGCCGGTGCTGCTCGACGTCCGCTGGCAGTTGAGCCTGGCCAAGACCCCCGGCGAGCCCCCGTTCGACGGCCGCAAGGCATACGAGACCGGGCACGTCCCCGGCGCCGTCTACGTCGACCTGGACCGGGAACTGGCCTCCGCGCCCGGTTCGCGGGGCCGTCATCCGCTGCCCGACTTGGCTGAATTCGGTACGGCGATGCGGCGGGCGGGGGTGTCCTCTGCGACGCCGGTGGTCGTGTACGACGGCGGCCTGGGCTGGGCGGCGGCCCGTGCCTGGTGGCTGCTGCGCTGGACGGGTCACCCCGACGTGCGGGTCCTCGACGGCGGGCTGCCGGCGTGGCAGGGCCCGCTGGAGACCTCGGTGCCGACGCCGGCGGAGGGCGACTTCGAGCCGGTGCCGGGTGCGACGGGTCTGCTCGACGCCGACGGCGCGGCGGCGCTCGCCCGGTCGGGGGTACTCCTGGACGCACGAGCGGGGGAGCGCTATCGCGGCGAGGTCGAGCCGATCGACCGGGTCGGCGGCCACATCCCCGGCGCGGTGTCCGCCCCCACCAATGAGAACGTCGGCCCGGACGGCCGCTTCCTCCCCGCCGAGGAACTCGCCGCCCGCTTCAAGGCTCTCGGCGCATCCGAGGACACCCGGGTCGGCGTCTACTGCGGATCGGGAGTCTCCGCCGCGCACGAGGCCCTGGCCCTGGCGGTCGCGGGCATCGAGACCGACCTGTACGTCGGCTCCTGGTCGGAGTGGTCCTCGGACCCGTCCCGTCCGGTGGCCGTGGGGCCGGATCCGCAGTAGGGCAAGGCAGTTCGGCCATCGGGGGTGAGGACGCTCGCCGACCTCGGCGGGCTTGCTTCACCCTGGAGTCGCAGCCGGCGCTGAGCCGTCCGGGTCCCCCCCCCGGGCGCCATCGGGCCCGGTGACTGCGCCCCCCCGCACAGCCGGAGGGCCGCGTTGCTCGCAACGCGGCCCTCTCCTTCGTATGGCCGCACGGGCAGCCGTACGACCGGCTGTTACCGGCTACTCCTGCTTCTTGCGGCGCGTGCCGAACACGATCTCGTCCCAGCTCGGCACCGCGGCCCGGCGGCCCGGGCGGACGCCGTCCGCCTCGGCCTGGCGGTCCGTGGCGCCGATGAGACGATCACGGTGACTGCCGACGGAACGGGGCATGAGGACGTCCGCGTAGGCGGAACCGGCCGACGCGGCCGGAGCGGGCGGCTCCTCCGCGGCCGGCTCGGCCGCGGGCTCCTCCACCTCGGGCTCCGCAGGCCGCTCGGGAACCACCATGTCGCCGCGGAAGCTCGGCACCGCCTCCAGCAGGCTGGTCAGCGAGTCCCTCTCCTCCGCGGTCTCCTCGACCGGTTCGGAGGCCTGGGCGGGCAGGCTCGGCCGCGCGGTGTCGAGGGCACGGTCCATCGAACGCTCGCGCGGAAGCCGGGCGATACGCGGCACGAACGGGAAGCTCGGCTCCGGTGCGGCGAGGTCGTCGGACTCGCCGATCAGCGAGCGCGCCTCCTCGTCGACGGCCTGGACGAGCCGCCGGGGCGGGTCGTAGGTCCAGCTCGCCGAGTGCGGTTCGCCTGCCACCAGGTAGACCAGCAGAACTTCCCAGGTGCCGTCGTCGCGGCGCCACGAGTCCCACTGCGCGGTGTCCTTGTCGGCGCCGCGCAGCAGCAGCCGCTCCTGGACGGCCTCGCCGAGCTGCGGACCGGCGGCGTTCTCGCCGGGCCGGCGGACGGGAGTCTTGCGGGCTCGTTCGGCCATGAAGGCGCGCTCGGCGAGCACGGGGCCCTCGAAGCGCCGCACGCGGTCGACGGGGATGCCGGCGAGCTGGGCCACCTCTTCCGCGGTGGCACCGGCGCGTATACGCGCCTGGATGTCACGGGGGCGCAGATGGCTCTCGACCTCGATCTCGATCTGGCCGAGGCGGGGCCGGTCGCCGCGCACGGCAGCGCGCAGGCGTTCGTCGATCGGAAGGGTGTACTCCGTTGCGTCGGCAGCCTTGAGCACCAGCCGTGTGCCGTCATTTGAGACGGCCACGACACGCAGTTCGGGCATGGGGACCTCCCGGGTGGTGCCTGCCGACGTCACGTGCGTCGCTGCTTCCGCTAGTCGAGTGTGGCCTGCCCGGGTGCAGCCTGCCACAACCTTGCCGAGTTGCCCGGCGTGTCGGGCCAGGGCCCTGGATCGCCGTTATGGCACGGTTACCTATTCGCAACGCTAAGTGACCAACTCCGTCACCCTGTGCAACTAGCCCCCTCCCGGCGGTCCTTGTAGGCCACGGATGCCCAGGCGGGAGACCGGACCCAGGGCTCGCCACAGTACTCCATTTGGGCCACGTGCGTGGATTGGCACGCCGCCCAACTTCTGGCAATGGGCGTGACTCGGCCGTGGGTTGGGCGGTTTTCGACCTTGAACGTGGCGTACTTCACGCAAATGTCAGAAACGGAACTAATGCTTTCGACCGTACGTGCCCCGGTCGCGCAGTTGGCCGAGCGGCCGAACTCGCGGACCGGGCGCTACGCCCCCAACACCCTGCGCAAGTAGTCGTTCTGGAACAGCCGGTCGGGGTCGAGGCGGTCCCGCAGCGCGGTGAACTCCTCGAAGCGCGGGTAGACCCCGGCGAGATACTCGGCGTCGCGCGTGTGCACCTTGCCCCAGTGCGGGCGCCCCTCGTGCGCCGTGAAGATGCGTTCGGCCGCGGTGAAGTACCGCTGGAACGGCGTGCCCTTGACCATGTGGACGGCGATGTACGCGCTGTCGCGCCCCGAGGCGGTGGACAGGGTGATGTCGTCGGCCGGGGCGGTGCGCACCTCGACGGGGAAGCTGATCCGCAGGCCGGAGCGCTCGACCATGGCCTTGAGTTCGAGCAGTGTCTCCACGACGGCCTCGCGCGGGACGGCGTACTCCATCTCCACGAAGCGCACCCGGCGCGGTGATGTGAAGACCTTGTAGGGGATGTCCGTGTAGGTCCGGGCGGAGAGTGCCTTGCTGGAGACCCGGGCGATCGTCGGGATGGTGGCGGGCGCCGCACGGCCGACCCACTGGGCCACCTGGAAGACGCCGTTGGAGAGCAGCTCGTCCTCGAACCAGCCCGCGAGCCGCCCCACCGGCTTCTCCGGGCCCGCGCTGCGGTTGTTGCGCTTGGTGTTGGTGCTGCCGGTGTGCGGGAACCAGTAGAACTCGAAGTGCTCGTTCTCGGTCCACAGTTCGTCGAACTCCGCCAGGACGCGCGCGAACGGCATCGGCTCCTCGCGCGCGGTCAGCAGGAAGACCGGCTCCACGGCGAAGGTGATCGCGGTGACGATGCCCAGGGCGCCGAGGCCGATGCGGGCGGCGGCGAAGACCTCCGGGTTCTCCTTCTCGGAGCAGGTGAGCACCGAGCCGTCGGCGGTGACCAGTTCCAGGGCCTTGATCTGGGCGGCGATCGAACCCGAGTCGCGGCCCGTGCCGTGCGTGCCGGTGCCGGTGGCGCCGGAGACCGTCTGCTCCATGATGTCGCCCATGTTCGCGAGCGACAGGCCCTCGCGCGCCAGGGCCATGTTGAGGCGCTTGAGCGGGGTGCCGGCCTCGACCGTGACCGTCCCGGCCTCGCGGTCGATGTGACGTATGCCGGTCAGCAACTGAGGGCGGACCAGCACACCGTCGGTTGCGGCTATGGACGTGAAGGAGTGCCCGCTGCCGACCGCCTTCACCTTCAGGCCGTCCTCGGCGGCCCGGCGTATCGCCGCGGTCAGCTCCTGGACGGACGCCGGAGTGACCTCCCGCGCGGGGCGGGTGACGACATTGCCGCCCCAGTTACGCCACGTGCCGTTCTTCCCGCTCGCTGTGCTGCTCAACGGTGTCCTCCCGACGCGGAGCCGGCCTGCTGAGCCGGCGGTACCCCAGGAAACCGACCGCGACCGCGACGGCCCCGGACACCGCCGGAACCCCGTACCCGGCGTCCGCGCCGGCCGCGTCGATCACCCAGCCGGCCATGGAGGAGCCGAGCGCGACCCCGACCGCGAGCCCGGTGCTCACCCAGGTCATGCCCTCGGTCAGTTGCGCGCGTGGTACGTGCTCTTCGATCAGGGACATGGTGGTGATCATCGTGGGAGCGACGGCCATGCCCGAGACGAACAGCGCCACAGCCAGAAACGGCAAGTTTCCGACCAGTAGGAGGGGGATCATACTCACGGCCATCGCGCATATGCCCAGCAACCAACGACGTTCTGGCGCCCCCTTGAAGCGCAGCAACCCGAAGACGAGGCCCGCCCCGCAGGAGCCCGCCGCGTACAGCGCGAGGACCACGCTCGCGGCGCTCTTGTGCCCCTGCTCGTCCGCGAAGGCCACGGTGACCACGTCGACGGCGCCGAAGATCGCTCCGGTCGCCACGAAGGTGGCCACCAGCACCTGGAGCCCGGGGGCGCGCAGGGCGGAGCTGCCCCCCTGCTTCTCGCGCGGATGCGGCGCGGGCTCGGTGGAGCGCTGCGCGGTCAGCCAGAAGACACCGGCCGCCAGGAAGCAGCCGGCGAGCAGCGGCCCGGCCTCCGGGAACCACGCCGTGGACAGCCCGATGGAGATGATCGGCCCGAAGATGAAGCACACCTCGTCGATCACGGACTCGAAGGAGTACGCGGTGTGCAGTTGGGGCGTCCCCCGGTACAGCGCGGCCCAGCGGGCGCGGATCATCGCCCCCACGCTCGGCACGCAGCCGATGCCGACGCAGGCCACGAACAGCACCCAGTCCGGCCATCCGTAGTGCGCCGCGAACAGCAGCAGGGCGCCCGCCGCGAGCGAGATCAGCGTCGCCGGGCGCAGCACCCGGGCCTGCCCGTACTGGTCCACCATGCGCGAGACCTGAGGGCCCGCCACCGCCGCGGCGAGGGCGATCGTGGCCGACAGGGCGCCGGCCAGGCCGTACCGCCCGGTGAGCTGCGACACCATGGTCACCACGCCGATACCCATCATCGACAGCGGCATCCGGCCGAGGAGACCCGCGGCGGAGAAGGCCCTGGTGCCGGGGGCATCGAACAAGGCGCGGTAGGGGCTGGGCACGGGGGTCTCCGGTCAGGCGGAAGCGAGCGTGGACGAGTTGGGCTCTGGAGCGCGCGGTAAGGCGTGTCGCCAGCCGAGACAGCTTACGAGTTAGGTGACCCTAACGCACCCGTCCGGACGAACGGGGAACCCGGGTCGACACCCCGCCGTTTCCCGGCTGTCAGTACCGGATGACAGGATCGACCCATGCCAGAAGCGCGCGATGCCAGCCCCTACGACGCCTTGCTCCTGCTCTCCTTCGGCGGCCCCGAGGGCCCGGACGACGTGATCCCGTTCCTGGAGAACGTCACCCGTGGGCGGGGCATCCCCACCGAACGCCTGAAGGAAGTCGGCGAGCACTACTTCCAGTTCGGCGGCGTCAGCCCCATCAACGACCAGAACCGCGCCCTGCTGGACGCCCTGCGCAAGGACTTCGCCGAGCACGGTCTGGATCTGCCGATCTACTGGGGCAACCGCAACTGGGCGCCGTACCTGACGGACACGCTGCGTGAGATGGTCACCGACGGCCACCGCCGCATCCTGGTCCTCGCCACCAGCGCCTACGCCTCCTACTCGGGCTGCCGTCAGTACCGCGAGAACCTCGCCGACTCGCTGGCCGCGCTGGAGGCCGAGGGCCTCGAACTTCCCGAGATCGACAAGCTGCGGCACTACTTCAACCACCCCGGCTTCCTGGAGCCGATGATCGACGGCGTGCTGCACTCCCTGGCCGACCTCCCCGAGGACGTCCGGAGCGGAGCGCACATCGCGTTCTCCACCCACTCCATCCCGACCGCCGCGGCCGACAGCTCCGGCCGCGTCGAGGACCACGGAGACGGCGGCGCGTACGTGGCCGAGCATCTGGACGTGGCCCGGCTGATCGCCGACGCCGTGCGCGAACGCACGGGCGTCGACCACCCCTGGCAGCTCGTCTACCAGTCCCGCTCCGGCGCTCCGCACATCCCCTGGCTGGAGCCCGACATCTGCGACCACCTGGAAGAGCGGCACGCGGCCGGCGTCCCGGCGGTCGTGATCGCCCCCATCGGCTTCGTCTCCGACCACATGGAGGTCCTCTACGACCTCGACACGGAGGCCAAGGCCAAGGCCGAGGAGCTGGGCCTGCCGATGCGCCGCTCGGCCACCGTCGGCGACGACCCGCGGTTCGCCGCCGCGGTCCGCGACCTCGTCCTGGAGCGCGCCGCCGTGGAGCGCGCGGAGGAGGTCACGCCGTGCGCCCTCGGTGCGCTCGGCGCGAGCCACAACCTCTGCCCGGTCGGCTGCTGCCCGTCCCGCGCCCCCAGGCCCGCCGCAGCCGGCGCCGACAGCCCCTACGCATGAGGAGCCCCGTGACCGACGCCCTGCCCACGGAACTGCTCACCCTGGCCCAGGAGGCGGCCCGCCGCGCCGGTGCACTCCTGCGCGACGGCCGCCCGGCCGACCTCGCGGTCGCCGCGACCAAGTCCAGCCCGATCGACGTGGTCACCGAGATGGACATCGCGGCGGAGAAGCTGATCACGAACCTGATCTCCGAGCACCGCCCCGACGACGGCTTCCTCGGCGAGGAGGGCGCCTCCTCCGAGGGCACGAGCGGCATCCGCTGGGTGATCGACCCCCTCGACGGCACGGTCAACTACCTCTACGGACTGCCGACCTGGTCCGTCTCCATCGCCGCCGAGCAGGACGGCGAGACCGTGGTGGGCGTGGTGGCGGCCCCCATGCGCGGCGAGACCTACCACGCGGTGCGGGGCGACGGCGCCTGGGCGACCGGCCCCTGGGACGGCGAGCGCAGGCTGACCTGCCGCCCGACGGCCCCCCTCGACCAAGCCCTGGTCTCGACCGGCTTCAACTACGTCACCGAGGTCCGCACCCACCAGGCCGACGTCGCCCGGCAACTGATCCCCCTGCTGCGCGACATCCGCCGCGGCGGCTCGGCCGCGATCGACCTGTGCGACCTGGCGGCGGGCCGCCTGGACGGCTACTACGAGCGGGGCCTCAACGCCTGGGACTTCGCCGCCGGCGACCTCATCGCCCGTGAAGCGGGCGCCCTGACCGGCGGCCGCCCCGGAGAACGCCCCTCCCGCGACCTGACGGTCGCAGCGACACCGGGAGTCTTCGAGCCCCTCCAGCGCCTGCTGGAGGACTTGGGCGCCTGGCACGACTGACCCGCCACGCACGAAAAGAGCGACCCCCGGCGCTGGATTCGCCGGGGGTCGCCGTTGTACCGAAAAGCCGATCAGACGCTAGACGCGCTGACTTCCACACCATGCTCGGCGGCGAGGCGGCGCAGGTCGTCGAGCTCGCCCTGCTCCACCTCGACGAGGAAGTCGTCGCCCTCGTCACGAGCCCGCGTCAGGTCGGACTCGGTCGTCTTTATGCGCTGCAGAAGTCCTGCGGTGAATGCGTCCATGCTGCGCCCCCTCGTCCTGGGTCGTGGGTCGATGGCACGGGGGTGTGCCGTTCGGAAGGGGCGATCACGTCTCCTGTAGGTGCCCAGCGCTGCCCGTGCCGGGCGGCGACCGTGCCGGACACCCACACCCGCTCTGCGGAAAGCGGATTCTCTCGTACCGCATGGTGGTGCGGCACAAGCAGAGCGTGATCGCGGGGTGTACATGCCGTCCTCCCCGCGGTCCCTCCCACGGAAACCTCAACCGGAAGAGAAAATCTCGCATTCCCGGGCCTCACACCTGTCCCGCATGCTCCGCTCACCCGTCTTACCGCCGACTTATGGCCGAAAAGGGCAGGATGGAGGCCAAGACACCCGAACGAACACCCCTGCCCGCGTGCGAGACAACCGCCAAGCGGGTGGACACAGGAAGGACAAGCGACGTGCGCGTACTCGTCGTCGAGGACGAGCAACTGCTCGCCGATGCGGTGGCCACCGGACTGCGCCGGGAGGCCATGGCCGTCGACGTCGTGTACGACGGTGCGGCAGCCCTGGAGCGCATCGGCGTCAACGACTACGACGTGGTCGTCCTCGACCGCGACCTCCCGCTGGTGCACGGCGACGACGTCTGCCGCAAGATCGTCGAACTCGGCATGCCCACCCGCGTGCTGATGCTCACGGCCTCCGGCGATGTCAGCGACCGCGTCGAGGGACTGGAGATCGGCGCCGACGACTACCTTCCCAAGCCCTTCGCCTTCAGCGAGCTGACGGCACGCGTGCGTGCGCTCGGCCGCCGTACCAGCGTGCCGCTGCCGCCCGTCCTGGAGCGCGCCGGCATCAAGCTGGACCCCAACCGCCGCGAGGTGTTCCGCGACGGCAAGGAGGTGCAGCTCGCGCCGAAGGAGTTCGCCGTGCTGGAGGTGCTGATGCGCAGCGAGGGCGCGGTCGTCTCCGCCGAGCAGCTCCTGGAGAAGGCCTGGGACGAGAACACCGACCCGTTCACGAACGTGGTGCGGGTGACCGTCATGACGCTGCGCCGCAAGCTGGGCGAACCGCCGGTCATCGTGACCGTCCCGGGTTCCGGCTACCGGATCTGATCCGCCGTGGCCGCCACCCCTGCGCCTCCCCAGGCGCCCCCGAAACCCACCTGGGACCCCCGCAGGTCGGAGCCGCCCTTCCCGTGGCTGCGCCCGACGATCCGGATAAGGCTCACGCTGCTGTACGGCGGCATGTTCCTGATCGCCGGCATCCTGCTGCTGTCGATCATCTACCTGCTGGCCGCGCAGGCGATCAACACGGGCAACGAGCCGCTGTTCAAGATCGTGGGCGGCGCCGAGCTCAAGGTCACCAGCGACAACTGCCCGGCCATCAACAACGCCACCAACCTCACCTATCCGCAGTTCAACGAGGCGGTCAGCGCCTGCATCGACGATCAGCGCCGGGTCGCCCTCGACGATCTGCTCAGCCGGTCCCTGCTCGCCCTGCTGGGCCTCGCGATCATCGCCTTCGCCTTCGGATACGCGATGGCCGGCCGCGTGCTGTCGCCGCTGGGCCGGATCACCCGCACCGCCCGCGCGGTGGCGGGTTCGGACCTGTCCCGCCGTATCGAGCTGGACGGCCCGGACGACGAGCTGAAGGAGCTGGCCGACACCTTCGACGAGATGCTGGAGCGGCTGCAACGGGCCTTCACCGCCCAGCAGCGCTTCGTCGGCAACGCCTCGCACGAACTGCGCACCCCGCTGGCGATCAACCGCACACTGCTCGAGGTGCACCTCTCCGACCCGAACGCGCCGGTGGAGCTCCAGCAGCTCGGCAAGACGCTGCTGGCCACCAACGAGCGCAGTGAGCAGCTCGTGGAGGGCCTGCTGCTGCTCGCCCGCAGCGACAACCAGATCGTCGAGCGCAAGCCGGTCGACCTCGCCGAGGTCGCCGAGCAGGCCGTCGACCAGGTGCACGCCGAGGCGGAGGCCAAGGGCGTGGTGATCCGCGGCGAGCAGAAGCCCGCGGTGGTCCAGGGCAACGGCGTCCTGCTGGAGCGCATCGCCCTGAACCTGGTGCAGAACGCCGTCCGGTACAACATCCCGGAGGATGGCTGGGTCGAGGTCACGACCGAGGTCCAGCACGGGCAGGCGGTCCTGGTCGTGTCGAACACCGGGCCGGTGGTGCCGGCGTACGAGGTGGACAACCTCTTCGAGCCGTTCAGACGGCTGCGGACGGAGCGGACGGGCAGCGACAAGGGCGTGGGCCTGGGCCTGTCGATCGTGCGGTCCGTGGTGCGGGCCCACGGCGGCCATATCTCGGCGCAGCCGCGTGAGGGAGGCGGGCTCGTGATGCGAGTGACCCTTCCGGTCTGAGACCATGTGCGCCGACACACGCCGCTGGCATGGGGATGTTCGCTTTGCGCGGAATTTTCTGGGCGCTCGGTGAGCGGAACCGTGTGTGATCGATCACAAGGGCGAATTTCCGGCCATCTACTCTCCGTGATCATGCAACCTGTCGGAAAGCCGGGAAAATCCGGGTTTTCGGGGGTCTTGATCACGGGAAGTACACGGTGAGACGCCTTTGAACTGCGGCATTGGGACCGTGTACGGTCCGCTTCGCCATCCAAGCCGATCACTCTTGAGGAGTTCGGTTGGGTGTCGATTGAGTAACAGACCTTGATGTGAGGCAAAATCTCCGCCTCGGGTCGGGCACAAGTCCGGCCTCTCACGCGTTACGTGCGCTGGAGACACCGCAGACACCCAGAGGGGGAGAGCGACATGGCAACGGATTACGACACCCCGCGCAAGACCGACGACGACGTCGACTCGGACAGCCTTGAAGAGCTGAAGGCCAGGCGGAACGACAAGTCGACTTCCGCGGTGGATGTCGACGAGTTCGAGGCTGCCGAAGGCCTGGAGCTGCCCGGCGCGGACCTCTCGAATGAGGAGCTGGCCGTCCGGGTGCTGCCCAAGCAGCAGGACGAGTTCACCTGCATGAGCTGCTTCCTGGTGCACCACCGCAGCCAACTGGCCCGCGAGAAGAACGGTCAGCCGATCTGCCGCGACTGCGACTGAGGTCGGGTCGGGCATGACTGGCTCGACCCCTCCTCGGAAGCGCCGCTTCCGCAAGCAGGAAGCGGACCAACGGCCGTCCGACGGCCATTACGGCGCGCGTGACGACGAGCGGGGCTCATCCGACAAGGGAGCCTCGCTCGAACCGATGTCCGGGGCCGACCTCCCGGCGTCGGCCGATTTTCACGCGCCCGTCGCCCGGCGGAGGGTCGCGGTCATCCGGGAAAAGGCCAGGGAAGGCGTCCGCAGGGGCGGCAGCCGCGCCAGAGCGGCGCTCGGGTACCTGACCGACCGGATCATCGAGATCGCCCCGCGGATCCCCGTACGTGACCTCGAGACGCTGCGGCGGCACTTCCCGGGTCTCGGGCCCGAGCAGATCGCCGACAAGCTGGTGGCGGGCGCGGCCAACGCGAGCTCGACGGTCGGAGCAGGCGTGGGCGCGGCGGCGATGCTGCCGGTGCCGCCCGCGATGCCGACCGAGCTGGCCGCCGAGATCACCGGCGTGGCCGCGATCGAACTGAAGATGATCGCCGAACTGCACGAGGTGTACGGATTGCGCCCGCCCGGCAATCTGCGGGAGCGCAGCACCGCGTACCTGTCCTCGTGGACCGAGGAACGCGGCATCGACCCGGTCAAACCCTCGACCGTCAACGCCGCACTCGGCGGGCAGATGAAGCGTGAACTGCGTCAGCAGATCATGAAGCGCATGGTGCGCAATCTGCCGAACCTCATGCCCTTCCTGGTGGGCGCCGCCGTGGGCGCGGCCATGAACCGGCGGGACACCAAGAAACTCGCGGCGCGCATCCGCGCGGACCTGCGCAAGATCCAGGTGCCGTGGGAGGAGTTGGAGCAGCTACCGCCGCTGGAGAAGCCGGCCGAGCCGCTGCCGATGGGCGACACCGAGCAAAGCCACTGGCGCAAGGAGCTCGGGGACGGCTGAGGCCCGGGAGAGCCCCGAGACGAAGATTTTGCTACGGAGAGAACAAAGCTTGACCAGGCCGATGACGGCCCGATCTGGTGTGCTAGGCCGCGGCCTTCGCCGACCTGATCGCCTCCGCCAGCCGCTCCGGCTCACGCGTCGACAGGTACAGGTACGGGGTCGGGTCCTCGGGGTCGACGACCTCCACGCGCAACGCCGTCGGGATGTAGGCGCGCAGCAGCAGGAAGGCCCGGGTGTCGGCCTTGTAGGTGCGCCAGGCCCGCGCCTCCTCCACGTCCATGACATGCGCCTCGCCCAGCACCCGAACCGGGAGCTTCGCCTCACCCGCGATCAGCGAGTCGCCCACCACGCGGATGCGGATGGAGCCGTACGAACTCGCCACGACCGCCGCCGCGGCGGTGCCGCCCGCCAGGCCCGCGAGCATGGGAAGCGTGCCGAACGGCAGAAGGATGAGGGCCAGCGAGAGTCCGACCAGGAACGAGACCAGCCACCACGACCGGGGGGCGGTGAGACGTTCTTCGTACGGGGTGGCGGAGAGCTGCATGAGCCAAGCTTGGCACGGTGTCCGACTGCCGCCGACGCGCGGGTAAGGTCTGCGGCTGTGAGAGGTACTTCAGCAGCTCTTAAGCCTCCGGCCGACGCCGTGAAACCCGTGCGGCATCCGGACGCTCCCGCGCCCGGTGAGCTTCTCGGCGCGCACTACGGCGAGTGTTTCGGCTGTGGCGGCGAGCAGCCCCACGGGCTGCATCTGGAGGCGCGGGCCGGGGACGGCGTGAGCATCACCGCCGAGTTCACCGTGCAGGCCGCCCACCAGGGTGCGCCCGGGCTCGCGCACGGCGGTGTCCTCGCCACCGCCCTCGACGAGACCCTCGGCTCTCTCAACTGGCTGCTGCGGACGATCGCCGTGACCGGGCGGCTGGAGAGCGACTTCGTGCGGCCGGTTCCGGTCGGCACCGTGCTGCACCTCCAGGCCGAGGTGACGGCGGTCGCGGGCCGCAAGATCTACTCCACCGCCACCGGACGGATCGGCGGCCCCGACGGGCCCGTCGCCGTCCGCGCCGACGCCCTCTTCGTCGAGGTGAAGGTCGACCACTTCATCGACAACGGCCGCCCGGAGGAGATCCGGGCCGCCATGAACGACCCGGACCAGGTGCGGCGGGCCCGCGCCTTCGAGGTGAACCCGTGAGCCGTGACCCCCTGAGTGTGCTGATCCGGCGCGTCGATCCGGACGTACCGCTTCCGACGTATGCGCACCCCGGCGACGCGGGAGCCGATCTGCGCACCACCGAGAGCCGGGAACTGAAGCCCGGGGAGCGGGCCGTCCTGCCCACCGGGGTGTCGATCGCCCTCCCCGAGGGGTACGCGGCCTTCGTGCACCCGCGCTCAGGTCTCGCCGCCCGCCTCGGTGTCGCCCTCGTGAATGCCCCGGGGACGGTTGATGCCGGGTACCGTGGGGAGATCAAGGTGATCGTGGTGAATCTCGACCCGCATGAGACCGTGCGGTTCGAGCGCTTCGACCGGATTGCCCAACTGGTCGTCCAGCAGGTCGAGAGGGTTCGCTTCCAGGAGGTGGCGGAGCTTCCCGATTCGGCACGGGCCGAGGGGGGCTTCGGGTCCACCGGCGGCCATGCCGCGGTGGGCACTGCAAGCGGCACAAGCGATATAAGCGATGAGGCCGCCGATGGCGGCGCAACGGGTGGGAATCGATACGCTTCGGTCGTATCCGACCGGGAAGGACAGTGACGTGTTCGGACGTCGCAACAAGAAGGGTGCCGCCGAGGACGCGGCCGGCGAGCCCGAGCAGGTCGTCGACATCGACTCTGAGGCGGACGACGACGGCACGCGTGAGCGTGTGCGGCTCGAACCGGAACCGCGGCCCGACGGGCCCTGGGACAGCTCCGAGGTCCGTGACCCCGCCGAGGGCCGGGTGGACCTGGGCGGCATGTTCGTGCCGGGCGTGGACGGCATGGAACTGCGCGTGGAGGTCGCGGGCGACGCGATCGTCGCGGCGACGGTCGTGCTGCGCGACAGCGCCATCCAGCTCCAGGCCTTCGCCGCCCCCAAGCGCGAGGGAATCTGGGGCGAGGTGCGCGAGGAGATCGGCTCCGGCATCACCCAGCAGGGTGGCATCATCGACGAGGTCGAGGGCTCGCTCGGCTGGGAGCTGCGGGCCCAGGTGCCGGTGCAACTGCCGGACGGCACGGGCGGTTTCCAGGTCGTGCGATTCGTCGGTGTGGACGGACCGCGCTGGTTCCTGCGCGGTGTGATCTCGGGCCAGGGCGCCGTGCAGCCGCAGGCGGCCGGCCTGCTCGAGCAGATCTTCCGGGACACGGTCGTGGTCCGCGGCGAGGGTCCGATGGCCCCGCGCGACCCGATCGTCCTGCAACTGCCCAACGACGCCCAGATGGTTCCCGAGGGCGTGCAGCAGGAGGAGGCGGGATCCCGCTTCTCCGGTGGCATGGGCCAGCTCCAGCGCGGGCCGGAGATCACCGAGGTGCGCTGAGCATCGTAAAGACACCAGGGCCGTACCCCGTCCGGGGTACGGCCCTTTCTCGTGCGTGAACCCTTGACGGCCTATTGGTCCGTACCTATCGTCTGCGGCCATCGCGAGTGTTCAAAGTGACGCTCATTGTTCACGTACGAGAACGGATGGCCCCCACATGTCACCTGCTCCCGCACGTCACCGCCGCAGATTCCGTCGCGCCGCCCTGTTCGCGGTACTGACCACCGCGCTGGTGTCCACCCTGCTGCTGCGGCCGCACGCCGACCGTGCCGACGCGGCGCCCGCCACCTTCGTCCATCCCGGAGTCACCGTCTCCAAGTCCCAGTTGGACTTCGTGCGCACCAAGGTCAACGCCGGCGCCCAGCCCTGGAAGGGCGCCTTCGACCAGATGACGGCGAGCAGGTACGCCGATCTGAACCGCGCTCCCAAGCCGCGCGCGGTCGTCGAGTGCGGCTCGTACTCGAACCCGAACTACGGCTGCACCGACGAGCGCGAGGACGCGATAGCGGCCTACACCGACGCCCTCGCCTGGTACATCACCCGTGACGAGCGGTACGCGCGCAAGGCCATCGAGCTGATGGACGCCTGGTCCGCGGTGATCAAGGACCACACCAACAGCAACGCGCCGCTGCAGACGGGCTGGGCCGGCTCCTCCTGGCCCAAGGCCGCCGAGATCATCAAGCACACGTACACCGGGAGCTGGGCGAACTCCGGACGGTTCGCCACCATGCTTCGCAACGTCTACCTGCCCGAGATCATCAACGGCTCCAACTCCAACGGCAACTGGGAGCTGTCGATGATGGAGGCCGCCGTCGGCATCTCCGTCTTCCTGGAGGACAAGGCGTCGTACGACAAGGCCATGGCGAAGTTCCGCACCCGCACCGCCGCCTACGTCTACCTGTCCTCCGACGGCGATCTGCCCAAGACCGTGCCGAGCCAGAACCTCGACACCCGCGAGAAGATCGTCAACTACTGGCAGAAGCAGTCCACCTTCGTCACCGGCCTCACCCAGGAGACGTGCCGCGACTTCACCCACACCGGGTACGGCATCTCCGCGATCTCGCACGTCGCCGAGACCAGCCGGATCCAGGGCCAGGACCTGTACGGCACCGACGTCGGCGAGCGGCTGCGGCAGGCGCTCGGGTTCCAGGCGAAGTACCAACTGGGTACGGCCGCCCCGAGCTGGCTGTGCGGCGGCTCCCTGAAGCTGGGCCTCGGCCCGGTCACCGAGGTGGGCTACAACGCCCTGCACAACCGCCTCGGCATCGCGATGAGCAACACCCAGACGCTCACCGAGCGCGGCCGCCCGGCCGGCAGCAACAACCTGTTCGTGGCGTGGGAGACCCTCACCCACGGCGACAACCCCAGCTAAGGCGTGTGAGACGCGGCGGGAGCGTCAGAATTGCGTCAAAGACGCCCCCGCCGCACCACCCTGCCCCAATTGTCGCGATTGTTGGCCGTAAGGTCGACGCTGCGTGAACAGCAGTGGCCGGAAGACAATGGGGACCATGGGACGCGGCAGGCTTCGGATCTACCTCGGTGCGGCACCGGGCGTCGGCAAGACGTACGCCATGCTGTCCGAGGCCCACCGGCGCGTGGAACGGGGCACCGACTGCGTCGTCGCCTTCGTGGAGCACCACGACCGGCAGCGCACGGAGGTGATGCTGCACGGCCTGGAGCAGGTGCGGCGCCGGCCTCTCGAGTACCGGGGGAGCGCCTTCACCGAGATGGACGTGGACGCCGTCCTGGCCCGGCGCCCGCAGGTCGCCCTGGTCGACGAGCTCGCCCACACCAACATCCCCGGCTCCCGCAACGCCAAGCGCTGGCAGGACGTCGAGGAACTCCTCGCGGCCGGCATCGACGTCATATCGACCGTCAACATCCAGCACCTCGAGTCCCTCGGGGACGTGGTGGAGTCCATCACCGGCGTCCGCCAGCAGGAGACCGTGCCGGACGAGGTGGTGCGCCGGGCCGACCAGATCGAGCTGGTCGACATGTCGCCCCAGGCGCTGCGCCGCCGCATGGCGCACGGCAACATCTACAAGCCCGACAAGGTCGACGCGGCCCTGTCCAACTACTTCCGCCCCGGAAACCTCACCGCCCTGCGGGAGCTGGCGCTGCTGTGGGTGGCCGACCGGGTCGACGAGTATCTGAAGCAGTACCGCAGCGATCACCGGGTGTCGCGGATCTGGGGTTCGCGGGAGCGGATCGTCGTCGGGCTGACCGGCGGGCCGGAGGGACGGACGCTGATCCGCCGGGCCGCGCGGCTGGCGGAGAAGGGCGCCGGCGGTGAGGTGCTCGCCGTCTACATCGCCCGCAGCGACGGGCTGACGTCCGCCTCGCCGAAGGAACTGGCCCTCCAGCGCACCCTCGTCGAGGACCTCGGCGGCACCTTCCACCACGTCGTCGGCGACGACATCCCGGCGGCGCTGCTGGCCTTCGCGCGCGGGGCGAACGCCACCCAGATAGTGCTCGGCTCCTCGCGCCGCAAGAGCTGGCAGTACGTCTTCGGGCCCGGCGTCGGCGCGACCGTCGCCCGGGAGTCGGGCCCCGACCTCGACGTGCACATCGTCACGCACGAGGAGGCCGCCAAGGGGCGCGGACTGCCCGTGGCCCGCGGTGCGCGCCTCGGCCGGACCCGGATCCTCGCGGGCTGGCTCGTCGGCGTCGGCGGTCCGGCACTGCTCGCGCTGCTGCTGACCCACATCGACGCCGACCTCGGGCTCGCGAACGACATGCTGTTGTTCCTGGCACTGACGGTGGCGGCGGCCCTGCTCGGCGGGCTCTACCCCGCACTGGCCTCGGCCGCGGTCTGCTCGCTGCTGCTGAACTGGTTCTTCACACAACCGCTGCACCGGCTGACGATCGCCGACCCGAAGAACCTGCTCGCGCTGGTGATCTTCGTGTTCGTGGCGGTGGCGGTCGCCTCCGTCGTCGACCTCGCCGCCCGCCGCACCCACCAGGCGGCCCGGCTGCGCGCCGAGTCGGAGGTCCTGTCGTACCTCGCCGGGAACGTGTTGCGCGGCGAGACCGGCCTGGAGGAGCTGCTGGAGCGCGTCCGCGAGACCTTCGGCATGGACTCGGCGGCCCTGCTGGAGCGGGCGAGCGACGTCGACCCGTGGACCTGCGCGGGCAGCGTGGGCGCGGGAACGGCCCCGGCGCGACCCGAGGACGCCGACGTCGACGTCCCGGTCGGCGACCACATGGCGCTCGCCCTGACCGGCCGGGTACTGCCCGCCGAGGACCGCCGTGTCCTCGCCGCCTTCGCCGCCCAGGCCGCGGTCGTCCTGGACCGCCAGCGCCTGCAGCGCGAGGCCGACCAGGCAAAGGAACTCGCCGAGGGCAACCGCATCCGCACGGCGCTGCTGGCGGCGGTCAGCCACGACTTGCGCACGCCCCTCGCCGGCATCAAGGCGGCCGTCTCCTCACTGCGCTCCGACGACGTGGCCTGGTCCGAGGAGGACGAGGCCGAGCTGCTGGAAGGCATCGAGGACGGCGCCGACCGGCTGGACCACCTCGTCGGGAACCTGCTCGACATGTCCCGCCTCCAGACCGGCACGGTCACGCCGCTGATCCGCGAGATCGACCTCGACGAGGTGGTGCCGATGGCGCTCGGCGGGGTACCGGAGGGCAGCGTCGACCTGGACATCCCGGAGACGCTGCCGATGGTCGCCGTGGACCCCGGGCTGCTGGAGCGGTCGGTGGCCAACCTGGTCGAGAACGCCGTCAAGTACAGCCCGGACGACCGCAGGGTCCTGGTGTCCGCCAGCGCCATCGCCGACCGGGTCGAGGCCCGGGTGGTCGACCGCGGGCCCGGCGTCCCGGACGAGGCCAAGGAACGCATCTTCGCGCCCTTCCAGCGCTATGGCGACGCCCCGCGCGGCGCCGGGGTCGGGCTCGGCCTAGCCGTCGCACGCGGCTTCGCCGAGGCCATGGGCGGCACGCTGAACGCCGAGGACACGCCCGGAGGCGGCCTCACCATGGTGCTCACCCTCAGGGCGGCGGGAGCGCGCACCGGGGAACCAACCGGCCTGGCGCGTACCGAGGAACAACCCGCCCCGGCGCGCACTGGGGAACCGCCCGGCCCTGCGCGGCCCGGGGAACCTCCCGGCCCCGGGGACCCCTCTCTCACCACGGGGCACCCCCGCTCTGATGGGACCTCTCCCGTCACGGGAGGCCCCGGCTCCGATGAGCCCGTTCACTCCGTACGGCCCGAAAGGCAGACCACATGACCCGGGTGCTGGTGATCGACGACGAGCCGCAGATCGTGCGCGCCCTCGTGATCAACCTCAAGGCCCGCAAGTACGAGGTCGACGCGGCCCACGACGGTGCCGCCGCCCTCGAACTCGCGGCCACCCGCCACCCCGACGTGGTCGTCCTCGACCTCGGTCTGCCCGACATGGACGGCGTCGAGGTGATCCGCGGACTGCGCGGCTGGACCCGGGTGCCGATCCTGGTGCTGTCCGCCCGGCACTCCTCCGACGAGAAGGTCGAGGCACTCGACGCGGGCGCCGACGACTACGTCACCAAGCCCTTCGGCATGGACGAGCTGCTGGCCCGGCTGCGGGCCGCCGTCCGCCGGGCCGAGCCCACCGGGGGCGGCGAGGACGACGTGCTGGTGGAGACCGAGGAGTTCACCGTCGACCTGGCCGCGAAGAAGGTCAACCGCGGCGGGAGGGACGTACGGCTCACCCCCACGGAGTGGCATCTGCTGGAGGTGCTGGTCCGCAACACGGGGCGGCTGGTCAGCCAGAAACAGCTTCTCCAGGAGGTGTGGGGGCCGTCGTACGGAACGGAGACGAACTACCTGCGGGTGTACATGGCACAGCTTCGCCGGAAGCTGGAGGCGGACCCCGCGCACCCGAAGCACTTCATCACGGAACCCGGGATGGGGTATCGGTTCGAGAAGTGACCGCGGGCCACGTCCGCAGGTCGGAGGGGCGCGGGTTCGGACGGTGGCACCAGGGGTACGTAGGTGTCGGTGCACCCCGGTACGCTTCAAGGCATGAGTGCTGTTCCTCGTTCCGAAAAGTCGGTGGGCCGGTTCAGGCGCATGCTCGACCGGCTCTCCTCGTCGCAGGAGGACCTGGAGTCCGAGGAGCTGCGGGAGGACGCCGAGACCACCGGCTGCATCAAGATCGGTGACTGCCATGACCGGCAGATCGTGACGGTTACTGGTACCTTGCGCACGGTCACCCTGCGGCCGCGTGCGGGAGTCCCGGCCCTGGAGGCCGAGCTGTTCGACGGCTCCGCCGCCCTGGACGTGGTGTGGCTCGGCAGACGCTCCATAGTGGGCATAGAGCCCGGGCGCCGGCTGATCGCATCGGGCCGGATCTCCATGAGCCGGGGCCGCCGTGTGCTGTTCAACCCGAAGTACGAACTGAGACCCCTTGGACGGGAGTAACCGGTGACGTCGCTCGACAAGCCGACCGAAGACACCACCGCAGACGCCGAGCATGACTCCCGGGCGGTGACCGAGGCCGCGCTGTTCGAGGCCTTTGGCGGCATGCGCGGCATGATCGAGACGGTCGTGCCCGGCCTGCTCTTCGTCACCATCTACACGATCAACAAGGACCTCCACATGTCGGCCATCGCGGCCCTCGCGGTGTCCTTGGCGCTCGTGGTGGTCCGCCTGGCGATGCGGGACACCGTCAAGCACGCGTTCAGTGGTGTCTTCGGCGTCGCCTTCGGTGTCGTGTTCGCGATGATGACGGGCAACGCGAAGGACTTCTATCTGCCCGGCATGCTCTACACGCTGGGGCTGGGGCTCGCGTACATCATCACCACCCTGTGCGGTGTGCCGCTGATCGGCCTGATCCTCGGGCCGGTGTTCAAGGAGAACCTCTCCTGGCGCAAGCGCAATCCCGGACGCAAGAAGGCCTATGCCAAGGCCAGTTACGCCTGGGGACTGATCCTGCTCGCCAAGTGCGCGATCCTCTTCCCGCTGTACTGGTGGGCCGACACCACGCAGTTCGGGTGGGTGCTGGTCACGCTGAAGATCCCGCCCTTCCTGCTGGCCGTGTGGCTGACGTGGGTGTTCCTGGCGAAGGCTCCGGCCCCGATCGACGTGTTCGCGGAGATGGAGGCGGCCGAGAAGGCCGAGCAGGAGCGCAAGGCTGCCGCAGGCCAGGCAGAGTAGCCACTCGCCGTACAGACCGTAAGGAAGGGCGCCCCGAGACTTCGGGGCGCCCTTCCTGCGTTGTCTCGCGAAGTGGCTGCTAGAGCGCCGTGTCCTCGCGGCGGACCGACAGCAGGTCCTCGAGCTGCTCCTCGCGGGCCTGGGCGGCCACGAAGAGGAGCTCGTCGCCCGCCTCCAGGGAGTCCTCGCGGGACGGGGTCAGGACGCGGGTGCCGCGGATGATCGTCACCAGGGACGTGTCCTGGGGCCACTCGACGTCGCCGACCTGGGTGCCGGCCAGCGCCGACTCCTCGGGGAGGGTCAGCTCGACGAGGTTGGCGTCGCCGTGGCTGAAGCGGAGCAGGCGGACCAGGTCGCCGACGCTCACCGCCTCCTCGACCAGGGCGGACATCAGACGCGGGGTGGACACGGCCACGTCCACGCCCCACGACTCGTTGAAGAGCCACTCGTTCTTGGGGTTGTTCACCCGGGCGACGACACGCGGAACGCCGTACTCCGTCTTCGCCAGCAGGGAGACGACCAGGTTGACCTTGTCGTCACCCGTGGCCGCGATGACCACGTTGCAGCGCTGGAGCGCCGCCTCGTCCAGCGACGTGATCTCGCACGCGTCGGCCAGCAGCCACTCCGCCTGCGGGACCCGCTCGACCGAGATGGCGGTCGGCGCCTTGTCGATGAGCAGGATCTCGTGGCCGTTCTCCAGCAGTTCGCCCGCGATGGAGCGACCCACCGCGCCGGCACCGGCAATGGCGACCCTCATCAGTGACCGCCCTCCTCTTCGGGACCCTTGGCGAATGCCGCCTCGACCTTGTCGACCTCGTCCGTGCGCATCATGACGTGCACCAGGTCGCCCTCCTGCAACACCGTCTGCGAGGTGGGCAGGATCGCCTCGCCGAGGCGGGTCACGAACGCCACGCGGACGCCCGTCTCCTCCTGGAGCCGGCTGATCTTGTGGCCCACCCACTCCGCGGAGGCGTGCACCTCGGCGAGCTGGACGCCGCCGGTGGGATCACGCCACAGCGGCTCGGCGCCCGAGGGCAGCAGCCGGCGCAGCATCTGGTCGGCCGTCCAGCGGACGGTGGCCACGGTGGGGATGCCCAGGCGCTGGTAGACCTCGGCGCGGCGAGGGTCGTAGATACGGGCCGCGACGTTCTCCACGCCGAACATCTCGCGGGCCACCCGGGCGGCGATGATGTTGGAGTTGTCGCCGCTGGAGACGGCGGCGAAAGCGCCCGCCTCCTCGATGCCGGCCTCGCGCAGGGTGTCCTGGTCGAAGCCGACGCCGGTGACGCGGCGGCCGCCGAACCCGGGGCCCAGTCGGCGGAACGCGGTGGGGTCCTGGTCGATCACCGCGACCGTGTGCCCTTGTTGCTCCAGGGTCTGGGCCAGAGCGGAGCCCACCCTTCCGCAACCCATGATGACGATGTGCACGGCGCTTACCCCGCACTCCTCGTGAGGCGTCTGACTTGCGTGAACGTGGTGCTCATAACCTTCTCTCGGTTCGCCGGGCAACGGTCGCGGGCCGGGCGCGGACCGCTGGGCAACATCATGCCGGGCAATGGCCTGAATGATCCCCCGCGGTACAGATCGTGGACGCGCGTGTGCCTCACTCCAACCGTAACCGTCGGCTCTGACACGCCGACCGGGGCGTCCGCCGGTGCCCTCAGCGGCGGTTGAAGCTGCGGAGGCTGGCCAGTGCCAGGACGCCGAGTCCGGCGAGCGAGACGAGAACTCCGACGAGCTGAGCGGTCGTCTGCGACATGGTGTCTCCCGGATGTGATGAGCGTACCGACGCAGGTCATGGAGGCATGCGGACGCCGTCCGGCTCCGCGCCCGGCGCGTCGCGGGCACGGAATTCACCCCCGCGCCGTGCGCGATTTCACCCGGATGTGCTCCGGCCCAGGGCATGGGCCTACGATTCTCTGTTGTGTCCAAACTGACCGACGTGCCCAAACGGATTCTGATCGGGCGCGCACTGCGCAGTGATCGGCTGGCGGAAACGCTCCTGCCGAAGCGCATCGCGCTGCCCGTTTTCGCCTCCGACCCGCTGTCCTCCGTGGCGTACGCGCCCGGAGAAGTGCTGCTGGTCCTCTCCATCGCGGGCGTGTCGGCGTACCACTTCAGCCCCTGGATCGCGGTCGCGGTCGTCGTGCTGATGTTCACCGTGGTCGCCTCCTACCGGCAGAACGTGCACGCCTACCCGAGCGGCGGCGGCGACTACGAGGTGGCGACCACCAACCTCGGCCCCAAGGCGGGCCTGACGGTGGCGAGCGCCCTGCTGGTCGACTACGTCCTGACCGTCGCCGTCTCCATCTCCTCCGGCATCGAGAACCTCGGCTCCGCGGTCCCGTTCGTCGTCGAGCACAAGGTCGAGTGCGCGGCCGCGGTGATCCTGCTGCTGACGCTGATGAACCTGCGCGGGGTCAAGGAGTCCGGCAGCCTCTTCGCGATCCCGACCTACGTCTTCGTCGCCGGCGTCTTCATCATGATCGCTTGGGGCGCGTTCCGGGGACTGGTCCTCGACGACACCATGCGGGCACCCACGGCGTCGTACGAGATCAAGCCGGAGCACCAGGGACTCGCGGGCTTCGCACTCGTCTTCCTGCTCCTGCGGGCCTTCTCCTCGGGCTGTGCCGCGCTGACCGGTGTCGAGGCGATCTCCAACGGCGTGCCGGCCTTCCGCAAGCCCAAGTCGAAGAACGCCGCGACCACGCTCGCCGCGATGGGCCTGCTGGCCGTCACCATGTTCTGCGGCATCATCGGGCTCGCCATGACGACCAAGGTCCGCATGGCCGAGAACCCGGCGGTCGACCTGCTGAAGGACGGCGTCGCGGTCGGCTCCGGCTATGTCCAGAACCCGGTAATCACGCAGGTGGCGGAGGCCGTCTTCGGCAAGGGCAGCTTCTTCTTCATCGTGCTCGCCGCGGCCACCGCGCTGGTGCTGTTCCTCGCGGCCAACACCGCCTACAACGGCTTCCCGGTGCTCGGCTCGATCCTCGCCCAGGACCGCTATCTGCCGCGCCAGCTCCACACCCGCGGCGACCGGCTCGCCTTCTCCAACGGCATCGTGCTGCTGGCGGGCGCGGCCGCGCTGCTGGTGTGGATCTACGGCGCCGACTCCACGCGCCTGATCCAGCTCTACATCGTCGGCGTGTTCGTGTCCTTCACGCTCAGCCAGATCGGCATGGTCCGGCACTGGAACCGCCTGCTGGCCACCGAGAAGGACCAGGCCAAGCGCCGCCACATGGTCCGCTCCCGCGCGATCAACACCTTCGGCGCCTTCTTCACCGGGCTCGTCCTGGTCGTCGTCCTGGTCACCAAGTTCACGCACGGCGCCTGGGTCGCCCTGCTCGGCATGGTGATCTTCTACGTGACGATGACGGCGATCCGCCGCCACTACGACCACGTCTCCGAGGAACTCTCCGCCCCCGAGGGCCCCAGCGACGACAGCGTCCGGCCGTCCCGGGTGCACTCCGTCGTCCTGGTCTCCAAGATCCACCGCCCCGCGCTGCGCGCCCTGGCATACGCCAAGCTGCTGCGCTCGGACACCCTTGAGGCGCTCAGCGTCAACGTCGACCCGGCGGAGACCAAGGCGCTGCGCGAGGAGTGGGAGCGGCGCGGCATCGACGTACCGCTGAAGGTCCTCGACTCGCCCTACCGCGAGATCACGCGGCCGATCATCGAGTACGTGAAGGGGGTGCGCAAGGAGTCGCCGCGCGACGCGGTTTCCGTGATCATCCCCGAGTACGTCGTCGGCCACTGGTACGAGCACCTGCTGCACAACCAGAGCGCACTGCGGCTGAAGGGCCGGCTGCTGTTCACGCCGGGCATCATGGTCACCTCGGTGCCCTACCAGCTCCAGTCCTCCGAGGTGGCGAAGGTCCGCGCCCGCAAGCGGGGCGAGTGGAACGCGCCGGGTGCGGTGCGGCGGGGGCCGGCTCATGAGCGGCCGAAGGAGACGGACACTCCGCGCTGACGCGGGCGGCGTGGGCCCGGCTCCGGCTGTGGCTTGCGGGGTGCGGGGTGTCGTATGAGGTGCCGGCCGTGGGTTGCGCGGTGCGGGGTGCCGTGCGAAGTCCCGGCCGTGGGTTGCGCGGTGCGCGGGGTCGTACGAGGTGCCGGCTGCGGCTTGCGAGGTGCGCGGTGCCGCACGTACGTCCCGGCCAGGGGCGGGTGCGGCGGTCGGGGCGTACGTGCGGCGGTCGGGAGCACGTAGACTGGTGGGCTGTTGTCGGGCCCTCGGAAGACGTCTGGAGAGGGCCGCGCCCCCTCTCGATCTGGAGTCACCCCACCATGCAGGCAGAAGAGAAGAAGTCGCTGGTGGGGGAGGAGTACGAGGTCGAGATCGGCCCCGTCGCCCACGGCGGGCACTGCATCGCCCGCACCGACGCCGGTCAGGTGCTGTTCGTCCGGCACACGCTGCCCGGCGAGCGGGTCGTGGCCCGGGTGACCGAGGGTGAGGAGGGTGACCGCTTCCTGCGCGCGGACGCCGTCGAGATCCTCACGGCCGCCAAGGACCGCATCGAGGCGCCCTGTCCCTACGCCGGCCCCGGCCGCTGCGGGGGCTGCGACTGGCAGCACGCCAAGCCGGGTGCGCAGCGCCGGCTGAAGGGCGATGTCGTCGCCGAGCAGCTCGAGCGGCTCGCGGGACTGACGCCCGAGGACGTCGGCTGGGACGGCACGGTGATGCCGGCCGAGGGCGACAAGCTGCCCGCGGGGCAGGTGCCGCAGTGGCGCACGCGCGTGCAGTACGCGGTCGACGCCGACGGCCACGCCGGACTGCGCCGGCACCGCTCGCACGAGGTGGAGCCGGTCGACCACTGCATGATCGCCGCCGAGGGCGTCAGCGAGCTGGGCATCGAGAAGCGGGACTGGACGGGCATGGCCTCGGTGGAGGCCATCGCGGCGACGGGTTCGCAGGACCGCCAGGTGATCCTGACGCCTCGACCGGGGGCGAGGCTCCCGATCGTGGAGCTGGACCGGCCGGTGTCGGTGATGCGGGTCGGCGAGAAGGACGGCGGCACCCACCGCGTCCACGGCCGCCCCTTCGTCCGCGAGCGTGCCGACGGCCGTACCTACCGAGTCGGCAGCGGAGGCTTCTGGCAGGTCCACCCGAAGGCCGCGGACACCCTGGTGACGGCGGTCATGCAGGGCCTGCTGCCGCGCAAGGGCGAGATGGCGTTGGACCTCTACTGCGGCGTGGGCCTCTTCGCGGGCGCCCTGGCCGACCGTCTCGGCGACAAGGGCGCGGTCCTCGGCATCGAGTCCGGCAAGCGTGCGGTGGAGGACGCCCGGCACAACCTGGCCGACTTCGAACGGGTCCGCATCGAACAGGGAAAGGTCGAGTCGGTGCTGCCGCGCACCGGCATCACCGAGGTCGACCTGATCGTCCTGGACCCGCCGCGGGCGGGAGCGGGCCGCAAGACGGTCGAGCACCTGGCGTCGCTGGGCGCGCGCAGGATCGCGTACGTGGCGTGTGATCCGGCGGCGTTGGCGCGGGATTTGGGGTACTTCCGGGATGGGGGGTATCGGGTGCGGATGCTGCGGGCGTTCGATCTGTTTCCGATGACTCATCACGTGGAGTGCGTGGCGATCCTGGAGCCTGCTGCCAAGGGCTCCTGACCTGCAGTTTTGCTCGTGCGCATTATGTGGGGCGCGTACCGGCTCGTCCACCGGCACAGCGGCAAGGTGCTGGACAACGGCAACCTGGACGCGGACGGGGCCACGGTCATCCAGTGGTCCGCCAACGGCGGCTCCCCGCAGCAGCGGAACATGACGAAGATCGGATGAGTGCACCGGGGGGCGTGCCCTTCGGGTCGCCCCCCACGCCCTCGCCGGCCGCTCGCCTGCCTGTGGACGCCGACCATGCACGACGACTGGTCGGGCCCCCTCCGTCACAGCTCCGGCAGGCGCAGGGCGAGCAGGGCCACGTCGTCGGTGCTGCCGGGCGGCATACGGGCGAGCAGTTGGTCGCACAGCGTGTCCAGCGGTGCGTCGGCGAGCGCGAGGGCGTGGTGACGCAGCCGGTCCAGGCCGGTGTCGAGGTCGCTGCCGGGGATTTCGATCAGGCCGTCGGTGTAGAGCAACAGGGTGGAACCCGGCGGCAGCGGGTGCGTGGCGTCCGGCCGGCCCACGGGGGTGTCCACGGGGGCGCCGAGGACGAGTCCCTGTCCGGCTTCGAGGTACTGCGCGTGTCCGCCGGGAGGCAGGAGGAGCGGCGGCGGATGTCCGGCGCTGGTCCACCGCAGCGTCCATGGGCCGGTGTGCGGGTCTCCCTCGACCTGTGCGAGGACGAGGGTGGCCATGGGGACGGTGGTGATGGCGGGCATGGCGTCGTCGAGGCGGTCGACGACGGCGCCGGGCGGTCCGGTGTGGTCCCAGGCCAGGGACCGCAGGATGCCGTGCAGTTGGGCCATCCCGGCGGCCGCGGTCAGGTCGTGGCCCACGACGTCGCCGATGACCAGCGCGAGCGTGCCGTCCTTCAGCTCGAACGCGTCGTACCAGTCGCCGCCGACCTGGGAGCCGGCGGGGGCGGGCTGGTAGCGGGCGGCCAGCCGCAGACGGCCGGGCTGGGGCAGTGGGGCGAGCAGGTTGCGCTGCATGGCCTCGGCGACGGCGCGCTGGCGGCCGAACCGCCGTGCGTTGTCGATGACCAGACCGACCCGGCGGCCGATGTCGCTCACCACCTCCAGGTCGGCGGCGTCGAAGGGGTGCTTCGCAACGGTGCGCACCACCGTCAGGGCGCCGGTGATCTGCCGACTGGATCCCAGCGGGACCGTGATGGCGGACGTCGCGCCCACCGTCCGCAGGAAGTCGCTGTGGGCGGCGGCCAGGGGCGAGCCGGGCGCTGCGGTCGTCTCCGCCTCGTTCTGCGTGTCCTGCTCGTTCTGCAGCACGGGATCACCTCCGTGCAGCACCCGGACAAGAGCCGAGCCGTCCGCCTCCCCGGCCTCGGGTAGGCGCTCGCGCCCGCCCTCCAGCCCGGTGTTCCGTCCCGTGGGGCCGGTCACCGCCACCCGGTGGACCTGCCCGGAACCGGTCCGGAGGTCCACCGCCGCCCAGTCGGCGAGGCGAGGAACCAGCAGGCGGCCCAGCCGGACGAGGGCATCGTCGGTCTCCAGTGTCTGCCCCAGGACGTCGGTGATCTCCGCGACCAGCGTCAGCCGCTCGTTGAGGTCCTCCAGAGCACTCGTATAGTCCGCACGCTCCCGGCGCACGCTGCGGTCGCCGGTGATGTCGGTGAACAGCACGGCCATGCCCTTGACCGCGCCGCCGTCCGTCAGGGGAGAAGCGGACCACGAGATCGTGACCAGGCGACCGTCACCGCGCACGTAGCTGTCGCCCTCCCCGCGCGCGGCGGTCCCCTCGGTCAGCGCCCTGAGCAGCGGGCACTGCTCGCGCAGGAGCGTGCCGCCGTCCGTGTCCCGGTGCAGCAGCTCGTGCGCGTCCTTCCCGCGTATCGCGTGGGTGGCTCGGCCCAGCAGCCGTTCGGCGGCGGAGTTGACGGCGAGGATCCGGCCGGCCGGATCCACCACCATCAGGGCTGTGCTCAGTTGCTCGACGACCTGCCGCCAGAAGTCCGGCCCGGCCGCCGGCCACGACCGCCCCTCACCTCCCGCACCGGGCACCGCATCCTCCACCACGCCGCCCTCCGGCCATGGCAGCCTCCACCGAAGACCGCGGGCGCATCAGGGGAACCGACACATCAGTATCGATGGTCCCCTGACGGGTGCCCGCTCGCACGGCCGACACGAGATCCTGCCTTGGTCCCCGACGGGTCAGCCGTGTTCCTCCTCCTCGGCCTCCATGAGCCGTATCCCCTGATGTGTCAGCGTGACCGTCGCGGGTGTGTCTCCATGGGCCCAGCGGACCGTGACGAGTCCTTCGCCCACCAGATAAGTGCAGGCCGCGGCCAGATCCTGCTCAGGGATCGCCAGATCGTCACGCAGCTCGGCGCCGGCGACATCAGGAAGGCCCCTGCCCTCCATACGCTCGTACAGGATCTTCATGATCGCTTCGCGGTAGTTCTTCCGCTGCTGCAGTGTTGCCATGGTTGCCACCGCCCGTCCCTGTCCGTGTGAACGCGATGCCGCTTCCGAAACAGCCGTGGTTGTCGCCCGGGGGAGTACGGTGGACGGGACGCGGACTTTTCGTATGCCGGAATTCCGATGCCGGATTGCGACCGGTCCTGGACCGTCGTCTGTCGTCGTGTGTTCCGTGGTGATCCGGTCCATGTGCCTTCCACGGCACGCCACCGTCCTTCACATGGGCAGCCCGTGACCCCGGCCGCGCCATCCGCATCCAGGCCGAGGAGCCAGGAATGCCATTCAGTCCGAGCACGTCCACGACGGTCAAACGGTCGGATTCCGCCCCGCCGCCCCAGGGCTACGACGGGACGTCCCCCTTCCCGCCGGACGGCCCGGCGCCCGCCCGCGACCGCGGTGAGCGGCTGTACGTCACGGTGACGGCGGTGATCGTCGTCCTGCCGTTCGTGGCGATCGGTCTCGCCGGCTGGCTGCTGTGGGGGAGTCTCATCCATCCCGCCGACATCGTGATCGCCGCCGTCCTCTACACGATCACCGGCCTCGGCGTCACGGTCGGCTTCCACCGCGGCCTCACCCACGGCGGCTACCGGGCCGTCCGCCCCGTGCGCATCGCGCTCGCGGTCGCCGGTTCGATGAGTTTCCAGGGCGACGTCATCGGCTGGGTCGCCACCCACCGCCGCCACCACGCCTTCACCGACCGGCCGGGGGACCCGCACTCCCCCTACCGCTACGGCACGCATCTGCGCGGCCAGTTGCGCGGGCTGCTGCACGCGCACGTCGGCTGGCTGTTCCGCAACGACCGTACGCCGCCGGAGCGCTACGCCCCCGACCTCCTCGCCGACCGCGACATCCGTGCCGTCGCCCGCGCCTTCCCGGCGCTGTGCGTCCTCACGCTCGCTCTGCCGTTCGCGGTGGGCTGGGTCATCGGCGGTACGTGGCTGTACGGCGTAACCGCTCTGCTGTGGGCGGGACTTGTGCGCATCGCGCTGCTCCATCACGTCACCTGGAGCGTGAACTCCCTCTGTCACCTGATCGGTGAGCGCCCGTTCCGCACCCGGCGCCACGACCGGGCCACCAATCTGTGGCCCCTCGCCCTGCTCTCGTTCGGCGAGAGCTGGCACAACCTCCACCACGCCGACCCCACCAGCGCCCGTCACGGCGTCGACCGCGGCCAGCTCGACCCCTCCGCCGCCGTCATCCGGCTCCTCGAACGCCTCGGCTGGGTGCACGACGTGCACTGGCCGACTGCGGAACGGGTCGCGGCCCGCCGCGCCTGACGCCGGCCATTCAGTCCCTCACGGCAGTTGGCAGGAGCCTTTCATGACGACCGCACTGCAGCCCCCGCCTCCCTCCCACCCCCTCCTCCGGCTGCGTCTCGCATCCCGCAACGGCATGCCCCGGCCCATCGACGGAGCGTGGTGGCCCCGTTCGTACGACCTGCTCGCCGAACTCCCCGGGCTGCTCGCCGGGTTGCCGCGCGCGTGGGGTCACGTCACCAGCGTCACCGTCAACGGGGCGACGTGGTCCGCGGTGCCGGGCCGGATGCTCGTCTTCAACGAGTTCGTACGACTGCGCAGGACCGTGGCGGTATCCGCCCCGCACACGATCGTCCTGCTCGCCCCCGGCCGGGGGCGCTGGGACCTGCTGGTCGTGCCGCCGGATACGACCGAGGAGGCCGCGGAACCGCTCATGGCAGCCGCCGCAGGCGATCACCTGTGACGGGACCCGCCCCTGCGCTGCCCGGCTGCGGCGGGCGACGCGCGTGCCATCACATCCCGACAGTGCGTTGCTTACTCCGGCCGTGCGACGAGAGGGCACCGCCGCTCCCGTCCTTCCCGGCGCGCGCCCTGCTTCCGTGGTGGGCCCGTTCCGCCGTCATGAGCGTGGTCGCGGTCCTGGGCGGACCGGAGTCCGCGCTCGCGGCGGCCATCAGCCGGGCGGCCGAGGAGGCGCCGGTCTCCGGGGGGATCACCAGGAGGTCCCAGCGGCCCGCGGTGTAGGACAGCAGAGTGATCCCGTGCGGATCCAGCTCAGAGGTGAACCAACCGATCTTCACCACATGGCCGTTGACGAAGATCCTGGGCGGGAGGATCGGCCAGTGGCGGGGGCTGACCGCGATGCGGGTGATCCGCCCCCACAGCGGATCCAGCACGTCCGCCAAGGCGGAGAGCTCGCTTGACAGGTCACGTGAACGGGGCCACCAGGCGCCGTCCAAATCGGCCGGTCCTCCGCAAGAGCTCTCGGATCTCAACGCCAGGCGCGCGGTCGGCGACCTGAACGGAACGGACCGTAGCGGGGGGTGAGAGGTGGTCGCGGACATCGCGCAAACCCGTCTCCGGACTCCTGCGCGGGAACAGCGGCCCGGTGTCGTCGCTCACCGGGAACGGCACCGGCATCGGAGCCGATGTGCGAAATGCTCCCGATGACTTCACGCTACTCCCCGAAGGAGCCGGGCGGACCGGACGGCGTGAGGCGTTGCCTCTGGGGCGTAGGCCCAGTGCAGGGACGCATGGGGCCGTTTCTCCATTGGCCGTACGGTCCGTTGGGTCTTTCCGAGGAGTAGGCTGAAATCACCGAGGATATTTCGCGCACAGGCTTCCAGGCTCGTGTCGTTTTCGGCGATTGAATACGCCGGGCCGGTCATGACCGGCCCGGGGCAGGGTTCGCGTCATGACTGCGACCATTTCCCTCCCGCCGACAGCCGAAGCCGATGAACCTGCGTTCTCCTCGCCCTCTCTCCGTCTGTCGCTCGCTCCCACCGGCCCCGCACCGGCTCTGCTGGACGGCGCATGGTGGCCCCGCTCCCGCGATCTCGGGGCCGAACTCCCCTCCCTCACGGCCGTGTTGGATCCGTTGTGGGGGCGGATCACCCGGGTCACGGTGAATCCCACCCACTGGCCGGTCGTTCCGCGCAAGGTGCCCGTCGCCGGGCACGTGGTGAAGGTGGGCTGGTTCGCGGCCGAGCAGGACCCGCACGAACTGCTCTTGCTCTCGTACCGCACGGGCCGCTGGAACCTCTTGGTCGTCCCGCCGCAGACGACTCCCGTCTCGGCCGCCTGGCTGATGGCCGCCGCGAGCGACCCACTGGGCAAGTCGACCGCGAGCCGGTTGATGCAGGAGGCGGCGCGCCTGCGGACGGTGTCCGAGACGGACCGGGCCGTGGAAGCGGTCTGGGACTCCGAAGGAGGCCATGAGGCCCACGATCCGGCCGCACGTCCCCGGATCCCGACCGTGACCGCCGCGCTGCCGCATCAGCCGATGGGGAGGTGAGGACCGTGCAGACATTCGTGACCGTGGTCGTGATCCTCGCGATGATCGCCTTCGGAGTCCTCCTCATCCACTTGCTCAACTTGCAGCACAGTGAGCGCATCCCCGCCTTCCACTACGGCCGTTCCGGGATACCGGTCCCGGGACCTGACCCGTTGGCTCCGCGGAAGGCCCACGGCCGGGTGGGAGCGAGCGGCACCGCACGCCGCAGCGCCCCTCGTGCGGACGGCCCGAGCCGACCGAACACACCGAGCCGACAGAGCTGACAGCACCGAGTGAACTGACGGCACCGACCGAACTGAAAGCACCCACCGCAGCCCAAGACCCCGGCCGCCGCACCGCACATGACGGGCCGGGGTCTTCTCGTGTCCTGTGCCTCCGACCCTTTCAGGACACGATGCCCGCCGGGCGTGGACCTTCCGTTCGATCCCATGGCACGCATCCCGGACGACCGGTCCGCCATCCGCCGGCGCGCTCGCCGGCCCCCGTTGCCGGACCGGCCCTGCCACGCGGCACTCTCCGACAGGTACTTCGTACGTCGAACCGAGGAGCCATGTCCCACCCACAACTGAACGTCCACCGGCACGACCGCGCCACTCGCGCGCTGATCACCCTCGCAGGAGAGATCGACCTGGCCACCGCCCCGCTCGTGCGCGCCGCACTGGCCGCTTGCCTGCGCGACGGCATCCGCACCGCCGACGTCGATCTCACGGCGGTCACCTTCTGCGACGCCAGCGGACTCAACGCCTTCCTCATGGCATCCCAGCTCGCCACGGAGGCCGGCATGACCCTCCAACTGCACTATCCGCCACCGGCCTTGGCCCGCATCATCGAGATCACCGGCTCCGGCTTCCTGCTCCATGAGCTCCATGCGGTTCGACCACCGTCACGCCGGGTTCCCGCTGCATCGGGCGGTGCACCGTGAAGGGGCCGCTCCGCCGGGAGCCGACAGGGGTCGGGGCAAGCACATCGACTCCCGACCACGCGGTGCGTCTGCGCCGGCTGAACCGCTGGCAGGCCGAGACCCTGCGGGAGGACCTGGCCGACCTGTACGTGGAGTCCTCGCGCGTGCGGGCAGGCCAGGAATACCGAGGCCGGGAGGCGTTTCTGCGGCGGCTCACCGGCGACATCCGGCGGGCCGGATTCGCCCTGCTGATCGCGGAGGACACGGCCTTCGCCGGGTGTGCCTACGGATTCCCCGTACCGCGTGAGGGGACCTGGTGGAGGGGGTTCGACGGGCCCGTTCCGCAGGGCGTCGAACAGCTCACCGCGTCCGGCCACGTCTTCGCGATCACCGAGATCGTGGTGCATCCCCATACGGACGACCACGGCCTCGCCCGCAGGCTCCAGGAACGGCTGCTCGCCGACCACCACGCCTCGCTCGGGGCGACACTGGTCGACCAAGCCGACGCTGCGGCCCTGGGTGCCTTCCTGTCGTGGGGATGGCACGACATCGGGGCGATCCGGCGGCCGTCGGATTCCATGGTCCACCGCCCGTCGACCCCTGTGCTGCTGCGGGCCCTGGTCCTTCCTCTCGGCCCACGCACGCCTGCCCGCCCGGACGGCCTGGCTCACGAGAACCGCACCCAACGGCCCGACTGACGACCAACGCGCGGCCGGGCCGGGGGACGGCAGGGTTGTCGTGCGCGTGGGGGCCGGCTGTGAGCTTCAGGGGCTCACTGCGGCGGTTCTGTTCCCGCCTGCTCGCTGACCATGTACCGCGCGTACCAGTCCGGCCAGTTGGGGTCCTCCGCGCCGGTGCGGGCCTCGTGTTCGCCATGGGCCGCCGCGGCCCGGCGCAGGGCGCTCGCCAGGTCCTCGGCGGAGGCGAACGCCGTGGTGGCGGGGTCCAGCCGTCCAGGGAGCCTGTTGGTGATCTCCTGCAGCAGCCAGCCGTTGCCGTCCGGGTCGCTGAACGACAGGAACGAGCCGTAGCTGTTGCGCTTCGGGTCGGGTCCGGGGACCCGAGCGTCGGTGCCGCCGTGGTGGAAGACGCCGCCGGCGTCGTGGAACACATCGCTCGGGTCGGCGCCGTTGCGCTTCAGCTCGGCGTGGGCGGCCTCGATGTCGTCGACCACCAGGTGCAGGCCGCGAGCCGAGCCGGGCGCCTGCTCCGTGACGGACGTGCCGAAGATGACCGATGCCGGTGAGCCCGCAGGGGTCATCTGGACCACCCGGAAACCGGCATCCGGGGCGACGTCCGCGTCGAGCCTCCAGCCCAGCGCCGTGTAGAAGTCCTTGGCCCGGTCGACGTCGGCCACCGGTACCACGACGACCTCCAGTTTCATGTCCATGGGTGTGGCTCCTCGTCCAGGAGGGTGGCTCAGGAGGCGGATGGCAGCGTCCTCGGCCGGTCGTCGGGCGATCAGTGCGCGACGAGCTGCTGGCCGCCGTCGATGTCGTAGGTGGCGCCGGTCAGGGCGCCGTTGGCCATGATGTGCAGTGCCAGGGCGGCGATGTCCGCCGGACCGACCACGCGGCCGATGGGCAGAGTGCTCCGCAACTGCTCCCGGCGAGCGTCGAGTCGGTCGCCGAGGAGGGAGGCCGACAAGGGTGTGTCCACGAAGCCGGCCGCGATGAGGTTGACCCTGACCGGGGCCAGCTCGAGGGCCAGGTTGGCGGTCAGCGCCGGCAGTGCCGCGGTGAGAGCGCCCGTGACGGCCATTCCGAGGGCGGGTCGTCGGGCGCCGGTTCCGCCGATGAACAGCAGTGTTCCTCCGGCCCTGACCTTGTTCCGGCTCGCCCGCGCCGCCGCAAGCAGCATCGCGAGACGCCCGCCGAAGTCCCGTCCGCCTGCGGTCAGGTCGAGGCCGGCCAGGGGCGTGTACTGCGGGCTGCCCGCCGTTACCAGCACATGGTCGATCTGTCCGGGAAGGTCGAGCAGAAAGCGCTCCAGGCGATCGGGGTCCATGGCGTCGAACGCGGCCGTGCTCAGCGGGCTCAGCTCGTCCGCCGCCTGCTTCAGACGCTCGGCGTTCCGCGCCGTGAGCACCACCTCGCCACCGGCGCCACGCACCTGTCGCGCGGTCTCCAGACCGATTCCCGAACTGCCGCCCACGACCACGACCGTCTGCCCGGCCAGTCCTGCGGATGCCGGAGGGGCGCCACCCTCTTCGCTCGCGGTCACAGGAGGTCACCACCGTCCGAACGTGGTTTGTGGGCGTACTTGCGTGCCCCCTCGGCTGCGGCGCGAGACAGTCCCGCATCCTCCGCCACGGGCCGCCGCCCCCGCCCGAGACCTCAGTCTGTCACCCGTCCGGGCGAGGCGCACCCGGGCTCGGCGCGCCCCGCCGGGGCGACCCCGTGGCCCGCAAGGGATCACGGCGCTCCCTGGTGCGGCGACCCCGGCGACCCCGGCGACTCCGGCGACTCCGGCGACTCCGGGAGCTCCTCTGCGACCCGGGACTCGTGGTCCGTCTCGGTGCCGAGGGCGAACTCGCGCGCGTAGCCGCCCTCGTCGATCGTGTCGCGCAGGCGAGTGGAGATGCGCTCCACGTCGCCCTGCTCCGCAGGAGGGTGCGGAGCGCCCGCGCGCTCCCTGGTCGCCGCCGCCGTGCCGAGCAGGCCGATCGCCCGCTGCGGGGACCCGGCCAGGGAGTACGCGCCCGCCAGGCCTTCGAGGGCCAGGGCGACCGAGCGGGGGTCCTTCGTCGTCGCGGCGGCCTTGAGTCCGTCGCGGTGGTGGGCGAGGGCGCGGTCGGCGTCGCCGCGCTGTTCGGCGATGAAGCCCAGCTCGGCCAGGACCAGCGCGAGGCCCGGGCCGTCGCCCCGTCGGCGGTTCCAGGCGAGCCAGGGCCGCAGCCACTCCTCGGCGGCGGCGAGCCGGCCCTGGCGTCGGGCGCTCAGCGCCAGGCCCAGCGCGGCGAACTGCTCGGCGGGCTGGTTGCCCTGTTCGGCCGCGATCCGCAGGGCACGCGTGTGCAGGTCGTCGGCCTCGTCACCGCGCTGGGTGAGCAGGGCGATCCTGCCGAGACCCGACAGCTTCGCCGACATCTCGGGCCACATCTCCAGGGCCTGGGTGATCCGCAGGCTCTCCCGGTGCAACTGGGCCGCCAGGTCGTAGTCGCCGTTGATCTCGGCGAGCCTGCCGAGCAGGTCGGCCGTCTTCAACCGGCCCCACAGGTCGCCCAGTTCGGCGAAGTGGGCGCGGGCCTCCTCGGCGTTGCCGCGCAGCCCCTCCAGGTCGCCGCGCGCCAGGGCGAGGCAGGCGCGCGTGGTCAGCGAGGCGGCCATTCCCCACGCGTCGCGCAGGGTGCGGAAGCGGACCAGGACATGCTCGACCCGCCGTTCGCCCTCGGCCAGCGCCCCCACCGTCCACTGCGCGTGCGCCAGGAACCACTGGGCCCTGGTCGACTCCGGGCTGGACTCGGGTGGGTACTCCTCCAGCGCGTCGCACTCCCGGTCGTGCTCGCCGAGCAGCAGGCGGATGCCCGCGTACCAGAAGACCGCCTCCACGCGCTCCTCGGGCGCGGCGTCGCCCGGCGTGTCCAGTGCCGTCGCCAGCGCTCTGCCGGCCTCGCCGAGCCGGCCCCGGACGTACCAGTACCAGGTCAGCGAGTTGACCAGGCGCAACGCTTCCCGCGCTGCCCCGGCCCGGGCCGCCTCGGCCAGCGCGCGCTGCACATTGGCCGCCTCCGGATCGAGGTACTGGAACCAGCGGGCCTGCTCCCGCTCGTGCAGATGCGGCCGGGCGCGCTCGGCGAGGCGGACGTAGTGGCGCAGATGCCGGGCGGCGGTCCCGGCGTACTCACCGGACTCCGCGAGCCTGTCACGCGCGTAGACCGCGACCGACTCCAGCAGCCGGTAGCGCGGACCACGGGGTCCCTCGGTGCGGAGGGCCAGAGAGCGCTCTACGAGCAGGCTCAAGGCGTCCAGGACGTCCGCGGGGGACACCCCGCCACCGGAGCACACCTCCTCGGCGGCCTTGAGTCCGCATCCCTCGCCGAACACCGACAGCCTGCGCAGCACGGTCTGTTCCCGGACGTCGAGCAGGTCCCAGCTCCAGTCGAGCGTGGCCTGGAGCGTCCGGTGCCGTGAAGGGGCGTCCCGGTAGCCCCTGTTGAGCACTCTGAACCGGTCGTCGAGGCGGTCGTGCAGCTCCCCGATGCCCAGCGTCCGCACGCGGGTGGCGGCCAGTTCCAGCGCGAGCGGAATCCCGTCCAGGCGGCGGCACACCTCCGCGACGAGCGGGGCCGTGGTGGCGTCGAGCACGAAGTCGGGGTCCGTCGCGGTGGCCCGGTCCATGAAGAGACGTACGGCGCCCGCACTCGCCAGCGCTTCGAGGTCCGGCCCGTCCACCGGGGGCAGCGCCAGCGGAGCCACCGGGTACACCGTCTCGTCCCGGGTGCGCAGCGGTTCCCGGCTGGTCGTCAGGATGTGCAGATACGTCGCCCGGCTCAGCAGCAGACCGGCCAACCGGGCGACGGCCTCCACGACATGCTCGCAGTTGTCCAGCACGAGCAGCAGCCGCCGGCCTGCCAGCGCTTTCGCGAGGCGGTCCGCCGGGCCCTTGCGGTCGTCGTCCGGGATGTTCTGCCGGATCCCCAGCGTCGCCATGACCTGCTCGGCCAGCGCCTCCACGCCGGCGAACCGCTCCAGGCCCCCGGTGTCCGCGAGCTCCACCAGATGGGTGCCCTCGGCGAACGAGCCCGTCATGCTCTGCGCCGTGGCCTGCGCGAGACGGGTCTTGCCGACCCCTCCCGGGCCGGTGAGCGTCACCAGACGGCGCCGGGAGAGCAGCGTCCGGATCGCCCGTACGTCGTCGTCGCGGCCCACCAAGGGGGAGGCCGAACCGGTCGGTTCCGGCGCCACCGCCACCGCCGCCATCGGCTGCGCGGACGGCTCCGGGCGGGCCAGGACCGGGTCGTGACGCAGGATGGCCTGTTGCAGCGCCGCCAGCGGCGGGTCGGGCGTGAGGCCGAGCTCCTCGTCGAGCCGGCGCCGCACATCGTTGAAGTGGTCGAGCGCGTCGGACGAGCGGCCCGCCTGGTACAGCGCCCGCATCAGCGCGCCCCGCAGCCCCTCGCGCAACGGGTGCTGCTCCACCAGCTCGGTCAGCTCCCCGACCAGCAGGCTGTGCTCACCCAACTCCAGCCGCACCCCGGCGTGTTCCTCCACCGCGGTCAGGCGCTCCTCCTCCAGGCTCGCCGCCGTCGGCCGCACGCACGGCTGATCCGCGAACTCGGCGAAGGCGGGGCCGCGCCACAACGCCAGCGCCTCGGTGTACAGCGCCGCCCGCTTCACGGGGTCCACGACGGCCCTGGCCCGGGCGACCAGTTCGCGGAACCGCCCGGCGTCCAGCGCGCCGGCGGGGATGTCCAGCACATATCCGGGCGGCCGGTGCGCGACCAGTTCGCGGGCACCCGGCTCGGCGTCCTCCAGGGCGCGACGGAGCTGGGACACCTTGGCCTGGAGCGAGGCGGTGGGCCGGGCGGTGAACGTCGAGCCGCCCCACAGGTCCTCGATGAGCCGGCCCGCGGGGACGACCTGCCCCTGGTGGGCGAGCAGGTCCGCGAGGAGCATGCGGACCTTGGCTTCGGGAACCCGCACGAGACGGGCCTCGTCCGTGCGCACCTCCAGCGGCCCCAGCACCCCGAATTCCATGATCTCAGCGTAACCGGCCGCCGGACGGCGCGACTTGTGACGAAAAAGGGCTCGGCCATCCCCTCCGAAGTGCGTTCCCGCAGCATTTCCGAAGTCGCCCGAAGCGAATCCGAAGCGGCGTACGCCAGCCTTCCCGGAGGAATGCGGTTCGGCGGCGGTGCGGAAGGCGGGGGCAGGCAGCCCGCTCAGGACCGTTTTCCCACCGGCGCGTCCCGCGTGCCGGTCCGTGCAGCACAACACTTCCGTACTGGAGGAACTGATTCATGGGTGACAACCACACCTCGGTGCTCGGCCTCGGCCTGATGGGGCAGGCCCTGGCCGCCGCCTTCCTGAAGGCGGGTCACGCCACCACCGTGTGGAACCGTTCGGCGGACAAGGCCGACGGCCTCGTCGTGGACGGCGCGGTCCGAGCCGCGAACCCCGCCGACGCCGTCGCCGCGAGCGACCTCGTGGTCGTGTGCGTGTCGACGTACGACGTGGTGCACGACGTCATCGGCTCGCTGGGCGACACCCTGCGCGGCAAGACCGTCGTCAACCTGACCACGGGCTCCTCCGAGCAGGCCCGGCGGACCGCCGAGTGGGCGCAGAAGAACGGCGCCGAGTACCTCGACGGCGCCATCATGATCACCCCGCCCGGCATCGGCGCCGAGACCTCCGTCCTCTTCTACGCCGGTGACAAGGCCGTCTTCGACGCCCACGAGCCCGTGCTGAAGCTCCTCGGCGGCGGCACCACCTACCTCGGCACCGACCACGGCAAGCCCGCCCTGTTCGACGTGTCGCTGCTCGGCCTGATGTGGGGCGCCCTCAACAGCTTCCTGCACGGCGTCGCCATCGTGGAGACCGGCGATGTGAAGGCGCAGGAGTTCCTGCCCTGGGCGCACATGTGGCTCGACGCCATCAAGATGTTCACGGCCGACTACGCCGCGCAGATCGACGCCGGCGACGAGAAGTTCCCGGCCAACGACGCCACCCTGGAGACCCACCTCGGCGCGCTCAGGCACCTCGTCGAGGAGAGCGAGGCGCTCGGCGTCGACGCCGAACTGCCCAAGTACTCCGAGGCGCTGATGGAGGGCATCATCGCCCAGGGCCACGCCAAGAACAGCTACGCCAGTGTCGTGAAGGCATACCGCCGCCCGAAGAAGTGACCGCGTCCGGTATTCGCGTCACCCCCTGACGAAGGGGCCGGTTCCGAATCCCCCTTCGGAACCGGCCCCTTCCACATGCCCGGACACCGGAGTCAGGTGGGAGACCGTCGACGAGCGCCCCGCGACTACGAGCTGCTGCGCATCGACCCCTGGCGCGTTCAGGTCCTGCGCGGTTCGGTCCCGAGCAGCCGTATTTGGGCGGTCGATCCCCGGCTGTTTCTCAACGCCTTCGCGATCCCGCCGGCGGGCACCCTCACCTGGGCCGGATCTCGCGACACCTTCTGGCTCGCGTGCCTGCTCACCGCGAGCCTTCTCGGCACGGGGCCGGCGAGGATCGTCCATGCCCGCGCCGCCTACCGCCGCATCACCGCAGGCGCAGCGCGGCCGACGGCAGGGTCGGGCGACTGGCGCGACACCTGAACGAGCGGCCGGTCGTGAGCCGGTGCGCGTTCATCGAAACGCCGATAGGCCGGCCGCCTTCGCCGCTTCCGCCGGCGCGGGGAAGGGCTGCTGACCTTGTACTCGGTCAACCACGTGGGACGACATCGCCCGGCTGCTGCATGAACTGACGCCCCTGCCGGTGGCGTTGAGGGACGCCCTGAGGACGGCCGCCACTCCGCGGTCACGGCACGGGCGTCCGGGCCAGGCGGGGGATGAGGAGTTCGGCGTTGCCGCGGTTCACGGCGTGGAGCCGGCCGGGCTCCCAGTGCGGGTAGGCGCCCAGCGCGGTGTCGAAGCCGGCGCCCCAGTCCTCGGGGAGCATGGGGAAGTCGCTGCCGTACAGGATGTGATCGGGCGTGGCGAAGGCGAGCAGCGCAAGCAGGGTCGCCGGTCCGGTCGAGATGGCGGTGTCGAAGTAGAAGCGCCGCAGGTCCGTCAGGAAGTCCTCCGGTGTCGTGCCGCTCCCGTCGACGGTCGCGTCCGTGTGCAGGCGGGCGGCGAGGGCGAAGCGGTCGGCGGCGTACGGCAGGAAGCCGCCGGCGTGGGGGAGGATCATCCGCATCCGGGGGTACCGCCGTGGCACGCCCCGCATGGTCATGTGCAGGGCGGCGCGGGTCGTGTCGTAGGGGAAGTCCGCCAGCGGCGGGGGCACGTCCGGGAGCGGGGCGCCGGGCGGCGCGGTCGGGTGGACCAGGACCACGGCGGAACGGGCGTCGAGTTCGGCCCACAGCGGATCGAACGCCGGGTCGCCGAGATAGCGGCCGTGCACGTTGGACAGGACCACGACGCCGTCCGCGTCCAGTTCGTCCAGGGCGTGCGCCGCCTCGGCGAGCGCGCCGTCCACGTCCGGCAGGGGGAGGGCGGCGAAGTGACCGAAGCGGTCGGGCCGGTTCTTGACCAGCTCGGCCGTGTACTCGTTGACGCTCCGGGCCACTTCGCGTGCGGCGGCGGGGTCCTCGGGGCCGGCGAGCGGTGCGGCGTACGACAGCAGTCCGGTGGCGATCTCGCGCCGGTCCATCATGGCGAGCGCGCTTGGTTCGTCCCAGGCGGGCGCGGGCCAGCCGACGGCCGCGGCACGGCCGGCCATGGCCTGTCCGTGGGCGGGTGGGATGACGTGCTGGTGGACGTCGATACGTCCCGGGTTCGTGCGTGCAGGATCTGCCATGCCCGTCCGAGCCTCCTTGCGGCCGTACCCCCACAACGACGCCACAAATGGATCCTAACCGGGCAATTGAGTTCCTTCCATCGGAAGGGAGCGGGGCCCCCGCTCGGGCGGTGTGAGCGGGCGGAGATCACAAAACCCGGCGCGTCAAAGGATGATTTGGGTCATTTCTCACTAATCTCCGTTTTCGGCAAGGAGTCGCCCTCCTCGTATCGCATCCACCCGCTTCACCGGAGATGACATGCACAAGCTTCGTAAGGCCGCCGTCCTGTTCGCCGCCCTCAGCAGTGTCGGAGTCCTGACCGCCGGTTCCGCCCACGCCGCGGGCATGGACGGCGACGGCCGGGGCAACGCCTACAAGGTCCAGCAGAGCACCCAGTGCAAGTCCCACGACCTGAACATCGACATCCTCGGTGTGGTCGGCATCCTCAACGGCGTGCTGGGCAACGGCCTCAACGGTGAGGGCGACGCGGCCAGCCAGAGCACCCACCTCGGCTCGACGATGGGTTGCAACAACACCGCCTTCTGAGACGCGTCCTACGTCGCCACAGGGGCAACAGGCGGCCGGCGCACTGCGCCGGCCGCCTCTCTGTTGGTGAAGCCGAAACGGTGCACATGCGCGGCGGTCGCGATCTCCAGCGCCTCGTCCCAGCCGATCCGGACCAGCCCGCCCCCGCCGCGCGTCGGCTGACAGCGGCGCCGCTTGTCCGGATCAACGGAAGATTTCCACCAGCACAAGCAACCGGCCTGCCGAGAGGAGCCGTTCGGCCGCCTCCGCGCCGCGACCTGTTCCATGCTTGCCCTGCCACGTCCCGTGCCGCGAAGGCAAGGATGCGCCTCGCGGACCGGCTTCACTGATCACTCTCAGGCCGCCTTGATGTATCTAGAAACTATTTCTGATTCTCTTTGCGAACGCCATCGCGGCGTTTCGGCCGGGTGAGTGGGAAACGGATGTTCGGTGTGGATGAGGGAGGTGTGAGGGGGAGGGGCGGCGCGGATGTGCAGGCGGGAGTGTCCATGGGTAATCGCCGCATCCTGATTTCCGCCGAATGCGGTGCCGGCGAAGATCACGGGAACAGCGAGATACGTAATCTGCCTTCGCCCAGTTTTATTGCCCACGCCCCCGAAACCCTCGTCAAGCGCGAGGTTCATCACAGCGAAACGTGGCTCCTCGGCGGCCTTCTGCGGGAGATTCGCGGTGGTAGCCTCGAATGAGTGAGCAGTCGATTCGTCGTCAAAGGTGCCCCGCGGCACAATCTCCGCGGTGTGTCCGAGGAATTTCCCGGAGACACCACGTGGAATCGCTGTCCGCGTATGCATGGCAATTCCTCGGCCGGCTCGACCAGCCCGATGTCGACCGGAAGACGCCCGGCCGGCACCTGAACGCGCTGCGGAGGGAGGCCAGATGAGCGTGCTCGAACGGGACGGCGTACCCGCGGCGCCGCCATCGCCGCAGGACGACGAGACCGACGGCCCGCCGCCGCAGCTCCCGGGGCAGGGCGGCAGCACCGACCCGGTGAAGGACTATCTGCGCATCATCGCCCGGGTCCGGCTGCTCACCGCGGAGGAGGAAGTGGATCTCGCCAGGCGCATCGAGGCCGGTCTGTACGCCGAGCGGCTCCTGGCCGAGGGGCGGCACGGGCACCGTGCGGAGGAGCTGGCATCCGTCGTCGAGGACGGCCGGCGGGCCAAGGCGCACCTCACCGAGGCCAACCTCCGGCTGGTCGTCTCCGTGGCCAAGCGCTACACAGGCCGTGGGCTGGACTTCCTGGACCTCGTCCAGGAGGGCAACGCCGGGCTCATCCGGGCGGTGGAGAAGTTCGACTACGCCAAGGGCTTCAAGTTCTCCACGTACGCGACCTGGTGGATCAAGCAGGCCGTCACCCGGGCCCTGGCCGACCAGAGCCGCACCATCCGGATCCCTGTGCACACCGTCGAGATCATCAACCGGGTGGCCCGCGCGCGCCGGGAGCTGATGCAGGACACGGGCATCGTCCCGACGCCCGAGGAGCTCGCGGCGAGGGTCGAGATCCCGGTGGAGCGGCTCGTCGAAATCGACGCCTACACCAGGGAACCGGTCTCCCTGCACGCCGCCCTGAGCGAGGACGGCGACGGCGAGTTCGGCGACCTCATCGAGGACACCGACCTTCCCTCACCCTGGGAAGCCGTCACCCACCATCTCCTCCAGGACGCCGTCCGCGACCTGCTGACCGGCATGACCGCCCGCGAGGCCGGCATCATCGCCCTGCGTTACGGACTCACCGACGGCCGCCCCCGGACCCTGGAGGAGATCGGCCACGTCTACGGCGTGACCCGCGAGCGCATCCGCCAGATCGAGACCAGGACGATGAGCAAGCTGCGCCACCCGTCCCGCTCCCAGGTGCTGCGGGACTACCTCGACGACCTCTGACATGACGCCGGGTCAGCCGTCTCGCCGCCGCTCGCTCCGGACGGCGGACACGACGTGGCCGCCACGGTCGCGCCCGTCCCGTTCCGCGCGCGCCGGCCATGCTCGCCGACGCTCACCCTCACGTCACCTGGCCGGCTCGAAGTCGCCGATGACATAGAGGGCTTCGTCGTCGATCGCGTTCTCCATCCAGTCCAGCGAGATCCGCACCGGGTGCCCGTCGCGCGCGTACTCCACCTCGGCCGTGTCCGCGTCGTCCCGCCGTGCCTGCTCCCACTCGTCCAGGAGCTCCCCGATGGTGGGCACCGCGTCGGGGGCGTCGTCGACGACGCGTCGGCCGCTGTCGTCGAGGCCCAACGCCTGCACCACGGCTCCGTCGCGGACGGTGATCCGGAACGCCCCGATCAGGCTCCGCTCCCCTTCGCTCGACCGGAGCGTGTAGGTGTACGAGTCGGGCTCCTGCCAGGAGGCGGCCGTCGCCTCGGGCTCGGGCTCGTCGGCGCAGCCGGCCGCGCACACCAGCCCTCCGACCAGTACGGCACGGAACACGACGCGGGCGCTGACGGGTACGGCGGTCATGGCGGCACTCCCTTCGAGGATCGGTACCGCTATGACGGCGTTCGCACCGGGAACGTTCGACGGACGCGCTCCGTCGGCCTGCGCACGTCCCGGTCGCCCGGGACTACTCCGGCGCCGGCTCTCCGACGAAGTCGGGCATCAGTGCGCACATCGCCTGGCGCTGGGTGGGGCCCATGAACCGCGTCAGCCCCTCCTTGACCGTCTCGGCGAGGGCCGCGGACGCCTCCTTGAGCAGGGTGCGGGCCTTCTCGGTGAGGGCGACCTCGACTCCGCGCTTGTCGCCGCAGACCGACTTGCGGGTGACCAGGCCGGCGTGCTGGAGGCAGGCGATCTGGTAGGTGAGACGGGTCTTGGGGCGGCCCAGGAGCTCGGCGATCCGCGTCATGCGCAGGGCCTGGCCGGGGTCCGCGGCGAGCAGGCACAGGACCAGGAACTCGTCGTGCGAGACGTCCAGCCGGTCCTTGACGACGCTGCGCAGCTCCTGCTCGACGGCTCCTGTCGCGGCCAGCATCAGCATCCAGGCGTGCAGCTCGACGGGCAGCAGGCTGTCGCCGGAGGCGGAGGGGCAGTCGGAGTGGTCGGCCATGAATTCGAGTGTATCTGTTGTTCAAATTTGGAGTATCGACTAGCGTGGTGTCGTCCAAATTTGGATTACACATCCCGGCAGACCTACCCCCAGTGATGCCGCCCCGATGCTCAGGAGTGAAAGATCATGACCGTCGCCGTCGAAACCGGAACCTGGCAGCTAGACAGCACCGCCTCCGCCGTCGCCCTGCGGCACAAGACCATGTGGGGCCTGGTCACCGTGAAGGGCGCCTTCGCCGCCGTCGCCGGCGACGGCGAGGTGCGGTCCGACGGCTCGGCCGTCGGCACGATCACCCTGGACGCCGCCTCCCTGGACACCCGCAGCGCCAAGCGCGACGAGCACCTGCGCTCCGCCGACTTCTTCGACACCGCCAACCACCCCGACATCACCTTCTCGGTCCGCAGCGCCGAGCTGCGCGACGGCGACGAGGTGCACGTCGTCGGTCAGCTCACCGTGCGCGGCATCAGCCGCCCCAAGTCCGTCACCGCCCGCCTCGTCGGCGCGGACGACAGGTCGCTCACCCTGGAAGCCGAGTTCACCGTGGACCGCGAGCAGTTCGGCATGGGCTGGAATCAGCTCGGCATGATGCGCGGCCTCACCACGGTCACCGGCACGCTCCGCTTCACCCGGACGACCGGAGCGTGACGTAGGCGCTCGACAACGTCTGCGGTACGGCCGTGAAGGCCCGCAGCCGCACCCGCACACCCGGACGGGGCAGAGCGAACCTCCCCGCCGGCGGCCGCAGCTCGTAGCGCGCCGTCGCCCGGGCGGGCAGCTCGGCCGGGCCCCTTACGACCGTCCAGTACTGGCTCATGCCCTGGCCCGTGGTGAGCGTGAAGTGGGGCGCGAGGGCGACGGCGCCCGTGTTGGTGACCTCGACACCGAGGCCGGCCACGGCCGTCGGCGTCGCCCGGCGCACCGACGCCACCCGCATGGCCAGCGGAGGCGTCCCGCTCGCCGCCCAGGCCGCGCTCGCCACGGCCGGCGCGAGCAGGAGCACGGCCGCGGCGATCCGTGCCGGGCGCCGGGACAGCACCCGCGGGCGCGGCTGCCAGGCGGTGGCGAACTCGGAGGCGGGCGCGGTGACCGCCGCCGCCAGCCACAGCGGCGTCATCATCAGGTAGTAGCCGTCCTGGGAACGCGTCGCCACGAAGAACGCGCACCACGGCAGGACGGTCGCCGCGGGCCCCAGTTGCCGTACGAACAGCACGACCAGTGCGAGCAGCCCCGCCGCCAGCAGAATGCCGGCGTGCGCGTACCAGTCGAGCCGGTCGCTGCCGTCGGTGAAGTACAAGGAGATGCCGACCACGCCCTGCCCGTGGATCACCGCACCCTGCGTCAGCGGCAGCGCGATGCCCCGCACCCAGGTACCCGGTTCGCTCACGACGAAGTACGTGTTCACCAGCAGCCACACGACCCCGGCGGCACCGGCGAACCGTGCCACCACCAGCGCCGCCGCCCGCGCGCCCAGCTCCCCGCGCCGCACGGCGTAGATCCCCGCGAGCAGGAACGGCGCGAGGAACCACGGCAGTTGCTGCGCCGCGCACGCCGCCCCCAGACACGCCGCCCGCACCAGCCCGCCGGTGCCGACCCGCCCGCCCCGCCCGATCCGCGGCCACCGCACCACCACCGGGACCAGCAGCGCCAGCGCCACGATCGCCGGATAGCCGAGGCGGGCGTACGACGGCAGGAGGCCGAAGCCGAGACAGGTCATGGTCGCCGCCGACCGCCACGGCGTGGGCAGCATCCGCCACAGCGTGACGGTCCCGGCCAGGAGGGCCGTCGTGCTGACCACCGTCGCGGGCAGGGCCCCGTGCCCCAGCCACAGCAGCGGCGCGGTCAGCAGCGGTGCCAGCGGCGGATAGCCGTACGTGAAGTCGTAGCCGCCCGTCACCGTCGGGGTGAGCGCGACGCCGTGGCCGAAGAGCCAGGGCCAGGGCTGTCCGTACACGGGGTGCCCGGCGACCAGCTCACGGGCGGCCTGGGTGGTGAGGATCGCCTCGTCGCTCCCGCCGTGGTTCATCGCCCACCCGCACAGCGTCAGCGTCACCGCGGTGACCAGGACGCAAAGGTCCAGCCGGGCCAGCGACCGCGCCCGCCGCACGGTCAGTGCCAGCACGCCGCACGCCAGGATCGAGGCGTAGCAGAGCGAGATGGCGGCGGCCACGACGAGACGGTGGCTCGCCGCCTGCGTCCAGATCGCGCGCGTGCCGATGAAGAGGCTGATGTCCGCGAGGAGCGTCAGGACGCGATGCCACTGGGCGGGCGGATCCGGGTCCGCCTTGACAGACGGCCGCGTCCACTGAAGCGGTGTCACCTTCTGCTGTTCTGCCGACTGCACGCCACCGGACGGTAATCAGCCCTGGTGAGCGGGGCGGCGAGGGAGGTGAAGAGTCCGGTGTGAGGCGGGTGAGAAGACCCGCCGGGGTCAGTAGATGTCCCGCACGTACCGCTTCGCCGCCGCAAGTTGCTTCACATACGCCGACGCCTCGGCCTCCTCCAGCCCGCCGTGCGCGACCGCGATGTCCCGCAGCGCCCGGTCCACGTCCTTGGCCATGCGCGAGGCGTCGCCGCAGACGTAGAAGTGGGCGCCGTCCTGCAACCAGCGCCACAGCTCGGGGCCGTGCTGGCGCATCCGGTCCTGGACGTACACCTTGTTGCGCTGGTCGCGGGAGAAGGCCGTGTCGAGACGGTCGAGGGTGCCCTCGCCGAGCAGTGCGGTCAGCTCCTCCTCGTAGTAGAAGTCGCTGGCCCGGTGCTGTTCGCCGAAGAACAGCCAGTTGGGCGCCCGGTGCCCGAGCGCCCGCCGCTCCTGGAGGAAGCCGACGAAGGGCGCGACACCGGTACCCGGGCCGACCATCACCATCGGTGTCGAGGCGTCCGCGGGTGGCCTGAAGTGCGCGGACCGCTGCACGAACACCGGCACCTCGGTGTCCGCCCCGGCGTCGGCGAGGAAGGGCGAGCAGACGCCGCCGCGCGGCCGCCCGTGCAGGTTGTCGTACCGCACCACGGACACCGTCAGGGAGACGCTGTCCGGGTCGACGAGCGGGCTGGACGATATCGAGTACAGGCGCGGCTGGAGCTTCTTCAGCACCCCGGCCCACTCCCCGGCGCCCGCCCGCACCGGGTGCTCGGCGGCGACGTCCACGGCCTGCCGCCCCCAACTCCACTGCGCCAGCCCGTCCTTGTTGTCGGGCCGCAGCAGCCTGCGCAGCTCCCGGTCGTCGCGGACGCGTTCGGCGACGAAGCGCAGCAGGTCCGGGGTGATCCGGGTGATGTCGAGGTGCCGGTGCAGGGCCTCGGCGAAGGAGGTCGCCCCGATGCCGTCCAGCTCCACCGTCGCCGAGCCGTCGACGCCGGTGACCGCGAGCCACTCCTCCACCAGCGCGGGTGAGTTGACCGGCCGTATGCCGAGCGCGTCGCCCGCCTCGTACGTCAGCGAGGTCCCGCTCGTGTCGAAAGTGAAGCGGCGCACCTCCTTGCCCGCGCCGGGCCCGCTGAGCAGCCGGTTGCCCACCAGGCGGGCGGTGGTGGGAGCGGGCCTGGGCTCGGACCTGGGGCGTTCGGCAGCGGGAGCCTCGGCGCCGCCCAGCGCCGTGAGGACCTGGTCGAGCCAGGCCCCGGCCGACGGCTCGTAGTCCGGCTCGCAGTCCGTGCGCGGGGCCAGCCGCACCCCGCCCAGCTCGTCGAGCCGTGCGTCGAGACGGCGCCCGTGCCCGCAGAAGTCGTCGTACGAGGAGTCGCCGAAGGCCAGTACGGCGTACCGCATCCCGTCCAGCCGGGGGGCACGCTCGTCGGTCAGCGTGTCCCAGAGGCCGGAACCGTTGTCGGGCGCGTCGCCGTCGCCGAACGTGCTGGTGATGAAGAGCAGGTCGGCCGTGCGGGCGAGGGAGCCGACATCGGCCTCGTCCATGCCGACCAGCGTGGCCCGGTGCCCCGCCGAGCCGAGCCGCTCGGCGGTGGAGGTGGCGAACTCCTCGGCGTTGCCGGTCTGCGAGGCCCACAGCACGACGACCTCGCGGCCGGGCCCCTCCGGCGCGGCGGGGGCGCCCGCCGACCGTGAGTACATGCCGGCGAGGACGCCGTTGACCCACATCGCGTGCTCGGGGCTGAAGGGCGCGCCCGGCGGCAGGACAGGGATGCCGGGCGCGCCGGTCTCGATGCCGGCGAGGAAGCCGGTCAGATAGAGGCGTTCCTGGGCGGTCAGGACGGGCGGCGGCGCGGGTTCCAGGCCGAAGGGGCCGGCCGGGCCCGGGGTGACGGCCGTCGGCGTCAGCGCCGGCACCTCCGGCAGGGGCGCCGCGACCCTCGTCAGGGACACGGCGCACACCTTGAACTCCGGCTGGAAGGAGATCGGATCCACCGCGTCGCTGGTCACCGCGTTGACGCTCAAGTACTCCCCGAACAGGTCGTTCCAGTGGAACGGTGCGAAAGCGCCCCCCGGCCGCACCCGGTCGGTCACGACGGCCGGCAGCACCGCCCGCCCCCGCCGCGAGGCGACCTCCACCCGGTCCCCGTCGGCGATCCCCAGCTCCCGCGCGTCCCGCGGATGCACCTCCACGAACGGCCCCGGGTTCAGCTTGTTGAGCTTGGCGACCCTCCCGGTCTTCGTCAGCGTGTGCCACTGGTGCTGCACCCGCCCGGTGTTCAGCACGAACGGATAGTCGTCGTCCGGCATCTCGGCGGGCGGCAGGTGCGGACGCGCATGGAAGGCGGCCCGCCCGCTCGCCGTCGGGAAGCGCAGCCCGCCCTCCGCGTCGACGTACCGGATCGGATTGCGCTCAGGACCATCCACCTCGGCGGCCGGCCACTGCACGGGCGTGGCCCGCAGCCGCTCGTACGTCACCCCGCGCAGATCCCAGCCCGTCACCGGGTTCCAGGCCCGCCGTATCTCCTCGAAGACGTCCTCGGCGCTGTCGTACGAGAACCCCTTCTCGTACCCCATCGCACACGCCACGGCCGCGATGATCCGCCAGTCGGCCATCGCCTCGCCCGGCGGGTCGGCCACCGGGCGGGTCAGCGTGAGGTTGCGCTCGCTGTTGACGAACACGCCCTCGCCCTCGGTCCACATCGCGCCGGGCAGCACGACATCGGCGTAGGCGTTGGTCTCGGTCTCGCCGAACACGTCCTGTGTGACGACGAACTCGGCGGCCTCCAGCCCCTCGATGACCGTACGGCGGTTCGCGACCGAGGCGACCGGGTTGGTGCCGATGATCCAGCAGGCCTTGATCTCGCCGTCGGCCATCTTCTGCAACATCTCGACGGTGCCCCGGCCCACCCCGTCGGCGCGCAGCGTCCCCGGCGGCAGCTCCCACAGCTCCTCGACGAAGGTGCGCTCGGCCTCGACGAGCACCGACCGCTGCCCCGGCAGCCCCGGCCCCATGTAGCCCATCTCGCGCCCGCCCATGGCGTTCGGCTGCCCGGTCAGGGAGAAGGGACCCGAGCCGGGGCGGCAGATGGCGCCGGTCGCCAGATGCAGGTTGACCAGGGCGTTCGTGTTCCAGGTGCCGTGCGTGGACTGGTTGAGCCCCATCGTCCAGCAGCTCATCCACTCGCCCGCCTCGCCGATCAGCCGGGCGGCCTCGCGGATGTCGTCCTCGGCGAGACCGGTGATCTCCGCGACGGCGGCGGGCGCGTAGTCGGCGAGGAAGCCGGGCATCGCCTCCCAGCCCTCGGTGTGCGCGGCGATGAAGCCGGGGTCGGTGTGACCGTTGTCGACGAGCAGCCGCAGCAGACCGTTGAGCAGCGCGAGGTCGGTGCCCGGCTCGATCTGCAGGAAGAGGTCGGCCTTGGCGGCCGTGGCGGTGCGCCGCGGATCGACGACGACGAGCTTGGCGCCCGCCTTGACCCGCTCCATCATCCGCAGGAAGAGGATCGGGTGGCAGTCGGCCATGTTCGAGCCGATCACGAGGAAGACATCCGCACGGTCGAAGTCGTCGTACGACCCGGGCGGCCCGTCGGCCCCCAGCGACAGCTTGTATCCCGCGCCCGCGCTCGCCATGCAAAGCCGAGAGTTCGACTCGATCTGGTTCGTCCCCACGAACCCCTTGGCCAGCTTGTTCGCCAGGTACTGGGCCTCCAGGCTCATCTGCCCCGAGACGTAGAAGGCGACCGCGTCCGGTCCGTGCTCGTCGATGATCGCGCGGAGCCGGCGCGCGGACTCGGCCACGGCGTCGGCCATCGGGGCGGGCTCGGGCTCCTCGCCCCGCTCGCCTCTGACCAGCGCCGTGGTCAGCCGGCCGGGCGCGGCCAGCATCTCCGCCGTCGTCGCGCCCTTCGTGCACAGCCGGCCCGCGTTCGCCGGATGCGCCTTGTCGCCGGCCGCCTTCAGGACCGTACGCCGCCCGTCGGACCCCATCCCGACATCCAGCAGGATTCCGCAGCCGACCCCGCAGTACGCGCAGACCGTCCGGACCTGGGACGTGGAGGTGGTCGAGGTCACGCGTTGCCCTTCTCCGACTGCCGGGGTGCTGCCTGGAGCGTACGAATTGCCCGTTACGTCGATGTCACATCGCTTGATCATGAGGAGTTACGTCGGCCACACAGCCGCCCGTCGTGCGATGTGAGGGGCTTGCGGTGGCGCGATGTGGGGCGTGTGAGGCGGTCGCGGACCGTGTCGCTGTTGGGCCGAACGGGTGACTTGGCGTAAGAATTGGCCGGTGCAGGAATTGAAGGCGAGTCAAGGCGGGGGGAGCCGGTGAACAGCCACGACGTCACCGATGAACAGTGGGAAGGGCTCGCCCAGGTCGTGCCGCTGCGCGGCCGCGACGCCTGGCCGTCGGCGGTGGACCATCGTGCGATGCCGGAGGCGGTGACAGAGCCCCGCCGCCGCTTCGTCGTCCTGCGGGTCAATGTGTTCGGCGACGCCCGTGAGGTCGCGGAGACGCTGATGGCGGGGATCCCGGTGCTGCTGGATCTGACCGGGGCGGAGAACGAGGTCGCCAAGCGCGTCCTCGACTTCAGTACAGGGGTCGTCTTCGGCCTGGGCAGCGGGATGCACCGGGTGGACCGGAACGTGTTCCTTCTCACGCCGCCGGGGACCGAGGTGAGCGGGCTGATGGAGGGGGCCGGGGTTCCCGGTACCTGACGGCACGGCGGGGCGGTCGCCCGATCGTAGGAAGGGCTCCCGGCCGGAACGGTTCGCCCGCCGGCCGTGGGCCTACGGTCCGGACATGGTCGTGTCGTTCGTGTCTGGTGCCGATGCCGTGCCGTTGCCCCTTCAGGGGCGCCGGGCGGGTGATCCACCTGCGGAACGCGGGGTGGGTGATCCGCCTGCGGAAGGCACGGCGGGTGATCCGCATTCGGAACACAGGGCGGGTGAGTCCGATACGTCCCGCCCCGCGGGCGGCGCGGCGCAGCCCTCTCGGCCCCGGCTTACCGAGCTGCGGCTGTCCGCGTTCGCCCGGCATCGGCGGGCCGCGTTCCCGCTCGGGCCGCTCACTCTCCTCGCCGGGCCGAGCGGGTGCGGGAAGACGAGTGCGCTGCGGGCGTACGAGGCGCTGGCGCGGCTCGGCGGCGGCGCCGAGGCCGGTGAGGCATTCCCGGACCCGGTCGCGTACGTCCCGGAGCGGGCGCGGCCCGATGCCCAGCGCCGGCGCGGATTCCGTATCGGGTGCACGGCCGATGGCCCCGAGGGGCCGGTCCGGCTCGATGTCGCCGTGCAGGCCGAGCCCGAACTGCGGATCGTGGGGGAGCGGTTGAGCGCGGGCGGCCTCGTCCTGCTGGAGACGGCCCTGCGTGATCCGAGCCGCCCCTACGTGCAGGCCGCCTGGCACACGGCCGGTCAGTCGCCGGTGACACGGGCCCCGTTGCCCGACGACCGGCTCGGTACCGCGCTGTTGCCGTTGCGCGTGGCCGGCAAGACGGACGGGCAGCGGCGGGTGCTCGCCGCCGCGGAACAGATGGTGGTGGCGCTGCGGTCGGTCTTCGCCTGTGACCCGCGGCCCGAGCGGATGCGGGCCGCGGTGCCGGTCGGGTCCGGGCGTCTGCTCGGGGGCTGCGACAACCTCGCCGAGGTGCTGTGGCGGACGCGCGCCGAGTGCGGACAGCGGCATGCGCTGCTCGTGGCCGCGGCCCGGGCGGGCTGCGCGGGGAGCGTGGCGGACGTGATCGCCGAGGTGCTCGGGGACGGGACGGTACGCGGCGTGCTCGACCGGGGCGACGGAGTGCGGACCGAGCTCGGCAGGCTGGGGGACGGCGAGCTGCGCCATCTCGCGCTGTCGCTGGTCCTGTTGACCGGGCCCGGCGTGCTGGAGGTCGACCCCGCGGGGGAGGTACCGGCGGCGATGCAGACGCTGACCGTGCTGGCGGACGGGCTCGACCGGGGGCTGGATCCCGCGCAACTGCGGGAGTTGACCGCGCTGGCTGCGCGGATGTGCGAACGGGGGCACATCCGGCTGGTCGGGGCCGTGAGCGACGCGTCGGGGCTGGCCGGGGCGGGCGGGGTCACGGTGGTACACCTGGAGCCGTGACCGAACCCCTTGACGTGGCCAAGCTCCAGCGCAGGCTGGCCGAGTTCGCCGCAGCGCGCAACTGGCAGCAGTACCACACACCGAAGAACCTCGCCGCGGCGCTCAGCGTCGAGGCGTCCGAACTCGTGGAGATCTTCCAGTGGTTGACGCCGGAGGAATCGGCGCGGGTCATGGACGAGGCGGACTCCGCGGCGCGCGTGACGGATGAGGTCGCGGATGTGCTGGCGTATCTGCTGCAGCTCTGTGAGGTGCTAGGGATCGATGTGCTGGCTGCGCTGGACGCGAAGATCGACCGGAACGAGCGCCGGTTTCCCGCGCCCTAGCGAAGGCGGGCGTGCGCCCCGAGAAGGTGGTCGTCCGCTTTAACTCTCCGTATCCGTTCAGCAGACCGCAACCGAAAAGTTGTCCGCAGATTTCCGTCTTCCTCTGGCTTTTCGTCTCAGGGCCCTTCACGCTGGGTAGTGAACAAGGGAGTTCAGGCGGACGCGTGGGCAGCGCGTCCAGACAGACGGGGACTGCGGATGGACGCGGTGCGGCTCATCGTGACGAGCAGGCGTGCGCTGGCGGGAAGTGGGGGCGCGCCGGAAATCATGACCGAGGTGTGGCAGGCGCAGGCCCTGGCTCAGGCGATCGGCAGCCGGTTCGCGGTCTTCGGTCCACCCGAACTGCGCGGCGAGGCGCTGGGGTTGACGGAGCTGGCCGGGCGCGGCTGCGGCGTCCTGGACACCCCGGAACTGGCCGACGGCGACTTACGCGCGGCCCAGCTCACGGAGCTGGGCGACGCGCGGCAGGCGCTGCTGAATCTGGGGAGCCTGCTGGGTGAGGCCGGCATCGCCCTCGTCGGCCTGGCCAGCGCCGCGGACGACGAGGCGACGTACTGGCAGTGCATGGAGGCCATCGACGCGGCCGACGAGTCCCGGGACCGGGTCCTGGAGATGCTGCGCAGACTTGCCGACCGGGATCAGGTACTGGCGGAGCGGGAGGCGGGGCAGGCGGCGTCCTGACGAGGTCCGTTCAGAGCGGAGCGGGTCTGGGAGGGCTGAGGAGCGCGGCAGCCCCCGGCACGACGACCACGACAGCGCCGAGGGCCTGGTCAGCCGCAGCGGCAGGCCGGTCAGCCCGCCTCGCCCTCCTGCCGCTGGCCCCGCCCGGGGCCGCCGGTCGCCTGCAGATCCGCGTCCAGCGCCGACAGGTCCGCGTTGAGGGCTGCCATCAGCTCCTCCATCTGCTGGAGCAGCCCCTTCGGCCGGCCGCTCCCGTCGCTCTGCTGTGGCGCGAATTCCTCGGACATGACGGCCTCCTCGGGCCTCCGGCCCCCCCAGTGGCAGTGGGCCGACACGGTGACGCTCCGGCGCCGACCGGCCGGGGCGAGGGCCGGGCGGTCCGGCTCCGACCGAGCCAACGATCACCGTCGGGGGCGGTCACTGGCCCGGGCTGACGCCGCCTTCGGCGTTGACGGAATTCACTCGACCGGGTTTGCGGGGGCCAGGGGGACCGGTGCGGTCGGCGGGGGTCACGGCGTGCAGGATGGAGTCATGGATCTTCGCATCTTCACCGAGCCCCAGCAGGGGGCCACCTACGAGACCTTGCTCACCGTGGCGAGGGCCACCGAGGACCTCGGATTCGATGCCTTCTTCCGGTCCGACCACTATTTGAAGATGGGTTCCGGGGACGGTCTTCCCGGGCCCACCGACGCATGGATCACGCTCGCCGGCCTCGCCCGTGAGACCAAGCGGATCCGCCTCGGCACCCTGATGACGGCAGGCACCTTCCGGCTCCCCGGCGTGCTCGCCATCCAGGTCGCGCAGGTCGACCAGATGTCCGGCGGCCGGGTCGAACTCGGCCTCGGCGCGGGCTGGTTCGAGGAGGAGCACAAGGCGTACGGCATTCCGTTCCCGAAGGAGAAGTTCGCGCGGCTGGAGGAGCAGCTCGCCATCGTCACCGGGCTGTGGGCGACCGAGGTCGGCGAGACCTTCGACTTCCACGGCTCCTACTACGACCTGACCGAGTCGCCCGCCCTGCCCAAGCCCGCGCAGGACAGGATTCCGGTGCTGATCGGCGGCCACGGCGCCACCCGTACGCCGCGGCTGGCCGGCCGGTACGCCGACGAGTTCAACATGCCGTTCGCCTCGATCGAGGACAGCGAGCGTCAGTTCGGCCGGGTGCGGGGCGCCGCCGAGGAGGCCGGCCGCAAGGGCGACGACCTCGTCTACTCCAACGCCCTCGTGGTGTGCGTGGGCAAGGACGACCAGGAAGTCGCCCGTCGTGCCGCCGCGATCGGACGTGAGGTGGACGAGCTGAAGGCCAATGGGCTCGCCGGCTCCCCGGACGAGGTCGTCGAGAAGATCGGCCGCTACCAGGAGGCGGGCTCGCAGCGGATCTACCTCCAGGTCCTCGACCTGGACGACCTGGACCACCTGGAACTCATCTCCTCGCAGGTGCAGTCCCAGCTTTAGAGATGCCCCGCCCGCGGCCCCCGGGGAGTGTGTCCCCGGGGGCCGCGGTGTACGTCGCCCCCTGGCCGACCAGGAGATGACCGGGCAGCCCGCGGCGGGCGGGACGGGAGAAAAAGTGCAGGTGGTTCCGGTGTCCGCTCGGTAGGTTGTACGGGCGGCGCGCAGGCGCGGCGCAGAACCGATCCGAAGGCCGACCACCGTGTTCCTGACCATCACCACCACCGGGACCCCCGAACGCCCCGCGACCGATCTCGGTTTCCTGCTGCACAAGCATCCCGAGAAGGCCCAGAGGTTCTCCACCTCCTACGGCACGGCCCACGTCCTCTACCCCGAGGCGGACGCCCAACGCTGCACGGCCGCGCTGCTTCTGGAGGTCGACGCGGTGGCGTTGGTCAGGCGCGGCAAGGGCAAGGGCCGTGGCGGCGCCCCCGACGCGGCGCTCGCGCAGTACGTCAACGACCGCCCCTACGCGGCTTCCTCGCTGCTGGCCGTGGCGCTGAGTGCCGTGTTCTCCAGCGCGATGCGGGGTGTGTGCAACGCCCGTCCCGAGCGCGCCGCCGAGGCACTGCCGCTGCGTATCGAGGTGCCCTCGATGCCGGCCCGAGGCGGCCCGGAGCTCGTCCGCCGCCTGTTCGAGCCGCTGGGCTGGGCCGTGACCGTCGAGCCCGTGCCACTGGACGTGCAGTTCCCCGAGTGGGGCGACTCGCGCTATGTCCGGCTCGTCCTGGAGTCGCAGGCGCTGACGCTCGCCGAGGCCCTGCGGCACCTGTATGTCGTGCTCCCCGTCCTCGACGACGCCAAGCACTACTGGGTCGCCCCCGACGAGGTCGACAAGCTGCTGCGCGCCGGTGAGGGCTGGCTGCCGGACCACCCGGAGCAGAAGCTGATCACCAGCCGGTACCTCTCGCGCCGCTGGTCGCTGACCCGCGAGGCGATGGAGCGGCTGGAGCTCGTGCGGCTCGCGGAGGCCGACGACAGCGAGGTCGAGGACATCGACAACGCCGTCGAGGCCGACACCGAGGCGGAGGAGAAGCCGACCCCGCTCGCCGTGCAGCGCCGGGACGCGATTCTCGCCGCGCTCAAGGCGTCCGGCGCCACGCGCGTGCTCGACCTCGGATGCGGACAGGGGCAGTTGGTGCAGGCCCTGCTCAAGGACCCGGCGTTCACCGAGATCGTCGGCGTGGACGTGTCGATGCGGGCGCTCACCATCGCCGGGCGGCGGCTGAAGCTGGACCGGATGGGGGAGCGGCAGGCCTCGCGCGTGAAGCTCTTCCAGAGCTCCCTCGCCTACACCGACAACCGCCTCAAGGGCTACGACGCCGCCGTGCTCAGCGAGGTCATCGAGCACCTCGACCTGCCGCGGCTGCCCGCCCTGGAGTACGCGGTGTTCGGCGCCGCGCGGCCCCGGACCGTCCTCGTGACCACCCCGAACGTGGAGTACAACGTCCGCTGGGAGTCCCTGCCGGCCGGACACGTCCGGCATGGCGACCACCGGTTCGAGTGGACCCGCGAGGAGTTCCGCGCGTGGGCGGACAAGGTGGCAGAACGGCACGGGTACGGCGTGGAGTTCGTACCTGTGGGCCCCGACGACCCCGAGGTGGGGCCGCCGACACAGATGGCCGTCTTCGAAATGAGCACAGCCGTGACGACCGGTAACGACGAGAAGGAGGCGAAGGCCGCATGAACCAGGCAACGAACGGGCGTGTCCTGCCCGTCACCGACCTCTCCCTCGTCGTCCTCGTCGGCGCCTCCGGCTCCGGCAAGTCCACCTTCGCCCGACGGCACTTCAAGCCCACCGAGGTGATCTCCTCCGACTTCTGCCGCGGCCTGGTCTCCGACGACGAGAACGACCAGAGCGCGACCCGGGACGCCTTCGACGTCCTCTACTACATCGCGGGCAAGCGCCTGGCCGCCGGCCGCCGTACCGTCGTCGACGCCACCAGCGTGCAGCAGGACTCCCGCCGCCGGCTCATCGAGCTCGCGCGGGAGTACGACGTGCTGCCGATAGCCATCGTGCTCGACGTCCCCGAGGAGGTGTGCGCCGAACGCAACGCGGCCCGCACCGACCGGGCCGACATGCCGCGCCGGGTCATCCAGCGGCACATCCGCGAACTGCGCAGGTCGATCAGGCAGTTGGAGCGCGAGGGCTTCCGCAAGGTGCACGTCCTGCGCGGTGTGGAGGACGTCGAGAACGCCACCGTCGTCACCGAGAAGCGCTTCAACGACCTCACCCACCTCACCGGCCCCTTCGACCTCGTCGGCGACATCCACGGCTGCGCGTCCGAACTGGAGGCGCTGCTGGGCAAGCTGGGCTACGTCGACGGCGTGCACCCGGACGGCCGCAGCGCCGTCTTCGTCGGCGACCTCGTCGACCGCGGCCCGGACAGCCCCGGTGTGCTGCGGCGCGTGATGTCGATGGTGAAGTCGGGCAACGCGCTGTGCGTGCCGGGCAACCACGAGAACAAGTACGGGCGTTACCTCAAGGGCCGCAAGGTCCAGCACACGCACGGACTCGCCGAGACGATCGAGCAGATGGAGCACGAGAGCGAGGAGTTCCGCGCGGAGGTGCGGGAGTTCATCGACGGGCTCGTCAGCCACTACGTCCTCGACGGCGGCAAGCTGGTGGTGTGCCACGCCGGTCTGCCGGAGAAGTACCACGGCCGTACGTCGGGGCGGGTGCGCTCGCACGCGCTGTACGGCGACACCACCGGCGAGACCGACGAGTTCGGGCTGCCGGTGCGCTACCCGTGGGCGGAGGACTACCGGGGCCGCGCGGCTGTGGTGTACGGCCACACTCCGGTCCCGGAGGCCACCTGGCTGAACAACACCATCTGCCTCGACACCGGCGCCGTCTTCGGCGGCAAGCTGACCGCGCTGCGCTGGCCGGAGCGCGAGCTCGTCGACGTACCCGCGGAGCAGGTCTGGTACGAGCCGGCGAAGCCGCTGCGGACCGAGGCGCCCGGCGGACAGGACGGCCGCCCGCTCGACCTGGCGGACGTGCACGGACGCAGGGCCGTGGAGACCCGGCACCAGGGCCGTGTCGCGATCCGCGAGGAGAACGCGGCGGCGGCCCTGGAGGTCATGAGCCGGTTCGCGGTCGACCCGCGGCTGCTGCCGTACCTCCCGCCGACCATGGCACCGACGGCGACCTCGCACATCGACGGCTACCTGGAGCACCCGGCGGAGGCCTTCGCGCAGTACAAGGAGGACGGCGTCGAGCGGGTCGTGTGCGAGGAGAAGCACATGGGTTCGCGGGCCGTGGCCCTGGTGTGCCGGGACTCGGAAGCCGCGCGCAAGAAGTTCGGCGTGGACGGTCCGACGGGATCGCTCTACACCCGCACCGGCCGCCCGTTCTTCGACGACGAGTCGGTGACGGAGACGATCCTCGACCGGATCCGCAAGGCGGCCGGCGAGGCCGGGCTCTGGGACGAACTGGAGACGGACTGGCTGCTGCTCGACGCCGAGCTGATGCCGTGGTCGCTGAAGGCGTCCGGTCTGCTGCGCTCGCAGTACGCGGCCGTCGGCGCCGCCTCCGGGGCGGTGTTCCCCGGTGCCGTGGCCGCGCTGGAGGGAGCGGCGGCGCGCGGCGTCGACGTCTCGGAGCTGCTGGAACGCCAGCGCGAAAGGGCCTCGGACGCCTCCGCGTTCACGGAGGCGTACCGCCGCTACTGCTGGACGACGGACGGCCTGGACGGCGTACGCCTCGCCCCGTTCCAGCTCCTGGCGGTCCAGGGCCGCAGCCTCGCCGGGCTCCCGCACGACGAGCAGCTCGCGCTCCTGGACCGGCTGGTGGAGCACGACGGCAGCGGTCTGCTCCAGACCACCCGGCGCCTGTACGTCGACACCGGTGACCCGGAGTCGGTCCGGGCCGGCGTCGACTGGTGGCTGGAGATGACGGGCCGCGGCGGCGAGGGCATGGTCGTCAAGCCGCTCGGCGCGGTGGTGCGCAGTCCCCAGGGCCGCCTGGTGCAGCCCGGCATCAAGTGCCGGGGCCGTGAGTACCTGCGGATCATCTACGGCCCGGAGTACACGCGCCCCGACAACCTGGCCCGCCTGCGCAACCGGTTCCTCAACCACAAGCGGTCCCTCGCCGTCCGCGAGTACGCGCTGGGGCTCGAGGCCCTGGACCGGCTGGCGGAGGGCGAGCCGCTGTGGCGGGTGCACGAGGCGGTGTTCGGGGTGCTGGCGCTGGAGTCGGAGCCGGTGGACCCGCGCCTGTGACCGTCAGTTGACGAGCCGCAGACGGTCCCGGCACACGCCGACCCGGACCGTCTGCCCCCAGGTCAGCTCGACCGCGTCCGTCTCCATGCCGTCCCCGAAGGCCACCAGCCGCTCGGACTCGACGGTCAGGCGCAGCCCGGTCGCGGCGGCGAGTTCCCCGGCCACCAGTGACGTACCGGTGGCCGGGGAGGGCCAGGCCTCCCGGACGAACCACAGCAGGCGTTCCTCGGTGGGGGAGGGCAGCGGCAGCCGCCCTCCCCGCTCCTGCCACACCGACCGGATCCAACCTGTCGCCCCCGTCCCGGTGCCGATCAGCACCCCGGACGAGGCCTGGGCCTCGACGACACCCCCGTCGCCCTCCAGGCCCAGGCGGTATCTGGCCGTCTGGTGACCGACGGCGCCCAGGTAGATCTCGTTGAGCGCCACCAGACGCTGTGTGTCGTCGGCGACGGCCTCGACCATGGTGAGTTCGTCGACGTCCCCCCTTGCGGATTGCGTGGACGCGAACAATCCGGCCGCGTCCGCGGGACGGTGCCGCACCAGGACGCCCGGGTTGCGGCCGGGGTCGGCGTCGATGCCCAGCACCAACTGTCCGGCGAGGTACTTGGCCACGTTCGCGACCAGGCCGTCCTGCCCGACCACGACCACCACGTCCTCCGGCCCGAACAGGAACCGGTCCAGGTCGGCCCGCTCCACCCGGCTCTGACGCCAGGTCAGCGGGATCGCGGAGGTCACCTCCGTCAGCGCCCGGCGCGTACGGCGGTGGCGTTCGGCGACCTCCTCGATGTCCCGGCCCCGGGACGAGAGGAAGAAGGCGGCCTGGCCGTGCGTGCCGTGCCGGGCCACCAACTCCTCGTACTCCGTGGTGCGATGGACGAGGACGACCCGCGGGGCGAGGCTCACTCCCGCGCTCCCAGCCTGGTGAGCAGCCCGGTCAGCACATCCGGCGAGACGGTCACACTGTCGATCCGCGGCAGGTTCTCCGCGAGCCGCGTCCCGGTGAGGGCGTTGAGCGTCGCCACGTCCACCTCCGCGTGCACCCGCAGCCAGGCCGCCTGCGCCTGCGCCCGCGCCTCGCCGACCTCACGCGCACCCTCGGCCTCGGCCTTGGCCAGCCGTACGGACCGGGTGGCCTCCGCCTCCGCGAGCCGTACGGTCCGTGCCGCCTCCGCCTCCGCGAGTCGTACCGTCCGCGCGGCCTCCGCCTCGGCCCTGACCGCGTCCGCGGCCGCGTGCTCCTCGGCCTCCCGGCGCGCGTTCGTGCCGCGCTGGTCCACCAACTGCTCCTCGCGGCGGGCGAGTTCGATCTGGCTGGCCAGTTCGTTCTCGGCGATGGCCCGCTCCCGCTCGACGGCGACCGCCCGCCGCTCGTAGGTCGCCCGGTCCGCCTCCTGCTGGATCTGCTCACGGGCCGGCGTGCGCAGCGCCCGCTCCACCTCCGGTTCGGGGCGCAACGCCACGACGCGTACGGCGACCACCTCGATGCCGGTCGCGGGCAGCCGGGGCTCCGAGCCGAGGCCCTGCGCGATCCGCTCCCGTACCGCCGTCACGCCGTCGACCAGGGCCGCCGACAGCGGGGTACGGGACAGGACGTCCAGCGCGTGCTGCTGTGCGGTCTCGGTGAGCAGGGTGCCGAGCTGCTCCAGGGGCGCGGCGCGCCAGGACCCCGAGTCCGGGTCGATCGAGAAGTCGAGGCGGGCGGCGGCCACGGCCGGGTCGCTGATCCGGTAGGTGACCGTCGCCTGGACGGCCACGTCCTGGAAGTCGGAGGTGCGGGCGTGGAAGGTCATCGCCAGTTCCCGGTCGTCGACCGGGACCTCGGAGATCGCCGCGGTCAGCGCACGGAACCAGAAGCTGAGCCCGGGGCCGTCGTGCAGCAGTTTGGCGCCGCGGTGGTGGCGGATGTGCGCCGTGGGCGCGCCGCGCAGATGGCGCCAGCCCAGGCGCCGGGTGATGTCGGCCATGAAGACCCCCCTCTTTTTCGTCATGTAGACGATAATCGTCCGGGCTGTTTGTCGTCAAGGGGACGAAAAGAAGATGGTGGCAAGCAGGGGGTGAACCGGCCCCTCGGTGGTCAGGATGGAGACATGGGATTCCATGTCGACTCCGAGGCCGGGCGGCTGCGCCGCGTCATACTGCACCGGCCCGATCTCGAGCTCAAAAGGCTCACCCCCAGCAACAAGGACGCCCTGCTCTTCGACGACGTGCTGTGGGTGCGCCGGGCACGCGCCGAGCACGACGGGTTCGCCGACGTACTGCGTGACCGCGGGGTCACCGTCCACCTCTTCGGCGACCTGCTCACCGAGGCCCTTGAGATCCCGGCGGCCCGCGAGCTCGTCCTGGACCGGGTCTTCGACGAGAAGGAGTACGGGGTGCTCGCCACCGGCCACCTCCGCGCGGCCTTCGAAAGCCTGTCGGCGCCCGAGTTGGCCGAGGCCCTCGTCGGCGGCATGACCAAGCGGGAGTTCCTGGAGGCGCACCTGGAGCCGACCTCGGTGCGCTTCCACGTCATGGAGCTCGACGACTTCCTGCTCGCGCCCCTGCCCAACCACCTCTTCACCCGGGACACCTCGGCCTGGATCTACGACGGTGTCTCCGTCAACGCCATGCGCTGGCCCGCCCGCCAGCGCGAGACCGTGCACTTCGAGGCGATCTACCGGCACCATCCGCTGTTCCGCGAGGAAACGTTCCACTTCTGGTCCGAGGGGCAGGCCGACTTCCCCTCCACCATCGAGGGCGGGGACGTCCTGGTGATCGGCAACGGCGCGGTGCTCATCGGTATGAGCGAGCGGACCACTCCGCAGGCCGTCGAGATGCTCGCCCACAAGCTGTTCGCCGCCGGCTCGGCGCACACGATCGTCGCGCTCGACATGCCCAAGAAGCGTGCGCTGATGCATCTCGACACCGTGATGACGATGGTCGACGGCGATGTCTTCACCCAGTACGCCGGGCTCGGCATGCTCCGCTCGTACACCATCGAACCGGGCACCGGCGACAAGGAGCTGAAGGTCACCGACCATCCGCCGGAGCACATGCACCGCGCGATCGCCGCCGCCCTCGGGCTGAGCGAGATCCGCGTCCTCACCGCGACCCAGGACGTCCACTCCGCCGAGCGCGAGCAGTGGGACGACGGCTGCAACGTGCTGGCCGTGGAGCCGGGTGTCGTGGTCGCCTACGAACGGAACTCCACCACCAACACGCATCTGCGCAAGCAGGGGATCGAGGTGATCGAGATCCCCGGAAGTGAGCTGGGCCGGGGCAGAGGCGGGCCGCGGTGCATGAGCTGTCCGGTCGAGCGTGCGGCCGTGTAGAGCCGTAGGAAGACCTGCGGAAACGTGGCTGTATAGAAATGCCTATGGTCGTATAGACTTCCAGGGTCCCTGTTCACGTACCTCTGGAGCGCCCTCATGGCGACTGTCCCGAACGCCCTCGCCGGCCGCCACCTCCTCAAGGAGCTCGACCTCACCGAGCAGGAGTTCCTGGGGCTGATCGAGCTGGCCGCCGAGCTGAAGGCCGCGAAGAAGGCCGGGGTCGAGATGCAGTACCTGCGGGGCAGGAACATCGCGCTGATCTTCGAGAAGACCTCGACACGGACGCGCTGCGCGTTCGAGGTCGCCGCCGCCGACCAGGGTGCCTCCACGACCTACCTGGACCCCTCGGGCTCGCAGATCGGCCACAAGGAGTCCGTGAAGGACACCGCGCGCGTGCTCGGCCGCATGTACGACGGTATCGAATACCGCGGGGACAGCCAGGCGAAGGTGGAGGACCTGGCGGTGTACTCGGGCGTGCCCGTGTACAACGGCCTGACCGACGACTGGCACCCCACCCAGATGCTCGCCGACGTGCTCACCATGACCGAGCACGCGGACAAGCCGCTCAAGGAGATCGCCTTCGCGTACCTGGGCGACGCCCGCTTCAACATGGGCAACTCGTATCTGATCACCGGCGCGCTGCTCGGCATGGACGTACGGATCGTCGCGCCCGAGGAGTACTGGCCGAACGACGGCATCGTGGCGCGGGCGCGCAAGCTGGCCGAGGACAGCGGCGCCGTCATCACGCTGACCGAGGACGTCGCCGACGGTGTCCGTGGCGCCGACTTCGTCGCGACCGACGTCTGGGTCTCCATGGGGGAGCCCAAGGAGGTCTGGGCCGAGCGGATCGCGGCCCTCGGCCCCTACGCGGTGACCATGGACGTCCTGCGTGCCACCGGCAACCCGAACGTCAAGTTCCTGCACTGCCTGCCCGCCTTCCACGACCTCGGCACGAAGGTCGGACGCGAGATCTTCGAGCAGCACGGGCTGGAGTCGCTGGAGGTCACGGACGAGGTCTTCGAGTCGGAGCACTCGGTGGTCTTCGACGAGGCGGAGAACCGGATGCACACGATCAAGGCCGTCCTGGTGGCCACGCTCGGACGCTAGCCGCGGAGCGTGGCCGCCCCGGCCTCACACCGGGCGGCGCTGGGCCGGCACGACCGGCAGCCGGAACCATACGGCCTTGCCGGAGTCCGTCGGGCGGTGGCCGCAGGACGAGCTGAGGGTGCGGATCAGAAGCAGACCGCGGCCGTGCTCCTGCCAGGGGTCGGGCTCGCCCGGGGTGGGGCGGGTCAGGTTGCCCGGCGGGGCCGGGTCCGGGTCGTGCACCTCGACCTGGCAGCCGGACGGCAGCAACTCCACCACGAGCTCTATCGGGCCGCTGCCCGCGGTGTGCTCCACGGCGTTCGCGACCAGTTCCGCCGTCAGCAGCTCCGCCGTGTCGCAGTCGGCGGCGAACTCCAGCTCGGCCAGCGCCGTACGGACCAGTGCGCGGGCGACAGGCACCGCCGCGGTGGTGTGCGGCAGCGCGATACGCCATGAGGCGGAGGCGGGGGAGCGATCGTGCAAGGCGGGTCCGTTCATGAGCAGGCTGTCCTGCTTTCAACCTTATGAATGGTACGGCGCCACCCAGCGGGACCGCTCGTCGGGCGCCGTTCGGGACCTGCGGCCCCGACTGACATGCGGCTTACCCGGATGAACGGTCGGCCGCGCACGGCCGATCCCGCCGTTACGCGGGTGTCGCCGAGCCGTGACGGATGTGACGCGGCCAGGTCACGGCACTCCGGTAGGCAGGTCGCGGCACTCCGGCTATCGCGTGGTCGTGACGACAGTCAAAGTTGGGTGATAACTTCGAAGGGAAGAGCTCGAAGGGTAGAGCTCACTGAGCCAGTGCCCGCCGTCCGCCCGAGGAGGCCGCACGTCATGAGTCCCTTCACCGGCTCCGCCGCCCGCACCCCCGACTGGAAACACCTGCGGGTCGAGCACGCCGACGGGGTCGTCACCGTCACCCTCGCCCGCCCCGAGAAACTCAACGCGCTCACCTTCGGCGCCTACGCCGACCTGCGCGATCTGCTCGCGGAGCTGTCCCGGGAGAAGGCGGTACGGGCGCTGGTGCTGGCCGGCGAGGGCCGCGGCTTCTGCTCCGGCGGCGACGTCGACGAGATCATCGGCGCGACCCTGGCCATGGACACCGCCCTGCTCCTCGACTTCAACCGGATGACCGGGCAGGTCGTGCGGGCCGTACGGGAGTGCCCGTTCCCGGTGATCGCGGCCGTGCACGGGGTGGCGGCCGGTGCCGGTGCCGTACTGGCGCTCGCGGCCGACTTCCGGGTCGCCGACCCCACCGCCCGCTTCGCCTTTCTCTTCACCCGGGTCGGCCTGTCCGGCGGCGACATGGGCGCCGCCTATCTGCTCCCGAGGGTCGTCGGCCTCGGCCACGCGACCCGGCTGCTGATGCTGGGCGAACCGGTCCGGGCACCCGAGGCCGAGCGGATCGGCCTGATCAGCGAGATGACGGACGAGGGCAAGGTGGATGAGGCCGCGCAGGCACTCGCCCGCCGCCTGGCCGACGGCCCGGCACTGGCGTACGCCCAGACCAAGGCGCTGCTGACGGCCGAGCTGGACATGCCGCTGGCGGCGGCCGTGGAGATGGACGCGTCGACGCAGGCCCTGCTGATGAACGGCGAGGACTACGCCGAGTTCCACGCGGCCTTCACGGAGAAGCGCCCGCCGAAGTGGCGAGGGAGGTAGGGCATGCTCTCGACCGAGGGGACCGGGTCAACCCCAGGGGCGCGGGGCTGTGTTGAATCTGCGGCTACCGCCGCGCGGGCGCGACCAGCCACAGACGACCCGCAGCCGCCGACGAAGACCAGCCACCCGCTACGAGTCGCAATCATCGGCGGCGGTCCCGGCGGCCTCTACGCGGCGGCGTTGCTGAAACGCCTCGACCCCGCCCGCGAGATCACCGTCTGGGAACGCAACGCCCCCGACGACACCTTCGGCTTCGGCGTCGTCCTCTCCGACGAGACCCTCGGCGGCATCGAGCACGCCGACCCCGTGGTCTACGAGGCGATGCAGAAGGACTTCGTCCGGTGGGACGACATCGACATCGTGCACCGAGGAACCCGGCACACCTCCGGCGGCCACGGCTTCGCCGCCCTCGGCAGGCGCCGCCTCCTGGAGATCCTGCACGACCGCTGCCGTGACCTCGGCGTGGAGCTCCGCTTCCGCACCGAGGCCACCGACCCGGCCCTGCTCGCCGACAAGCACGACCTGGTCATCGCCGCCGACGGTGTGAACAGCGCCACCCGCGAGGCCTACACCCATGTGTTCCGCCCACATGTGGCCACCCACCACTGCCGCTACATCTGGCTCGCCGCGGACTTCGCCTTCGACGCCTTCCGCTTCGAGATCGCCGAGACCGAGCACGGCGTGATGCAACTGCACGGCTACCCGTACGCGGACGACGCCTCCACCGTGATCGTCGAGATGCGGGAAGAGGTCTGGCAGGCCGCCGGATTCGCGGAACTCGACGAGCAGGGATCCGTCGACCGCTGCGCCAAGATCTTCACGGAAGCGCTGGGCGGACGGCCGCTGAAGTCGAACAAGTCGGCCTGGACCACCTTCCGCACGGTCGTCAACGAGCGCTGGTCGCACGGCAACGTCGTCCTGCTCGGCGACGCCGCCCACACGGCCCACTTCTCCATCGGCTCCGGCACCAAGCTCGCCGTCGAGGACGCCCTCGCCCTCGCCGCCTGCCTGGAGGAACAGCCCTCCCTGGAGCAGGCGTTGGCGGCGTACGAGGAGGAGCGCAAGCCGGTCGTCGCCTCCACCCAGCGGGCCGCCCGCGCCAGCCTGGAGTGGTTCGAGAACCTCGGGCTCTACCTCGACCAGCCGCCCCTGCAGTTCGCCTTCAACCTGCTCACCCGCAGCCGCCGCGTCACCCACGACAACCTGCGCATGCGTGACACCCACTTCACCGAGGCCGTGGAACGCGACTTCGGCTGCCCCACCGGCACACCCCCGATGTTCACCCCGTTCCGGCTGCGCGGCCTGACCCTGCGCAACCGGGTCGTGGTGTCCCCCATGGACATGTACTCGGCCACGGACGGCGTCCCCGGCGACTTCCACCTCGTCCACCTCGGCTCCCGCGCCCTCGGCGGCGCCGGCCTGGTGATGACCGAGATGGTGTGCGTCAGCCCCGAGGGGCGCATCACCCCCGGCTGCACCGGCCTCTACACCGGCAGGCAGGCCGACTCCTGGAACCGCATCGTCCAGTTCGTGCACACCCAGGCACCCGGCACCGCGATCGGGGTGCAGCTCGGCCACAGCGGGCGCAAGGGCTCGACCAAGCTGATGTGGGAGGGCATGGACGAGCCGCTGGACGACGGCAACTGGCCGCTCGTGGCCGCGTCCCCGATCCCCTACAAGCCGGACAGCCAGATGCCGCGCGAGCTCAGCCGCTCCCAGCTCACCGACATCCGCGAGCAGTTCACGTCCGCCGCCTGGCGCGCCGCCCGCGCCGGCTTCGACCTGCTCGAACTGCACTGCGCGCACGGCTATCTGCTCTCCGGCTTCCTCTCCCCGCTCACCAACCGGCGCACGGACGCCTACGGCGGCACCCTGGAGAAACGACTCCGCTTCCCGCTGGAGGTCTTCGACGCCGTACGGAGCGTATGGCCCGAGGAGCGGCCCATGACCGTCCGTATCTCCGCCACCGACTGGGCCGGGGGCGGCACCGGCGCCGAGGACGCCGTGGAGATCGCCCGCGCCTTCGCCGCGCACGGCGCCGACGCGATCGACGTGTCGACCGGGCAGGTCGTGGCCGACGAGCGGCCGGAGTTCGGGCGGTCGTACCAGACGCCGTACGCGGACCGGATCCGCCGCACCACCGGCCTGCCGGTGATCGCGGTCGGCGCGATCTCCTCCTGGGACGACGTCAACTCCCTCATCCTGGCGGGCCGTACGGACCTGTGCGCCCTCGCCCGCCCCCACCTCTACGATCCGCACTGGACCCTGCACGCTGCCGCCGAGCAGGGCTACGACGGCCCGGGCGTCGTCTGGCCGGCCCCGTACCGGGCGGGCAGCCGCCGACCGCAGACCGGACGCACCGACGCCCCCAAGCCCCGCCTGAAGCTGGGGACTTGAGTGCGTTGCGGCACGCAGTCGAGGACCTCCACGCGGTGTCCCTCGGTCGTCAGACGGTCTGCGAGCAGCCGGGCGATCGTGGTCTTGGCCCAGTGGCGCCTGGTGGGCCCGAGGTCACAGGCCGGCGTAGGTCGCTCCCGCGTCCCGAAGGCGCTCGTGCAGTCCCCGGAAGACGGCCGCCGAGCGCGCGCCCGGCCAGCCCTCGGGGAGCAGCCGGGAGGGCAGCCCGGGGTCGGTGTAGGGGAGGTGGCGCCAGGAGTCCAGGGCGAGGAGATAGTCGCGGTACGCCTCCTCGGGCGGGGTGTCGTCGCGCCGCTCCCAGGCGTGCAGCACGGGCGCGTGCCGGTCGAGGAACGCGTCGTGCTCCTTGCTGATCGCCGCCAGGTCCCACCAGCGGGCCACGGCCTCGGCGGTCGGTGTGAAACCGAGGTGCTCGCCGCGGAAGAAGTCGACGTACTCCTGAAGGCGCAGTCGCTGAAGGACGTGCCGCGCCTCCTCGTAGAGCCGTGCCGGCGCGATCCACACGCCCGGCGCCGCCGACCCGAAGCCGAGGCCGGCCAGCCGTGAGCGCAGCACATGCCGCTTCTGCCGTTCCGACTCCGGGACCGAGAACACCGCGAGCACCCAGCCCTCGTCGTCGGGCGGCGTGGTGGTGTAGATGCGGCGGTCGCCGTCGTCGAGCAACTGGCGGGCGTCCGGCGACAGTTCGTACCCGGCCGCGCCCTGCGCCGTCCGGGCCGGCAGCAGCAGCCCGCGCCGCTTCAGCCGGGACACCGACGAGCGCACGGACGGGGCGTCCACCCCGACCGCGGCCAGCAGTCTGATCAGCTCCGCGACCGGCACGGGGCCGGGCATATGGCGGCCGTAGGCGCCGTAGAGCGTGACGATGAGAGACCGTGGTGCATGCTGGTCGGACACGTTGATCATCTTAGGTCGTACGGATCACTGCCGGTCACCCCGTGGGTCACCGCCGTCGCGCAGCCGGAACCGCTGGAGCTTGCCGGTCGCGGTGCGCGGCAGCGCGTCCAGGAAGACGATCTCACGCGGGGACTTGTACGGCGCCAACTCCTCCTTGACGAACGCGCGCAGTGCCTCGGCGTCCCGTCGCGCACCCTCCCTGAGCACCGCGTATGCCACGACGACCGCACCGCGCGCCTCGTCGGGCCGCCCCACCACCGCCGCCTCAAGGACATCCGGATGGCGCAGCAGGGCCTCCTCGACCTCCGGGCCCGCGATGTTGTAGCCGGCCGAGATGATCATGTCGTCCGCGCGGGCGACGTAGCGGAAGTAGCCATCACTCTCCCGGACGTAGGTGTCGCCGGTGACGTTCCAGCCGTGGCGGACGTACTCGCGTTGCCGCGGGTCGGCCAGGTAGCGGCAGCCGACGGGGCCGCGCACCGCCAGCAGACCGGGCTCCCCGTCGGGCAGGTCCCGGCCCTCGTCGTCCACCACGCGCGCGTGCCAGCCGGGGACCGGCACGCCCGTCGTCCCCGGCCTGATGTTCTCGTCGGCGGCCGAGATGAAGATGTGCAGCAGTTCGGTGGCGCCGATGCCGTTGATGATGCGCAGCCCGGTCCGCTCGTGCCAGGCCCGCCAGGTGGCGGCGGGCAGGTTCTCGCCCGCCGAGACACAGCGGCGCAGGGAGGAGATGTCGTTAGAGTCGAGCTCGTCGAGCATCGCGCGGTACGCCGTCGGGGCCGTGAACAGCACCGACACCCGGTGCTCGGCGATCGCGGGCAGAAGCTGCTTGGGGTGGGCCTGTTCGAGGAGCAGGGCGCTGGCGCCGGCCCGCATCGGGAAGACGACGAGCCCGCCGAGTCCGAAGGTGAAGCCGAGCGGGGGACTGCCGGCGAAGACATCGCCCACATGTGGTTGCAGCACGTGCTCCGAGAAGGTGTCCGCTATCGCGAGCAGATCCCGGTGGAAGTGCATACAGCCCTTGGGCCGTCCGGTGGTCCCGGAGGTGAAGGCGATGAGCGCGACGTCGTCGGACGCGGTGTCGGCGGCCGGGTACGGCGTGTCGGGCGCCGGGCGGCGCAGCAGGTCGTCAGGGGCGTCGCCGCCGTACGTCGTGATGCGCAGGTCGGGTATCTCGGCCTTGGCCAGGTCGTCCACGGCACGGATGTCGCACAGCGCGTGCCGTACCTGGGCGATCTCGCACATGGTCCGCAGCTCGTGCGGGCGCTGCTGGGCCAGCACGGTGACGGCGACCGCGCCCGCCTTGAGCACCGCCAGCCAGCAGGCGGCCAGCCACGGTGTGGTCGGGCCGCGCAGCAGCACCCGATTGCCCGGGACGACGCCGAGGTGGCTGGTGAGCACATGGGCGAGCCGGTCCACGCGGGCACGCAGTGTGCCGTACGTCCATGTGTCGCCGGACGGGGTGTGGAACACGGGCCGCTCGTCATCGGGGCCGTCGAGCAGTTCGGCCGCGGCGTTGAGCCGTTCGGGGTAGCGCAGTCCCGGCAGGTCGAAACGGAGCTCGGGCCACTGGTCGAGCGGTGGCAGATGCTCGCGGGCGAAGGTGTCGACGTGGGCGGAGCGGTGCAGACCGGCCATGGCGGTTCGCCCCCTTGCCTTGTGGGCTGCCTAACGGGCGTCGTGCTTGTGGGCGTCGTGGTGGGCTCGCACAGGGAGCGTATCGTGTTGGTGACGACAGTCAATGGGGCGCGATATCGTCGAGGAGATCCGCCAAGCGGTCCGTTAAGAGGTCCGTCGAGAGGCCGTCGAGAAGGTTCGTCGAGTGGGTCGTCGCGGACGGCCCCAGGGAGGTCGGCAATGCCCGCATTCTCACTCGATCCGTCACAGACCGCCTGGTGTGCCGAACTGCGCGACCTGGCCGCCGAACGACTGCGCCCGCTCGCGGACAAGGGCGAACCGGGGCACGTCAACCGCCCTCTGGTCGCAGAACTCGGGAAGCTGGGGCTGCTGGAGCGGCTCTTCACCGCCGGTGCGTTCGACCTGTGCCTCATGCGGGAGTCCCTCGCCTACGCCTGTACCGAGGCCGAGACGGCACTCGCCCTCCAGGGGCTGGGCGCGCATCCCGTCCACGCCTACGGCACCGAGGCCCAGCGGGAGCGCTGGCTTCCCCGGGTGGCCGAGGGGAGCGCGGTGGCCGCCTTCGCACTGAGCGAGCCGGGGGCGGGATCGGACGCGGCGGCACTGGAACTGCGCGCGGAGCCGGAAGCCGGGGGGCCGGGTGCCGCGGGGCTGGATGCCAGGAGGTCGGAACAGACGCCGGTCGCCGAGTCCGACGGTCCCGCGCGCTGGCGGCTCACCGGTGAGAAGTGCTGGATCTCCAACGCCCCCGAGGCCGACTTCTACACCGTCTTCGCCCGCACCACCCCCGGCGCCGGCGCCCGCGGCGTCACCGCCTTCCTCGTCCCCGCCGACCGTCCCGGCCTCACCGGCACCGGCCTCGACATGCTCTCCCCGCACCCCATCGGCAGCCTCGTCTTCGACGCCGTCCCCGTCACCCCCGACGACCTGCTCGGCGAGCCCGACCGCGGTTTCCGGGTCGCGATGGGCACCCTCAACCTCTTCCGGCCCAGCGTCGGCGCCTTCGCCGTCGGCATGGCCCAGGCCGCCCTTGACGCGACCCTTGCCCACACGGCCGAACGGGACGCGTTCGGCGGCAAGTTGAAAGACCTGCAGACGGTCGCCCACCAGGTCGCCGAGATGGCCCTGCGCACGGAGGCGGCCCGCCTCATGGTGTACGCGGCGGCCACGGCGTACGACGAGAAGGCCCCCGACGTGCCGGGGCGCGCGGCGATGGCGAAGCTGCTCGCGACGGAGAGCGCGCAGTATGTCGTCGACTCGGCGGTCCAGTTGCACGGAGCCCGTGCCCTGCGCCACGGCCACCTGCTCGAACACCTCTATCGCGAGGTGCGCGCCCCGCGCATCTACGAGGGCGCCAGCGAGGTGCAACGCGGCATCATCGCCAAGGAGTTGTACGCGACCATGGAGGCCGGCCAGTGAGTACCGAGCGCGTCAACCCGCCCGAGCTCTCCCCGCCCACCGGCTTCTCCCACGCGGTCCTCGCCACCGGCTCCCGCGTCGTCTTCCTGGCCGGGCAGACCGCGCTCGACTCCGACGGCAAGGTGGTCGGGGAGACACTGCCGGAGCAGTTCGAGCGGGCGCTCACCAATCTGCTGACCGCGCTGGCGGCGGCCGGCGGAACACCGGCCGACCTCGCCCGGGTCACCGTCTACGCCACCGACGTGGCGGCCTATCGTGCCCATGCCGCCGAACTCGGCCGCGTCTGGGGCCGGTTGGCGGGCCGGAACTATCCGGCGATGGCGGTCGTCGAGGTCGTGCGCCTGTGGGACGAACAGGCCCGGGTGGAACTCGACGGCTTCGCCGTACTGCCGTAGGGCTCGCTGTGCGTCTGGCTCACGCCGCCATCGCGAGGCGCTCCGCCGGCACTCGCTGCGGGGCGATCACGCGGCCGTCGGGCAGCAGCTCACCGCTGTCGTCGAACACGATGGCGCCGTTGCACAGCAGGGTCCAGCCCTGCTCGGGGTGTGCCGCCACCACATGGGTGCTGAGGGCGTCGGAGGAGGAAGGGCACGAGGGCTGGTGGGAACACATGGCGCACCTCCACATAGGGCGGACGAGCCGTGTGGGTCGTCCATATGGGTAGACCATGCTCCTGCTGCGAACTCATCGGAACGGCCCGCTGTGAACCGTGACAACACGCGGACAACTCTCTGACCGATCCACGAAGACCGGGGCGGACTCGCCACCGAAGGGGTGACGATCACGCCCGCGGGCGCACCCGCCGGGTACCCCTGGAAGGCCCCACTCCGCTCACCGGGAGGTCATCCCATGCCCCTGCGCCCCGCTCTCGCCGTCGCCGCCGGCGCCGCGCTGCTCCTGCTGGTCGCCGCACCCTCGGCCCCCGCCGACACCGACAACACCACCGAGGCCAAGGAGGCCGTGACCGAGTCCGTGACCGTCGACGCCCCGGCCCGGATGACCGCGGACGGCAATGTCACCGTCTCCGGCACCTACCGCTGTGTCGACAGCACGGGACCGACGTTCGTGAGCTCCTCCATCGGCCAACAGACGTCCACCAACCGGTACGCCATCGGCGGCACGGTGGCCACGTGCGACGGCAAGAAGCACCGCTGGGAGAACAAGAGCAAGCCCGCACCGTCCACCCTCAAGCACGGCAAGGCGGACGTCGAGGCCACCATCGTGGAACTGCGTCCCATGGAGGGGCTGGGCGGCCTGCCCCTGCCTCACTTCCACGCGCTGCTGAAGAAGAACGTCACCCTGTCGAAGGCGTGACGGCGGCCCGCCGCATCGTTCCCGGCCGCGTCGCTCCCCGCCGTACGGGCCACCCACCCGCACGTCGCACACGTGGCGACCACCACGCGCCCCGCCCTCCCCGACCGGAAGGGCGCGGCGCGTGCGGGTCAGGACCGGACCCGCGCACGGGCGACCAGGTCCAGCGCGATGTCCGTGATCATGTCCTCCTGCCCGCCGACCATCCGCCGGCGCCCCGCCTCGACGAGGATGCTGCGGGTGTCGAGGCCGTGGCGGGCGGCGGCCGTCTCGGCGTGGCGCAGGAAACTGGAGTACACGCCCGCGTAGCCGAGGCTGAGGGTCTCGCGGTCGACCCTGACCTCGCGGTCCTGCAAGGGCCGTACGAGATCGTCGGCCGCGTCCATGAGGGGGAACAGATCACACATGTGGTCCCAACCCATGAGGTCGGCGACCGCTATGAAGGCTTCCAGGGGACAGTTGCCGGCGCCCGCGCCCTGTCCGGCAAGTGAGGCGTCCACCCGTACCGCGCCGCTCTCCACGGCGACGACCGTGTTGGCCACCCCCAGGGCGAGGTTGTGGTGGGCGTGGATGCCCAGCTCGGTCCCCGGGTCGAGGACGTCGCGGTAGGCGCGGAAGCGGTCGCGGACGCCGTCCATGGTGAGGCGGCCGCCGGAGTCGGTGACGTAGACGCAATGGGCGCCGTACGACTCCATCAGCTTGGCCTGACGGGCCAGTTCGGCTGGTTCGGCCATGTGGGACATCATCAGGAACCCGGCGACGTCCATGCCCAGCTCCCGCGCCGCGGCTATGTGCTGGGCGGCTATGTCGGCCTCGGTGCAGTGTGTGGCGACGCGCACCGAGCGGATGCCCAGGGTGTGTGCCTGCCGCAGGTCGTGCAGGGTTCCGATGCCGGGCAGCAACAGGGTCGTGGGCACCGCGTGCTGTGTGGCGTCCACCACGGCCTCGATCCACTGCCAGTCGGTGTGGGCGCCGACACCGTAGTTGATGCTGGAGCCGGCCAGGCCGTCGCCGTGGGCGATCTCGATCGCGGCCACCCCGGCGGCGTCCAGCGCGGCGGCGATGGCACGGGCCTGGGCGACGGTGTAGCGGTGCCGGACGGCGTGCATGCCGTCCCGCAGGGTCACGTCCTGCACGTACAGACGGGTCATCGCGGCGCCACCTCCGGGGCGATGGGGGTCCCCCCGCTCATGGGGGTCCCCCCGCTCGAGTGAAGCCGGGAGTGGGGGAGAAGCCGGGAGTTGGGGAGGGCGGCCATGCGTTCCGCGGTGCGCAGCGCGGCCGAGGTCATGATGTCGAGGTTCCCGGCGTACGCCGGCAGGTAGTGCGCGGCGCCCTCGACCTCCAGGAAGACGGAGACCTTCAGCGCCTCGCCTGCGCCGGGTGCGAGGGTGCGCAGCGGGTCGTCGGACGCCACCCGCTCGAACTGCACCTTCTGCTTGAGCCGATAGCCCGGGACGTACGCCTGCACCCGCCCGACCATCGCCTCGACCGACGCGGTGACCGCCTCCGTCGCGCAGTCCGAGACCAGGCAGTGCACGGTGTCCCGCATGATCAGCGGGGGTTCGGCCGGGTTGAGGACGATGATCGCCTTGCCGCGCGCGGCACCGCCGACCCGCTCGACGGCGGCGGAGGTCGTCTCGGTGAACTCGTCGATGTTGGCGCGGGTGCCGGGGCCCGCGGAGCGGGAGGCGATGGAGGCCACGATCTCGCCGTAGTGAACCGGGGTGACGGAGTTGACGGCCGCGACGATCGGGATGGTGGCCTGGCCGCCGCAGGTGACCATGTTGACGTTCGGGGCGTCGAGATGGGCGTCACCGTTGACCGGCGGGACGACGTACGGGCCGAGGGCGGCCGGGGTGAGGTCGACCAGGGTGCGGCCCAGCGGGCGCAGCACCTCGTCGTGGTGGCGGTGGGCGCCGGCCGAGGTCGCGTCGAAGACGATCTCCACTTCGGCGAACTCGTCGAGCGCGACGAGCCCTTCGACGCCGCCGTGGGTCGTGGCGACCTTCAGCCGGCGGGCGCGGGCGAGGCCGTCGGAGGCGGGGTCGATGCCGGCCATCGCCACGATCTCCAGCGACTCCGACAGCCGCAGGACCTTGATCATGAGGTCGGTTCCTATGTTGCCGGAACCTATGACGGCGACCTTGGTGCTCACAGTTCGCCTGCTTCCTTGGCGAAGCCGACCCGCACAGAGCCCAGCCCCGAGATATGTGCCTCGAACACATCACCCGGCGCGGCGGGCACCATCGGGCCGAGCGCGCCCGTCAGGACCAGGTCGCCCGCGCGCAGCGGATCGCCCCGCTCGGCGAGCGCGCAGGCCAGCCACACCGCCGCGTTGAGAGGGCTGCCGAGACAGTCGGCGCCGGTGCCCTCGGAGACGGTCTCGCCGGCCCGCGTCATGGTCATCGTCACGCTGCGCAGGTCGACGGCGGTGAGCGGTACGGGGGTCGTGCCCAGGACGTACAGGCCGCAGGAGGCGTTGTCCGCGACCGTGTCGACCAGGGAGATGTCCCAGCCCCGCACCCGGCTGTCGACGATCTCCAGCGCGGGCAGCGCGAAGTCCACGGCCCGCAGTACGTCGACGACCGTGCACGCGCGGTGCGGCAGATCCCGCCCGAGGACGAGCGCCACCTCTGCCTCCACCTTGGGCTGGAGCAGCCGCCCGGCCGCCACCTCACCGCCGTCCGGCACGGCCATGTCCGCGAACAGCGCCCCGAAGTCGGGCTGGTCCACGCCGAGTTGGCGCTGTACGGCCACGGAGGTCAGGCCGATCTTCCGGCCCACGATCCGGCGGCCGGCGTCCAGGCCACGCCGGACGTTGAACTGCTGCACGGCGTACGCGGTCTCCAGATCGCCGCCCCTCTCGAACACCTCACGTACCGGAGAACAGGCGGCCCCGGTACGCGCGGCCTCCGCCAGCAGATCGGCGGCCTTGACGACGGGCGGCGGGGCGGCGTCCGGGCGGGGGCGGACGCCGTCGAGTGAGGTCGGCATGAGGTACCTCCAGGGAGGGGAAAGTGGCGGTTGACGTCGATCGAGACCGTCGTAGATCGAGGCGCGCCCTCGATCGTGGCCCGCCCTCGATATAGACAGGCCCTCCCCGAAAGGGCCAAGCTCTGTTCCGTGACACGGAACAATGCAGGCGGCAGCATGCTGGAGAAGGCCGCGGTCATTCTCGACTGCTTCAGCCCGAGCGGCGGACCGTACCGTCTGTCGGAACTCTCGGTGCGCACCGGCCTGCCCAAGCCCACGGTGCACCGGCTGGCCGCGGACCTGGTCCGGCTTGGCTGGCTGGAGCGCTCGGGCACCCAGTACCGGCTCGGGGCGAAGCTGTTCGAGCTCGGCTCGCTCGTCCCGCACCGGCTCGATCTGCGCGAGGCGGCCCTGCCGTTCCTCCAGGACTTGTTCGAGGCCACCCGCGAGACCGTGCACCTCGGGATCCGGGACGGCATGGAAGTGGTCTACCTGGAGCGCATCCACGGCCACGAGGCACTGCGGCTGCCCTCCCGCATCGGCGGCAGCCTGCCGCTGACCTGCACCGGCGTGGGGAAGGCTCTGCTGGCGTTCTCCGGCGCGGAGCTGTCCGAGGAGGTGCTCTCCCGTCCGCTGCCGAGCCTGACACCCCACTCGATCACCGACCCGGACCGGCTGCGCATGGCCCTGGAGAAGACCCGGGTCTCCGGCCTCGCCTACGAGGAGCAGGAGGCCGCGGTCGGCGTGAGCTGCATCGCGGCCCCGGTCTTCGAGGGCGGCAGTGCGGTCGCCGCCCTCTCGGTGGCGGTGCCCCGCTCCCGCTTCAGCCCCGCCCAGCTCGCGCCCGCGGTAAGGACGGCGGCGCTGGGGCTGTCGCGGGTCCTGCGCGGTGGTCGCTGACGGCGTTCGGTGCCCGTTCGCCCGCTGGGTCTGAGCCGTCCGGTCGACCGGCGTACCGTCGTGAGTGTGGAGCCCACGGTCGGCCGTCTTCTGGAGCGCGCCGCGCAGCAGCTCGGCCTGCGAACGGACGAGCTCGCCGCCGACGTGGAACAGCGCCTGCGGCGCGAACTGCCGGTGCTGTGGGAGGACCCGGAGGCGGCCCGGATGGCCTCCGAGAACGTCGCCGAGCACATCGACGCCGCTCTGTACGGGCTTCGCAACGGCATCCCTCCGGACCGGATCGAGCCGCCCCCCGCCGGCGTGGATCGCACGCGGGCACTGGCCCGGCGCGGCGCACCCGTGAGCGTGACGCTGCGGGCCTTCCGACTGGCGCAGGGCATCGTCAACGACCGGCTGCTCGCGGAGCTGCTCCTGCTGAGCGACGACGTCGAGCAGGTCGGCGCGGCGGCGCGGGAGCTGATGCTGATGTCGACCACCTATGTGGACCGGTTGTCGGAGCAGGGCGTCATGGCGTTCCAGGAGGAGCGGGACCAGCGGTTTCGGTGGCGGTCGGCGATGGTGAACGAGGCCAGCAAGTGCATCGGCACCACCCTGGACATCGCCCGCACCACCCAGGAGCTGGCGGACTTCGCCTCCGAGCAGTTCGCCGACCTGGTCACCGTCGACCTGCTCGAGGCCGTGCTGCGCGGACGGAACACCGCGCGGGAGGGCCCGCTGATGCTGCGCCGGATGGCCAAGGGACCGAATGCGGACGGGCCCGTGGCGGAACCGCCGATCGAGCCGCAGCAGCTCCACACCTGCCCGGAGGGGTCGCCGTGCGCGGACGCCCTGAGCAGCGGGCGGCCCAGCCGGCAGCAGCACGGCAGCGCGCCGGGCGTCCCGCGGGCCCACTCGACCCTGGTCGTGCCGCTGCGCGCCCGGGGCACCACGCTGGGCGTCGCCGAGTTCCACCGCTACGGCACCGTCCAGCCCTACGACGACGAGGATCTGCTCCTCGCCCAGGAGATCGCCGCGCGGGCGGCGGTCGCCGTCGACAACGCCCGCCGCTACACCCACGCCCGCGCCACCGCCGTCACCCTCCAGCGCAGCCTGCTGCCCCGGGAGGCGCCGCAGCAGTCGGCCGTGGACGTCGCCTACCGCTATCTGCCGGCCGGCTCCGAGGCCGGGGTGGGCGGCGACTGGTACGACGTCATCCCGCTGTCCGGCGCGAGGGTGGCCCTCGTGGTGGGCGACGTCGTCGGTCACGGCATCCGCGCCGCCGCCACCATGGGCCGGCTGCGGACCGCCGTACGCACTCTGGCCGACATCGATCTGCCGCCCGACGAACTCCTCACCCACCTCGACGACGTCGTCATGCGCCTGGCCACCGAGGCATGCACGGACCGGGACGCCGACCCCGAGGCGGACGTCGGCCGGGACAACGGCGCCACCTGCCTCTACGCCGTCTACGACCCCGTCTCGTGCTGTTGCACCCTGGCCCGCGCGGGGCATGTGCCGCCGGCCGTGGTGGTCCGTGACGGCACGGCGGACGTCGTGGAACTGCCCGCCGGCCCGCAGCTCGGCCGGGGCGGCCTGCCGTTCGAGACCGTGGAGGTCGACCTGCCCGAGGGCAGCCTGATCGCCCTGTGCACCGACGGTCTGATCGAGGCGCGCGCCCCCGCGAAGCCGACCGGGGAACGCTCCTCCGCTCCCGGCGCCCACCCCCCCGACATCGACGCCGGCCTCGCGACGCTGCGGCAGATCCTCGCGCGGCCGACCCCCTCCCTGGAAGCGGCCTGCGACACCGTGCTGGAGGCCCTGCTGCCCTCCCGGCCGGACGACGACGTCGCCCTGCTCCTCGCGCGCACCCGGGCCCTCGGCGCCGACCGGGTCGCCACCTGGGAGTTGGAGGCCGACCCGGCGGTCGTCGCGCGAGCGCGTTCGGACGTGTCCCGGAAGCTGGCCGACTGGGGGCTCGGAGAACTCGCCTTCGTCGCCGAGCTGGTGGTCAGCGAGCTGGTCACCAACGCCATCCGCTACGGCAGTTCCCCGATCCGGCTGCGCCTGATCCATGACCGCTCCCTCCTGTGCGAGGTCTCCGACGCCAGCAGCACCACCCCGCATCTGCGCCGGGCCCGGGTCTTCGACGAGGGCGGGCGCGGTCTGCTGCTGGTCGCGCAGTTCGCCGGGCAGTGGGGCACCCGCCACGCCCGGCGCGGCAAGACGGTCTGGGCCGAACTGAGCGAGACGACGGAGTTCGCGGACCTGGCCTTCGAGTAGGCCGGGCCCGCGGAACAGCGCCGCCCCGAGGACGCGGCGATCAGGGGCGATGCGGACAGGTTCACTACGTCATTCAGGGGCGATGCGGACAGGTTCACTACGTCATTCAGGGACGATGCGGACAGGCTCACACCGTCATCTGGCGCCGGGCTGCACGAGCTTGAAGAACAGCCGGGCGCCGGCGCGCTGCGCGGACTGGCGCAGCCGTACCGGGACCGGCCGGGACGCAGTCGGCGCCGGGGTGCCCTGGGCCAGACGGGGGAAGAGTCTCTCGGCGTTGGTGCGGTTGATCGCCGCGAGGGCGCCGGGGTCGACGCCGTCGTCGAGCCCGTTGGCGAAGTACTGACCCGCCGCGGCCGGCGCGAACGGCCAGTCGCTGCCGAACAGGACGTGACCGGGCCGGGCGAACGCGAGCAGCGTGGGCAGGGCGGCCGGGCTGGAGGACAGCGCGGTGTCGAAGTAGAAGCCCCGGAAGTCCTCCAGGACGTCGCGCGGACTGCGCCCGATGTCGGCGGCGATGGCGACGGCCATGCGATGGGAGGCGTACGGCACGAAGCCGCCGCCGTGGCTGAGGACGAACCGGATGTTCGGGTGGCGGCGCGGGACGCCGCTGCGGACCAGCAGGTAGGCGGCACGGGTGGTGTCGAGGAGGAAGTCCGCCGCGAACGGCGGGATGCCCTCGACGGTGGGCGCGGGGAGGTCGGCCGGGTGGACGAGGACGACACCGCCGTGCTCGTCGAGGACGCGCCACAGGGCGTCCTGCCCCTCGGCGCCCAGATAGGAGCCCTGGTTGTTGGCGAGCAGGGTGACGCCGTCGGCGCCCAGTTCGCCCAGCGCCCGCTCGGCCTCCCGGGCCGACGCGGCGACGTCGGGCATGGGCACCGTGGCGAACCAGCCGAAGCGGGCCGGGTGTTCGGCCGTGAGAGCGGCGGAGAAGTCGTTGAGCCGCCGAGCCAGGTCGGCTGCCTCGCCCGGATCGCCGAGGAACCCGGTGCCGGGGGTGGACACGGACAGGATCGCCGTCTCGGTGCCCAGCAGGTCCATTTGCTCCAGAGCCGCCCCGGGGCTCCAGTCGGGCAGGGCACGGCCCCCCGCCTCGACGATGCCGTGCTTGGCGAGGGCATCGCGGTAGTGGGGCGGGACGAGGTGCTGGTGGACGTCGATCCGGCGGGGTGCGGTGGTCATCGGTGCGGCCCTTCGGCGTTGACGGGGGAGTGGGCGTAAGACGGCCTCGGTGTGTGTGCCGCCGGCTGACGGCCGACGAAGCCCGGCAGCGGGGCGGACGCGGGTCGATCGGCGCCGCCGCGTGGCGCTCGGCCTCGCGCGTCGTCCGGCCGGCCTCCTCGCGCCGTGCGCGGGTCAGGGGCATGCGGTGCCCCAGGGCCGCTCCCGGCCGCAGCGCGGGCGGCGGCCTCGTACACGAGCCGCGCGTGCAGCTCGAACATCGCCGCCAGGTCGACGCGGTCGCCGCCGATCTCACGGTGCACGAACAGGCCGTCGGCGCCGGCCATGGCGTAGGCCGTCAGCGTGCGGACGACGTCCTCGTCCAGGGACGGGAACAGGGCGCGGATCATGTCCGTGATCCGGTGCCGGGAGATGTCGCGGACCTGGAGGAACACCGTCCGCCCGCGGGGCTCGGCGGGGCGCCGCTCCAGGGCGAGCATCAGTCCCAGGCGCAGGAAGTCCGGCGCGTCGACCAGTGACTTCGCCACGTTCGCCGCCATCGCCGTCACCCGCTCCAGCGGGGTTCCGGTCGCCTCGCCGGGCAGTTCGACGGCCGTCAGCCAGGCCGCGAAGCTGCGCTCGATGACCGCGGCGATCAGGTCGTCCTTGCCGTCGAAGTGCCAGTAGATCGAGCTCGCGGGCAGCCCGCACTTGGCGCTGACCGCCGCGATCGACGTGCCCTCGTAGCCGCGCTCGCCCGCGATCTCGACGGCGGCGTCGAGGATGCGCTGCCGCGACTCCACGCCGTTCGCACGCTTTCTGCGGGCCGTCCGTGGCCTGGTCATGAGGGTGCCCTTCCCGTCGTTCCGGCACTTGACCGCCCCTGACACCGAGCTTACCGTAGCGTCCATTCCAATTGGAATGAACGCTACAGCAACAGCCGTGACGAGCCGTGACGAGCTGCGAAGAGCCGCGACAGGGACAGTGAGGTGGCCTGATGAGTGAGATCAGCACCGGGGCCGGAGCCGACGACGGGGACGGCGACGCCGCGTACGACGTGGCGGTGATCGGGTACGGCCCCACGGGGGTGACCGCCGCGAATCTGCTGGGCGCGGCGGGCCTGCGGGTCGTCGTCCTGGAACGCGACGCCGAGATCTACTCCCGGGCCCGGGCGATCTCCACCGACGAGGAGGTCATCCGGATCTGGCAGCGCGTCGGCCTGGCCGACCGGCTGAAGCAGGACATGCTCGCCGACCGGCCGCTCGACTTCGTCGACGCGCGCGGCCGCACCTTCCTCAGCGCGCACCCCACGCCGCGCGGCCACGGCCACCCGCCGCAGATGTTCCTCTACCAGCCCGCGCTGGAGCAGGTCCTGCGCGACGGAGTCGACCGCTACCGAGGCGTCGAGGTGTGGCTGCGGCACGAGTGCCTACGGCTGCGCCAGGACGCCGACGGAGTGGAACTGACCGTCGTGGGCACCGCCGACGACTCCGTACGACGACTGCGCGCCCGCTACGTCATCGCGGCCGACGGCGGCTCCAGCCTCACCCGAGCACAGCTCAACGTGGGCTACGAGGGACGGACGTACGAGGACCGCTGGGTCGTCATCGACACCAGGATGCTCAAGCCGTGGCCCGACCACGACAAGCTGCGCTTCCGCTGCGACCCGGCCCGCCCCGCGGTCGACTGCCCGACACCTCTCGGACACCACCGCTGGGAGTTCCCGATCCTGCCCGGCGACGACGAGCGGCATCTGACGACCGACGAGGCGATCCACGCGATGGTGTCCCGGTACGGGATCGGCCCCGACCAGATCGAGATCCTGCGCGCCACCGTCTACAGCCACCACGTCCGCTTCGCCGCCCGTTTCCGGGTGGGCCGGGTCTTCCTCGCCGGTGACGCCGCCCACGCGATGCCGCCGTGGATCGGCCAGGGCATGGCCGCCGGGGTGCGCGACGTGGCGAACCTGTGCTGGAAGCTCGACTCCGTGCTGCGCGGGGAACTGCCCGAGTCGGTGCTCGACAGCTACGAGGCGGAGCGCAAACCGCACGTCAAGGAGGTCACCGGGCGGGCGGTGTTCGTCGGCCGAATCATCACCGAACGGCGGCTCGCGGTCACCCGTGTCCGCGACTCCGTGCTCCCGCACCTGAACCGGATACCGGGCTTCGGCGGCTGGCTCCAGGACTCCAACTGGATCCCCGTCGCCCACTACGCCGACGGCTTTAAGGCCCACCCCCGCACCAGGGCCTCCGGCATCACCGCCCGTACCCGTGCCTCCCGCACCAGGGCCTCCGGCATCACCGCCCGTACCCGTGCCTCCCGCACCAGGGCCTCCGGCATCACCGCCCGTACCCGTGCCTCCCGCACCACGGCCCCCGGCCACCAGATCCCCCAACCCTGGGTCACCACCCCCGACGGCACCCGGGTCCGCCTGGACGACGTGCTCGGCGGTCGCTGGCTGCTCCTGCACGGCGCGGCGCCGAGCACGCAGCCCGCGTGGGAGCGCTGCGGCGTCCCCTCGCTCACCGTCCTGCCGGCCGGCTCACGTCCGGCCGAGGGCGCGGTCGTCGACTGCGACGGCGTGCTGCGGGCCTGGATGACCCGCCACCGCGCCACCACCCTCGCCCTGCGCCCCGATGCCTACGTCTACGCGGCCGCCCCCGCCGGCGTCCCGCTCCCACCGCCCCCGAACGGATTCGCCCCGACCCCTCGCACGACCGCCGGGGCCGCCGGAACTGCCGGGACCGCCGGAAGCTCGGGGACCGCCGAAACCGCAGCGCCCCCCGCGCCCACCTGGCCCGCACCCCAAGGAACGCCATGAGCACCCCCACCCCACCGCCGCCGATGCACGAGTCGCTGGTCGACGTCCTGGGCAAGAAGATCTTCGTCGCGGAGACCGGCGAAGGCCCGCCCGTACTGCTGCTGCACGGCGGCGGCCCCGGTGCCTCCGGCGTCTCCAACTACGCCCGCAACATCGCCGCCCTGGCCAAGGACCACCGGGTCATCGTCCCCGACCTGCCCGGCTACGGCCGCAGCACCAAGGGTGTGGACGGCGCCGACCCCTTCGGCCACCTCGCCGCCGGCATCCGCGGCCTGCTCGACGAACTCGGCCTGGACCAGGCCCACCTGGTCGGCAACTCCTACGGCGGTGCCTGCGCCCTGCGCCTCGCCCTGGACACCCCCGACCGGGTCGGCCGTATGGTCCTGATGGGCCCCGGCGGCGTCGGCACCACCCGCGCGCTGCCGACCTCCGGCCTCAACAGCCTGCTCGACTACTACTCCGGGGACGGCCCTTCGCGGCCGAAGCTGGAGAAGTTCATCCGCACCTACCTCGTCTTCAACGCCGCCGACGTCCCCGACAGCGTCATCGACGCGCGCTACCACGACAGCATCGACCCGGAGGTGATCGCCGCCCCGCCGCTGCGCCGCCCGTCCGGCCCGAACGCGCTGCGCACGCTGTGGCGGATGGACTTCACCCGCGACGCCCGTCTCGCCCGCCTGCCCGTGCCGACCCTGGTGCTGTGGGGTGCGGCCGACAAGGTCAACCGCCCCTCCGGCGGCCGGATGCTGGCGGACCGCATGCCCGACTGCGATCTGTACGAGGTCGCCAACACCGGGCACTGGGTGCAGTTCGAACGCGCCGAGCTGTTCAACCGGATCTGCGCCGACTTCCTGGCGGGCCGCCGATGAACACGAACGTCTTCGGCGCGGTACACCTGGGCTACGTCGTCATCGAGACCAACCGCTTCGCGGACTGGCGCCGCTTCGGCACCGACGCCATCGGCATGCACCACGACGACCTCGACACCGGCCTGATGCGCTTCCGCCTCGATGAGCAGGAGTGCCGCTTCCTGCTGCGGCGCGGGCCCGCCGAGGACGTCGTGGCGACCGGTTGGCACATCGACGACCACGCGTCCTTCGAACAGATCGAGGCCCGCATCCGTGCCCATGGTGTCCCCGTCGTGCAAGGGTCCGCCGAGGAGGCGAGGATGCGCGGCGTCGAACGCCTGCTGCGCTTCCCCGGCCCCAAGGGCATCACCCAGGAGATCTACACCACGCCGGTGATCTCGCCGCGGCCCCTGAACATGCTCGCGTCCGGTTGGGTCACGGGCGACTCGGGCATGGGCCATGTCGCCATCACCTCCGCCAAGCCCGCCCTGATGCGCGGCTACTTCAACACCGTCTTCGACGCCCGCCTCACCGACTACATCGACGAGACGATCAGCGGCGTCAAGCTCAGGATCCGCTTCCTGCGCGTCAACGAACGCCACCACTCCATCGCCGTCGCCGCCGTCCGTGGCCTGCCCATCGACCCCGTTCGCACCCGCGTCCAGCACCTCAACATCCAGGCCGCCTCCCTCGACGACGTCGCCCGCAGCTACCAGCGCGTGCACGAACTCGGCTTCGGCATGGCCCTGTCGGTCGGACAGCACACCAACGACAAGGAACTCTCGTACTACGCCCGCACCCCCTCGGGCTTCGAGTGGGAGGTCGGCTGGAACCCCGTCGTCATCGACGAGACCACCTGGCAGCCCAGCACCCACCAGGGCATCAGCGTCTGGGGCCACACCCCCGTCGGGCAGACCATCGTCGACAAGCTCGAGCGGTTCCGCCTCGGCGCCCGCTCCCTCGCCCGCCCCGAACAGACGGTCCCCGCCCTCAGCGGCACCGGCATCCCCGACGACTGACCCGGCGAACCACGGCCGGGAAACGCAACGAGCCCGTCCGCGCACTGCGCGAACGGGCCCGTGATCGAGCGCCGGGCAGGCCTTGCACCTGCATCTCCCCACAGGAAGTGGGGCGTCTTTCCTTGGACCACCAACGCAACACCAGCCACCCGGACTTGCGGCGACCAGCTCAGGACCAAGCTTAACCCACACGGCCCCGACTCCCGCACGCCGGGACCGCGCCGCAAGGCCCGACTCGGCCCGCCCGGGTCAGATGTCCCGGAAGATCTCGATCTGCGCCCCGATGGAGTTCAGGCGCTCGGCCAGATCCTCGTAACCCCGGTTGATGACATACACGTTCCGCAGTACGGAGGTGCCCTCCGCCGCCATCATCGCCAGCAGCACGACCACGGCCGGCCGCAGCGCGGGCGGGCACATCATCTCGGCGGCTCGCCAGCGGGTCGGGCCCTCGACCAGGACGCGGTGCGGGTCCAGCAACTGAAGGCGGCCGCCGAGGCGGTTGAGGTCGGTGAGGTAGATCGCGCGGTTGTCGTAGACCCAGTCGTGGATCAGGGTCTTGCCCGACGCGACGGCGGCGATGGCCGCGAAGAACGGGACGTTGTCGATGTTCAGGCCCGGGAACGGCATCGGGTGGATCTTGTCGATCGGCGCCTCCAGCTTGGAGGGCCGGACGGTGAGGTCCACCAGCCGGGTGCGGCCGTTGTCCGCGAAGTACTCGGGCGTGCGGTCGTGGTCGAGGCCCATCTCCTCGAGGACCGCCAGCTCGATCTCCAGGAACTCGATGGGAACGCGACGCACCGTCAGTTCCGACTCCGTCACCACCGCCGCGGCCAGCAGGCTCATCGCCTCGACCGGGTCCTCGGAGGGGGAGTAGTCGACGTCCACGTCGATGTTCGGTACGCCGTGCACCGTGAGCGTCGTCGTGCCGATGCCCTCGACCCGGACGCCGAGCGCCTCCAGGAAGAAACAGAGGTCCTGGACCATGTAGTTGGACGACGCGTTGCGGATGACCGTGACGCCGTCGTGCCGGGCGGCGGCCAGCAGCGCGTTCTCGGTCACGGTGTCGCCGCGCTCGGTCAGCACGATCGGCCGGTCGGGGCGTACGCCGCGGTCCACCACGGCGTGGTACTGGCCCTCGGTCGCAGCGACGTCCAGGCCGAAGCGGCGCAGCGCGATCATGTGCGGCTCGATGGTCCGCGTACCGAGGTCGCAGCCGCCGGCGTACGGCAGCTTGAAGTGGTTCATGCGGTGCAGCAGCGGGCCGAGGAACATGATGATGGAGCGGGTGCGTACGGCGGCCTCGGCGTCGATCGCTCCCATGTCCAGCTCGGCCGGCGGCACGATCTCCAGGTCGACGCCGTCGTTGACCCAACGGGTGCGCACGCCGATGGAGTTGAGCACCTCCAGCAGGCGGTACACCTCCTCGATCCGGGCGACCCGGCGCAGCACCGTGCGCCCCTTGTTGAGCAGCGAGGCGCACAGCAGGGCCACGCAGGCGTTCTTGCTGGTCTTGACGTCGATCGAACCGGACAGCCGACGTCCGCCGACAACCCTCAGATGCATCGGACCGGCGTAACCCAGCGACACGATCTCGCTGTCCAGGGCTTCACCGATTCGGGCGATCATCTCAAGGCTGATGTTCTGGTTGCCGCGCTCGATGCGATTGACGGCGCTCTGGGAGGTGCCGAGCGCCTCGGCAAGCTGCGCCTGTGTCCAGCCACGGTGCTGCCGGGCGTCACGGATGAGCCTGCCGATGCGTACGAGGTAATCGTCTGCCATGAGGTTGAGGTTATCTCAGATATGAGATGGCACATTCGTAGGGGGGCCATTCGGGTGACGTGCCGTCACCGCCGCCTGGCGGTACGGGTGCGACGCCACCCGAAAGGTCCGGGCAAATCCATCGATGTCGTACGACGTCCGGTGCTGCTGTGGGTGTGTCGCGGACCGTTCCTGCCGCCCGTGGTGATGGACCAGGAGCGTCGGTTGATGTTCAGCCGCACTCCCGGAAGGATCCGGAAGCTCTTGCGGAATGTGAGGGGCACGAGTGCCTCCCTTCGGAGTCGAGTGCGTGTCCCTCGGTTACCCCGAAACGGCGAACTGATGGCATGTCGGAAAGCCGGAAGGGCCGGCTCGACGCTCATGGCGTCGAGCCGGCCCTTGCGGTGGTCCGTCCTCTGTTCGGCCGGTCAGTCCGTGCCGGACTCCATCGCGGCGCGGTCCAGGAGCGCGTCCTCCTCGGAGACCTCGCCGCGGGAGGCGATGGCCTCGGCGCCGCCCTCGGGCAGCTCCGGCATGGTGCCGATCAGGCCGGTCGCGGCCGCCTGGGAGGCACCGACGGTGGGGCTGCCGGTGCCGATCAGGCCGAGGCCGACGTACTGCTCCAGCTTGGCGCGGGAGTCGGCGATGTCGAGGTTTCGCATGGTGAGCTGGCCGATCCGGTCCACCGGGCCGAACGCCGAGTCCTCGGTGCGCTCCATGGAGAGCTTGTCCGGGTGGTAGCTGAACGCCGGTCCGGTCGTGTCGAGGATCGAGTAGTCCTCGCCGCGCCGCAGCCGCAGCGTCACCTCGCCGGTGACGGCCGCGCCGACCCACCGCTGGAGCGACTCGCGGATCATCAGCGCCTGCGGGTCCAGCCAGCGGCCCTCGTACATCAGACGGCCCAGACGCCGGCCCTCGTTGTGGTACTGGGCGAGGGTGTCCTCGTTGTGGATCGCGTTGACCAGGCGCTCGTACGCGGCGTGCAGCAGGGCCATGCCCGGCGCCTCGTAGATGCCGCGGCTCTTGGCCTCGATGATCCGGTTCTCGATCTGGTCCGACATGCCGAGGCCGTGGCGGCCGCCGATGGCGTTGGCCTCCATCACCAGGTCGACGGGGGAGGCGAACTCCTTGCCGTTGACGGTGACCGGCCGGCCCTGCTCGAAGCCGATCGTCACGTCCTCGGGGGCGATCTCGATGGACTGGTCCCAGAACTTCACGCCCATGATCGGCTCGACGGTCTCGACGCCGGTGTCCAGGTGCTCCAGGGTCTTGGCCTCGTGGGTGGCGCCCCAGATGTTGGCGTCCGTGGAGTACGCCTTCTCCGTGGAGTCCCGGTAGGGCAGCCCGTGGGTGAGCAGCCACTCCGACATCTCCTTGCGGCCGCCGAGTTCGGTCACGAAGTCCGCGTCCAGCCAGGGCTTGTAGATCCGCAGGTTCGGGTTGGCGAGCAGGCCGTAGCGGTAGAACCGCTCGATGTCGTTGCCCTTGAAGGTCGAGCCGTCGCCCCAGATCTGGACGTTGTCCTCGAGCATCGCGCGCACCAGCAGCGTGCCGGTGACGGCACGGCCCAGCGGCGTGGTGTTGAAGTACGCCCGCCCGCCGGAGCGGATGTGGAACGCGCCGCACGTCAGCGCGGCCAGGCCCTCCTCGACGAGGGCGGCGCGGCAGTCGACCAGGCGCGCGACCTCGGCGCCGTAGGCCTTGGCGCGGCCGGGCACCGAGGCGATGTCGGGCTCGTCGTACTGGCCGATGTCAGCGGTGTAGGTGCACGGGACGGCGCCCTTGTCGCGCATCCAGGCGACCGCGACCGAGGTGTCGAGACCGCCCGAGAAGGCGATGCCGACGCGCTCGCCGGTGGGCAGGGAGGTGAGGACCTTGGACATAGGAAGAGTATGCATCATGACGCATGATCATGCAAAGCCCTTCCGTGAAGGCGTGTGAACGCTGCCGGAGTGCGGGAAATGGCAGGTCCGGGCGCGTGTGGCGGGGTGATCGGGTGTGGGGGCGCGGGCGGGTGTGCGGAACGACACTGTTGGAAGGCGCGCGACAAGGAGGCCGGGCATGACCAGCCCGGCCCCATGTACTAGAGTTATCTCGACATCGAGATATCTGCCGAGGTGCACCGCAGCCGCGCGGCACCACCGGTCCAGCGGTAAGGGCTACCTAACTTAGCCTTACCTTAGCGGATCGGCCGGGATGCCGTGGCGGCAGGATCGTGGTGGTACGCGCACATCAATGAAGGAGACTGTCGTGTCGGCGAACAGCTTCGACGCCCGCAGCACGCTGCGCGTGGGCGACGAGTCGTACGAGATCTTCCGGTTGGACAAGGTCGAAGGCGCCGCGCGCCTCCCCTACAGCCTGAAGGTGCTGCTGGAGAACCTCCTCCGCACCGAGGACGGCGCGAACATCACCGCCGACCACATCCGCGCCCTCGGCGGCTGGGACTCCCAGGCCCAGCCGTCGCAGGAGATCCAGTTCACGCCGGCCCGCGTGATCATGCAGGACTTCACCGGCGTCCCCTGTGTCGTGGACCTCGCCACCATGCGTGAGGCCGTGAAGGAGCTCGGCGGCGACCCCGCGAAGGTCAACCCGCTCTCCCCGGCCGAGCTGGTCATCGACCACTCCGTCATCGCCGACAAGTTCGGCACCAACGAGGCCTTCGCGCAGAACGTCGAGCTGGAGTACGGCCGCAACAAGGAGCGCTACCAGTTCCTGCGCTGGGGCCAGACCGCCTTCGACGACTTCAAGGTCGTCCCGCCGGGCACCGGCATCGTCCACCAGGTGAACATCGAGCACCTCGCTCGTACGGTCATGGTCCGCAACGGCCAGGCCTACCCCGACACCCTGGTCGGCACCGACTCGCACACCACCATGGTCAACGGCCTCGGCGTCCTCGGCTGGGGCGTCGGCGGCATCGAGGCCGAGGCCGCCATGCTCGGCCAGCCGGTCTCCATGCTCATCCCGCGCGTCGTCGGCTTCAAGCTGACCGGTGAGCTCACCCCCGGCACCACCGCCACCGACCTCGTGCTGACCATCACCGAGATGCTGCGCAAGCACGGCGTTGTCGGCAAGTTCGTCGAGTTCTACGGCGAGGGTGTGGCCGCCACCTCCCTCGCGAACCGCGCCACCATCGGCAACATGTCGCCGGAGTTCGGTTCCACCGCCGCGATCTTCCCGATCGACGACGAGACCATCAAGTACCTGAAGCTGACGGGCCGCGACGCCCAGCAGCTCGCGCTCGTCGAGGCGTACGCCAAGGAGCAGGGTCTCTGGCTGGACCCGGCCGCCGAGCCCGACTTCTCCGAGAAGCTCGAGCTGGACCTGTCGACGGTCGTGCCCTCGATCGCCGGTCCGAAGCGCCCGCAGGACCGCATCGTCCTCGCCAACGCCTCGCAGCAGTTCGCCCAGGACGTGCGCAACTACGTCTCGGACGACTCCGAGGCGGGCAAGGAGTCCTTCCCGGCCTCCGACGCCCCGGCCGTCTCCAACGGCGTCCCGTCGAACCCGGTCACCGTGACCGCCCCCGACGGCTCGACGTACGAGATCGACCACGGCGCCGTCACCGTCGCCGCGATCACCTCCTGCACCAACACCTCGAACCCGTACGTGATGGTGGCGGCCGCCCTCGTCGCGAAGAAGGCCGTGGAGAAGGGCCTGACCCGCAAGCCGTGGGTCAAGACCACCCTCGCCCCGGGCTCGAAGGTCGTCACCGACTACTTCGACAAGGCGGGTCTGACCCCGTACCTCGACAAGGTCGGCTTCAACCTCGTCGGCTACGGCTGCACCACCTGCATCGGCAACTCCGGCCCGCTGCCGGAGGAGGTCTCCAAGGCCGTCAACGACCACGACCTCGCGGTCACCTCGGTCCTCTCCGGCAACCGGAACTTCGAGGGCCGTATCAACCCCGACGTCAAGATGAACTACCTGGCCTCCCCGCCGCTGGTCGTCGCGTACGCCCTCGCGGGCTCCATGAAGGTGGACATCACGCGCGACGCCCTCGGTGTGGACCAGGAGGGCAAGCCGGTCTTCCTGGCCGACATCTGGCCCTCCGAGGCCGAGGTCAACGACGTCGTGGCGAACGCCATCGGCGAGGACATGTTCAACAAGTCCTACCAGGACGTCTTCGCGGGCGACGCCCAGTGGCAGGCCCTGCCGATCCCGACCGGCAACACCTTCGAGTGGGACGCGGAGTCGACGTACGTCCGCAAGCCCCCGTACTTCGAGGGCATGACGATGGAGACCACCCCGGTCTCCGACATCGCCGGTGCCCGCGTCCTGGCCAAGCTGGGCGACTCGGTCACCACCGACCACATCTCGCCCGCCGGCGCCATCAAGGCCGACACCCCGGCCGGCAAGTACCTCACCGAGCACGGTGTGGAGCGTCGTGACTTCAACTCCTACGGCTCGCGCCGAGGCAACCACGAGGTCATGATCCGCGGCACGTTCGCCAACATCCGCCTGCGCAACCAGATCGCGCCGGGCACCGAGGGCGGCTACACCCGCGACTTCACCCAGGCCGACGGCCCGGTGGGCTTCATCTACGACGCCTCGCAGAACTACCAGGCCGCCGGCATCCCGCTGGTCATCCTGGGCGGCAAGGAGTACGGCTCCGGCTCGTCCCGCGACTGGGCGGCCAAGGGCACGGCCCTCCTCGGCGTCAAGGCCGTCATCACCGAGTCGTACGAGCGCATCCACCGCTCGAACCTCATCGGCATGGGCGTCCTGCCGCTGCAGTTCCCGGCCGGCCAGAACGCCGACTCGCTCGGCCTGACCGGCGAGGAGACCTTCTCCATCACCGGCGTGACCGAGCTGAACAACGGCACCACCCCGAGCACGGTCAAGGTCACCACCGACACGGGCGTCGAGTTCGACGCGGTCGTCCGCATCGACACCCCCGGTGAGGCCGACTACTACCGCAACGGCGGCATCATGCAGTACGTGCTGCGCAGCCTGATCCGCAAGTAGGCGGTCAAGCAAGCGGTACGGCACGGCAGTTGAGGGCCGCATCCCCGATCACCGGGGATGCGGCCCTCGCCGCTTTCGTCCCGTCACATCGCCTGAGCTCAGCCGGAACACAGGGTTCCCTCAGCCTGCGGGGACAGGATCGGGACATGACCGGCACCACAGGGTTCCGAAACGGGCGCGTCCGTGTGCTCACCGACGGCGACGAGCCCGCGCTCACCTCGACCGTGCGCGGCGCGCGTCCTCCGACGGCGGCGCCGACCCGGTGGAGGATCCGCACGGTGCGCGGACTCGGCTGCTCCATCATGCCGGTGGAGGACGGCAGATGAGCGCCCGGCGGCGCCTTCGCTCCCTGCGCACCCGCCTGGTCGTGTTCATCGGCCTGACCCTCGTCGCCGTGTGCGCCGCGATGGCGCTGACCACCATGTTCGTCCAACGCGCCTATCTGCTGGGCAACCTGGACGACCGGGTCCGCAACGCCGCCGAGCGCAGCCTGGGCGCGGCGCGGCTCCACCCCGAGCAGGCGGAACACCTGAGCTTCCTCATGGAGAGCGGACACCCGACCGGCATGCTCGCCGCCCGGCTCGACGCCGACGGCGACATCCTCACCGCCGGGGTCGTACGCCAGGACGCCCCGCCCGGCGCCCTCACCGACGCCCAGCGCGGAGCCCTCGCGGGCGTGGGAACCGACGCTGCGACGCACACCGCGACCGTCCCCGGCCTCGGCGCCTACCGGGTCACCGTCGCCGAGAGCGACGGGATCCGCGTCCTCGCAGGGCTTCCGATGGACGAGGTACAGCACATGATCAGCGGCATGGTCGTGGTCGAGGTGGTCGTCGCGACGGCCGGCCTGGCCGTCGCGGGCGGCCTGTGCGCCGTGGTCGTACGACGCCAGCTACGGCCCCTGGGCCGGGTCGCCGCCACCGCGGCCGAGGTCTCCCGCGCTCCGCTCGACCACGGCGAGGTCCCCGGCCTCACCCGCGTCCAGGCCGGGGACATCGACCCCGCCAGCGAGGCAGGCCAGGTCGGCGCCGCTCTCAACCGCATGATCGACCACGTCGAGTCCTCGCACACGGCACGCCGGCGCACCGAGGAACGCATGCGCCGCTTCCTCGCCGACGCCGGCCACGAACTGCGCACCCCGCTCGCCTCGATCACGGGCTACGCCGAACTCATGAACCGGGGCACCGGCCGCGTCGAGCCGTTGCTCGCCTGGCGCCGCGTCTCGGCGGAGTCGGCGCGCATGACGGGCCTGGTGGAGGATCTGTTGCTGCTGGCACACCTGGACGAGGGACGGCCCCTCCAGTCCGCCGAGGTGGATGTGGCGGCCCTGGTCGCGGAAGCCGTGTGGGACGCGCGGGCCGCCGGGACCGGACACGACTGGCAGCTCGAACTCCGCCTGGACGACGTGCCGTTGGTCCTCGGCGACCCGGCACGACTGCACCAGGTGGTGGCCAACCTGCTGGCCAACGCACGGGTGCACACGCCCGCGGGCACGAGGGTCTTTGCGGTCGTGGAGGCAGGGGGCGACCGGTGCGTCGTACGCGTCCGTGACGACGGCCCGGGCATGCCGCCCGCGCTGGTCCCGACGGTCTTCGACCGCTTCACCCGCGCCGATGCCTCCCGCACCCGAAGGGGCCCGCACGACGGCGGATCCGGGCTTGGCCTCGCCATCGTGGCGGCGATCGTGTCGGCGCACGGCGGGCACATCGAGGTCGAGAGCGAACCGGGCCGCACGGAGTTCACCGTACGACTGCCCCTCGCGGTGACGCTTCCGGCGGTACGGTCCCCGGACGCGGCGACGGCGGCGCAGCGCGTCTGAGACTTCACCGACGCCGGCGGCCCGGTGGCCCCCGGCCGTGTCGCGAGGCTCGGGCAGAAGGGGGGACACCCGGGACTCGTGAGCGCTCCGATCAGTCGGCCCGGACGAGTTCCTTGTCGTAACAGATCTCCACATACGGACCCGTGCGGTACGCCGGGATCTCGCGGTAGCCGTGGCGTGCGTAGAGCGAGCGGGCCTCGATCAGGTCGAGGCGGGTGTTGAGGACCATCCGGGAGGCACCGAGCAGCCGGGCCTCGTCCTCCAGCATCTCCATCAGGAGGCCGGCGCCCTTCTTGCCGCGGAAAGCCGGGCGTATGTACACGCGGGTGAGCTCGGCGCGCCCGGAATCCAGCATCAGCAGCCCGCCGCAGGCGGCGGCCTCGCCGTCGAAACGGCCCACGATGAACTGCCCCGTGGGCGGGGTGAGCAGTTCCGCGCCGTCACCGGCCAGGCCCTCGTCGATCTCCTCGGAGGTCGCGGGCCGCTTCCAGTAGCGGCTGGCGACCTCGTCGTAGTAGTCGCGGCGCAGGCCGGTCGCGTCCGCTGTGTCGAAGGGTTCGGGAGCCAGGTGCCAGGAGGTCATGAGACCCGTATAGCCGGGGTGTGAGGCCGTCACCAACTGGTTTTGACAGGCGCGGTGGACAGGGCGGCTCCGCGTGCGACCGGGGGAGGGGAAAGTTTCCGGGAGCTCAGTTCGGGGAGTTGGTGGGAAACGGCCGATGATCGAGGAGTGCCGCAAGTGATCCGAAAGCTGCAATCGGTCGCGCTGGACTGTGCCGACCCGGTACGGCTCGCCGAGTTCTACGCGGATCTGCTCGGCGGCCGGGTGGTCGTGGACCCTGAGGATCCCGACTGGATCGAGGTGCACGGGTTCGAGGGGACACCGCTGGCCTGCCAGCGGGTGGACGGCTACCAACCGCCCGAATGGCCGGGCCAGAAGCGCCCGCAGCAGCTCCACCTGGACTTCGACGTGGACGACCTCGACGCAGAGGAGAAGCGGGCGCTCGCCCTCGGCGCGACCCTGCTGGAGCGGACGGACCAGCTCCGCCCGGAGGCCAACTGGCGGGTCTACGCGGACCCGGCCGGCCACCCGTTCTGCCTCTGCGTCCACTGAATTCATCGGCCGGCTGCCCGACTCCATGGCCACCGCCGCTACGCCGGCTGACCTCGAGTCCTATTCGTTTGCCGCAGCCCGGCCCGGTCGGATAGGAAGCCTGCATGCTGAAGGGCAACAAGGTCGGGCTGAGGGCCCGGCACGAGGACGACATACCGGTCCTGCGGGCGGAGCTCTACGACGACGTGGTCAACTCCTCGCGGGCCGAAGGCGGGCCGTGGCGGCCGATCACCCCCGGCTCGAAGGATCCGCGGCTCGTGGTGGACGACAAGGAACAAGGGCACGTCCCGTTCTCCGTGGTGGAGCTGGACGGCGGCACGCTGGTCGGCACCGCGACGCTGTGGGGCATCGACAACCACAACCGGTCCGCGCACATCGGGCTGGGACTCCTGCCGTCCGCACGGGGCCAGGGCTACGGCACCGACGTGGTCGCGGTGCTGTGCCACTACGGCTTCGTCGTGCGCGGCCTGCAGCGGCTGCAGATCGAGACGCTGTCGGACAACACCGCGATGCTGCGCTCCGCCGAGCGCAACGGCTTCGTCCGCGAGGGCGTGCTGCGCTCTTCGGCCTGGGTGATGGGCGAGTTCCTGGACGAGGTGCTGCTGGGGCTCCTTGCCCGGGACTGGAAGCAGGACTCGAAGGGCTAGGAACCACAGTTCGGGCACGGGTACGGCACTGACTCAGCGGGCACGTGCCGGGGCGAACGGGATGCCCGAGGCCAGGCCGCGGCGGCCGACCATGAGGGACTCGCCGAGGAAGCTCATGCCGATGGAGAGCTGGAGGGGGCGTGCGTTCTCGTGCATGCCCATCTTCACCGCCAGGACGCCGAAGCCGACCGAGACCGCCAGGGTGCCGATCACGGCGAGGAAGGTGCGGGCCGTGTACCGCTGCCACAGGACGCCTCCCCTGTCGACGAGTTGAACGGTGGCGCCGCGCAGTGCGCCGAGTGCCGCGCCGAGGACGGCGCCCGTGACGACCCAGGTGAGGTCGGTGCCGGTCAGATCCGTCATCTTGACGAGGGACAGGACGCCGATCCCGGTCAGGATCGCGGGGGCCGCGAAGAGGTCCCTCGCATTGACCGGTTCACCGATCATCCGCTTGATCACGACCGCGATCACGACCACCGCGACGATCGCGGCGAGCAGCCAGGGGTTCACGCAGATACCACCCATCTTTATGGCACGACTGAGCTAAAACGATGTTAGCTCAGTCGTGCTATAACGGCCATGTGCCAAAGATCGTCGATCCCGTGGCCCGCCGCAGGGCGGTGGCGCAGGCCGTCCTGTCCGTCGTCGCCCGGCATGGGCTGGAGCATGCGTCACTGCGCAACGTCGCCGATGAAGCCGGACTCGCCATCGGCTCGGTCCGCCACTACTTCGCCGACCACGACGAGTTGATGACCTTCACGATGAGGGAGCTGAGCCGGCGCATCGGCGACCGCATCCGCACCCACGCCGAGCGGCTCCTGGCTCCCGACGGCGGCATCGACCGCCGGGTCGCAACAGAAGAGCTCCTGGCCGAGTTCCTCCCCCTGGACGAGGCCCGCCGCCAGGAGGCCGAACTCTGGCTCGCCTTCGCCGCCGCAGCACACACCCGCCCCCAACTGCGGCCCTGCGCAGCCGAGATGCAGGCCGACCTGCACACCCTGATGGTGCGCGTGCTGCACGAAGCCCAGTGCGTCGGCGGGCTGCCGGCCGGCACGGACCTCGAACTGGAAAGCACGCGCCTGGCCGCCCTCCTCGACGGACTCACCCTTCAGGCGACGCTGCTGCCGGACCGCTATCCGCCGAAGCTGCTCCGGAAGGTACTGCGGCGACACCTGGACGCCCTCAAAGCCGGCAACTGACCTCCGGCCAACGCGTGCCCGCCCTAGGCCGCGCGGGCCGGGGTGATTTCGTCCGGCGGCTGCGGAGGAGAGCCCTGGGTCCACACCACCTGCAGTGTTGAGGCGGAGATCCGCCAGCCGTCGGCCGTCCTGGCGGGTCCGGTGTCGGCATGGCCGGCAGAGACGAACACGCTGTCCGAACCGTCTGCCAGGACGTGGGTGCCCAACAGGGCGCCACGGGCAGTGGCCTGGTCACCGTCGATCTCGATGACGGCGTTGGTGCCCAGATGCACGGTTCGGTCGAACAGTGCCATTCCTCGCCGGATATGGGCCGGCAGGGCATCGCGGCCGTGGACGGTGCCGACGGGCATCTCCGCGGTGACGTCTTCGGTGTGGAACGCGCGAGCCCACTCCTCGTCGAAGACTCCGTCGTCCAGAGAACGCAGGTAACGGTCCATGAGGTCGGTGATCTCGGCGCGGTCGGTCAGGGCCTGCGACTGTCGCCGCATCTCTTCGCTGTCCATGGTGGAAGACTCCCCCCCCTCAAGCGCACTTGAGGTCAACGCGTCCGCCCCGGCCCAACCGGCCGGGCATATGGATCGATCGCCACGGCCGACCGGTCACAGTCACGGCTGCCGCGCGGCCACAGTCATTCGACTCCGAGCGTGACCGCCCGGACAGTTTCTGTTCACCGTCCGCGACCGGGCAACCGACAAGACGCTCGCGTGAGGCGTTTACAACCACGCCTCACGGCGCTACCTTCCGCAACAGACGGGGTGGGAGCGCTCCCATAGGCGGCGGACCGGAACCCGCCACCCCGGGACTGCTCCCGCCCCGCGCTCACCCGCAACCGCACCCCGCACGCTCTCCCCTCCCCATGCAAGCAGTCTCAAGGCCCGTACCTGAAGGAACGGAGCTCGACTGTCATGATCCTGACAAGTAGCGCAGGCGTAAACGCAACCTCAACCCCACACCCGATCACCCCCATGCCCCCACCCCGCCGATTAACCCTCCCCACCCGCACCAGGGCCCTCTTCCTCGTCCTGATCTCCCTGCTCGCGACCATTCCCGCCGTCACCCTCGTCATGACCACCGGCGGCAAGGCGGAGGCCCACGGCACCCCCATGAAGCCCGGCAGCCGCACCTTCCTCTGCTGGCAGGACGGACTCACCGACACCGGCGAGATCAAGCCCGTCAACCCGGCCTGCAAGGCGGCCCAGCAGGTCAGCGGCACAACCCCGTTCTACAACTGGTTCTCCGTGCTGCGCTCCGACGGCGCCGGCCGCACTCGTGGCTTCGTGCCCGACGGCGAGTTGTGCAGCGGCGGCAACACCAACTTCACCGGCTTCAACACACCCAGCAAAGACTGGCCGCTCACCCACCTCACCTCGGGCGCGACCGTCGACTTCTCCTACAACGCCTGGGCGGCACACCCGGGTTGGTTCCACGTCTACATCACCAAGGACGGCTTCGACCCGACCCGCCCCCTCACCTGGAACGACATGGAGGCCCAGCCCTTCCTCAGCGTCGACCACCCGCCGCTGAACGGCTCCCCGGGCACGGTCGAGGCCAACTACTCCTGGACCGGAAAGCTGCCTGACGACAAGTCCGGCCGCCACATCGTCTACATGGTCTGGCAGCGCTCGGACAGTGCCGAGACCTTCTACTCCTGCTCCGACATCGTCTTCGACGGCGGCCACGGCGAGGTGACCGGCATCAAGGAGCCCGGCAACCCGACCGACCCGGTGCCCGGTGAGTGCTCCGCGACCCGCCGTACGACCGGCAGTTGGTCCGGCGGCTACCAGTCCGAGGTGACCGTCACCAACACCGGCGACGTCCCGATGCTCGGCTGGATGGTCGACTGGACGCTCCCGGCCGGCCAGAAGGTCGACAGCCTCTGGAGCGGCAACGCCACCTACACCGGCCAGGACGTGATGGTCCACAACGCCGACTGGAACGGCTCCCTCGATCCGGGGGAGAGTGCGACCTTCGGCTATGTCGTCACCGGATCCGGCGGCGACAGTACGACGGCGCTGCCCTGCCGAGTGGGCTGAACCGTCGCTCCGGGCGGACCCGGTGGGCGTGAGTGGCCGTCCACCGGGTCCGCGAGCCGGACGAGCCCGAGGGGGGGAAGTGGGACCGTCCGGTGGGTGAGTGGCTTGTGCGAGGTTGCGGTGCGACAACGTTGTCGAATGGTCTGCCGCATGACTCTACCGCTTCAACGGACAACGATGTCAAGCCAGTTGGACGTCAAGTGACCTTCGGCATCCCGCGGATCCGGCCGATCGGCTGGCCCATCCAGGTGACGGCCACTCGCGCCCCGCCTCGGAACGCGCCCTTCCGTGGTACCGGTGACACACGCTACTGTCCCTGCGGCTTGTGCGACCTGTGGTGCGCGACCCGTCCGAAGGAGGAGGGGCCGCGTCATGCGTTTCCGTCCCATGTCCCTGCTGCTGGCCGCCGTGCTCGCGGTCGGCAGCGTCACCCCCGCCCTCGCGGCGCCGACAGCACCCCCGGATCTGGTCAAGGACCCGACCTCGTACGTCGATCCACTGATCGGCACCAAGAACGGCGGCAATGTCTTCCCGGGGGCCGTCACCCCGTTCGGCATGCTGTCCTTCAGCCCCGAGAACACCAGAGGCGACGCCACTCGCACCGCCGCGCCCGGCGGTTATCACTACGACGCCACCCGCATCCGCGGCTTCAGCCTGACCCACATGTCCGGCACCGGATGCGCGGGCGGCAGCGGTGACATCCCGTTCTTCCCGTACGCCGGTGAGGTCACCTCGTCGCCCGCGAGCGACACCAAGGACGCCGTCTACGCCTCCGACTTCAGCCACGCCGACGAGACCGCCGAGCCCGGCCGCTACCGGGTCCGCCTCGCGTCCGGCGTCACCGCCGACCTCGCCGCCACCGCCCGTACCGGCTCGGCGCGTTTCACCTTCCCGGCCGACAAGCCCGCCTCACTGCTCGTCCGCAGCGCCAACTCCGAGGTGGGCTCGACCGATTCGACGGTCCGGATCGACCCGGTGAAGCGGACGATCTCGGGGTCCGTCACCTCCGGCAACTTCTGCGGCTACCTCGACCCGGAAGGCCAACGCTCCTACTACACCGTCCACTTCACCGCTCGCTTCGACCGCGCTTTCAAGGCGACCGGCACCTGGAAGGACGAGCAGCTAGACCCGGGGTCCACCGCCGCGAGCGGCGGCACGGGCGGGTTCAGCGGCGGCGGGCGGCCCGTCGCGGGCAAGGGCGCCGGCGGATACGTCGAGTTCGCGCCCGGCACCGGACCGGTGAACGTCAAGGTCGGCATCTCCTACGTCAGCCAGGCCGGCGCCGAGGCCAACCTCGCCGCGGAGAACCCGCCGCACCGCTCCTTCGACGCCGTGGCGGACGCGGCACGCCGTGCCTGGCGCGACCGCCTGTCCGCGATCCGGGTCGGCGGCGGCACCGACGCCGAGCGCACCACCTTCTACACCGCGCTCTACCACGCCCTCCTCCACCCGAACGTCATCAGTGACGCCGACCGCGGCTACCGGGGCTCCGACGGTCGGGTCCACGTCGTACGCCGCGGCCACGACGCCCAGTACGGCACCTTCTCCGGCTGGGACGTCTACCGCGGCCAAGTGCAGCTCCTCACGCTCCTCGATCCACGTGTCGGCTCGGACATCGCCCAGTCGCTGTACGAGCTGGCGGAGCAGAACGGCGGTGTCTGGGACCGCTGGTTGCACGGCGCGAGCGGCACGCACGTCATGAACGGTGACCCCTCGCCCATCGCGCTGGCCGGCATCCGCGCCTTCGGCGGCACGGACTTCGACCTGCGCGGGGCGCTGCGGTCGCTGGTGAAGGCGGCGACCGTCCCCACCGACAAGGACCTGTCGCCGGCCGGGAAGCCGGTGCTGTCCGTCGGGCAACGGCCCTCCCTGGACAAGTACTTGAAGCACCGGTACATGCCGTCGGTGTCGAACGCGTGGGGCGGCGCCGCCGAGACGCTGGAGATGTCCGGCGCCGACTTCGCCCTCTCCCAGCTCGCCGCCGAGGCCGGGCAGCAGGGCACGGCGAAGACTTTTGCCTCTCGCTCCCAGTGGTGGCAGAACAACTTCAACGTCGCCGCCACGCAGACCGGCGGCTACATCGCCAACCGCAAGGCCGACGGGAGCTGGGTCACCGGCTTCACCCCGGCCACCGGCAACGGGTTCGTGGAGGGGACGGCGGCCCAGTACACCTGGATGGTCCAGCACAACCCAGCGGGACTCTTCGCCGCCATGGGTGGCCGTGACGCGGCCGTGAAGCGCCTCGACACCTTCTTCCACGACGCCGACGGCGGCTGGGCCTTCACCGGCAGCGGCGGCGACAAGTCCGAGCTGGACAACGAGCCGTCCATCAACGTGCCCTACCTGTACGCCTACGCGGGCGCCCCGTACAAGACGCAGGAGACGGTCCGCGCGGCGATGCGTGCCCTGTGGTCCACCGAGCCCGGCGGCATCCCCGGCAACGACGATCTCGGTGCCATGTCGTCCTGGTACGTCTTCTCCGCGCTCGGCATGTACCCCCAGGTGCCGTCCCGCGCCGAACTGGTCCTCGCCTCTCCGCTGTTCCCGCGCGTCGAGATCGACCGCCCGGGCGGCGGCGACATCTCCGTGCGCGCGGAGGGGGCTGCCGCCAACGCCCCGTACGTCCACTCCCTGAAGGTCAACGGCCGTACCGGCGAACGCCCTTGGCTCCCGGCTTCCTTCGTGCGCGACGGCGGCCGGCTGGACTACACCCTGTCCGCCACGCCCGATGCCAACTGGGGAGCGGCCGAGGCGCCGCCGTCCTTCCGGGCGGGCGAGCAGCCGTACCAGATCGGCGTCGGCCCGACCACGGCGACCGTCGCGCCGGGCGGAAGCACCGAGGTCGGCATCCGCGCCCTGTCGATGAGCGGGGGAGAGGGACCCGACGTGCGCTTCCGGGTCGACACGCCCGACGGGATCACCGCGACGCCCGCCGAGGGCACGGTGACCGACGGCTCGCAGGAGATCACGCTGACCTCCGCCGAGGGCACGAGACAGGGCTTCTACGCCGTCGAGGTTACCGTGACCTCGGGCGACACCTCTTACGCCCAGCCCGTGTCCCTGACCGTCGCGGCGCCGGGCACCCTCCTCGCCGCCTACAACAGCACCGGCATCTCCGACGACGCCGGCGACCACGACGAGGCCGACTTCGACGGGGGCGGCTGGAGCTACTCCCGCCAGGCCCTCGCCGGCGCCGGTCTGACGCCGGGCGAGCAGGACACCGTGGGCGGCCTCGCCTTCACCTGGCCCGACTCGCCGAACGGCCGCCCGGACAACGTCTCGGCAGCGGGCCAGAGCATCGAACTCGCCGCTCCTGCGAGCCGGTTGTCCTTCCTCGGCAGCGGCGTCAACGGCAACCAGCAGTCCAAGGCCACCGTCACCTACACCGACGGCGGCACCGACACGATCGACCTCGCCTTCACCGACTGGACCGTCGGCGGCGGCGCCGGCACCGTCCAGTACGGCAACGAGGTCGTCGCCAGGGCGGCCTACCGGAACGTGGCGGGCGCGGACCGGGACCCGGTCGACACCTACGTCTTCGCCACCAAGCCGTTCACGGCGCCGGCCGGCCGGACGATCGCCCGGGTGAAGCTGCCCGACGACACCGACCTGCACGTGTTCACGCTGGCCGTGGACTGACCGCCGACAGCTCCAACGCCGTCGCCCGGCCCGGGGTCGCGTATGACACGACCACCGAACCGGGCGACGGCCTGCGCCGCTTCCCCGTGCACCGTCTGCTCCCGCGGACCCGACCCCAGGATCAGCGTCCGCCGGGAGCCGAGGGCCCGGAAGGCGTCCGGCCGCAGTCAGGCCGGGTCGACGCCCTCGGGGAGGACGGGCACGGGAAGGGGCACGGGGCTCCCAACCGCACTGCTCAGCCGATCAGTTCGACCTCCGCCACGGTCGCCTCACCGTCGAGGACCAGGCGGTACTTCCCGTACGTACCCGGTGACCCCACGGAGAACGCCCGTGTCTGGCGGTCCCATGCGAAGGACTGCCCGGAGCGCTCGTCGAGCGTGCGCCATGTGGTGCCGTCCTTCGACGCCTGGAGCTTCCAGCCGGTCGGCGCCTTCGTCCGGTCCGATGGTGACGTCAGGGTGTACTGCACGGCCCTGGCGTCCTCGGCCACCGGCAGGTCGACCGAGGTGACGCTCCCCTGGGTCGCCGAGGTGTTGTCGAACAGCGCCCCGTCACCCTTCAGCACGTCCGCCCGCGGCGTCGGCACCTTGTCGTCCCGGGTGATCGACACGGGCGCCGCGTTCTTGCCGGTGCCCCACGAGGAGGGCCGCGACCCCATGTCGAACTCCAGCACGCCGCCCTTCGCAATGAGCGAGTGGGGGAGCGAAGTCGACTTCCACGGCACGCCGTTGACCTTCAGGCCCTGGACGTACACATTGCTCGTACTGTTCTTCGGCGCCTTGACGACCAGCTTCCGGCCGTTCTCCAGATGGACCGTCGCCTTGGTGAACAGGGGCGAGCCGATGGCGTACTCGCCGCTGCCCATCACCAGCGGATAGAAGCCCAGCGAGGAGAAGAGGAACCACGCCGACTGCTCGCCGTTGTCCTCGTCGCCGTGGTAGCCCTGCCCGATCGCGCTGCCGGTGTAGAGCCGCGACAGCACCTCACGGACGCTCTTTTGCGTCTTCGACGGCTGCCCGGCCGCGTCGTACATGTAGAGGGCGTGGTGGGCGACCTGGTTGGAGTGGCCGTACATGCCCATCCGCACGTCCCGCGCCTCCGTCATCTCGTGGATGACACCGGGGTACGAGCCGATGAAGTCGGGCGAGGCCGTCTCCGGGGTGGCGAGGTACTCGTCGAGCTTGTCCGCGAGCCCGCCGCGGCCGCCGTACAGGTTGGCGAGGCCGCGGCTGTCCTGCGGGGCGGTGAAGGCGTAGCCCCAGCCGTTGGTCTCGGTGTAGTCGTAACCCCACACGCGCGGGTCGTACTTGGACGACTCGACCCGCCAGTCGCCCTTGGCGTCCCGGCCCTGGAAGAAACCGGCCTGGGAGTCGAACAGGTTCACATAGTCCTGAGCGCGGTTGAGGAAGTACTCCGACTCCTCCTTGTACCGCTTCTCGCCGGTCTCCTCGTACAGTTTCCGGCCCATCTGAGCGATGCCGTAGTCGTTGAGGTAGCCCTCCAGCGCCCAGGACAGACCCTCGTGCGTCTCGGTGCTGGTGTAGCCGAGGAACGGCGAGGTGTCCATGCCCTTGCGGCCGACTCCCGACGAGGGCGGCACGACCGTGGCGTTCTTCACGGCCGCGTCGTACGCCGACTTCGCGTCGAAGTCGACGCCCTTGACGTAGGCGTCGGCGAAGGCGACGTCCGACGAGGTGCCCGTCATCAGGTCCGCGTAGCCGGGGGAGGACCAGCGCGAGGTCCAGCCGCCGTCCTTGTACTGCTGCACGAACCCGTCGACCATCTCACCGGCCTGACTCGGCGTCAGCAGCGAATAGGCCGGCCAGGTCGTCCGGTAGGTGTCCCAGAAGCCGTTGTTGACGTACACCTTGCCGTCGACGATCTTCGCGCCGGTGTGCGTCGGCGTGTCCGGGTTCGGCATCGGCGAGAACGGCGAGGCGTACTGGTACTTCCCACCGACCTTCTCGAAGCCGGAGTTCGGGTACAGGTACAGCCGGTACAGGCTGGAGTACAAGGTGGTGAGCTGGTCCGGCGTGGCGCCCTCGACCTCGACCTTGCCGAGCAGTCGGTCCCACTGGCGCTGGGCCCGATTCTTCACGGCGTCGAAGGAGGTGCCGTCCGGGACCTCCTGGCGCAGGTTGTCCTTCGCCTGGTCGATGCTGATCAGGGAGGTGGCGATCCGCAGCGAGACGGTCTTGTTCTCCGGCTTGAACCGCAGATAGCCCTTGACCCCGCTCGACGACCCATCCTCCACCGGCGCGTCGAACACGCCGTACACGAACAGCCGGGTCGCCCCCGTCGACAGCCCCGACTTGACGTCGGAGTAGCCGGTGAACGTCCCGGTCTCCTTGTCGAGCGTCAGCCCCGCCTGATCCGTGACGTTGTCGAAGAGCACGCTCGCGTCGTCGCCGGGATAGGTGAAGCGCATGACGGCCGCGTGGTCGGTCGGCGCCATCTCCGCCTTGAGACCGTTCTCGAACCGCACGCCGTAGTAGTACGGCCGTGCCGTCTCGTTCTCGTGCCGGAAGGCCAGCGCCCGTGCCTCACGGCCCAGGTCGGGCGTGCCGGACGCGGCGGACGGCATCACCTGGAAGGTCTGCCGGTCGCCCATCCAGGGGCTGGGCTCATGGCTCGCGCTGAACGCCTGGATCGTCGGCAGGTTGTCGGCGTTGTTGGCCCGTGCGTAGTCGTAGAGCCAGCTCAGCGAACCGGCGTTGGTCACCGGCGTCCAGAAGTTGAAACCGTGGGGTACCGCCGTCGCGGGGAAGTTGTTGCCGCGCGAGAAGCCGCCGCTGGAGTTGGTGCCGCGGGTCGTCAGCGCGTAGTCCGACAGATGGGCCTTCGGCTTCTGTTGCGGTACGGCCTTCAGCGCCACGTCGTCCAGCCAGCCCCGGAACTTCGCCGGGCCCTTGGGCGAGTCGTACGCCACCAGGATCCGGTCGACGGTCCTGCCGGCCGCGACCGACCCGATCCGCGAGGCCACGTCGTTCCACTGGTTGACGTAAAGGATCTTGGCGGCGCCCTGCCCCTGCGGGGTCAGCGGGAACCCGTGCTGGTCGGTCGCCTTCAGGTCGCTCAGATACGTCCCGTCGGTGAAGGCGAGGTCGACGGAGACGTTCGTGGCGTCGTAGTCCCGGTCGCCGTCCGCCATCGACGGGAAGATCCGGTACGAGAGCTGGGTGTCGCGCCCGACGGCCACATCGACGTCGAAGACCTTGTTGTACGAATACGCCCGTCCGTCGCCGGTGTGCCGTCCGGCGTAGCGCAGCGCCCGCTTGCCGGTGAAGCCGGCGCCCGACTTCGCCGTCGGCGAGCCGCTCGGGCCGCGGTCGACGAGCGAGAGCATGTCCTGGGGAATCGGGTCGGCGCCCCCGCCCTTGGAGAACTGGACGTCGGCGAGCTGGAGTATGTCCCCGCCGTTGTTCTTGGTGATGTCGATCCTGAAGTGCCGGTATTCGGCCGGATCGGCGATCTCGTACGTCTTCGTCTGGAACGGCTCGGAGAAGGACTCGCCGGTGCGGGTGTCCAGGGTGGTCCAGTTCGTGCCGTCCGTGGAGCCCTTCAGGGTCCAGTCCTGCGGATTGCGTTCGTCGTGGTCGTTGGCCGACGTGAGCGCGTAGGTGACCACCTTGACCGGTGTGGCCAGCTCGAACTCCGCCCATCCGGTGGGGGCGAACGTCAGCCACTTGGTGCTCGGCTCGACGTCGACGAGGTTCTCCTTCACCTCGCGCGCGCCGGTGTTCTCGCCGCTGGCCCGGACGTCCGTGACCTGGTCGGTCACATTGCCCGGGATGCCGGTGCTGTAGCCGCCGTCCACGCCCGAGGCGCGTTTGCCGCCGTCCGGGGCGGTGTCGACGGTATTGAGCCAGTCGGGTGCCGGGTCGCCCGCCTCGAACGAGGACGAGAACTCCCGGTCGGCCGCGGCGGGCGCCTCCGGCAGGGCGACGGCCACCCCCTGCGAGGCTACTGCCATGGCAAAGGCGGCCGCCGACACGACCGCCCTTCCACCCCATCTGTGCCGAGCTCTCTGCTGCATAAGCCGGTACCCTCCCTGCGCACGGGACAACGTTGTCAACTTCGCTGCGCAAGGATCAGTTGTGGCTCAAGTGCCAAGTATTGTCAAGGGTGTTGGCTGTGGCATTCGGGGCTTATGTCGCGGATTTTTCGGGCAAGCGACGCACAGGCCACTCATATTTCCGTGAGGTCTCAACTCGGAAAAGACCATTGGCCAACCTTGCATTCGATCTTGCTCCGCTGGCGGGAAGTGGACTATACCTGTCGGCACTTCACATGATTCCGCACTTCCTGCACGACCCCAGCTTGACCCGAACGCGGTGCCGGGGGTGATCCGGTTCACCGCCTGAGTCCTGGAGAAGGCGAGGACTTGAGCATGGGATCCACTTCCGCCCAGAACCCTGAGTACAACGGCTCCGCACGTGTCGGACGTCGCGATCTGATCAAGCGGTCCGCCGCGCTCGGCCTGATCTCCGTGCCCACGATGAGCTTCCTGTCCGCGTGTGCCAGCAGCGGGGGCGGCGGCAACGGGGACAAGGCCAAAGAAGGCAAGAAGACCGCGAAGAACCCGCTCGGCGTCAATGACACCGCGCAGATGGAGTTCGTGCTGTTCGACGGCGGCTTCGGCAAGGAATACGCCGAGGACGCCGTGAAGATCTACGAGAAGAACTTCCCCGAGGTGACGGTCAAGTTCTCCGCCACCCAGAAGATCCAGTCCACGCTCCAGCCGCGTTTCAACCAGGGCACCCCGCCGGACCTCATCGACAACTCCGGTGCCGAGCAGATGGACATGGGCGTCCTGGTCGGCAAGGACCAGCTCGCCGACCTCACGCCGCTGCTGGACGCCCCGTCGTACGACGACCCGAACAAGAAGGTCCGCGACACGCTGCGCCCCGGCATCGTGGAGATGGGCCAGTTCGACGGCGACCCGGTCTGGATCATGTACTACGCGTACACGGTCTACGGCGTCTGGTACTCCCAGAAGGCCCTGGACTCGCTCGACGAGCAGTACCCCGAGACCTGGGACCAGATGCTCGCGGTGTGCGAGAAGGCCAAGAAGAAGGGCATGGCGGGCTGGACGTACGCGGGCAAGTACCCGTACTACCTCCCCTTCTCGCTCTACCCGATGATCGGCAAGGTCGGCGGTGTCGAGGTCCTCGACGCCATCGACAACCTGGAGCCGAACGCCTGGAAGCACCCGGCGGTCAAGGCCTGCTTCGAGGCCTACTACGAGCTCTACAAGAAGGGCTACGTCCTCAAGGGCACCCCGGGCCTGGACCACATCCAGTCGCAGACCGCGTGGGCCCAGGGCAAGGCGCTGTTCATCCCGAACGGCTCCTGGGTGGAGAACGAGTCGGCGAACGTCATCCCCAAGGACTTCGACCTCGCCGTCTCCGCGCCGACCGGCATCGACTCCTCCGACAAGATGCCCTTCGGCACGATCTGGGCCTCCGGCGGTGAGCCCTTCATCGTCCCGGCCAAGGCGAAGAACACCGCGGGCGGCATGGAGCAGCTCCGCATCATGCTGAGCGAGGCGAGCTCCAAGAACTTCACCAGCAAGGTCAAGTCGCTCACCGCCTACAACGGCGGCACCGACGGCATCACGCTCACCCCGGGTCTGAAGTCAGGCGTCGCGGCGCTGGACAAGGCCGGCCAGAACGTGGTGAACCCGCGCCTGCAGGACTGGTACGTACAGCTCCAGAAGGAGAAGATCGGTGTCTCCGGTCTCGGCGAGATGATGGCCGGACGCCTCACCCCGGCCGAGGCCATCAAGAAGATCCAGGGCTTCGCCGACGAGGCGGCCAAGGACACGTCGATCAAGCACTACAAGCACCAGTAGTCCGGTGAGGATCCGTCACCAGCGGCGGCACCCGCGCGCAGATCGGGGTCGATAGCAATGCAGCACGGCAAGTACAAGTTCATCGTGGGGTTCCTCGCGGTGCCCCTGGGGCTGTACGCGCTCTTCGTCGTCTGGCCGTTCATCCAGTCCATCTACTACTCGTTCACGGACTGGACCGGGCTGAGCCCCGAATTCAAGATGGTCGGCTTCGACAACTACGAGAGGATGCTCGACGACGACATCTTCTGGAAGTCGTTGCAGCACAGCCTGCTGTTCGCGTTGTTGCTGCCGCTGGTGACACTCAGTTTCGCGCTTTTCCTCGCCTTCATGATCAATGTGGGCGGGCGGCGCAGAAAGGGCGGCCCGGCGATCACCGGTGTCCGCGGTTCCTCGTTCTACAAGATCGTCTATTTCTTCCCGCAGGTCCTGTCGATCGCGATCGTCGCGCTGCTGTTCGCCTTCGCGTACAACCCGGACAGCGGCGCGATCAACTCGATCCTGCGCGGAATCGGCCTCGACAGCGTCCAGCCGCTCTGGCTGGGCGACCCCAATCTCGCCCTGTGGGCCGTGATGGCGGTGATCGTCTGGTCCACGGTCGGCTTCTTCGTGGTCCTGTTCTCCGCCGGTATGGCCTCCATTCCGGCGGATCTGTACGAGGCGGCGCTGCTCGACGGAGCCGGCCGCGCCAGCACGTTCTTCCGGATCACCCTGCCGCTGCTGTGGGACACCGTGCAGTCCGGCTGGGTCTACATGGGCATCCTCGCCCTCGGCGCCGAGTCGTTCGCGGTCGTACACATCATGACGACCGGACCCGGTGGCCCCGACTACTCGACCACGGTCATGGTCCTGTACGTGTACCAGAAAGCGTTCCGTGACGGGCAGGCCGCCTACGCCACCACGATCGGTGTGGCCCTGCTCGTCGTCACGCTGGCCTTCGCCGCGGTCGTCATGCGGCTGGGGCGTCGCGAGCGGCTGGAGTTCTGACAGATGAAGACGACCGAGACCACCGCTCCCGTACCGGCCGAGTCCGGGATGCCCATCACCAAGACCGGGGTACCGGCAAAGGCGCCGGCCAAGGAGAAGAAAGAGGGCACCGTCCTCAACGTCTTCTCCCACGGCGTTCTCGTCATCTGGGCGTTCATGGTCGCCATGCCGCTGCTGTGGGCGGTGATGACGTCCTTCAAGGACGACGCCTCGATCTTCGGCTCGCCCTGGTCGCTGCCGGACAAACTGCACTTCTCGAACTGGTCGCGGGCCTGGACCCAGGCCAATATGAGCGACTACTTCCTCAACACCATCCTGGTGGTGGGCGGTTCGCTGATCGGCACCCTGGTGCTCGGTTCGATGGCGGCCTACGTCCTCGCCCGCTTCGACTTCCCGGGCAACCGCTTCATCTACTTCCTGTTCATCGGCGGCATGAGCTTCCCGATCATGCTCGCGCTGGTCCCGCTCTTCTACGTCGTGAACAACATGGGACTGCTGAACACGATCCACGGACTGATCCTGGTCTACATCGCGTACTCGCTGCCGTTCACCGTGTTCTTCCTCACGGCGTTCTTCCGCACACTGCCGACATCGGTGGCCGAGGCGGCCTTCGTCGACGGTGCCTCGCACAGCCGTACGTTCTTCCAGATCATGCTCCCGATGGCCAAGCCGGGACTGATCAGCGTGGGCATCTTCAACTTCCTGGGCCAGTGGAACCAGTACATGCTGCCCACGGTCCTCAACACCGATCCCGACAAGCGGGTCCTCACCCAGGGCCTGGTGCAGCTCGCCGTCAGCCAGGGCTACAAGGGCGACTGGTCCGGCCTCTTCGCCGGCCTGGTGATGGCGATGCTGCCGGTGCTCGCGGCCTACATCATCTTCCAGCGTCAGGTGGTGGCCGGGCTGACGGCAGGGGCTCTGAAGTAGTCCCGTTCCGCACCGTGACGTAAGCCGAAGGTAGCGCTCCGAAACCGCCCGCGTGCACGCCGTTCCCCTCCTGGGGGCGGCGTGCACAGGTGTGTGCACGTACCCGGATCCGGTTCAACCTCTTGACGGGAGGCAACCCGAACGGCTCAGCTTAGAGTTCACTAGTTGGACACGAACGGGGCCTCGTCGATGCGGTCCCGCGCGCAGGAGGTCGTCGTGGAGACTCCGGGGTCGCAGTCGTCGCTGCACCGAGCCAATCTGGAGCGGGTCGTGCGGGCCGTACGGCTGGCCGGATCTCTCACCCAGGCGGAGATCGCGAGGACCACAGGTCTGTCCGCGGCGACGGTCTCCAATATCGTCCGTGAACTCAAGGACGGCGGAACCGTCGAGGTCACGCCCACTTCGGCGGGTGGCCGCCGGGCCCGCAGCGTCTCGCTGAGCGGGGACGCCGGCATCGTCATAGGGGTCGACTTCGGCCATACCCACTTGCGGGTCGCGGTCGGGAACCTCGCCCATCAGGTGCTGGCCGAGGAGTCCGAGCCGCTGGACGTGGACGCCTCCTCGACGCAGGGGTTCGACCGAGCCGAAGAGCTGGTCAACCGGCTGATCGCGGCGACCGGCGTCGACCGTTCCAAGGTCGCCGGCGTCGGCGTCGGCGTGCCCGGCCCGATCGACGTCGAGTCCGGCACCCTGGGCTCCACGGCCATCCTGCCGGGCTGGACCGGCACCAAGCCCGCCGAGGAGCTGCGCGACCGGCTCGGGGTGCCCGTGCACGTGGACAACGACGCCAACCTGGGCGCCCTCGGCGAGCTGGTCTGGGGCAGTGGGCGGGGCGTGCGGGATCTCGCGTACATCAAGGTCGCCAGCGGTGTCGGCGCCGGTCTGGTCATCAACGGCAAGATCTACCGGGGCCCGGGTGGCACAGCGGGAGAAATCGGGCATATTACTCTTGATGAATCCGGCCCGGTCTGCCGCTGCGGAAACCGGGGCTGCCTGGAGACCTTCGCGGCCGCGCGCTATGTGCTCCCGCTGCTCCAGTCCAGTCACGGCACCGATCTGACCATGGAAGGCGTCGTGCGGCTGGCCAGGGACGGAGACCCGGGCTGCCGTCGTGTGATCGCCGACGTCGGCCGACACATCGGCAGTGGAGTCGCCAATCTCTGCAACCTCCTGAACCCGAGCCGCGTGGTCCTCGGCGGTGATCTCGCTGAGGCCGGTGAGCTGGTCCTCGGGCCCATCCGGGAGTCCGTCGGCCGCTACGCCATCCCCAGCGCCGCGCGCCAACTGTCCGTTCTCCCCGGGGCACTTGGCGGTCGTGCGGAAGTGCTGGGAGCACTCGCTCTCGCGCTCAGCGAGATGGGTGATTCAACCCTTTTGGACAGCACGCTCCATGCGGCCACCCCTGCCTTCACTTAGAGAACGGATGGCACCGTTGCCAACCCGTTAAGGATTTACTTCTTGACGTCGCACGTGTGGCCGAGTTGACTTCCAGCCACCTCGGCCGCAAGGACGCGGCCTCGTCAGGGAGGTTTCTGAAGTGAACACGCGTATGCGTCGTGCCGCCGTTGCCATTGCCGCTGGTGCGATGGCCGTCTCGCTGGCTGCCTGTGGCAGCGCCGAGGAAGCCGGTGGCGACAACGACTCCACCGCCAGTGCCGCCAAGGGCAACGACATCAAGGTCGGTCTCCTGCTCCCGGAGAACCAGACCGCGCGGTACGAGAAGTTCGACCGGCCCCTGATCGAGAAGAAGATCAAGGAGCTGACGGACGGCAAGGCCACGATCGACTACAACAACGCCAAGCAGGACGCCAACCTGCAGGCGCAGCAGGTCGACACCATGATCACCAACAAGGTGGACGTCCTGATCCTGGACGCCGTCGACGCCAAGGCGATCAAGAACTCGGTCCAGAAGGCCGTGGACGCGGGCATCAAGGTCGTCGCCTACGACCGCCTGGCCGAGGGCCCGATCAGCGCCTACACGTCCTTCGACAACGTGGCGGTCGGCAAGACCCAGGGTGAGGCCCTGCTGAAGGCCCTGGGTGACAAGGCCACCAAGGACTCCAAGGTCGTCATGATCAACGGTTCGGTGACCGACCCGAACGCCGCGATGTTCAAGGAGGGCGCGCACTCCGCCCTTGACGGCAAGGTCACCATCGCCAAGGAGTACGACACCAAGGAGTGGAAGCCGGAGAACGCCAACTCCGAGATGGAGGCGGCGATCTCCGCGGTCGGCAAGAACAACATCGCCGGCGTCTACTCCGCCAACGACGGCATGGCCGGCGGTATCATCACCGCCCTCAAGGCCGCCGGCATCAACGTCCCGGTCACCGGTCAGGACGCCGAGCTGGCCGCCGTGCAGCGCATCGTCACCGGCGAGCAGTACATGAGCGTCTACAAGCCGTACGCCCCCGAGGCCGACGCCGCCGCCGAGATGGCCGTCGCGCTCGCCCAGGGCAAGTCGCTCGACTCCATCGCCAAGGACAAGGTCGACAGCGGCAGCGAGAAGGGCATCCCGTCCGTCCTCGTCCCCGTCACCTCGCTGACGAAGGACAACATCAACGACACCGTCATCAAGGACGGCGTCTACACCGCCGATGAGATCTGCACCGGCAAGTACAAGGCCGCTTGCGACAAGGCCGGCGTCACCGGCTGAGCCGTATCGGCGAAAGCAGCCTCAGGTCCCTTTCCAGGTGCGGGAATTCGTCCTTGAATTCCCGCACGGGACATGACTGCACAAGACTCCTCCGGCGCCCCGCGATACGTCAGCCCCGCAAGCTCGGCGCGGGGTGCCGGACGGAACCCCCCAACTTTTCTCTGCACAACCCTTCCGCCGGGTCAGGCGGCGAAGGAGATGGTTCACGTGTCCGCTACGCCCGTGCTGGCGTTGCGCGGGGTCTCCAAGCGGTTCGGTGCCGTTCAGGCGCTCACCGACGTAGAGCTTGAGGTCCACGCCGGTGAAGTGGTCGCCCTGGTGGGCGACAACGGCGCCGGAAAGTCCACGCTGGTCAAGACGATCGCCGGCGTGCACCCCATCGATGAGGGCGTCATCGAATGGGACGGCAAGGCCGTCTCGATCAACCGGCCGCACGACGCCCAGAACCTGGGCATCGCGACGGTCTACCAGGACCTCGCGCTGTGCGACAACATCGACGTCGTCGGCAACCTGTACCTGGGCCGTGAGGTACGCAAATGGGGTGTCCTCGACGAGGTCGAGATGGAGCGTCGCTCGCGCGAGCTGCTCCAGACGCTGTCGATCCGCATCCCCAGCGTGCGCATCCCGATCGCCTCGCTCTCCGGCGGCCAGCGCCAGACCGTGGCCATCGCCCGCTCCATGCTCGGCGAGCCCAAGCTGGTCATCCTGGACGAGCCCACCGCCGCCCTCGGCGTCGAGCAGACCGCCCAGGTCCTCGACCTCGTCGAGCGGCTGCGCGAGCGCGGGCACGCCGTGATCCTCATCAGCCACAACATGGCCGACGTGAAGGCCGTCGCGGACAAGGTCGCCGTGCTGCGCCTGGGCCGCAACAACGGCGTCTTCGAGGTCAAGACGACCTCGCAGGAGGAGATCATCTCCGCCATCACCGGCGCCACCGAGAATGCCGTGACCCGCCGTGCGGCGCGCACGAACGGGGAGGGTTCCAAGTGAGCATCGACAAGACCTCCGCCACGGCGCAGGACCACGAGGTCCTCAACACCGAGGCCGCCGCGGCCGCGGTGACCGCCGTCGACCCGCGCCTGCTGGTGCAGGAGCAGGGCCTGGCCGGCTACCTCACCGAGTTCCGGCGCAAGCTGAAGGCCGGTGAGCTCGGCTCCCTGCCCGTCATCCTCGGCCTGGTCGTCATCTGCGTCATCTTCCAGAGCCTGAACTCCGCCTTCCTGTCCGCGCAGAACATCAGCGACATCACCGTCACGATGGTCGGCACGGGCATGATCTCCGTCGGCATCGTCTTCGTGCTGCTGCTCGGCGAGATCGACCTGTCCGTCGGCTCGGTCAGCGGCGCGTCCAGCGCGATCGCGGCCGTCCTCGCGGTGAACCAGGGCTGGCCCGAGTGGGCGGCCGTGCTCGTCGCCGTCGCGGCGGGTGCCGTCATCGGCGCGGCGCACGGCTTCTTCTTCGCGGTGCTCGGCGCTCCGGCGTTCGCCGTCACGCTGGCCGGTCTGCTGTTCTGGCTCGGCTTCATGCTCCAGACGCTGGGCGAGAACGGCACGATCAACCTCGACAGCGACGGTCTGATCGGCAAGCTGACGACGTACTTCTTCACGGACGTGGCGGCCGCGTACGGCCTGGCGGCCGTGGTGACCGTGGTGTTCTTCGTCACCTCGTTCCTCGGCAACCGCCGCCGCGAGACCGCGGGCATCCCGTTCCGGCCGCTGAGCGACACCATCCTGCGGACGGTGCTGCTGGGCGTCGTCTCCTTCGCCGCGGCGATCATGTACAACCAGTACAAGGGCCTGCCGATGGCCACGGTGATCTTCCTGGTCTTCCTGGTCGCCACCGACTTCGTGCTGCGGCGTACCTCGTACGGCCGCAAGATCTTCGCCCTCGGTGGCAGCGTCGAGGCCTCGCGTCGTGCGGGCATCAACGTGACCATGGTACGGATCACCGTGTTCGCCATCTCGGGTGGGTTCGCGGCGATCGGCGGTCTGTTCCTGGCCTCGAAGATCGCGTCGGCCAACCAGAGCGCCGGTACCGGTGACCTGCTGATGAACGCCATCGCGGCGGCCGTCATCGGTGGTACGTCACTGTTCGGTGGCCGTGGCCGCACCTGGAACGCGCTGCTCGGTGTGCTGGTGATCGTCTCGATCCAGTACGGCCTCCAGCTCGAGTCCATCGCCGAGCCGGTGAAGTACATGATCACCGCCGGTGTTCTGCTCACGACGGTTGTGATCGACTCCATCACCCGTAAGACGCAGAAGACCGCGGGTCGCGCATAGACCTAGCGCGCAGCGCCCCAGGGGCGTGGGTAACTGGCGGGTGCCGGTCCGATGTGGCCGCTCTCGCAGTTCCCGCGCCCCTTTGCGGCGTTGTAGCACAGTGCGTTGCCGGGTAGAGCCGAATGCGTGACGTACGACGGGTGGGCCGGGAACCTTCCGCCAAGGCGGAACATTAGACTCGACAAGCCCGGCAACAGCTCGAACAGCTCTACTGCAAGGAGGCACGGGTGCCGCTGCTGACCCGCATCACGGGACCGCGCGATCTGGACCGGCTCAGCCCTGAGCAGCTCGTCCAGTTGGCAGAGGAGATCCGGACCTTCCTCGTCGAGGCGGTTTCCAAGACCGGCGGCCACCTCGGCCCCAACCTCGGTGTGGTCGAGCTGACCATCGCCCTGCACCGGGTCTTCGAGTCGCCGAAGGACAAGGTTCTCTGGGACACCGGCCACCAGTCCTACGTCCACAAGCTGCTCACCGGCCGTCAGGACTTCAGCAAGCTGAAGATGAAGGGCGGCCTGTCGGGCTACCCCTCGCAGGCCGAGTCCGAGCACGACGTCATCGAGAACTCGCACGCCTCGACCGTCCTCGGCTGGGCCGACGGCCTCGCGAAGGCCAACCAGCTTCGCAAACGGGACGACCACGTCGTCGCCGTCATCGGTGACGGCGCGCTGACCGGCGGCATGGCCTGGGAGGCGCTGAACAACATCGCCGAGGCCAAGGACCGCCCCCTCGTCATCGTCGTCAACGACAACGAGCGGTCGTACGCGCCCACCATCGGCGGCCTCGCGAACCACCTGGCGACGCTGCGCACCACCGACGGCTACGAGCGTTTCCTCACCCGCACCAAGGAGATCCTCGACCGCACCCCGGTCGTCGGTAAGCCCCTCTACGAGACCCTGCACGGGGCAAAGAAGGGCCTCAAGGACTTCATCGCCCCGCAGGGCATGTTCGAGGACCTCGGCCTGAAGTACGTCGGCCCGATCGACGGACACGACATCGAGGCCCTGGAGTCGGCGCTCGCCCGCGCCAAGCGCTTCGGCGGCCCGGTCATCGTGCACATCCTCACCGAGAAGGGCCGTGGCTACCAGCCCGCCCTCCAGGACGAGGCCGACCGCTTCCACGGGATCGGTCCCATCCACCCCGACACCGGCCTGCCCATCAAGGCCTCGGGCGCCGACTGGACGTCGGTCTTCGGCGACGAGATGGTCAAGCTCGGCAAGGAGCGCGAGGACATCGTGGCCATCACGGCGGCGATGCTGCAGCCCGTCGGCCTGAAGAAGTTCGCGGACACCTTCCCGGACCGCATCTTCGACGTCGGCATCGCCGAGCAGCACGGCGCCGTGTCGGCCGCGGGCCTCGCCCACGGCGGGGTGCACCCGGTCTTCGCCGTGTACGCCACCTTCCTCAACCGCGCCTTCGACCAGGTCCTCATGGACGTGGCCCTGCACAAGTGCGGCGTCACCTTCGTGCTCGACCGCGCCGGTGTCACCGGCACCGACGGCGCCTCCCACAACGGCATGTGGGACATGTCGATCCTCCAGGTCGTGCCCGGCCTCAGGCTCGCCGCCCCGCGCGACGCCGACCAGGTGCGCGCCCAATTGCGCGAGGCCGTCCAGGTGAAGGACGCGCCGACCGTCGTCCGCTTCTCCAAGGGTGCCGTCGGCCCCGCCGTGCCCGCCGTGGGCCGGGTGGGCGGCATGGACGTCCTGCGCGAGCCGGGCACCGACACCCCGGACGTGCTGCTGGTCTCCGTGGGCGCCCTCGCGCCGATGTGCCTGGAGATCGCCGGCCTGCTCGACAAGCAGGGCATCACCACCACCGTCGTCGACCCGCGCTGGGTCAAGCCCGTCGACGAGGCCATGGCCCCGCTCGCCGAGCGCCACCGCGTCGTCGTCACCGTCGAGGACAACTCCCGCGTCGGCGGCGTCGGCTCGGCGGTCGCGCAGGCCCTGCGCGACGCGGGCGTCGACGTCCCGCTGCGTGACTTCGGCATCCCGCCGCGCTTCCTCGACCACGCCTCGCGCGCCGAGGTCATGGCCGAGATCGGCCTGACCGCCCCGGACATCGCCCGCCAGGTCACCGGTCTCGTCTCCAAGCTGGACGGCCGGTTCGACCGTGCGGCCGCCGAGGTCGACTCGGTGGAGCCCGCGCGCGACTGACGGTTGCTGACGGCCGGATGGGCCGGTTTCACCACCCATGACGGTGGTGAAACCGGCCCATCTGTGTGAATCCGCCCATGCCGGGGCAGGCGTATCACGCCCCCTCTCGATCATGTCGAGGACGACAAGCGTGGGAGGAACCGTGAGCAGCACACTCTTCCGGACGAAGAGAGTCGAGCAGTCCATCCTCGATACCGAGGAGCCAGAGCACGCGCTCAAGAAGTCCTTGTCCGCGCTGGATCTGACCGTCTTCGGCGTCGGCGTCATCATCGGCACCGGCATCTTCGTGCTCACCGGCACCGTCGCGAAGAACAACGCCGGGCCCGCCGTGGCCCTGGCGTTCGTCGTGTCCGGCGTCGCCTGCGCACTGGCCGCGCTCTGTTACGCCGAGTTCGCCTCCACCCTCCCGGTCGCCGGGTCGGCGTACACGTTCTCGTACGCCTCCCTCGGCGAACTGCCGGCCTGGATCATCGGCTGGGACCTGGTCCTGGAGTTCGCGCTCGGCACGGCGGTGGTGGCCGTCGGCTGGTCCGGCTACATCCAGTCGCTCATGGACAACGCGGGCTGGGAGATGCCGGCCGCCCTGGGCAGCCGGGAGGGCGCCGACGTCTTCGGCTTCGACATCCTCGCCGCCGCGCTCGTCCTCGTCCTCACCTTCATCCTCGTACTCGGCATGAAGCTGTCCGCGCGGATCACGTCCCTGGTCGTCGCCATCAAGCTGGCCGTCGTCCTGACCGTGATCGTCGCCGGCGCGTTCCTGATCGACGGCGACAACTACGACCCGTTCGTCCCGAAGACACAGACGGTGGACGCCGGCAGCAGTCTCGACGCCCCGCTGATCCAGCTCATGTTCGGCTGGGCGCCCTCCAACTTCGGCGTGATGGGCATCTTCACCGCCGCCTCGGTCGTGTTCTTCGCCTTCATCGGCTTCGACGTCGTGGCGACCGCCGCCGAGGAGACCAAGAACCCGCAGCGCGACATGCCGCGCGGCATCATCGGCTCCCTGGTCATCTGCACCACGCTGTACGTCGCCGTGTCGATCGTCGTCACGGGCATGCAGCACTACAGCAAGCTGTCCGTGGACGCCCCGCTCGCCGACGCGTTCAAGGACACCGGGCATCCATGGTTCGCGGGCTTCATCAGCTTCGGCGCCGCGGTCGGACTGACGACGGTCTGCATGATCCTGCTGCTCGGCCAGACCCGCGTGTTCTTCGCGATGAGCCGCGACGGACTGCTGCCGCGCTTCTTCTCCCACGTCCACCCGCGGTTCAGGACCCCGCACCGGCCGACCATCCTGCTCGGCGTGATCATCGCGGTCCTCGCCGGCTTCACCCCGCTGACCGAACTCGCCGCCCTGGTGAACATCGGCACCCTGTTCGCCTTCGTGGTCGTGGCGATCGGCGTGATCATCCTCCGCAACACCCGCCCCGACCTGCACCGGTCCTTCCGCACCCCATGGGTGCCGTTCATCCCGATCCTGTCGGTGTGCGCCTCGCTGTGGCTGATGATCAACCTGCCCGCCGAGACCTGGCTCCGCTTCGCCATCTGGATGGTGGCGGGCTTCGGCGTGTACTTCCTCTACGGCCGCTCCCACAGCCGTCTCGGACGGCACGAGGAGACGAGCGAGGCCGAGGTCGAGAAGGGGAACGGCACAGGCACCGCGTAGCCCGACCCGACGAAACAGGGCCGCGCACGGCACCCGGCTACGGCCGGACCGTGCGCGGCCCCGCCACGTCCGCCCCCAACTCCGTCACGCGCCGCCGCAGTTCCCGGTCCGCGGTCACCACCAGGCAGGACCGTCCGGCGGCCCGCGCGACCAGCTCGACCATGTGATCGTCCCCGCTCCCGGTGGCGGACTCCACCCGCACCCCCGGCACGCTCTCCACGCCCCGAGCGGCCCCCTCCACGACGAGCACCAGCTCCACGGGCCCCGCATGGCCCGGCACCCCGTCCGCCGCCAGTCGGTCCCGCAGCCGCTCCGCGGCCCCCCGCCGGTCCCGCCACCACCCGTCGGGCACCGACCCGACGACGTTCGCGGCGTCGACGATCACGAGCAGGGGGACGTCAGCGTTCATGCGGCAAGGGTCGCACGGCACCCCGGGGAGGAGACCGGCCTGCTCGTTTCGCGCCCGTCGGCCGGAGTCGGCCGGCTCACTCCGCGCCCGTCGGCCGGAGTCGGCCCGCTCACTCCGCGGCCCCCTCCTCGAAGCTCGCGAAGTACGCCGCCGCCATGTCCTCGTCGCCGTGCCCCTGCGCCGCCGCCCGCTCGAAACGCTCCGCGCTCGCCGCCGCCACGTCCAGCTCCACGCCGTGCCGTGCGCCGGCCTCCACGATGAGCCGCGCGTCCTTCGCCGCCGTGCTCACCGCGAAGGAGGCCGGGGACAGCTTGCCGTTCAGCACCAGAGCCGTCTTGGCCCGCAGATACCCCATGTCGAGCGGCCCGCCGTCGATCACCTCGAAGAACCGCTGCGGGTCCACGTCGAGCGCCTTGGACAGCGCCAGCACCTCACCGGCGGCGTTCGTCACCGCGAGCACCCAACTGTTGGCGACCAGCTTCAGACGGGTCGCGGTCCCCGCCCCGCCGTCCTCGCCGGTCCACACCGTACGGGCGCCGACGGCGTCGAACACCGGCGTCACCGTCTCGCGGCCCTCGGCCGGACCCGCCGCCAGGACGGTGAGCTGACCGGCCTCGGCGGGCTGGCGGGTGCCGAGGACGGGGGCGTCGTAGAAGACGAGACTGTGCTCGGCGGCGAAGGAGGCCAGGCCGGCGACGGCGTCGATCCCGGCGGTCGTCGACTGCATCCACACGGCACCCGACCGTAGTGCGGGCGCCGCCTCACGCATGACGTCGAGCGTCGCGGGACCGTCGTACAGCATGGTCAGGACGACGTCGGCGCCCTCGACCGCCTCGGCGGGGGTGTCGGCGACGAAGGCGCCGTCGGCGGCCAGGGGCTCGGCCTTGGCCCGGGTGCGGTTCCAGGCGCGGACGGTGTGCCCGGCCTTCGCGAGGTTGCGGGCCATCGCGGCGCCCATGATGCCGGTGCCCAGGACGCTCACGGTGAGCTTGTCGGTCATGACGTCGAATTCCTGTTCTCGTGCGGACGTTGGTGCTGTGGTCCAGCTTGCCCGCCACACGCGGAGATGCCGCGGAACTCGCATCGTGCAGGACGGGACGATCCTCCGGGGGTCCGCGGACATGCGCCACGTGCGAAGGGGGCGGGGCGTGAACCCGCGTTCCGGCTCGTGGCGTTCCCCGACCGCTCGGGGCGCAACCGGCCGACCCGTTGCGTGCGCCGAGAAGCGGGGCCGGGACACGAGCACCGGCCCGCCCCGCATATGGTGATCCGGTGAACGGCGACTGGCTCATCCGCGGCCGTGACGGCCGCCTCAGCGTCTATCTGCCGACCGAGGACGCCGTCCTGTGCCGGGCGGAACTCGGCCCCGGCGGCCCCTGGGAACCTCCGCGCAAGGTCGGCGGCGACCAGCCGCTGCGCCCCGGCCCCGCGGTCGGCCAGGGCGCCGACTCCTATGCCCATCTGGCCGCTTGGCGGCCCACCAGGGCGGGCGAGGCGGGCCTGGTGCACTCCACCCACTTCCGGCCGCGGCTGGCCCCGCTGGACTGGACGTCCATCGGCCACCCGGACAAGGCCGGCGACCGCACCGGTACGCCCGCCGTCACGGTGGACGCGCAGGGGCGGGCGCATGTCTTCGTGCGCAACCGGGAGGGCGGCGTGAGCATGCGCGGCCAGAAGGAGGTGGGCGGCTGGGGTCCCTGGCGAGACCTGAAGGGGGCCGAGGTCGACGACCGACTGGCCGCGGTGACGGGGGAATCGGGGCGGGTCGAGCTGTACGCGGCCGTCCCCGGGGCCCTGCTGCACTGGCGGCAGGAGAAGCCGGGCAGCGTCCCGGTGCTGGAGGAGGCGATGGAGACGCCGGTGCGGGCGGGCACCCTGCACGCCCTGGCCACCTCCGCCGACCACACCACCCTCTTCTACGCCGACGACTCCGGCGACCTGTGCGCCTGGCGCCCCGGCACCAAGCCGGTGACCCTCCTGACGTCCGCCGGCCCCGGCCCGGTGACCGCGATCCGCTGTGAACTCGACGGCCACGACTGCACGTTGCTCGCCCAGCGCTCGGCAAGCGGCCGCGTCGCCTTCGCCGCGTACCCGACGGAGCAGGAGTCGGCGGGCGCGTGGTGGACGGAGTCGGGGCCGCAGCTTCCGGCGGACGCGGTGGTCGCCCTGGCCCTGGACGAGGACGAGCGGGTGGTCGCGGCCACGTTGTCGCCGTCGTCCGGGCAGTTGCTCGTCACCCGGCGCAAGGACGAGCCCGGGTTGGCGTTGGAGGCTTGGCGAGAGGTCTGAGCGTGCGTAATTCGCAGGACCGTTCGGGCACCTCTGCGCCAGGATGACCCTCATGGACACGGAAAGCCTGGTCGACGTCTGGCGGCGGATCCTGGCGCCCTCGGGGACCTCGTGGGTGCTCTTCGAGCACGGGACGTGCGTGGTGCTGAAGGAGCCCGTGGGAGACCTCGCGGGGCAGGCCTCCGAGATTCTCGGCGAGTTCGGGCCGGTGCACGTGGGCTCCCCGGCCGGTGACTTCAACGTGCTCACGCTCAAGGACGACCTGGGCTGGCTGGTCACCGGCCATCACCCGGACGTCGTCACCTTCGTCGCCCCCGACGAGCCCGTCGACCCGTCGCATCTGGCCATCGGCATCCACGGCCGCACCAAACGCCACCAGGACGGCACGGACCTGCGTGTCGCCCATGTCGAGGACCGACGCCCGCTCGACGGCTGAGACGCCGGTGCCCCGCACACCATCAGGCGTGCGGGGCACCGGCGTTCACTGCGAGGCGCTTACGCCGGGACGCTCGCCACGCCCGGCGCCAGGAACTTCTTGCCGTTCACGCGCTCGGAGACACCCTCGCGGTCCAGGTACGGCGTGATGCCGCCCAGGTGGAAGGGCCAGCCGGCGCCCGTGATCAGGCAGAGGTCGATGTCCTGGGCCTCGGCGACGACGCCCTCGTCGAGCATCAGGCCGATCTCCTGGGCCACCGCGTCCAGGACACGGTCGCGGACCTGCTCCTCGGTCAGCACGGAGTCGCCCTGCTTCAGCAGCGCGGCGACCTCGGGGTCCAGCTCCGGCTTGCCGGAGTCGTAGACGTAGAAGCCGCGCTTGCCCGCCTTGACGACGGCCGCGAGGTTCGGGGAGACCGTGAAGCGGTCCGGGAAGGCCCGGTTGAGGGTCTCCGAGACGTGCAGACCGATCGCGGGACCGACCAGCTCGAGGAGCACCAGCGGGGACATCGGCAGGCCCAGGGGCTCCACCGCCTTCTCCGCCACCTCGACCGGGGTGCCCTCGTCGATGACGTTCTGGATCTCGCCCATGAAGCGGGTGAGGATGCGGTTCACGACGAACGCCGGGGCGTCCTTGGTGAGGACCGCGGTCTTCTTCAGCTTCTTGGCGACGGCGAAGGCCGTGGCCAGCGCGGCGTCGTCCGTCTTCTCGCCGCGGACGATCTCGAGCAGCGGCAGGACCGCGACCGGGTTGAAGAAGTGGAAGCCGACGACCCGCTCGGGGTGCTGAAGCTTCGACGCCATCTCCGAGACGGAGAGGGAGGAGGTGTTCGTCGCGAAGATCGCGTGCGCCGGGGCGACCGCCTCGACCTCCGCGAACACCTGCTGCTTGACGCCGATCTCCTCGAACACGGCCTCGATGATGAAGTCCGCGTCGGCGAAGCCCTCGGCCTTGTCCAGGACACCGGTCACCAGGGCCTTGAGGCGGTTGGCCTTGTCCTGGTTGATACGGCCCTTGCCGAGCAGCTTCTCGATCTCGGCGTGGACGTAGCCCACACCCTTGTCGACGCGCTCCTGGTCGATGTCCGTGAGGACGACCGGGACCTCCAGGCGGCGCAGGAAGAGCAGCGCGAGCTGGGAGGCCATCAGACCGGCGCCGACGACACCGACCTTGGTGACCGGACGGGCCAGGTTCTTGTCCGGGGCGCCGGCCGGGCGCTTGCCGCGCTTCTGCACCAGGTTGAAGGCGTAGATGCCGGACCGCAGCTCGCCACCCATGATCAGGTCGGCGAGCGCCTTGTCCTCGGCGTCGTAGCCCTGCTGGAGGTCGCCGTTCTTGGCGGCGGCGATGATGTCGAGGGCGCGGTAGGCGGCCGGAGCGGCGCCGTGCACCTTCGAGTCCGCGATGAAGCGGCCCTTGGCGACGGCCTGGTCCCAGCCCTCACCGCGGTCGATGACCGGACGCTCGACCTCGACGTCGCCCTTGAGGACGTTCGCGGTCCAGATCAGCGACTGCTCCAGGAAGTCGGCGCCCTCGAAGATGGCGTCGGCGATGCCCAGGTCGAAGACCTGCTGGCCCTTGAGCTGCTTGTTCTGGTTGAGGCTGTTCTCGATGATCACCTGGACGGCCTTGTCGGCGCCGATCAGGTTCGGCAGGATCGTGCAGCCGCCCCAGCCGGGAACCAGGCCCAGGAACACCTCGGGGAGCGAGAAGGCGGGCAGCGCCTTCGAGACGGTGCGGTACTTGCAGTGCAGACCGACCTCGACGCCACCGCCCATCGCGGCGCCGTTGTAGTACGCGAAGGTCGGCACGGCGAGGGCCGACAGCCGCTTGAAGACCTCGTGGCCGCCCTTGCCGATGGCCAGCGCGTCCTTGTGCTCCTTCAGCAGCTCGACGCCCTTGAGGTCGGCGCCGACGGCGAAGATGAACGGCTTGCCGGTGATGCCGACGCCGACGATGTCGCCGTCCGCGGCCTCCTTCTCGACCTGGTCGATGGCGATGTTGAGGTTCGCCAGCGAGGCCGGGCCGAAGGTGGTCGGCTTGGTGTGGTCGAAGCCGTTGTCCAGCGTGATGAGCGCGAAGCGCCCGGCGCCGAACGGCAGGTCGAGGTGGCGTACGTGCGCCGACGTCACGACCTCGTCGGGGAACAGCTCGGCCGCACCCTTCAAAAGCTCAGCGGTGGTGCTCACTTGCTGCCTCCGTCGAAGTTCGGGTTCTCCCAGATGACCGTCGCGCCCATGCCGAAGCCGACGCACATGGTGGTCAGGCCGTAGCGGACGTTGGGCTGCTCCTCGAACTGGCGGGCAAGCTGCGTCATCAGACGGACGCCGGAGGAGGCGAGCGGGTGGCCGAAGGCGATGGCGCCGCCGTACTGGTTGACGCGCTCGTCGTCGTCCGCGATGCCGTAGTGGTCGAGGAAGGCCAGGACCTGGACGGCGAAGGCCTCGTTGATCTCGAACAGGCCGATCTCGGAGATGTCGAGGCCCGCCTTGGCGAGGGCCTTCTCCGTGGCCGGGATCGGGCCGTAGCCCATGACCTCCGGCTCGACGCCCGCGAAGGCGTAGGAGACCAGGCGCATCTTCACCGGGAGGTTGTTCTCGCGGGCGAAGTCCTCGGACGCGATGAGCGAGGCGGTGGCGCCGTCGTTCAGACCGGCCGCGTTACCGGCGGTGACCCGGCCGTGGACGCGGAACGGGGTCTTCAGACCGGAGAGGTTCTCCAGCGTGGTGCCCGGGCGCATCGGCTCGTCGGCGGTGACCAGGCCCCAGCCCGTCTCGCCGGCCTCGGGGTTCGTACGGCGCACGGAGATCGGGACCAGGTCGGCCTGGATCTTGCCGTTGGCGTACGCCTTGGCGGCCTTCTCCTGCGAACGCACCGCGTACTCGTCGGCACGCAGCTTGGTGATGTGCGGGTAGCGGTCGTGCAGGTTCTCCGCCGTCATGCCCATGAACAGGGCGGACTCGTCGACCAGCTTCTCGCTGACGAAGCGCGGGTTGGGGTCCACGCCCTCGCCCATGGGGTGGCGGCCCATGTGCTCGACACCACCGGCGATGGCGATGTCGTACGCACCGAAGGCGACCGAACCGGCGACCGAGGTGACGGCGGTCAGGGCGCCGGCACACATACGGTCGATGGAGTAGCCGGGCACCGACTGGGGCAGACCGGCGAGGATGCCGGCCGTACGGCCGATGGTCAGGCCCTGGTCACCGATCTGCGTGGTCGCGGCGATGGCGACCTCGTCGATCTGCTTCGCGTCGAGACCGGGGTTGCGGCGCAGCAGCTCCCGGATCGCCTTCACGACGAGGTCGTCGGCGCGAGTCTCGTGGTAGATGCCCTTCGGGCCCGCCTTGCCGAACGGGGTGCGGACGCCGTCGACGAAGACGACGTCCCTGACGGTACGAGGCACGATGGCTCTCCTCCAGAGGTGCGGGATCTGCACTGCTGCGGCACGCAAGCGCTGAGCGCGCGCTCAGGCCCATGCTACTTATGAGTAACGTAGCTGCACAGTCCTGGAGGGTGGAGCGGCGAAGGTCACACACGAGCGGGTGGTGGCCGAGCGCCCCGATGGGGGCGCGGGGAACTGCGCGACCGGCCACAACGCACCCGCAGCCCCGTACGCAACCTCACCGAACCGGCGCTGTGCACCCCGGCATGACGAGCCGCTAGGCCATCGCCCCATGCCCTCGGAAGATCTTGGCGTGATCTCGACGTCGCCGTTCCGCTTCACAGGACCGTTCGGCGCCCACTGGGAAACGATCTCGGCAGGAGCGGTCCCAGGAGCGACGCGTTGAGAACCCAGGGCGCGGGCGGCCCCGCTACTCGGCGGACAGGGCGGCCACCAGAACCGGCGTGACCTGCTCGACCTGCCAGGGACGAGCCCCGTGGCCGGCCAGCGCCTCGGCGACCGTCTCCGCGCTCACCTCCTTAGGCGGCTCCCAGCAGACCCGCCGCACGGTGTCCGGAGTGATCACGTTCTCCTGAGGCATGTTGAGCTGCTCGGCCAGCGTGGAAACCGCGGCCCGGGCGGCGGAGAGCCGAGCGGCGGCGGCCGGATCCTTGTCCGCCCACGCCCGCGGCGGAGGCGGCCCCGCAACGGGCTGCCCGGGCGCCGGCAACTGCGCCTCGGTCAGGGCCTTCGCACGGTCGACCGCGGCCTGCCACTGCTCGAGCTGGCGCCGCCCCATCCGGTGCCCGAAGCCGTTGAGCGCGGCCAGGGCATGCACATTGCCGGGCACGGCGAGCGCGGCCTCGACGATGGCAGCGTCGCTGAGCACCTTGCCGGGCGACACATCCCGCTTCTGGGCGATGCGGTCCCGCGTCTGCCACAGCTCCCGCACCACGCCGAGCTGCCGGCGTCTGCGCACCTTGTGCATCCCGGACGTCCGCCGCCAGGGATCCTTGCGCGGCTCGGCGGGCGGCGCGGACGCGATGGCGTCGAACTCCTGGCGGGCCCACTCCAGCTTCCCCTGCCGGTCGAGCTCCTTCTCCAGGGCGTCGCGCAGGTCCACGAGCAGCTCGACGTCCAGCGTGGCGTACCGCAGCCAGGGCTCCGGCAGCGGCCGGGTCGACCAGTCGACGGCCGAGTGCCCCTTCTCCAGGACGAACCCGAGCACGCTCTCGACCATCGCGCCGAGGCCGACCCTGGGGAAGCCGGCGAGCCGTCCGGCCAGCTCGGTGTCGAACAGCCGCGTCGGCACCATGCCTATCTCACGCAGGCAGGGCAGATCCTGGGTGGCGGCGTGCAGCACCCACTCCACTCCGGACAGCGCCTCGCCGAGGCCGGACAGATCGGGACAGGCCACGGGGTCGATCAGGGCGGACCCCGCGCCCGCGCGGCGCAACTGCACCAGATAGGCGCGCTGGCCGTAGCGGTAGCCGGACGCGCGTTCGGCGTCGACGGCGACGGGGCCCGAGCCCGCGGTGAAGGCGGCGATCACCTCGGCGAGCGCGGCCTCGTCGGCGATCACGGGCGGAATGCCCTCGCGGGGCTCCAGCAAAGGGATCGGCGCCTCCGTAACAGAAGATCCGTCGTCTTCCGGAGGGGCGCCTCCGGTGGTTCGCAGTGAACTGTCTGCTGCGGTTTCTTGGGCGTCGGTCACATGTCAAGGGTATCTGTGTATGGACAGCGCCCGCCGACGGAACGTTCCGTCGGCGGGCGCCCGAGGGTCGTAAACCAGTCAGTCAAGCGCAGGATCCGGCTCACGGTGGGTGGGGGACGAGGAGGGGATCAGCGGCCGATCCTGTTCACGTCAGTGAATGATCAAGCGTTGAATCGGTAGCGGCGGGTCTCGGTGGCGGCGGCTCGGTGGTGGCGGGCTCAGTGGATGATGCCGGTGCGCAGCGCCACGGCGACCATACCGGCGCGGTCGCCGGTGCCCAGCTTGCGGGCGATGCGGGCGAGGTGGCTCTTGACGGTCAGGGCGGACAGGCCCATCGAGACGCCGATCGCCTTGTTCGACTGGCCCTCCGCCACCAGCCGCAGTACCTCGACCTCACGGCCGGACAGTTCGCGGTAGCCGCCCGGGTGGCTCGGGGCACCCGGGTGGCGACGGTGCATACGGGCGGCGGCGGCGCCGATGGGAGCGGCACCGGGGCGGGTGGGGAGCCCGACGTTGGTGCGGGTACCGGTGACTACGTAGCCCTTCACACCGCCCGCGAGGGCGTTGCGCACGGCGCCGATGTCGTCGGCGGCGGACAGGGCGAGGCCGTTCGGCCAGCCCGCGGCACGGGTCTCCGACAGGAGGGTGAGGCCGGATCCGTCGGGCAGATGGACGTCGGCGACGCAGATGTCGCGGGGGTTGCCGACGCGGGGGCGGGCCTCCGCGATGGACGAGGCCTCGATGACATCGCGCACACCGAGTGCCCAGAGATGTCGGGTGACGGTGGAGCGGACGCGGGGGTCGGCCACGACCACCATTGCGGTCGGCTTGTTCGGGCGGTAGGCGACCAGGCTTGCGGGCTGCTCGAGGAGAACGGACACCGGGCCTCCTGGGGTGCGGGGACGGCTTTCAAGGTCACAGTCGTCTTCGGCACCAAACCTCTGGCCCTTTAGGGAAAGATCACGATTTAGTGAGTAACAATTGGGGCAATTCGGACACGTGGTCGATCGTTAGGTGAGTAAAACGCGTCGATCATGGACTATTTCCTGACCGAAAGTGGCCGTATCGACAAAGTGACGGTCAAGCTTCCGGCCGTCGAGTGCCGTGCCTGTTTACCGGGACTGAGGGTCGCGGCGCTGCGGCAGCGTCACCACCGACGCGTCCCCCGGGCCGGCCGGCGGCAGGCCCGCGATCTGGGCCAGCAGATCGCACCAGGACGCCAGATGGGCCGCGGTGTCCGGGACGCCGCCCAGGCCCTCGCGCGGGGTCCAGGAGGCACGGATCTCGATCTGCGAGGCCGCCGGACGCTCGGACAGGCCGCCGAAGTAGTGGGAGCTCGCACGCGTGACGGTGCCGCTCGGCTCGCCGTACGACAGCCCGCGCGCCTGGAGCGCGCCGGTCAGCCACGACCAGCACACCTCGGGCAGCAGCGGGTCGGCGGCCATCTCCGGCTCCAGCTCCGCGCGCACCAGCGTCACCAGCCGGAAGGCGCCCTGCCAGGCGTCGTGCCCCGCCGGGTCGTGCAGCAGCACCAGCCGGCCGTCGGCCAGGTCCTGGTCGCCGTCGACGACCGCCGCCTCCAGCGCGTACGCGTACGGGGCCAGGCGCTGGGGCGCCTTGGTCTGCTCCACCTCGATCTGCGGCCGCAGACGACTCGCCCGCAGCGCCTCGACAGCGGCCCGGAAAGCCGCTGGAGCCGTACTGTGCGAATGCCGGTCCCCCTCCCCGGCCTCCTTCGCGTCATCCATTCCGCCAGTGCCGTCCGACAGTCTTCCCTGAGCCGCAGCCATGCCGGGAAGATTAAGGGGAACGGCGGCTTCGTGCAGGGAGGGACACCCGGACAACACGGCAACCCCGGCGCTCGGGCCTTCGCGGCCGTGCGAGACTTGCCTCCGTGAGTGCCAACCAGACGCCGCCGTCAGCCACGTACGACTCCGCTTTCCTCAAAGCGTGCAGGCGCGAGCCCGTGCCGCACACGCCGGTGTGGTTCATGCGGCAGGCCGGGCGCTCCCTTCCCGAGTACCGCAAGGTGCGCGAGGGCATCGGCATGCTGGAGTCCTGCATGCGGCCCGAGCTGGTCACCGAGATCACCCTCCAGCCCGTGCGCAGGCACGACGTGGACGCGGCGATCTACTTCAGCGACATCGTCGTGCCGCTGAAGGCCATCGGCATCGACCTCGACATCAAGCCCGGCGTCGGCCCGGTCGTCGAGCGCCCCATCCGCACCCGCGCCGACCTGGCCCAACTGCGCGACCTCACGCCCGAGGACGTCTCCTACGTCACCGAGGCCATCGGCCTGCTCACCGGTGAGCTCGGCGCCACCCCGCTCATCGGTTTCGCCGGCGCGCCATTCACCCTCGCGAGTTACCTCGTCGAGGGCGGTCCGTCGCGCACGTACGAGAACGCCAAGGCGATGATGTACGGCGACCCGGAGCTGTGGGCCGACCTGCTCGACCGCCTCGCCGACATCACGGCGGCCTTCCTGAAGGTGCAGATCGAGGCCGGCGCCTCCGCCGTCCAGCTCTTCGACTCCTGGGCCGGCGCCCTCGCTCCCGCCGACTACCGCCGCTCGGTGATGCCCGCCTCCGTGAAGGTCTTCGACGCCGTCGCCGGGTACGGCGTCCCGCGCATCCACTTCGGCGTCGGCACCGGTGAACTGCTGAAGCTCATGGGCGAGGCCGGCGCGGACGTCGTCGGCGTCGACTGGCGCGTCCCGCTCGACGAGGCCGCCCGCCGCGTCGGCCCCGGCAAGGCGCTCCAGGGCAACCTCGACCCGACCGTCCTCTTCGCCACCACCGAGGCGGTCGAGGCAAAGACCCGCGAGGTGCTGGACGCCGCGGCCGGCCTGGAGGGACACGTCTTCAACCTCGGCCACGGCGTCATGCCGTCCACCGACCCGGACGCCCTGACCCGGCTCGTCGAGTACGTCCACACGCAGACGGCCCGCTAGAAACGCTCACCACGACTGCCGTGGCCGTGCCCGTCTGCCGAACAGCAGGCCGCGCGGCTCCGGCGGCGGCGGTGTCCCCGGCTTGAGCGGCCAGGCGAGCAGCATGCCCGCGAGGAAGCCGACGATGTGCGCCGCGTACGCCACCGTGCCCGCGTCGGAGACACCCTCGCCGGACGAGTACGCGGCCTGGAGCACGAACCAGAAGCCGAGCACCAGCCAGGCGGGCAGCCGCAGCGGCAGGAAGATCAGGAACGGCACCAGCACCCACACCCTGGCCTTCGGATACAGCACGAGATAGGCGCCCAGGACGCCCGCGATGGCCCCGGAGGCGCCGATCAGGGGGTCGGCCGAGTCCTCGTTGAGGAACGCGAAGCCGTACGAGGCCGCGTAGCCGCAGACGACGTAGAAGAGGAAGTACCGCACGTGGCCCATGCGGTCCTCGATGTTGTTGCCGAAGATCAGCAGGAAGAGCATGTTCCCCAGCAGGTGCAGCCAACTGCCGTGCAGGAACATCGCGGTGAAGACCGACAGGGTGGGGGACTTGTCGTAGTCCGGCGCGCCGATCACACAGCCGGGGCCGTTCGGGCCCACGGCGACGTCGCCCGTCGGGACCACCCCCGGCAACTGGTTGTGGATCAACTCCCGCGGCACCGCCGCGTAGTGGTCCAGGAACGCGTGCAGATGGCATAGCTGGGCCAGGTCGCTCTCACCGGACACGGAGCCGGCTATGCCGGGCGTGGACAGGAAGACGAGGACGTTCGCGGCGATCAGCGCGTATGTCACCCAAGGGGTGCGGCGCACCGGGTTCACGTCATGGACGGGGATGACCACGACTGGTATCTGCCCGGGATCCGTGCGGCGAATCGGTGTACGGGGTGAACGGGGGTGTGGCGGCTTGCGTATGTGTCGACAACCGCCCGCGGCACGGGGAAGGCGGGTCGCGGGGTCTACGTGAGGAACAGGCGATGAACGACCGAGTTAATCCTCCGATTCACGCGTTGCCCGACGGGGAGGCCGAGATCGCGTTGGTGGTGCGGCTGCCGTGGGAAGACGTGGCGCGGCTGGGGCAGGAGGCCGGACGGCTCGCGTCGCAGATGCAGCGGCCGGTGACGCTGGACGAGGCCGTGAGTCATCGGCTGCGGTCCGCTCGGCCGGCCGCGGCGCATGCGAAGCCGGCGGGGGAGCAGCCCGCTGCCGCCATGCCGCCGAGTGTGAGTGCGTCCGTTTCCTCGTTGCCGTCGCGGCCGCCGGCCGAGCAGGCTCGGCAGGCCATCGAGAGGATCAACGGATCCGCCTAGCCGCCGGGGGGGTGTGGGTCGTTCGGCGGGTGCGGGTCCGTTGTGGCTGGTCGCGCAGTTCCCCGCGCCCCTTCAGGTCGGCTGCTGTACCGCCTTCGCCGCCTTTCGGGCCGCTACCAGGACCGGGTCCCAGACCGGGGAGAACGGGGGCGCGTAGCCCAGGTCCAGGGACGTCATCTGTTCCACCGTCATACCGGCCGTCAGGGCCACCGCCGCGATGTCGACCCTCTTTGCCGCGCCCTCGCGGCCCACGATCTGCACGCCCAGCAGGCGTCCCGTGCGGCGTTCGGCGAGCATCTTGACCGTCATGACGGAGGCGCCCGGGTAGTAACCGGCGCGGCTCGTGGAGTCGATGGTGGCCGTCACGTACTGCAGGCCCGCCCTGCGCGCGTCCTTCTCGCGCAGGCCCGTTCGGGCGATCTCCAGGTCGCAGACCTTGCTGACGGCCGTGCCGACCACGCCGGGGAACGTGGCGTAGCCGCCGACGGCGTTCGTGCCGATGATCTGGCCGTGCTTGTTGGCGTGGGTGCCGAGGGGGACGTGGCGTTCCCGGCCGGAGACCAGGTCGAGGACCTCGACGCAGTCGCCGCCCGCCCAGATGTTCTCGTGGCCGCGGACCCGCATGGCGAGGTCGGTGAGGAGGCCGCCGTGGTCGCCGAGAGGGAGGCCCGCGGCCCGCGCGAGGGCGGTTTCCGGGCGGACTCCGATGCCGAGGACCACCACGTCCGCCGGGTACTCGGCGTCGTCGGTGACGACCGCGCGGACGCCGCCGTCCTCTCCGGTGAGGATCTTGGTGACCTCGGCGTCGTTGACCATGGTGATGCCGAGTCCCTCCATGGCCTCGTGCACCATGCGGCCCATGTCCGGGTCGAGGGTGGACATCGGTTCGCTGCCGCGGTTGACGACCGTCACCTCGTAGCCGCGGTTGATGAGCGCCTCGGCCATCTCCACGCCGATGTAGCCGGCGCCGACGACCACCGCGCGACGGCCACGCGTGCGTGCCAGCCGGTCGATCAGCCCCTGGCCGTCGTCGAGGGTCTGCACGCCGTGCACGCCGGGGGCGTCGGCGCCCGGCATGTCGGGGCGGATCGGACGGGCGCCTGTCGCGATCACGAGCTTGTCGTACGACGTCCAGGACTCGGCGCCGGAATCGACGTCACGCGCGCGTACCCGGCCGCCGGCCACGTCGATCTCCACGACCTCCGTCCGCATGCGCAGATCGATGTCCCGCGCCCGGTGCTCCTCGGCCGTACGGGCGATGAGCCGATCCCGTTCGGGTACTTCGCCGCCCACCCAGTACGGGATGCCGCACGCCGAGAAGGAGGTGAAGTGGCCGCGTTCGAAGGCCACGATCTCCAGCTCCTCGGCGTTCTTCAGGCGGCGCGCCTGCGACGCCGCGGACATCCCCGCGGCGTCGCCGCCGATCACCACCAGCCGCTCCCGCTTGCCCGGCACATCCCTCGCAGCGCTCATGTTCATGCGAACACGCTACGGGGGCAGGGAATTTCAGTCCTGCTCGCCGCTCTGCTCGTCTCCCGCGGGCGTGGGACGCGGTGCGGTGCGGGCCGTCGGCAGCGGGCCGAGCGCGGTGGTCGCGGGCGCGGTCGCCGGGCGGCGCGGCAGCCGAGGCCGCAGGACCTTCAGCCACAGCAGCACGATGAGCGCCGCGACCGCCGCGAACGGCAGCACCGCGCCGAGCGCCACCGCGATCCAGCGCAGCATCGTCACGAACGCGTTCCAGCCACCCGCGAGCGCGTCCAGGAAGCCCGGGTCGTCGTCCTTCGCGGCCTTCTTCACCGGCGTCTCGGAGAGGGTCAGCGAGATCGTCGCGAGGCTCGTGCGGTCCTTCAGGGACGCCTGCTGGGCCAGCAGCGACTCCAGGTCGGCCTGCCGGCGGCTCAGCTCGCCCTCCAGCGTCACCACGTCGCTGAGCTTGGTCGCCTGGTCCATCAGCTCGCGGATCCGGGCCACGCTGGCCTGCTGCGACTTGATGCGGCTGTCCACGTCCACGACCTGGTCGGTGACGTCCTGCGCCTTGGCGCTGCGCTCGATCAGCTTGCCCGCGCCCTCCAGGTCCGCGAGGACCTCGGCGTACCTGTCGACCGGCACGCGCAGCACGACGCGGGTGTGCTCGTGGCCCTCCTCGTCGCGGGTGGTGGTCTCGTTGCCGACGTAGCCGCCCGCGTTCTCGATGGTCGTACGGGCCCCGTCGAGGGCCTTCGGTACGTCCTTGACCTGCACGGTCAGCGAGGCGGTGCGGATGATGTGGGCGGCGGGGAGCTTGGCCGGCGCGGTGGTGGCCCGGCCCGCGTCGGAGCCGGTGCCGGGCGCGCCTTCCTTCGCGCCTCCGTCGGAGTCCGCCTGGGCGGCCTCGCCGGCGGCGGCCTTGCTGTCGCCCCCCGAGTCGTTCGCGGCGCTGCAACCGGTGAGCGCGAGGGCGCTGGCCAGCAGGAGGCCGGCCAGGGCTTGAACTGGTCGTGCGGAACGTCGTGTGCGCATGTGGGCGTACCCCCCGGGGGTCGTCGTGACGACTGATGCTTCTTCGACGCCGGGGTCGTGCGAAACGTTGGCGGGAAACGGTCCCGATGCGGTCACGGTCGGGACTCGTGAAGGACACCGGGGCGCGGAGGGTTGTCAGCGGGGTCTGAGAGGCTGTGGACATGCACGAAGTGGAGACGCGTACGGAAACGGGCCGGGTCGTCGTCATCGGGGGCGGTATCGCGGGGCTCGCCGCGGCCCATCGCCTGCTGGACGCCGGCCGGGACGTGACCGTCCTGGAGGCCTCGGACCGGCTCGGCGGCAAGCTGCTGCCCGGCGAGATCGCGGGCGTGCGTGTGGACCTCGGCGCCGAGTCGATGCTGGCCCGCCGCCCCGAGGCGATCGCCCTCGCGCGCGAGGTGGGCCTCGCCGAGCGCCTTCAGCCGCCCGCCACCGCGACCGCGTCGATCTGGACCCGCGGTGCTCTGCGCCCCATGCCCAAGGGGCATGTGATGGGCGTCCCCGGTACCGCCGTCGCGCTCGCCGGAGTCCTGTCCGACGAAGGGCTGGCCCGCATCGAGCGCGACGCCGAACTGCCGCGCACGGAGGTCGGGGACGACGTGGCGGTCGGCGCGTACGTGGCGACGCGCCTCGGCCGCGAGGTCGTCGACCGCCTCGTCGAGCCCCTGCTGGGCGGCGTCTACGCGGGCGACGCGTACCGCATCTCGATGCGCTCGGCGGTCCCGCAGCTCTACCAGGCCGCGCGGACCCACGACTCGCTCACCGAAGCGGTTCGCGAGATCCAGGCCAAGGCCGCCGCCAACCAGCAGACCGGGCCGGTGTTCATGGGCATCGAGGGCGGCGTGGGCGGGCTCCCGCTCGCCGTCGCGGAGTCGGTGCGCGCGCGGGGCGGCGAGATCGTGACCGGGGCGCCGGTGACCGAGCTGCGCCGCGAGGCGTCCGGCGGCTGGCGCGTCGTCGCCGGAGACCGGGTGCTGCGCGCCGACGCGGTCGTCGTCGCCGTCCCTGCCGCTGCCGCCGCCGCCCTGCTGCGCGCCGAGGTGCCCGGGGCAGCCGCCGAGCTGGCCGGCGTCGAGTACGCCTCCATGGCCCTGATCACCCTCGCCTACCGCCGCAGCGACGCCGGCCTCCCGGCGGGCAGCGGCTTCCTCGTGCCGCCGGTCGACGGGCGCACCATCAAGGCGTCGACGTTCGCATCCCAGAAGTGGGGCTGGATCGCCGACGAGGACCCGGACACGATCGTCCTGCGCACCTCCGTCGGGCGGTACGGCGAGACGGAGATCCTGGGCCGCGAGGACGCCGACCTCGTCGACGTCTCACGCCGGGACCTGAAGGAGGCCACCGGCCTCGACGCCACGCCCCTGGAGACCCGGGTCACCCGCTGGACCGACGGCCTGCCCCAGTACCCGGTCGGCCACCACGCGCGCGTGGCCCGCGTCCGCGAGCACATCGCCAAGGTGCCGGGCCTCGCGGTGTGCGGCGCGCAGTACGACGGCGTGGGCATCCCGGCGTGCATCGCGAGCGCGTACGCCGCGGTGGACCAACTGGACGGAGACCTGAGCGGCCTGCGGGAGCTCACCGCCAACCCGGTGCAGAGTCTGCACGGCGGAGCGGGAGAATAGGGGCATGAGTGACGACGCCTCCACCACCGAGTCCGGCAGGATCCCGAACAAGGGCAAGCTGGCCAAGGACCTCAACGAGGTCATCCGCTACACCCTCTGGTCCGTCTTCAAGCTGAAGGACGTGCTCCCCGAGGACCGCGCGGGCTACGCCGACGAGGTCCAGGAGCTGTTCGACCAGCTCGCCGCCAAGGACGTGACGATCCGCGGCACCTACGACGTGTCCGGCCTGCGCGCCGACGCCGACGTCATGATCTGGTGGCACGCCGAGACCAGCGACCAGCTCCAGGACGCGTACAACCTCTTCCGTCGCACGAAGCTGGGCCGCGCGCTCGAGCCGGTCTGGTCGAACATGGCGCTGCACCGCCCCGCCGAGTTCAACCGCTCGCACATCCCGGCGTTCCTCGCCGACGAGACGCCGCGCAACTACGTCAGCGTCTACCCCTTCGTGCGCTCCTACGACTGGTACCTGCTGCCCGACGAGGACCGCCGCCGCATGCTCGCCGACCACGGCAAGATGGCCCGCGGTTACCCGGACGTCCGCGCCAACACCGTCGCCTCGTTCTCGCTGGGCGACTACGAGTGGATCCTCGCCTTCGAGGCCGACGAGCTCTACCGCATCGTCGACCTCATGCGTCACCTGCGTGCATCCGAGGCCCGGATGCACGTCCGCGAGGAGGTGCCGTTCTACACCGGCCGCCGCAAGTCCGTGGCCGAACTGGTCGCCGGGCTCGCCTAGGCAGAGATACGACGAAGCCCCGCACCCTCGACGGGATGCGGGGCTTCGCCGCGTGGACCCTGCCGGCTACGGACGGGCCGCGCTCTCGTGCCGGTCCTTGTGCCGAGCCGCAGGCTTCTTCGCCTTGCGCTCGCCCGCCCGCTCCGGCTTGGGCTCGGGGTGCCCCTCGCACGAGGCGTGCCGCGCGGGCAGACGGCCCTCCAGCAGATACGCGTCGATGTGGCCGTTGACGCAGGCGTTCGGGCCGTACGCGATGCCGTGCGTTCCGGCGTCCCGCTCGGTCACCAGGACCGAGCCCGCGAGCCGCCGGTGCATCTCCAGCGCCCCGTCGTACGGCGTGGCGGCGTCCCGCTCGGCGGCCAGGATCAGCGTCGGCGGCAGCTCACCCGGACCGGTCCGCACGTCCACCGGCTTCTGCCGAGGGGCCTGCCAGAAGGCGCACGGCAGGTTCATCCACGCGTTGTCCCACGTCTCGAACGGCGCGAGGCGCGCGAGCCGGGTGTTGTCCCGGTCCCAGACCGCCCAGTCCGTGGGCCAGGGCGCGTCGTTGCACTCCACGGCCGTGTAGACCGCGTTCGTGTTCTCTTCCTCGGCCGCGGCCTCCGTCACCGGCGTGGCCAGTTCGACCAGCGGCTTCGCGTCGCCCTTCAGATACGCCGACAGCGCCTGCGCCCGCGAGGGCCAGTAGTCGTCGTAGTAGCCGGCCTGGAGGAACGCCTCCTGCAACTGCCCCGGCCCGATCTTCCCGCCGGCCGGCCGCGCCGCGAGCCGGGTGCGCACCTTCTCGTAGTTGGCCAGCACCTCGTCGGCGGTGATGCCGAGCCCGTACACGTCGTCGTGCTCGGCGACCCACTCCCGGAAGTCCGTCCAGCGCCCCTCGAACGCGGCCGACTGCGCGAGGTTGTTGTGGTACCAGATCTGCTTCGGGTCCGGGTTCACCGCGGAGTCGAACACCATCCGCCGTACGTGCTGGGGGAAGAGGTGCGCGTACAGCGCGCCGAAGTAGGTGCCGTACGACGCGCCCATGAACGTCAGCTTCTCCTCGCCCAGCGCGGCGCGCAGGACGTCCAGGTCACGGGCGTTGTTGAGGGAGTTGTAGTGCTGAAGAGCACTCCCGGCGCGCTTGGCGCAGCCGCGCGCGTACGCCTTCGCCCGGGCGACGCGCTCCTTCTTGTACGCCTCCGAGGGGAAAGTCGGCGCCTGCGAGGGCCCCTTGAAGTACTGCTTGGGGTCCTGGCAGGACAGCGGGGCGGAGGGCCCCACTCCGCGTGGGGCGTAGCCGACCAGGTCGTACGCGGCCGCGAGCCGCTTCCACGCCGGGATGACCCCGATCAACGGGAACTGCAGGCCGGAGGCGCCCGGCCCGCCCGGGTTGTAGACCAGGGCGCCCTTGCCCGGCACCCGGCGCTTGCTGTTGTGCGGATCCTTGTGCGTGGCCTGCGCCCGGCTGACCAGCAGCCGGATCTGCTTGCCGTCGGGGTGCGCGTAGTCCAGCGGGACGGACACCGTGCCGCACCGCACACCGCCCGGCAGGCCCTGCTCCTTGGGGCAGCGGCCGAAGGCGATGCCGGCCGCCTCGGCGCGCGCGACGGCCACCGCCGTGCCGTCCCGCTCGTCCGCCCCCGGGGCCGCCCCGGCGCTCTGGGCCGGGGCCAAGGACACAGCGGACAGGAGCATGGCCCCCGCGGCCGAGTAGAGGGCGGTAGCTCGCATGGCGTTTCCCTTCGGTGCACGGCAGCAACAAAAGGGATATTTGGTTCGTCTGTTGATGAAGGCAAGCACCGCCTCGCCGAAGTCGCCGCAATGCCCCCTATGCGTCACCGACTTCCGGCGCCGTCAGTCCCGCCGGTGCGTCGCCCCATGGTGCTGCTCGCGGTGCGCGAAGGCCGCGCGCAGGTCCGGCTCGCCGATCGCGCGCACGCCCCGAAGGGCCACGGAGGTGAGATACGTACGGTCGCCGCCGCCCCCGGAGTGCCGTACCAGGGCGCTGAGCAGCCGCTGCCCGGCCGGGGAGGCCCACCGCGCGTACGGCTGGATCTCGATGCGGGCGATGACGAGGCAGCTCAGGGTGAGCACGAACGGCAGCGCGAACCACAGCGCGACCAGATGTGCCGGCATGTCCGACTGTGCGGGCGCCAGCAGGGCGATGGCGCCGAGCGCGGCCACGACCGCCGCGGCGAACCGCACCTGACGGATCGAGGCGCCTACGCCGTCGCGCGCCCCGGCGGGCACGGCGAGGCCCGCGCTGACCAGCCGGTCGCCGAGGCTGCCCACCGCGTCGGCGGCGGCCGCGGCGTCCCGCACCGGCTCGATCAGGGACTGGCCCTCCGGCCCGATCGCGCCTATCACCGAGCGTTCCATCTCGTCGCGTCCGCGGGGGTCGACGACGGTCGCCCAGCCGGTGTGGGCGAGCAGCAGCCGCTGCTGTCGCGCCATGGAGACGAGGGTCAGATCGGCGACCCGTCGGGGGCCGCCGGACAGGAAGGCGGCCTCGTACAGCGTCAGATCGTGGTCCCGGGCCGCGGTCGCCTCTTTCCTGTCCATGGCCGCGGCGTGTACGGCGGCCAGGCACAGGCGCGTGCACGCCGTGCCCGCGACGGCCCAGGCCAGCAGCAGAAGAAGCACCCAGAACATGCCGCGTTTCTATGCCAAGGCTCTGTGCGACGCCATGCCTTGTTCACAATACGGACAGAGAGTTGCCGGGATGTGACGTTCCGGATCCTGTGGACGCGGGCGTCAGGACTCGCCGGAACTGCCTTCCGGGCGCGGGCTGGTGGCGGCCGACGGCAAGGTGTACGTCGGCGACGGGGGCGGCGTCATCGGTACGGCCGGAGCGGGGTCGGAGGTCGGACCGGGCGGGGCCGGGGGCGGGGTGAGCGGCGGGGTGCTGTCGGCGACCATGTCCCGTGCCAGGGCGTCGAAGTCGACGTAACCGGTGGCCTCCAGGACCGTGATGTGGTCCAGCACGGTGGTGTTGGCGTCGTCGGCGAGCTTGCGCACCAGGGAGTTGCGTGTACTGGCCCGGACCTGGGCGACGACGGAGAAGACCTTGCCGTGCGCCAGCCGCAGGATGTTGGCGAACCGGCTGTCGTACTCCACGCCTTGGGCGGCGTTCAGGGTCGCCAGCCACTCCTGCTGCTGGTCGGTGGGTTCGTTGGGCAGTTGGAGGCTGAGCTCGGCCGCGACGTCACGCACCCGCTCGTCCAGGAACGCGTGCCCCTCGATGAGGTGCTCGCCGGCGGTCCGTACGGCCGGGGTGGTGCCCTTCTGCCGGGCCTGCCGGCCGGCGGGCAGTTCCCACAGTCCGGCCAGCCGGACCTTCGTGATGAAGTCGCGGTCGAGGGCGGACAGCGGCCCGTAGCCGGTGGAGACGGTGTCGGCGTTCAGTACGTCGAGGCCCGTCCCGGACCGGTCGGCGTACGACCAGATCGGGAAGATCATCGCCAGCAGCGTCGCCATCAGGCCCGTGATGATGATCCCGGTGCCGCTGAAGATGCCCCGGCCGTTGACCGGGGGTCGCTGTCGCTGTCGCGATCGCATGGTGCCTCCTGTTGCGGCACCGCACGTTAGTGCGCTTCGGGGGTGAGGTTGGCATATTACTTCGGCGTCCACCCCAACTGCCGTACAGGAGCGAATGGTTGCAAGCTGGTCGGTTACGGGCGAAAAGGTAGCGGTGGCGAGGGGCCTACGGTGCCAAACGCGGACCAAGCGGGCGGGTGAGGGGTCGCGCGGGCCGGGGTGTTAACCCCGGCACACTCGCGGGCCGCGGCCGCGTCCACCGGCGAGCGGGATTCGGCGTGGTCCGCTCCGGTTCACCGGCGCAGCAGCACTCGGCGCGTGGCCCGGGCCAGCCGAACTCCCGGCCGCCTCGACCGCGGCGCGGGCCCCGACCGCTCCAGCCACCACTCCCGCAACTCCGCCCGCACCCGCGCGTCCTCGCAGCGGCCGTCGGCCAGCAGATACCCGGCGAAGTCCAGCGCGTCGCGCCGGTAGCCGCCGGTCATCGGGTGCCCGTGCGTGTACCCGAGGAAGGCCCGCCGGTACCGGTCGCCGAGGATCACCGGCAACTCGGGCGCGACCTTCGCCACGACGTCCGCCCGCTTCCCGGCGAGCGCCCGCGCCTGCACACCGAGCCGCACCCGGTCGAACCCCTCCGGCACGGGCGTCCCCGCGACCAGGGCGGAGAGCAGGGCGGCCTGCGCGAGCCCAAGCCGCTGCCGGGCAGGCTCGACGACCTCCTGGGCCGACGGCGTCTCCTGGGCGGGCCTCGACTCCTGGGCCGACGCCGCCTCCCGAGCGGACGTAGTCCCCTGAGCGGACGCCGTCTCCTGGGTGGACGTCGTCTCCTGAGCGGACGCCGTCTCCCGAGCGGACGTAGTCCCCTGAGCCGACGTCGCCTTCTCGGCCCGCACCGCCACCCGTGCGGTCTCCTTCGCCGGTGTCCCGCTCGCTGCGGTCCGCTCGGCGGCGCCCTTCTCCAAAGCCCCCCGGATCGCCCCCAACTCCCGCTCCAGCTCAGCCGGTTCGGGGAAGTTCTCGTCGCGCTCCAGCAGCACCCCCGGTGGGGACACACGAGCGGCGAGGTCGGTCAGGACGTCGAGGACCGGCTGGGGGACGGGGTGGGCGTGGCTGTCGTGCCACACGCCGTCGCGTTCAAAACCGCCCGCGACATGGACGTACGCGATGGCCTCCAGCGGCAGCTCGGCGAGCGCCTTGGCCGGGTCCTCGCCCCGGTTGACGTGGTTGGTGTGCAGGTTGGCCACGTCGATGAGCAGCCGTACGCCGGTCCGGTCGGCGAGTTCGTACAGGAACTGCCCTTCGGTCATCTCCTCGCCCGGCCAGGAGATCAGCGCGGCGATGTTCTCGACGGCGAGCGGAACCGGCAGCGCGTCCTGCGCGATGCGGACGTTCTCGCAGAGCACGTCGAGGGCGTCCCGGGTGCGCGGCACCGGCAACAGGTGCCCGGCCTCCAGGACCGGCGAGGCGGTCAGCGCACCGCCCGCCCGTACGAACGCGATGTGTTCGGTGACCAGCGGCGCCCCCAGCGCCTCCACCCGCTCGGCGAGCGCGGTCAGCCGCCCGGCGTCGGGCCGCTCGGCGCCGCCGAGGCCCAGCGAGACGCCGTGCGGGACCACGGTGACGCCGCGCTCCCGCAGTCGTACCAGGGACTCCGGCAGATGCCCGGGGCAGACGTTCTCGGCGACGGCCTCGACCCAGTCGATGCCCGGCATGCGCTCCACGGCGTCCGCGATCTCCGGACGCCATCCGATTCCCGTGCCCAGTCGCTCCATCGTCCCCTCCTCGGCCTGCTCCGTGTCGGATGTGACGGGGGTATGGCCCCTGAGCAGGGAGCCGAACCCCTCGGGGGCCACCTTCAGAGCAACATTTGAGGTTGGGACCGCGCCCCGCCACAGGCTCGTACGGGCGGGACGCCCGGGATGTTCAACCGCGGGGCGTCTCCCGCAGCGCCGGATGGTCGGCGACGACCGTGCACGAGCCGGGCGCGATCTCCGTGAACCCCGCGTCCCGCACCAGCGGCAGCGCGCCGCTCGTCAGCTCACCCCAGCGCGCCGGGTCCGCGGTCCGTACGGCCAGGGGGAACCCCGCGTCACGCCAGGCTGCCCGCTCCTCGTCCGACAGCTCCCACCAGGCGAGCTGGGCCGCGTGCCCGGTCTGCGCCATCGTCTTGCCGGCCGACATGTCGAGCTCGGGGTTCAGCCAGAGCACCGGCGCCGAGGGGTCGGCGTCCACCGGCGGCTCCGGATCGTCGAGGTCGGTTCCGGACACCTGGAGCTTCGCCAGCTCCTTGGGCCAGCCGTCCAGCGGCACGGGCGGGAAGACACGCACCTCGGCCGACTTGCCGGTGACGGTGATCCCGGGCAGGCCTTCCGCCCGCCGCCACTCGGCCCCGCGGGCCCGTCGCACGACCTTGCGGATGCGGGCGTCCTGCCAGCCGCGCATGGCCTCGGCCCATTCGCCCTCGCCGAGCGAGCGCTCGTCGCTCAGGATCGTCAGCACGGCACGGGCGGAGGTCTCCAGCGCGTCGGTGCGGGCCGGGGGATCGGTCCGCTCGATACGGACGACGAGCGGGAGCACGAACTGCGGCGCCGCGTCGCGTGCGTGGGGCTCGGTCCGAAAGGGACTGTCGCCGCTGGACCTCGAATCATGGCTCACGACAGCACCTTAAGGGGCGCGGGGATCTGCGCGACCAGCCCCCACTGACCCGCAGCCGCCGTACGACAAGATGTCCCCCATGCAACGCGATCTTCGTCTGGACAACGTGGGCCGCCGCTACGGCCTGCGCGGCCCATGGGTCTTACGCGGCATCGATCTCACCGTGCGGCCCGGCACCCTCATCCGCATAGAAGGGCCCAACGGCACCGGCAAATCGACCCTCCTGCGCCTCCTGGCCCGCATAGACGCCCCCTCCGAAGGCCGCGTCACCGGCCGCCCCCGTACCGCGTACGTCCCCGAACGCTTCCCCACCGCGCTCCCCTTCACCGCCCTCGGCTATCTGACCCACCTCGGCACGGTCCACGGCCTGTCCCGGGCGGCGGCCACCCGCGCCGCCCTGGAGTGGCTGGACCGCTTCGGCGCCGCCCCCTACGCCCGTACCCCCATGGCCCAGTTGTCGAAGGGCAGCAGCCAGAAGGTCGCCGTCGTGCAGGCCTTGCTCGCCGAACCGGAGCTGCTCGTACTGGACGAGGCATGGACCGGCCTCGACACCGACGCCCGCGCGGAGCTGGAGCGGGCCGTCGCCGAACGGACCGCGGGCGGCACCGCCGTGGTGTTCGTGGACCACGACCCGCGCCGCCTGTCGGGGGCGCCCGACGCCACGTACACCGTGCGCGAGGCGGGACTGGAGCTTCGCGGTGAGCGACCACCCGCGGAGTCGGACGGTCCGCGCGTGACCGTCGTCGTCCAGGGCCCGAAGGGCGGGCAGCTCCCTGCCGAAGCGGCCCGCACGGGCGTCTCGGCCGAGGAAGCCACGCCCGGCACCCACCGTCTCACCGTGCCCGCGTCCCACTCGGACATCCTCCTGCGCGCCCTGCTCACCGCCCGGCCGCCCTGGCACGTGGTGAGCGTGAGCCCGCAGCCGACCCCTGATCACGAGAGCCACCGATGACCGCCCTGCTCAGATACCAGGCCGCCCTGCTCGCCCGCTCACAGCGCTGGCTGCCGCCGTTCATCCTGTACGTCGCGTTCCTCGGCATCGGCGTGCAGAGCGGCCAGCCGATCCTCGACTCGCTCGGCTACGCGGCCGCGGCCCTGCTGCCCGTCGCCGCCTGGCTGGTGCGGATCTGCGTCACCAACGAACCGCCCGCCGCCCGCAGTTGCGTCTCCGCGGCGGTCGGTCCCGGGCGGGCGCACCTCGCCGCGCTTCTGGTGGCACTGGCCACCGCCGTCGCCCTGGGAGCGGTCGCGGTCGTCGCCGTGACCCTGATCAGCGCCCCGGCGAGCGCGGATCACCAGATGCGCGTGCCCCGGCTTCCGGCGGGCGCGGCCGGGCTGCTCGCCGCGCTGGCCTGCGCCCTGCTCGGCACGGGCGTCGGCGCCCTCACCACCTGGCCGGTGCTGCGCTCGACCGGCCGCGCGGTGCCGACGATGCTGCTCGCGGCCCTGCTGTCCGTGGTGGTGACGGGTTCCCCGGCACAGGCGGCGGTCAGCGGCCTGGTCACGGGCTCGCGCTCGGGCACGGTCCCGATGCCGGTACTGCCCCTGGCGGCCGCGGCGCTGCTCACCGCGGCGGCGACCGCGGCGGCCTGCGCGCTCACGTCCCGCAGGTCACCCTGAGCAGGCCGTGCGCTGCGCCTCCTGCCATTCGCAGACCGGGCACAGCGTGATCCCCTTGTACGACTCCGGGTACTCCGTCGGCTCCCGGCACAACACGCAGTCCGCATACGGCGGCCCCTCCGCCTTCGGCGGCTTCGCCGCGTCGGCGATCGTGCAGTAGTCCTCGCTCATGACTCCAGCGTAGGACGCTCAGCCCCGCCCGCTCGCGGCCCCGATCAGCTCGGACACCTTCACCAGCCGGAAACCCCGCGCGCGCAGCTCCGGGACGACGCTGCGGACCACCCGCTCGGTCGTCGGGGCGGCACTGCGCGTGCAGTGCAGGACGACCACGGACCCGGGCCGTACCCCGCGCCGCACCTCCCGGGCGACCGCGGCGGCGTCCGTCGCGAACGCGTCCCCGCTCACCACGTCCCACTGCACGGCCGTGACACCGAGGGGGGTCAGCGCTTTGAGGACCCGCCGGTCGTAGCACCCGCCCGGAAACCGGAAGTACGGCATCGCATCGCGGATCCCCACCTTCCGGAACACCGAGTACGCCCGCTCCACGTCCGCGCGCATCCGCTCCTCGCCGATGGTCGGCAGCCCGTAGCAGTGATCGGTGAAGGCGTAGTGGCTGTAGGAGTGGTTGGCGACCTCGAAGAGGGGGTCCCGGCCGATGGACCGGGCCTGCCGCGGGTACTCCTGCGCCCACCGCCCCGTCATGAACACGGTCGCCGGCACCTTCAACTCCCGCAGCGCCGCGATCAGTCCGGGATTGTCGAACCGCTCGCCCTGCGCCGCCCGCGGCCCCTGGTCGGCGGTCATGTCGGCGTCGAAGGTGAGCGCGACCCTCCGGCCCCCGTCGCGTGGTCCGTGCTCGAAGACGGGGGTCGTGCCGGCCGGGCCGGGCGCGAGCGTCGGCGGCTTGACCACGGGGGAGGCGGCGGTGGCGCTGGGTGCCGGGAGGGGAGCACGGGTCGTCTCGTGCGCCCCGCACGCGGCGAGCGTGCTGAGGGCCGCGACCAGGGCGCAGACCGCGGTGACGCGTCGTACAGGAGTGATCACCGAATGAAGATATGGTGATCAAATGGCCATTTCGCCATACCGGCAGGTGTGCCGGGCCCGTGTCACCCGCCCGGCGGGCCGGCCCTCCCGGCCCTTTCAGTCCTTGCGGGTGCAGGTGCCCGTCGGTGCGGAGGCCGGTGGGCGGCACTGGAGGCCGAACTCCGCCGGGTTCTTGCTCAGGTAGCGGCCGATGCAGGTGTTCACCGTGGTGCGGTCATGCTCGGCGCAGAAGCTCAGGGCCGCACGGCCGTCGGGAAAGGGGCCCGGGGCGTAGAACACCCAGAAGCCGCCGCGCAGGGAGGCGTAGTCGTCGCTGCGCAGGACCTTGGCCTGGGGGACGGAGCGACGGATCGTGGCGAGCCTGCTGTCGCGGTTGGCGATGCCCGCGGAGACGGGTTCGGAGTGGAGCTGGGCGATCCAGCGGCCGGACGGGTTGCCGACGGGTGTGCGAGTGGGGGTCTTGCGGATGGGCGACGGCGACGGGGACGGCTGCTGGTTCGGCCGGCCGGGTGTGGATGCCGCGGTCGACGGCTTCGTGTTGGCGCCCGCCTTGTCGCCGCCGGTGCCGCCGTCGGTGTCGCCGGTGCGCAGCGTGAGGACCAGTGCCGTGGCCGTGGCGAGCGCCAGCGCCACGGCCGCGGCCGCCACGAGGGGCGTGCGGCGCCGGGTGCCGCCCGCTCGCTGCGGGACCGTGGGGCGCGGGGTGTCCAACTGGGTGGGGGTGGGCGCCGGCATCGGGTGCGGCGCGGTCGCGGTCATCGTCGGCTGGGCGGTCCAGTACGGCGTCGCCCCCGACTCCACCTGCGCCAGCATCGCGTCCAGTTGCGCGGCGTCCGGGCGGGCCGCCGGATCCCGGACCAGCAGCGCTTCGAGCACCGGCGTCAGCGGGCCCGAGCGGGACGGCGGAGGCAGCGGGTCGTCGAGCACGGCGGCCAGGGTGGCGAGGGTGGTCGGGCGGCGCAGCGGGCTGATGCCTTCGGCGCAGACGTACAGCACGACGCCCAGCGACCAGAGGTCGGCGGCGGGGTCGTCGCCATGGCCCCGGATCCGCTCCGGTGCCATGTACTCGGGCGAGCCGACGAGTTCACCGGTGGCCGTGAGGCCCGTCGTGCCCTGGAGGACGGCGATGCCGAAGTCGGTGAGGACGGCGCTGCCGTCGGGCCGCAGCAGGATGTTGGCGGGCTTGACGTCCCGGTGGTGGATGCCCGCGGCGTGCGCGGCCCGCAGGGCGGCGAGTACCTGCCGGCCGAGCCTGGCCGCCCCGGCGGGCGTCAACGGACCCTCGTCCAGCCGCTGTTGCAGCGAGACGCCCGGCACCAGCTCCATGACGATCCACGGATGCGGTTCCGCGGCGACGATCTGATGGACCGTCACCACGTTGGGGTGGCTGAGCCGGGCAAGCGCCCGCGCCTCCCGCATCACGCGCTCGCGCACCACGCCGACCGTGTCCGCGTCGGACCGCACCGCCTTGAGCGCGACCTCGCGGTCGAGCACCGTGTCGCGAGCCCGCCACACGGTGCCCATGCCTCCACTGCCGAGCCGTTCCACCAGCTCGAAGCGGCCGTCGACGACATCCCCCGGTGCGTTCATGCCGCACAGGTTAGAGGACGCCGCGGAGGGGAGGCTTCCGCGGGGAGTCCCGTGATCCGGCCGTCACTTGCGCCAGGGTCCGGTCACCGCGAACGTCGTGCCCGGTGTGTAGCAGTTGACGTACATCGTCCGGCCGTCCGGCGAGAACGTGACCCCGGCGAACTCGCCCCACTCCGGCTCCTCGGGGGTGCCGAGGTTCTGGGCGTTGCGTGCCATCGCGTACACCTCGCCGTGCCGTGTCACGCCGAAGACGTGCTGGGCGCCGTTGCCGTCCTCGCAGACCATGAGGCCGCCGCTGGGAGCGAGACAGATGTTGTCCGGGGACTCGCCGGGCAGCCGCACGTCCGTGTCGGGGCCGAAGACGATCACCAGGGTGAGCCGGCGGGCGGTGGGGTCGTAGCGCCAGATCTGGCCGTAGTGGTCGGCCGCCGAGCCCTCGGCGCTGTGGGCGAAGGAGGAGACGAAGTAGACGCTGCGACCGCCCCAGTAACAACCCTCCAGCTTCTGCGCGTGCGTGATGCCCTTCGGGCCGAAGTCCTGGAGGCGGATGGGGGTCCGGGTGGCCAGCGGGTCCGGTACGTCGACCCACTCGATGTTCTCGAAGCTCGCGCCCGGCTCCTGGATCGACGACAGGTCGGGCACACCCGGCACCCGCATCGCCTGGAGCCGGCCGCCCGCACGCAGGGTGCCCAGGCCGCCGTGCGGCTGGTGCGGCAGGAAGCGGTAGAAGAGGCCGAAGGGCTTGAGGAAGGCGTCCTCGGTCTCGTAGACGACGCCACGCCCCGGGTCCACCGCGATCGCCTCGTGCTGGAAGCGGCCCATCGCGGTCAGCGGGACCGCGCCTGAGGCGTACGGGTTCGCCGGGTCGACCTCGAAGATGAAGCCGTGGTCCTTGGTGTAGCCGTTGGTGCCGGCCCGGTCCTCGGTCTCCTCGCAGGTCAGCCAGGTGCCCCAAGGGGTGGGCCCGCCCGCGCAGTTGACGGCCGTACCGGCGATGGCGACCCGCTCCGACAGGACGTTGCCGTGCCGGTCGAGCGTCAGGGCCGTACAGCCGCCCTTGCCGGCCGGGTCGTACGTGAGGCCCGCGACCGTGGGGACGGGGACCCTGCCGTCGGCGCGGTTCTCGTGGTTGCGGACCAGATGGACGCGACCGCCCCTGCCGGGCAGGGCCGTCATGCCGTCGTGGTTGGACGGGACCGGGCCCTCGCCCGAGCGGAGCCGGTCGCCCTCGCGGGAGAGGACCCGGTAGCGGAAACCTTCCGGCAGATCGAGCAGACCGTCGGGGTCGGGGACGAGCGGGCCGTAACCGGTGTGGCCCAGGTTCTGTGCGGCGGCGGTGCCCGCGAAGAGTTCGGAGACATTTCCCGCGAAGGCGATCGAGACGCCCAACGCTCCGGTGCGGGCGAGAAGCTGACGACGTGTCGTGGAGTCGGACGCGGCTACGGGCGCGTTTTCGGACATGGGGCAGCCTTCCTGCTGGCGGACAGGAACTGTGACCCCGCTGTGTCTATCATCTGCCTCGGGCCTCTGGAACCACGCGCGTAGCACGTGTCACTTGTCGGAGGCGTCCTCGATGATGTCGTCGATCGTCCGCTCGACCTCCCGCTCGGGCGGAGGCTCGATCGCCGGCTCGGCCGGGGGCTCGACGGCCAACTGGTCGCCGTTGTCGGCGGAGCTCTCCACGGCGGGAGCGGCATAGCGCCGCGGGGTCGGCTTGTCTTCGTGCTCCTCGCCGCCCCTCTCCAGGAAGCGCAGCAGCTCCACCGGGATGGGCAGGACCAGCGTGGAGTTCTTCTCCGCGGCCACCGCCATCACCGTCTGCAGGAGGCGCAACTGGAGCGCGGAGGGGGTGTCCTCCATCTGATGGGCGGCCTCGGCCAGCTTCCTGGACGCCTGCAGTTCGGCGTCCGCGTTGATGATGCGGGCCCGCCGCTCACGGTCGGCCTCGGCCTGCCTCGCCATGGAGCGCTTCATCGACTCCGGCAGTGACACGTCCTTGATCTCGACGCGGTCCACCTGCACGCCCCAGCCGATGGCCGGGCTGTCGATCATCAGCTCCAGGCCCTGGTTGAGCTTCTCGCGGTTGGAGAGCAGGTCGTCCAGGTCGCTCTTGCCGATGATCGAGCGCAGGGACGTCTGCGCCATCTGCGAGACCGCGTACTTGTAGTCCTCGACCTTGATCAGCGCGCTCGCGGGCTCGATCACCTTGAAGTACACGACCGCGTCCACGCGCACGGTCACGTTGTCGCGGGTGATGCCCTCCTGGGCCGGCACCGGCATCGTGACGATCTGCATGTTGACCTTGTGCAGCCGGTCCACGATCGGAACGATCAACGTGAACCCGGGAGCCCGTACCTCTCCCGCGAGCCGCCCGAGCCGCAGGACCACCCCGCGCTCGTACTGTTTGACGACCCGCGCCGCGGCCGCCACGTACACGGCTCCCGCGGCAGCCACTCCCGCGACGATGCCCAGTACTTCCTCGACCATGACGACCTCCTCATCGAGAGGTCCGTTCCGTACGCTCCTGTAACGGTATGCCCTGTAAAGATAAGCCCGCTGTCTGGTCCGGGGCCACGGTCGGCCCCGGACCAGGGGTCATGCCTCACCGGGGGTCATGCCTCGCGGTGGGGGTACGCCGGTCAGGGCGCCGTGACCCGCACCGGTTCCGTGCCCGCCGCACTGTGCCGCTCGGCCCAGTTCTCCAGGGCCGTACGGCAGGCGTGGTCGAGGTGGTGCAGCCCGGAGAGGTTCAGCTCCACCGGGCGGTCCTGCGGCAGGGCCTCCAGGCTGTCGAGGATCTTCGGCAGCCTGAGGAAGGTCGCGTTGCCCGACAGGTACGCCTGGATGGGTCCCGCGCCCTTGTCGATGACCTCCAGCTTCACGTGCGAGGCCTCCCAGGCGGTCTTGGCGACCGACAGGGCCAGACCGATCAGCACGCCCTCGAACATGTTCACCGCGACGATCGACAGGGCGGTGACGACGAGGATCAGCGCCTCGCCCCGGTGGCCCCGCCACAGGGAGACGATCCCGCGGAAGGGGATCAGCTTGAAGCCGGCGTGGACCAGGATGCCGGCCAGCGCGGGGATCGGGATCAGGGCCAGCGTGGCGGGCAGCAGCGCCGCGAACAGCAGCAGCCACACGCCGTGCATGACCCGGGACGCCTTGGTCCTCGCGCCCGCCTGGACGTTGGCGGAGCTGCGCACGATGACCGCGGTCATCGGCAGCGCGCCGAGCGCACCGCAGACCGTGTTGCCGGCGCCCTGCGCCATCAGCTCCTTGTCGTACTCGGTGCGCGGCCCGTCGTGCAGCCGGTCCACGGCCGCCGCGCTGAACAGCGACTCGGCGGACGCGATGAGGGTGAAGGCGACGATCGTGGCGAGCACGCCGACGTTCGCGAGCTCGCCGAACGCGCTCAGGGACGGCGGCTGGACGGAGCCCAGCAGGCCCTTGACCTCGACGGTGGCGACCGGCAGCGCGAACACCGCGGTGACCAGTGTGGCCAGACCCACGGCCGCCAGCGGGCCGGGAACGGCGCGCACCGGGCGCGGCAGGCGCTTCCACAGCACCAGTACGGCTATGGTGCCGGCGCCCAGTGCGATGGAGGCCAGCGCCTCGGTGTCCCCGGCTGCCCGGGCGAGCGCGCCGGGCAGCCCGGCTATCTTCTCCAGACCCGAGGCGGGCGCCTTGGTGTCCGCGACGGCGTAGAGCTGGCCGGCGATGAGCACCAGGCCGATACCGGCCAGCATGCCCTCGACCACGGAGACCGAGATGGCCCGGAACCAGCGCCCCAGCTTCAGGGCGCCCATGAGGAGCTGGAGCAGGCCCGTGGCGAGCACCAGCACACCGAGGACCGGCAGCCCGAACTCCTGGACGGCCTCGTAGACCAGCACCGTCAGACCTGCGGCGGGCCCGGAGACCTGGAGGCTGCTGCCGCGCATCAGCCCGGTGACGATGCCGCCGACTATGCCGGTGACGAGCCCGAGCTCGGCCGGGACTCCGGAGGCGACGGCCACGCCGACGCACAGCGGCAGCGCGACCAGGAAGACGACCAGCGAGGCGGCGAAGTCCTGCCGTATGTGAGGGAACTTGGTCAGCATGGCCATCACAGCGCCTCGAACGCGTCGGTCTCGGCGCTGTGGGCGCGCACGGCGCCCTTGTGCACCTCGTAGTACCAGGCGTGCAGGGCCAGTTGACGCTCCTTCAGCTTCTTCTCGATGAACGGGTACGAGCGCAGCCGCAGCAACTGCGTCAGCACATGGGCCTGGACGCCCTCGGCGACCTCCGGGTCCTCGGCGGCACCGGTGGGGCGCGGGGTGGCGTTCGCGAGCCAGTCGCGCACGGCCGGCACGGCGTCCAGGTCGTCGCCGCGCACCAGCGCGCCGACGGCCCCGCAGTGGGAGTGGCCGCAGACCACGATGTCGCGCACGCCGAGGACCTCCACGGCGTACTCGATGGTGGCCGCCTCGCTGGTCGGGTGCTCGGAGGCGTACGGCGGGACGATGTTGCCCGCGGTGCGCAGCTCGAAGAGCTCGCCGGGGCGGGCGCCCGTGATCAGGGCCGGGACGACCCGGGAATCGGAGCAGGTGATGAACAGGACCTGCGGAGACTGCCCTTCGGCGAGCCTGGCGAACTCCTCAGGGCGCTGTCCGAACATGCGGGCGTTGTCGATGAGGGGCTGCATGTGTGGTGACTCCTCCTGGCGCGCCGCTGTTGGCGCGTCGGGGTTTGCATGACAGAGGTGGGGGGACTGCTCTGCTTCTCAGCAGCGGAAGACCTGAAGCGCGGCCGGGGTGTGCGACGTCGACGATCTCGACGTGCGGTCATGCGCCGAGCCGGGTATGGCGGGCGCGTACGCGGCGGCGGGGTCCCGGCTGAGCAGGGGCCGGTCGGGCGTCGTGGGCCCGCAGTCGGCGAGGCGTGAACGGTCCCGGGTGCGCAGTGGACCGGTCGGGTCCCCATCACCCGACGGTGTGCACTCGCGGGACATGAGGGTTTCGTCGCGCAGCGCCTTCCCGGAGGGTTTGATTCCGGGAAGGGCCTTGGCCTCGGCCTGACTGACCGTATGCGCGTGTGCGAAGGAAGCGGTGGGTGCGAAGAACTGGAGGGCGATCAGGACAGCGGCGAGGATCGAAACCACGGTCCGGGCCGTCGTACCTCGGAACATACGCCTCCCTCCAGACGCTCCACACCTCATATGCATGCCAACGCTTGGTCAACCGTTGGTCAAGAAACACATTAGCCCGGCAAAGTTGTTTGCAGGGTTAACTTAACGTTTCAACCTGAAGAGAGCCTGAAATGGCAGGGTGGCATGGCTTGAACTCCCCCTTGACCAGGGGGAGTTCAGGGATGGCGGGGCGTCAGGCGGCGACGAGGCCCTTGGCGTCGCGCGCCAGGGCGGTGAGTCGCGAGATGGCGCGGAAGTACTTCTTGCGGTAGCCGCCCTTCAGCATCTCCTCGCTGAAGAGCCGATCGAAGGGCAACCCCGAGGCCAGGACCGGGACTTCACGGTCGTAGAGCCGGTCGGCGAGCACGACGAGCCGCAGCGCGGTGGACTGGTCCGGAATCGGCTGCACGTCGGTGAGGCACACGGCCTTCAGGCCATCGGTCAACGCACCGTAACGACTGGGGTGGACGCGGGCGAGGTGCTCCAGCAGATGCGGGAAGTCGTCGAGCGAGGCGCCTTCGGTGGCGTACGCCGCCTTCGTCACCTGTTCGTCGGAGTACGGCGCCGGCGCCTCGGGCAGACCGCGGTGGCGGTAGTCCTCGCCGTCGATGCGCAGGGCGCGGAAGTGGGCCGCGAGGCCCTGGATCTCACGCAGGAAGTCGGCCGACGCGAAGCGGCCCTCGCCGAGCTTGCCGGGCAGCGTGTTGGAGGTGGCGGCCAGCGCCACGCCCGCGTCGACGAGCTTGCCGAGCAGGGTGGAGACGAGGACGGTGTCGCCCGGGTCGTCGAGCTCGAACTCGTCGATGCACAGCAGCCGGTGACCGGAGAGGGTCTGCACCGTCTGCTGGAAACCGAGGGCGCCCACGAGGTTGGTCAGCTCGACGAACGTGCCGAACGCCTTCAGGGCCGGCTCGGCCGGGGTGGCGTGCCAGAGGGAGGCGAGCAGGTGGGTCTTGCCGACGCCGTAGCCGCCGTCGAGGTAGACGCCGCGAGGCCCGGCCGGGGTCTTGGGGGCCTTGGACCGGCCGAATCCGAGGAAGCCGCGCTTGGCCTTGCCCGCGCCGCTCGCGTGCGCCCCGCCGAGCCCGCCCGCGAAGGACTCCAGGACCCCGACCGCCTCGGTCTGGCTGGGCTGGTTCGGGTCCGGGATGTAGGTGCTGAAGCGGACCGAGTCGAAGCGGGGCGGCGGCACCATCTCGGCGACCAGGCGGTCCGCCGGCACGTGCGGCTCACGGGCGCACAGGGACAGCGGGCTCGCTTCGGCTATCGCGCTCGGCTTGGACGCGGCTGTGGAGGACGACACGGGTCACCATGGTAAGCGCCGTGCCACACTCCTTGACATGCGACGCCTGTTCCCTGTGACCGATGAAACAGCAGCGAGGGCCTCCGGCGGTTCGGCCGGGGAAGGCGGGGGTGGAGCGGCCGGAGGTGGGCCTGCGGCCGGTGGTCCCGGAGGGGCGCCCGGCGGCGGGTCGGGCGGCATGACCGGTGGCGGTGCCCGTGCGGGTGCGGGGTCCGGTGGCGGGTCTGCCGGGTCCGGTGGCGCGGCGGGTGCCGGCGCCCAGGAGGCCGGCGTTCCCCGGGGCGGGGCTCGTGGCGGTGCCGTCGGCCTTCCCGGTGGCGACCTCGTCGACCGTGAGTGGAGCCTCGCCGAGCTCGCTGTCGCCTACGCCTATCCGGAGCCCGGCCCCGGCGATCCGCAGCCCTGGCTGCGGGCCAACATGGTGTCCACGCTGGACGGGGCCGCTCAGCACGACGGCCGGTCGCAGCCCATCTCCACCGCGGCCGACATGCGGATCTTCGGCACGCTGCGGGCGCTGGCGGACGTCGTGATCGTCGGTGCCGAAACGGTACGGCAGGAGGGGTACCGCCCCGCACGCGCGCGTGCGGAGTTCGCCGAGGCGCGTGAAGCGGCCGGGCAGGGGCCGGCGCCCGCCATCGCGGTGATCAGCGCGAGCCTCGACCTGGACTTCGGCCTGCCGCTGTTCACCTCGCCCTCGGTACCCACGCTGATCCTGACCGGCGCCGCCGCGGCCCCCGACCGGATGGCGGCGGCGGAGAAATCGGGCGCCCGGGTGGTGATCGCCGGTGACGGCGTCGGCGTGGACCCCGTCCGTGCCGTCCGGGCCCTGGCCGAACTCGGGTACACCCGTCTGCTGACCGAGGGAGGGCCGCGGCTGCTCGGCCAGCTCGTGGCGTCGGGCGTGCTCGACGAGCTCTGTCTGACGATCTCCCCGATGCTCACCGCGGGCGACGCCCAGCGCATCGCCGGCGGGCCATCGGTGGCGGTCCCGAAACGGTTCGAGCTGGTGTCCCTGCTGGAGGAGGAGGGTTTCCTGTTCAGCCGGTACCGGCGGAGTTGAGGTTAGGCCGACCCGGAAATGGGTTCTATGGATGCGATGCCGTGATCCTGAAAACGGCGGAATTGGCCGTTCCGTTTAGCTTCCGCCGGGCACACTAAAACTCGCAGTCCCCGTGCGAGCGCGGGGCAGGATGGTTTCCGCAGAAGGGGCGCCCCGGTGTTCACAAGCGTTTTGATGATCGAGAAGGCCCTGACGTCCGCCGACGTGGAGTTCGTCACCACTTTGCACGGTGACGAGGAGGTCGCCTTTCATCTGCTGCTCCAGCCGCGCGGCGAGCAGGCCGACAGATTGCTGCGCGCCATCGACGACATCGCCCTCGGCGAGCTGGACGAGGCGGTCCGGGAGGGAGAGACCCCCGAGGGGAAAGAAGCGCTGAGCATGGGGGAGCGGGCGCTGGAGGTGTCGCTCACGGCGCTGCGCACGGCCGGGGCACAGGCGGACGGGCGACTCCTCGAGGACCATCCGCTGGACGCGCTCAGGGCCGTGGTGGACGAGGTCGGCGCGGACGAGGTGATCGTGCTGACCGATCCCCACTACGTGGAGGAGTTCTTCCACCGGGACTGGGCGTCGAGGGCCCGGCACAAGGTGGGGGTGCCGGTGCTGAAGCTGTTCTCGCACAGCGAGGCGTAGCGGCTCGCCGGGAGCGCCGTGCGGGACCGGGGGAATTGCCGGGTGCCGGTTGTCGGTGGCTGGTCGCGCGGTTCCCCGCGCCGCTTGGGTGGGCACCGGTCCCGGTGTCCCATGCGCGGGGAGAGCCTCCTCACCCAATAGGCTGGGGCCTCACCGTCGTATCGCAATCCTGGGAGAACACGCATGGCACCCGGCATTCCCACCGCCATGGACCGACCGCACTTCATCGGCATCGGCGGGGCCGGGATGTCCGGGATCGCGAAGATCCTCGCGCAGCGCGGGGCCGCGGTGGCCGGCAGCGACGCCAGGGAGTCGGCGACCGCCGAGGCGCTGCGGGCGCTCGGCGCGACCGTGCACATCGGGCACGCGGCGGAGCACCTCGCCGACGACGCCAGTTGTGTCGTGGTGTCGTCGGCGATCCGGCAGGACAACCCGGAGCTGGCCCGCGCCGCCGAGCTGGGCATCCCGGTGGTGCACCGCTCCGATGCGCTCGCCGCGCTGATGGGCGGCCTGCGCCCGATCGCCGTCGCCGGCACGCACGGCAAGACGACCACCACGTCGATGCTGGCGGTCTCCCTGACCGAGCTGGGCCTGAAGCCGTCGTACGCCATCGGCGGCGACCTGGACGCCCCCGGCTCGAACGCCCTGCACGGCGACGGCGACATCTTCGTCGCCGAGGCGGACGAGTCGGACCGCAGCTTCCACAAGTACGCGCCCGAGGTCGCGATCGTGCTGAACGTGGAGCTCGACCACCACGCCAACTACGCGTCGATGGACGAGATCTACGAGTCCTTCGTGACGTTCGCCGACCGCATCGTCGAGGGTGGGACGCTGGTGATCTCGGCGGACCAGGACGGGGCGCGCGAGCTGGCCCGGCGGGTGTCCGGGACCGTGCGGACGGTGACGTACGGCGAGGCCGAGGACGCCGACGTACGAGTGCTGTCCATCGTGGCGCAGGGGCTGAAGAGCCAGGTCACCGTCCTGCTGGACGGCCAGGAACTCACCTTCGCGGTCTCCGTCCCGGGCCGCCACTACGCCCTGAACGCGGTCGCCGCCCTCGCGGCGGGCGCGGCGCTGGGCGTCCCGGCCGCCGAGCTGGCCCCGGCGATCGCGGCCTACACCGGTGTGAAGCGGCGCCTCCAGCTCAAGGGCGAGGCCGCGGGCGTCCAGGTCATCGACTCCTACGCCCACCACCCGACCGAGATGACCGCCGACCTGGAGGCGATGCGGGCCGCCGCAGGGGACGCCCGGATCGTGGTCGTCTACCAGCCCCACCTGTTCTCCCGCACCCAGGAGCTCGGCAAGGAGATGGGCGACGCCCTCGCCCTGGCCGACGCCTCGCTGGTCCTGGACATCTACCCGGCCCGCGAGGACCCGATCCCCGGCATCACCAGCGAGCTGATCATCGAGGCGGCCCGGGCGGCGGGCGCCGAGGTGACGGCCGTGTCCGACAAGAGCGAGGTGCCCTCGCTCGTCGCGGGAATGGCGAAGCCCGGTGATCTCGTTCTCACCATGGGCGCGGGCGATGTCACCGACCTCGGCCCGCTCATCCTGGACCGCATGTCGAAGTGAGGGGCACACACCCATGTCGTACGACGTCGAGAAGCCGGACGAGCAGTGGCGCACGGAGCTGACCCCGGCCGAGTACGCCGTCCTGCGCGAGGCCGCCACGGAGCCCGCCTTCACCGGTGAGTACACCAACACCAAGGCCAAGGGCGTCTACTCCTGTCGCGCCTGCGGCGCCGAACTCTTCACGTCCACCACCAAGTTCGAGTCGCACTGCGGCTGGCCGTCCTTCTACGACCCGAAGGACACCGACGCGGTCGAGCTCATCGAGGACCGCTCGCACGGGATGGTGCGGACCGAGGTGCGGTGCGCCCGCTGCGGGTCCCACCTCGGGCACGTCTTCGAGGGCGAGGGGTACGCGACGCCGACCGACCAGCGCTACTGCATCAACAGCATCTCGCTGCGGCTGACAGCGGACGAGGACTGACCGCCGACGAGGACTGACCGCCGGTCCGCGGCCGGTGGCACGTCCGGGTGCGCTGGCACGGGTGATGCGGGTGTTCCTAGACTCGTAATCCGGAAGGCGGGTCGGAGGTCCGGCCCGGCGTCGCGATCCGTGCGGGAAGGCGGTGGCGGCTCGTGCCGTACGTCGCTGTGAGTGCGATCAGCCATCCGGGACTGCTGCGCGAGCGGAACGAGGACAGCCTCGTCGTCGGGCCGTGGACCCTGTGCGGCACTGTGACCGAGAATCCGCAGACCCTGGTCTTCCCGCTCGGGACTCCCCTCGTCGTGGCCGTCGCCGACGGGCTCGGGGGGCATCCCGGCGGGGATGTGGCCAGTTCCCTGGTCGCCCGGCAGCTCTCGGCGCTGGGGCCGGCCCTGAGCAGCGAGGTCGCCGTCCGCGAGGCCGTGAACGCCTGCAATCGCGCCGTCTACCAGGCGGCCGGCGGCGACCAGGAGACCGAGCTCACCGCCATGGGTACGACGGTCGCCGGTGTCGTCGTGCAGTCCGACTCGGTGCTGGTGTTCAACGTGGGCGACAGCCAGGTCTTCGCGGCCGGGGGCGACGGGCTGCGCCAGGTCAGCGTCGACGACAATCCGCCGCACCCGCCCGGCCGGACCGTCTCCCTGGTCACCCAGTGCCTGGGCGGCTCGCCCGCCTACCGTGCCGTCCAGCCCCACGTCACGTCCGAGACCCCGGCACCGGACGAGCGCTATCTCATCTGCTCGGACGGCCTCACGGACCCGGTGACCACGGACGTCGTGGAGGAGATCCTGGGCGAGCACGACGACGGCCGTGCGGCCTTCGAGCTGTGGAAGGCCGCGATCGAGGCCGGCGGGCCCGACAACATCACGGTGGCCGTGGTGCGGATCGGGCGGGAGTAGCGGCGCGTCCTTGGTCCCTTCCCGGTCAGAGGATCTTGCGCTGGACCATGATCGAGAGCACCAGCGCACCGGGCAGCAGCGGGACCCAGACCGTCAGGACGCGGAAGCCGATGACGGTCGCCGCGGCCAGGCCCATCGGGGCGCCGAAGGTGACCATCGTGAACACCAGGGCCGCGTCCACGGGGCCGATTCCGCCGGGTGCGGGTACGGCTCCGACGGCCGTGCTCGCCAGGAGGAGGGCCAGGGTCACCTGCGTCCAGGACAGCGGCAGACCGAGCGCGAAGCCGACCGAGGCGATCACGCTCGCCTGCAGCAGCGGGGTGGCCGCCGCGCCGCCCCAGAGCGCGAGGACGCGGCTGGGCCGGGTGTGCAGGATGCGGGCGTCGGTCAGGGCGGTGCGTACGAAGCCGAGGAGGGGGCGGCGCAGCGCTCGTACCGTCGTCATGAGTACGGCCGTCGTGACGAGGGCCGCCACCACGCCCGCGGCCACCAGGGCCAGGGTCCGCCGGTCCGGGATGAGCTCGCCCAGGTGCAGCAGCTCGGGGAAGGCTATGAGGAAGCCGAGCAGCACGACCGTCTTCGCGACCGGCTTGGCCAGCGAGTACAGGGCGAGTGACGCGGTTCCCCGGGCCAGGGGTATGCCCTGGCTCTGGAGGAAACGCAGGGTGACGGCGTGGGCGCCGATGGACGCCGGCAGGACGTGGTTGGCGGCGCCGGCCGCGAACTGCGACGCCAGCAGCAGGCCCGGCGGCAGCCGGTCCGGTATCGCCCCTTGGCGCACCAGCGCGGCGACCACCCACCCCATGCAGGTGAAGAAGAGGCCGGCCAGCAGCCACCAGGGGTCGGCGGAGGCGAGCCGGGCGACGCCGTCACGAACGGTGCGCCAGTCGGCCGCCGCCCACGCCCCGATCAACAGGAGCGGAAGCAGCGTCAGCACGTGGCGGGCGAGGCGCGCGGGGGTGAGGAGGGAGCGGGCGGGGGCTGCGGGGGCGGTGGGGAGGGCCGGGGCCGCGGAGACGGTCGGGAGAGTTGGGGCCGCGGAGACGGTGGGGAGGGCTGGGGCGGAGGGTACGGCGGCAGCGGGGACTGCGGGGAGGGCCGGGGCCGCGGGGACGGCGGGGAGAGCTGGGGCCGCGAGTACGGCCGGGAAAGTCGGGACCGTGGGGACGGTCGGGAAAGTCGGGGCCGCGGAGATGGCGGGGGCGGGGCAGGCGGGCAGCGGTCCGGGGAGATCGCTGAGCGGGAGCGAGGAGGACACGGCGCGGTCGTCCTTCCGCGTCGCACCCGCGCGGACGCGAGCGGACGGCTAGAGGGCGAGGGCAGGAGGGCTAGAGGGCAAGGGCAGGAGGGGACGACGGCAACGTGCCCGCCCGGCGTGAAGTGACGGTGTCCGGGAACCGACGGGGCGTCGGCGGATGAGCGACGACGCGCTGCGGAGCGGAGTGCCGGCGCACGAGCGGGTCGGAGAGGCGGCCGGGGTGTGCGGCTCCGGGGCGCCGGGTTTACACGCGCGCGTGCCGGGGCGAAGTCGTGCCAGGAGTGAACCAGCCGTGGCGGGGTGTGTGGTTGACGCCGAAGCGGAGGGAATGGATGGGATCCTCCTCGGGCCGGGCCCGCCCGCGGTCCGGGGCTTTGCTCCTGTGCGGGGCTTGGCCTTGTTCGTCCGTTCGTCCGTTCGTCGTGAACGTACTCGAATGTAACAACCACCATGGGCGTCAATGAATAGTGATTTGGACCAGAGCTCGCCAGACCGGGCACCGGCCTACGTCGTCGGCCTGGACGCCGGCGGCACCCGCACGCGCGCCGTCCTGGCGCCCGCGGGCGACGGTGATCCCGAAGGCGAGGGCGTCTCCGGGCCCGGCAACGCCCTGACCGTTCCCGGGCACCAGCTCACCGAGCACCTCGCCGAGGCCATCGGCCTAGCCGTGCCCAGGGAGCTGCGCGGCCAAGTGGTGGCCGTGGCGGGCGGGTTCGCCGGCGCCTCGCGCACCGCGCCGGACGAGGCGGGACGGGTCCGGGCGTACGCCGCGCTCACCGTGGCGCTGAGCCATCTGGGCATCGGCGCCGGCGTGGTCGAGATCCACAGTGACATGGAGGCCGTGTTCGCCTCGGCGCCCGGCCATCCCGCCGACGGACTCGCACTGGTGGCCGGCACCGGCGCGGTGGCGGTGCGCATCGACGGGCGCGCCTGCATCGAGACCGCCGGCGGCGACGGCTGGCTGCTCGGCGACGACGGTGGCGGCTTCTGGATCGGGCGCGAGGCGGTACGAGTGGCGCTGCGCATGGCGGACGGGCGGGGCGGGCCCACTGCGCTCGGCGCGTCCGTCGGGCGGGCGTTGGGCGTCCCGGAGGACGTCCTGCCGCCGGACGCCCCGGGCCCGTACGACGTGGCGTCCTGGACCCGGGCCCGGCGCGAGGCCTACCGCGAGCACGTGCTCCCCACCGTCATGGACCGCCCGCCGATGCGACTGGCCGAACTCGCACCGCTGGCAGCCGAAGCGGCCCGGCACCAGGACACGGTCGCCGACGGGATCCTCGCCACGGCCGCCGACCACCTCACCGACACCGTCCGCGCACTCGCCCCGCGCCCCGGCGAACGGATCGTCGTGACCGGCGGCCTCCTCGGCCCGGACGGCCCACTGACCGCCCCCCTCACGGCCCGGCTCCGGCCCCTGGGGCTCACGCTCGACCGGGTGACGGACGGCTGCCGGGGCGCGGTGGCTCTCGCCCGGCTCGCCATCTGAACGCACTGCCGCGCACGGGGAACGCGCACGCGCCACCGACAGGACAGGAGTCACGGCGTCCGAGTTGCTCGTCAGAGGGGGCCGACCGCACGGGGCAGCGCGCACGCGCCGCCCGTCGGAAGGGTGCGCTCAGCGCGTGCGCCGGGACTTCACCGAGTGCTGCGAGGCGATGTGGTCCGTCAGCGCCAGCGAGGCGCTCGCGCGCTGGTAGGAGAGCTGGGCGACCCGGACATAGAAACAGTCGATCAGCACCAGGACAGAGTGCCGGCCGCCGGTGCCGGTGAGGAAGTTGGTCTCCGAGGCGGTCGAGATCAGCCGGATGTCGGCGGCCCTGGCGAGCGCCGAGCGTGGGTCCGAGGTGATCGCCACGGTCGTGGCGCCGCGCTCCTTGGCCAGCTCCAGCGGCTCGACGGTCTCCCGGGTGGCCCCGGAGTGCGAGATACCGACGGCCACGTCCGCCGGGGTGAGCAGGGCGGCCGAGGTGGCGGCCGCGTGCACCTCGGTCCAGCCGCGCACCGCGCAGCCGATCCGGAACAGGCGGGTCTCGGTCTCCTGCGCCACGGGCCCGCTGCCGCCGACCCCGTACACATCGATCCGGCGGGCCCGCGCCGCCGCCAGCGCGGCCCGCTCGATCGCGTCGAGGTCGATGCGGTCGATGGTCTGCTGCACCGCACGCAGATCCGTGCCGACAGGCGCACACTGGAAAGGTGCTGTCGGTGCTCAAGGGGGTGTCGGCATGGCTGTGTCGGAGTGCACGAAGGTGCGGCTGTGGCGGTGGCGGCGCAATCCGCTGCGGCGGCGAAGCGACGTCATCGAGGCCTGGGTCGTTCTGTGCGGATGGCTGCTCGCGCTGGTCGGCGCCGTCTTCGGGGGCCTGGCGGCGGCGGACGCGGTCGTGCGCTCGGCGGAGCACCAGCGGGCCCAGAGCCACAAGGTGACGGCAGTCCTGGTGAAGGACGCGGAGGATCCGGGGCCGGCGCGGGTGACGAGCGACCATCTGGTGTGGGCCCCCGTCCGCTGGACCGACCCGAACGGCTCGACGCGCACGGACGAGGCGCGGGTGCCGCCGCACACGAAGGCGGGCGGCAAGGTCGACGTATGGACGGACCGCAGCGGGGTCCTGCCCAAGGAGCCGCTGTCGCAGACCGAGATGCTGCTGCACGCGGTCGCCGGAGGTTTCCTGGCCGGGGCGGGCACCGCGGGCCTCGTGCTGGGGTCCGCCTGGGTGGTTCGGCTCGGGATCGAGCGGCGCCGCCTGGACCAGTGGGCCGCCGAGTGGGAGCGGCTGGACACGCCGTGGGGGTGGAAGACGGGTTGAAGCGGACGCGATGAGCTGCGTTCAGGGCCCCGGAGCGACTCCGGGGCCCTGCTCAGTCCACCGTCACCCGACGGTCACTTGACATCCGCGCTCGGCAGCGCCGACGGGGACGCGGTGTTCAGGTCTTCCAGGCCCTTGGGGATGGCGAGCGTGAGGACCGGCGCGCCCGGCTGGGGCGCGGGCGGGGTCATCTGGTCCTTGGGGAGCTTCGGCGGGGTGGTCTGCTGGAAGTTGTTCGCGTCGAAGTTCACCATGCCCGTCTTCTCCAGGATGGTCATGTGGTCGAGCACGGTGTCGTTCGCCAGGTCCGCAAGCTGACGGACCATCGAGTTCTGCGTGGTGCCCCGGATCTTCGCGATCACCGGGAAGATCTGCCCGTGCGTCACCCGCATGATCGCGACACCCGTGGCGTCGAACTCCTTGCCCGTCTTGGAGTCCACCGTCGCCACGAACTGCTGCTGCTGCGGGCTGGCCTGGTTGGGCAGCGTGATGTTCAGCTCGGATGCGAGCTTGCGGCAGGCGAGATCGAGCCGGGCATGTCCGACGACCAGGTGCTGGCCCGCCTCCTTCATCTCCGGGGTGGTCCCGCGCTGCATCGCCATCATGCCCAGCGGGTGCTCCCACAGCCCGGCGGCGCGGACCTTGACGACGAAGTCCCGGTCGGCCTCGGTCAGCGGCCCGTACTGCGTGTTGGCGATGACGCGGTCCTGGCTGGCGGAGGTGGTCTCCACGCCCAGCATGGCCGGGTAGGCGAGCGCGGAGAGGGTGAGGACGAGCGCGCCTCCCACGAAGACGGTTCCTACCATGCGGCGCGAGATGGGCATCGTGCCTCCTGACGTGAGCGGCTTGGTCTCCAGGAGGTACGGATGGAACGCGCGAAACAATCACCGCCGCGGGAAAAAATTCGGCGCCCGCTGTGCGTCGTCCGTCACAGTCGCCCGCGAACAGCGCGCAGGGCCCCTGCCGTTCGGCCGTCACGGAGCCCGGCGGCCCAGGGCGACCAGGGCGCCCACCTGACGTGCGTACTCGGTCGGATGGGTGACGTGCGGGATATGGCCGGCGCCTTCGAAGGTGTACGTCGCCGCCCGCGGGAGCGCGCCGGAGAGCCGGCCGACGATCGTGGCGAACCACGGCGGGCTCTCGCTGCCCTTCGTCAGCAGGGCCGGCCCGGTGTAGCCGGAGAGGCCGCCGAGGTCGAGGTCGGCCCACTCCGGGTCGCCCTGCTCGTCCGCGAACGTGGGCGCGTTGACGCGGAAGGTCTCCCGCACCCGGTCCGGCATCCGCTCCCACTCCCCGGGGCCGAACGCGACCTCCTCCACGAACTGCCGCGCTCCCGCGAGCGTTTCGCCCGCCCGCAGTCGGTCGACGACGGATGCCATGTGCCGCTCGGCCTCGGCCAGCAACGGCCCCGACTCGGGATCGTCGGTCACGACGCCCAGCAGCGGCGGCTCGTGCGCGAGGACGCCCCTGAAGAGCTCGGGGCACCGGCCGGCCAGCCCCAACGCGGTCGACGCGCCGAAGGAGTTGCCCGCGACGAAGGCGGGGGCGAAGCCGAGGGTCTCCATCAGCGCGGCCAGATCGTTCTCGTCCTCACGCCGTGACCCCTGCCCCGGCGGGCACTGGCTCCGGCTGTGTCCGCGACGGTCGTAGATCAGCACCCGGTGGTCCCGGGTGAGGTCCTTCAGCACCGGCACCCAGTTGTAGTGGTCGCCCCAGGACCCGTGGACCAGGACCAGCGGATCGCCCTCGCCGGCGATCTCGTAGTAGAGCTCGACGCCGTTCACCGCGGCATGTGGCATGTCCGTTCTCTCCCCGTTCTCCTGTGGTCGATCAGCGCAGGTGCCGGTCGAAGAAGTTCATCGTGACGTCCATCGACTCCGCCCACCGCGGCCCGAAGGTGTGCCCCTCGCCCCGGTACGTCCGCAGCTCCACATCCTTGCCCGCTCCCTCGAACGCGGCGACCGTCGCCCTCGTCCAGGCCAGGGGGCAGGTGTCGTCGGCGGTGCCGTGGTGGATCAGCAGGGGCTCGGTGACCCGGTCGGCATAGGTGACCGGCGAGACCTGCCGCCAGAACTCGGGGTTCTCCTCGGGCGTGCCGTGCGCGGACTCGATCTCCTCGACCAGCGGGTCGCCCTCGGGCCGCTGGAACCGGTCGATGTTCTCCTCCGGGTGGGAGCTGACCGGCGCGTATACGACGGCGGCGTCGACCAGCCCGGGTGCCACGACCAGCGTGTTGTACACGACCCCGCCGCCCATCGACCGCCCGAGCAGCCCGATCCGCCGGTCGTCGACGCTCGGCCGGGCGGCGGAGCGCAGTGCGTGTACGGCGTTGATGACGTCCTCGGTGTAGCCGAGCCGCAGGCTGACGTCGTTGTCGGGGTCGTCGTCGGAGCCCGCGTGGTTGCGGTAGTCGGTGTGCAGGACGACGTAGCCGTTGCGGGCGAGGACGTCCTGCTCCCGGGGCATGCCGCGGCCGGTGGTGTAGACGGCCGGGTCGATGTAGCCGTGCGCCAGGACCAGGGCCGGGAACGGACCCTCGCCCCGGGGGACGTTCATGACGCCCGAGATCGTCAGACCGTTGGACCGGTAGGTGACGGCGTACTGCGTGTAGGCGTCGGTACGGACCCGCACCGCACCGAGGCGCAGGTCCGAGCCGTGGTGCTCGCGCCGCATCAGCGCCGGGAGGGAGACCGGGTCGGCGGGGGCGGGGGCGGGGGCGGGGGAGGCGGGGGCCGTCGCGGTGGAGGGTTCGCTTCCGGCCCGGGCCGACGTCGAGGGGGCGCGGGTGGGTGCGGTGCCCCCGCCGTCGCTCCCGGTGCAGCCGACGGCGACCACCAGCGTCAGCCCGGCGGCGAGGCCGATGAGGCCCCGTAGTGACCGCATGGGGTCGAGTATGGCGCGGATCGGTGGGGTCGGCTTTGCGGAGGCGGGGCGTTCGCAGCCGGTGGGGATCCCGGCTTCAGGCCGGCGTCTCCTTGGCGACCGCAGGCCCGTACGGTCCCTCGGCCGCCTTGAGCCGCTGCATGGTGGTCAGCCGGATGGCGAAGTACATGGCGGCAGCGGCGGCGACGATGTGCAGCACGTCGGCCGTCATGTACTGCACCACCGCGTCCCGGGTCTCCGCCAGCGTCCCGGCGTTCTTGTACTTCGTCCCGGCGAACCGGTTGAACAGGACGCTGAGGACGAACAGGCCCCACCACACGTTCACCGGCCAGATCCGGGCCCGGAACCGCTCGCCCTCGGCCGGCAGCGGAGTGGCGGCTCCCCACATCTCGACGGCGACGCGGTACGGCATCCAGAGGTTCACCAGCGGAATGAGCCAGGCACCGATGGCCCAGCCGGGCCCGTTGCGGAACCGGTCCGGCGCCATGAGCCCCGTGTTGCGGCGCATCCGGAAGAACCAGACGACGAAGACGATCGCGGCCGGCAGGTACACGATGACCTGGTATCTCCCGGCCGTCTCGTACAGCGAGGCAGCGGCTTCCAGGTCCTGCTGCGGAGCCGAGAGGAAGCCGCCGTCCGCGTCGGTCACCCCCCGGAGCCGAAAGCCGGCGACAAGGCTGAACACATCACAGAGGGCGACCAGAGCGAGTCCCGCCACGGTTGTGACCAGGAGGCCGAGGGACGATCCCGGTCTGCCCGAGGGCAACTGCGGACGCGGACGCAGGTCATTGGAAGCGGACATGCTGATGAGCCCCCCACGGGCGAGAAGAGAAGAGACACAGGCCGCGAAACCACGTGCGGCCGAGGCACGATATGCCGATCTCGACCATCCCGTCCATGACAATCTCGCAGGTCGGCGCCCGCATGCCCCGCCCGCCGGCGATCAGTCGAGAAAGTCGGCGACGAGGAGCGCGAACTCGTCCGGTGTGGCGAGCCGGATGCCGAGGTCCTCGGCCTTGGCGCGCTTGGATCCGGCGGCTTCTCCGGCGACCACGAGGCTGGTCTTCCTGGACACGCTGGAGGAGGAGCGGCCGCCGGCCCGTTCGATGAGTTCGTTCACCTGATTGCGGCTGAGCTTCTCCAGCGGGCCGGTCATGGCGCCGGTGACCACCACGGTCATCCCGGACAGGGGGCCGCCGGCCGGGACGTCGGTCGTGGCGGGATCGCCGGCGGTGTCGGTGGTGTCCACGGGCGCGAATGTGGCGCCCGGCTCGGTCATGTTCACCCCGGCGGCGGCGAGTTTGTCGATCAGCCCGGCGAGTTCGGCGAGTTCAGCGACGATGGAAGGTGCCTTCTCGGCTCCGATGCCCTCGACCTGCTGCAACTGCTCGGCGTCGGCGGCTCGGATGTTGTCCATGGTGGCGAAGTGCCGGGCGATACGGCGGGACATGGAGCGGCCCGTGCCGCGGACCCCGAGGGCGCACAGCACCCGTGACAGCGGGCGGGTCCTGGCCGTGGCGAGGGCGGTCAGCAGGTTGTCGGTGCTGGTCTCGCCCATCCGTTCCAGCCCGAGGAGCTGGTCGCGGGTCAGGGTGAACAGGTCGGCGAGATCGGCGACCAGGCCGGCCTCGACGAGCTGCACGACCCGGGTGGCGCCCAGGCCCTCGATGTCGAGCTGGTCGCGGCCGGCGGCGTAGGAGAGGGAGGCGACCAGGTGGCAGTTGCGTCCCTGCTCGCACCGCCAGCGTTCCTGGCCGGTGTCGATGGCCGAGCCGCAGCGCGGGCACGCTTCGGGGAAGACGATCGGCTGCTCGTCGCCGGTACGCAGGTGGGCGACCGGGGCTTCGATGCGCGGGATGACATCGCCGGCGCGGTGGACCATCACCTGGTCGCCCAGCCGCAGGTCGCGCCGGGTGATGTCGGACGGGTTGTGGAGCGTGGCGTAGGTGATGGTGGAGCCGTCGATCTCGACCGGCTCCAGGACGCCGCGAGGGGCGATGATGCCGGTGCGCCCCACATTCCACTCCACGTCCACGAGCCGGGTGATCTTCTCCACGGCCGGCAGCTTGTAGGCGATCGCCCAGCGCGGGGCCCGCGAACCGGATCCGGCGGCCCGCTGGTCTGCGGCGAGGTCGGCCTTGATGACGATTCCGTCGATCCCGAACGGCAGCTCGGCGCGCAGCGCGGCGATGTCCTGCACCCGGGCCAGGACCTCGTCCGTGGTGGCGGCGGTGACGCCGGGCACCTTCGTGGGGGCGGTGGTGTGCACGCCCAGTTGCCCGGCCAGGGCCATGAGCTCGCTGTGTGCGAGGCCGTCCAGCCGTGCGGCCAGAGCCTCGTCGGTGTCGGGCAGAGCGAGCAGGCCGTACCCGAAGAACGTCATCGGGACCGTGTAGGCGCGGTCCTTGGCCCGCAGGGTGCCCGCGGCGGCGTTGCGGGGGTTGGCGAACGGCTGCCCGCCGTGCGCGGTGCGCACCTCGTTGGCGTGCTCGAACTGCGCAGCCGTCATGAGGACTTCGCCGCGCACCTCCACCGTGACCGGCTCGGCGAGGGTCTCGGGCAGGCCCTCTATGGTGCTCATCGCGTGCGAGACGTCCTCCCCGGCCGTCCCGTCGCCGCGGGTGATCAGCCGCGTCAGCCGCCCCTGTGTGTAGCGGGCCGCTATCGCGAGCCCGTCGAGCTTCGCCTCGACGCTGTATCTCTGCGCCTCGTGCCCGATCCGGCGGGCCAGCGAGGCCGTCCATGCCGTGAACTGCTCGGCCGAGAACACGTTGTCCAGGCTCAGCATCGCGACCGTGTGCGGCACGTCGCCCTCGACGGCGCCGCCGGCGACCTTCCCGCTCGGCGAGTCGGGCAGCACCTGATCGGGATGATCGGCCTCCCACGCGGCGATCCCGCGCATCAGCCGGTCGTAGGCGTCGTCGTCCAGCGGCGACGTGCCGTCCGTGTAGTAGGCGGCCGCGGCCTTCACGACGTCCTCCACGGCCCGCGCGTAGCCGGCGGCGTCCACGATCTGCGCAACTGGTGTTGTCATGCCCGTCATCCTGCCTGCCACCACTGACAACGCCCTCCGCCCGCCCGTCGCCGCCTTCGAGACCCGGGCGAGCAATTGTGATGCCCGTCACGGAAGGATTAGGGTGATAGCGCTTGGCGAAGCCCCCGGGTCGCGAGTCGAGCAGAGATGCGCGGCCGGGCCGGCTTCGGGTGAGGAAGTGGTCCCGTTGTCCGTCTCCTGGGACGACATCGGCGGTCTCGTCGATGCCCACGAACGATTCCTCGCCGGCTCACTGGTCGAGTCGGACGTGCGGGACTCGGTGCTCGACTCCTGGAAGCGCTGCCGCTCCGTCGGTCTCGAGCCGCACCGGCTGCTGGTCCGCTACACCGAGGACGTCGCACTGGACGACCGGTTCCGGCACGCCGCCGACCCGGTGCTGGCCGATCTGACCAGCTCTTTCGCCGATGTGAGCATGACGATCGCGCTGTGCGACGGACAGGGCCGCATGGTCGAGCGGCTCGGCGGTGACCGGCAACTGCGCGATCGCCTCGACGCGGTGCGGTTCGCCCCCGGGTTCGACGCCTCAGAGTCAATCGTCGGCACCAACGGCGTCGGCACGGCGATCGCCGAGCGCGGCCCCGTCTACGTCGCCGGCCGGGAGCACTTCGCCGACTGCCTCCAGCCTTTCGCCTGTGCGGGCGCCCCCGTCCGGGACCCGCTCAGCGGACGCATCGAGGCCGTCCTCGACATCACGTGTCTGCGTGACCAGGGCGACCCGGCCATGGTGCGGATGGTCCGCGAGGCCGCCCGGAGCATCGAGGCCCGGCTGCTGGAACAGGCCGGCCGCCGCGAGCGCGCGCTCCTCGCCGCGTACCGGCGGGCCGACGGCCATGTGCGGGGCTGGCCCAAGCAGCCCGATGAGCTGCGGCCGGGCCTGGACGGCGGGGCGCTCGGCCGGATCGACATGGCCGTGCTGCGCGCCAAGGCCGAGGAACTCCTCGCCTCGCCGCACCGCACCCTCGACGAGGTCACCCTGCCCAGCGGCCGCACCGCGACGCTGCTGCGCCGCCAGGTCACGGGCGCGGCGGGGGAGGCCGGCGTCGCCGTCGAGGCCCGCGTCCTCGGCGGCCCACGCCTGAGCCATCTCGACATGGCCCCGCGGGAGGCGGGCACTGCGACAGCCGCGACAGCGCGGGGTCCGGTCGGTTCGGCGGTGCAGCGGCCTGTCGGATCTCCCGCGCAGGGTCCGGTCGGTTCGGCGGTGGAGAGGCCGGTCGGGTCGCCCGTGCGGGGTCCGGTCGGTTCGGCGGTGCAGCGGCCGGTCGGGTCGCCCGCGCGGGGTTCGGTTGGATCGGCGGAGCGGCCGGTCGGTTCGGCGGTGCAGCCGCCGGCCGGGGCGCCCGCGCAGGGTCCCGTCGGATCAGCGGTGGCGGGTCCGGTCGGCACGGCCCCGCAGCGCACGGTCCCGTCGCCCCCGCTCACGGCGCCCGCGTCGCCGTCGGCACCAGCCCGGCCGCCCCGGCCGGCCAGCACCCACTCGGTGTCGTCCGCCGCCTCCGCCCCTTCCTCGCCAGCCCCACAAGTCCCCTCAGCCCCACCCACCACGCGCACCCCACCCACCACCACCCCGGACGGTGAAGCTGCGGGCGCCGACGGCTGGTTGCTCCTCGTCGGGGAGCCCGGGGTCGGGCGGCTGGCCGTCCTCGCGCGGCGGCGGCTGGAGCTGCTGCACGACGCGAGCGTGCGGATCGGCACCACCTTGGACGTCACCCGCACCGCGGAGGAACTCGCCGAGGTGACCGTCCCCCGGTTCGCCGACTTCGTCGCGGTCGACCTGCCCGACTCGGTGCTGCGCGGCGAGGAACCGGAGGCCCTCGGCGGCCGTACCGCGCTGCGCCGGGTGGCCATCAGTGCCGTACGCAAGCAGCCGCACAACCTGTACGACGTGGGGGACACCGTGGAGTACGTCCCGTCCACGCCGCAGGCCCGCTCCCTGGAGACCAGGCAGTCCGTCGTCGAACCGGTCCTGACGGAGGCGGACGGGTGGATCGCGCAGGACCCGGAGCGGCTGGTACCGGTGCTCGAGGCGGGCATCCACTCCCTGATCACCGTGCCGCTGCGGGCCCGCGGCACGACCCTCGGCGTGGTCAGCTTCTACCGTTCGCTGCAACCTGCCTCCTTCGAGGACGACGACCTGTCGCTCGCCCAGGAGCTGGTCGGCCGCGCGGCGATCTGCATCGACAACGCCCGCCGCTACACCCGCGAGCACGACACCGCCCTCGCCCTCCAGCGCAGCCTGCTGCCAAGAGGCCGTTCCGAGCAGAGCGCGGTCGAGGTCGCCTACCGCTATCTGCCCGCGCAGGCCGGCGTAGGCGGCGACTGGTTCGACGTCATCCCGCTGTCCGGAGCCCGCGTCGCGCTCGTCGTCGGCGACGTGGTCGGGCACGGTCTGCACGCCGCCGCCACGATGGGCCGGCTGCGCACGGCCGTCCACAACTTCTGCTCCCTGGACCTGTCGCCCGACGACCTCCTCACCCACCTCGACGACCTGGTCGGCCGGCTCGACCGGGGCGAGGGCTGGGCGGCGGAGAACAGTCCCGACTCCGGCATCGTCGGAGCCACCTGTCTGTACGCCGTCTACGATCCGGTGTCCCGGCGCTGCACCCTCACCCGCGCCGGGCACCCCTTGCCCGCGGTCGTCGCCCCCGACGGCAGCGTCGAGTTCGTCGACCTTCCCGCCTGCCCGCCCCTAGGCCTTGGCGGCGAGCCCTTCGAGACGGTCGAACTGGAGCTGGCCGAGGGCAGCCGGCTGGTGCTCTACACCGACGGCCTGGTCGAGGACCGGCACCGTGACATCGACGCGGGCCTCGACAGACTCCGCGCCGTGCTGGCCGGTGCCGACCGCTCGCCCGAGGAGACCTGCGAGGCCGTCCTCGACGCCCTGCTCCCGGCCCGTCCCGGCGACGACGTGGCGCTGCTCGTCGCCCGCACGCACACGCTGGGCGCCGACCGCGTGGCCCAGTGGGACCTGCCCAGCGACCCGGCGGTCGTCTCCCGCTCCCGCGCGGCGGTCACCGCCCAGCTCGCCGAGTGGGGCCTCGACGAACTGACCTTCACCACCGAGCTGATCGCCAGCGAACTGGTCACCAACGCCATCCGGCACGCCACCGGACCGGTCCAGCTCCGTCTGCTCCGCGACCGCGCCCTGATCTGCGAGGTCTCCGACGGCAGCGGCACCTCACCCCGGCTGCGCCGCGCCCAGAGCACCGACGAGGGCGGCCGCGGCCTGTTCCTCGTCGCCCAGCTCACCGAGCGCTGGGGCACGCGCTACACAACCGACGGCAAGGTCATCTGGACGGAGCAGCCACTGCCGTGACGCTGCCGCTGAGGGGCGCCGCGACTTCCGGGCTCCGGCGAGTGTGCGTGGCGGGCGCCTCTGGGGGCCTGCGGCCCCCAGACCCCCGCTTCGGCCCTGAACGGGCCTCGTCCTCAAGCGCCAGACGGGCTGAAGGAGTCACCGTGCCCCCGGCAGCCCCGGCCCGCCGCATCGCACGTCGGCTGCCGGCACCACCCCGTCGACGAGATAAGCCGCCACCGTCCCGTCCACGCACCCATTCCCCCGGCTGGCGAACACGCCGTGCGAGTAGTCGTTCTCCAGGGTGACCAGACGCGAGCCCGGCAGCAGTTCCCGCAGTTCACGCGCGCCCCGGATCGGGGTCACCGGGTCGTGCGCGGAGGCCACCAGCACGGCCGGCGGGGCGGCCCAACTGCCCAGCGGCGTACGGCGGTCGGGGCGGTGCTGCCAGTACGCGCAGGTCGTGGCCTCCAGGCCGGTCAGCACCGGCTGCGGGTCGAGACGCCTAAGGCGCCGGATGTCAGCCACGATCTCGCGCGGGGTGGGCCCCGGACCGTCCGCGCACTTCACGATCCGGTTGGCCGCCTCGTAGTTGCGTGACTCCGGGCCGTCGAAGGCGGCGGCCGGGCGCAGGCCGTCCACGGTGCCGTCCGTCAGACGGGCGCGCAACGCGTCGGCCAGTCCGGTCCAGCGTTCGGTGCGGCCGAGGGCGCGGTAGACGGCCCGGTCGAACTCCGCCGGGCCGAAGCCGCTCACCGGGCGGGCGGCGAGTCCTTGGCGTACGCGCAGGTACGAGTGCCGTACGGCGGCCGTGTCGTCGCCCAGGCCGAAGCGGTCCGCATGTGCGGCGGTCCAGCCGAAGAACGTGTCGCGGGCGCGCAGCAGCGCCCGGCTCTGGATCACGTCGAAGTCGTGCCAGTCCCAGGGCCCGACCACGCTGTCCAGCACCATGCGGTCCACCCGGTGCGGGAAGTGCGCGGCGTAGGCCGCGCCCAGGTAACTGCCGTACGAGACACCGAGGAAGCTCGTGCGCGGCTCGCCCAGCGCGGCGCGGATCGCGTCCATGTCGTACGCGGTCTGCTCGGTCGACAGATACGGCAGCGCCTGTGTGCCCGCGCCCGTCGCGCAGTCGTCGGCCATGCGCCGCTGCGACGCGAGGTGGGCTCGCTCGGCGCGTGGGCCCACCGGCACCGGGTCCGCGCCGGGTGCGGCGAACAGGCCGCCCATCGCGCCGCAGTCGACGGGCGCGCTGCCGCCGACGCCGCGCGGGTCGAAGCCGATGACGTCGTACGAACGCCGCACGCTCGCGGGGAGCTTGGCGCGCTTGGTCACCGCGTAGGGCAGGCCTGATCCGCCCGGGCCGCCCGGGTTCACCAGCAGGATGCCGCGCCGCTCGGCAGGGGTGCCGGAGGCGGGGACGCGGGAGACGGCGATCTCGATGCGAGGGCCGGACGGGCGCCGGCGGTCGAGCGGGACGGTGAGGCGCCCGCACTCCACGCGGTCGGGGGCGGGCGGCTTCGGTACGGAGCCGGGGCAGGCGCCGAAGGCTAGGGCGGTCGCTGCGCGGGCGGGGGTGGCCGCGGGCAGCAGGGCGGCCGCGGCCACGAGGGCACCCAGCACGGCGGTGGGGCGGGGCAGGACGGACAAGGTCGCTCCGAGTCTCGGGGGCGGGTAAGAACGGGGTGGCAAATGAAAATGATTATCGATAACGTGTGCGCGTCAAGTCCGGCCCCCTCCCGCCGAGGGCCGCCCCGGGCTGCCCCGACATCTGAACTCATGGCACGAAAAGGGGAGTTGTGGCTCATCTGCTGGTGGTCGAGAGCTGGGTCGGATCGATGAGCAGGCTGCTGCCACGCGCCATCCGCGAGGGCGGGCACGAGTTCACCTTCCTCACCCGTGACCTGCACCACTACCTGCGCTCGGCGCCCGAGGGGGCCGCGCATCCGCTGCTCGGCGCCCGCAACGTGCTCACCGCCGACACCAACGACACCGACGCCCTGCTGCCCGAGGTGGCGCGGCTGCACTCGGTGCTGGGCTTCGACGGGGTGATCACCTCCTGCGACTACTACCTGCCGACGGTGGCCCGCATCGCCGGGCACCTCGGCCTGCCCGGTCCCGCGCCCGAGGCTGTGGAGAACGCCTGCCGCAAGGACGCCACCCGCCGCGTCCTCGCCGACGCGGGCCTTCCCGGACCGCGCTTCGCCGTGCACGAGGAGTGGGCCGACCTCGCGCGCGCCGCCGGCGAGATCGGCTACCCGCTCGTCGCCAAGCCGGTCGACCTGTGCGCGGGCATGTACGTCCGGCGCATCGAGCACGAGGCCGAACTCGCCGAACTCCACCGCACGTTGGCCGACTTCCCGGTCAACGCCCGAGGGCAGCGGCGCACCCCGGCCGTCCTCCTCGAAGAGCTCCTCGACGGCCCCGAGGTCAGCGTCGAGACCGTGTCGTACGCGGGCGCGGTGCACATGGTCGGCGTCACCGACAAGAGCGTCGGCGGCGCGCCCGCCTTCATCGAGACCGGCCACATGTTCCCCGCCGCCCTGCCGCCCGGCGACATCGAGGCCGCGGAGCAGACCACGCTCGGCGCGCTCAAGGCGCTCGGCCTGACGGACGCCGTCGTCGCGCACACGGAGATCAAGCTGACCTCCGCCGGACCGCGTGTCGTCGAGGTCAACCCCCGGCCCGCCGGCAACCGCATCACCGAGCTCGTCCGCCATGTCACCGGCATCGACCTCGCCGCCGCCTGCGTCGACGTCGCCCTCGGCCGCAGGCCCGACCTCAGGCGCACCGGCACCGGGCTGCGCAGCGCCGCCATCGGCTTCCTCGTCCCGGACCGCCCCGGCACCCTCGTAGCCCTCGACGCCCGTCGGCTCGCCGACGAACCGGACGTGCTGGAGGTGTCGCTCGCCGAACCCGGCACGGCCGTGAAGGCGGCCGGCAGCAACAACGAGTACCTCGGCCACGTCATGGTGGGCGACCCCGACGGCCCCGGCGCCCGCGACCGTGTCGAGCGGCTGCTGGCGGCTCTGCGCGCCGGGCTGGTGATCCGATGACCCCCGTCAGCGCCCGGCCGACGACGGCCTCCCGGACGTACGACGATCTCGTCGACGACGTCCGTGCGGGCGCCCTCGGGCCCGATCCGCGCACGCTGCGCATCGCCGTCGCCTTCACCACCCGGCAGGCCGTACGGCACGACGGGCGCGGCACCGGCTACCGCAACGAGGTGCTCAGCCTGCGGCTCGCCGAGGCCGTCGGCTCGTGCGCGGTCGAACCCGGCGTACTGCCCGACAGCACCCTCGACGACTGTGCGGGCGCCGATGTGGCACGGCTTCTCGGCCATCCGCTGCCCGCGGTGCGGGTGGCCGCCCTCGACGCCTACCTGATGCACATCGCCCCGCACACCCCGCAGCACGGGGCAGACCCCGTCCCCCTGCCCGCCGGCTCGTCGCTGGAGAAGTCCCGGGCGCGGGCGCGAGCCGTGGTGGAGCTGCTGGACCTGCCGGGCGGCGCCACGGTGCTGGTCGTCGGAGTCGTCAACTCCTTGCTGGAGGCACTGCGTTCGCGCGGCCTCGGCTATGTGCCGTGCGACCTCAAGGGCGGGGTAACGGAATGGGGCGAGCCGGTAGTCGCCGACGCACTCGCCGCCGCCGGGCGCTGCGACGCGCTGCTGGTCTCCGGGATGACCCTGGGCAACGGCACCTTCGAACCGCTGCGCGCGCACGTCCTGCGGCACGGCAAGCAAATGGTGCTGTTCGCGCAGACCGGCAGCGCCGTGCTGCCCCGCTTCCTGGGGCACGGGGTCACCGCGGTGTGCGCGGAGCCGTACCCCTTCTTCTGGCTCGACGGCGGCCCCGGCGTCGTCCACCGCTACCGCTGTTCCGGGGGTGAGCGATGACCGCGACGGCTCTGCGTCCCACCGCGCAGCGGGAGTTGCTCGCCCTGCTCGGCCGTACCCCGGTCGTACGCGTCACGGCCGGACTGCCGCACGCCCACCCCGGGTTCTGGGCCAAGCTCGAAGGGCTCGCGGCCGGCGGCATGAAGGCGCGGGCCGCCGTGTCGATGCTGCTCGGCGCGCGCGAACGCGGCGAACTGCGCCCCGGCGCCCCGGTGGTGGAGTCCACCTCCGGCACGCTCGGCATCGGGCTCGCCTTCGCCGGACAGGCGCTCGGCCACCCCGTGGTCCTGGTCGGCGACAGCGAACTGGAGCCGTCCATGCGCCAGTTGCTGCGCGCGCACGGCGTCCGCCTGGAGCTCGTCGACCGTCCCGCACCGCAGGGCGGCTGGCAGGCGGCCCGGCTCGGAAAGCTGCGTGAACTGCTCGCGGAACTCCCCGGCGCCTACTGGCCCGACCAGTACAACAACCCCGACAACACCGCCGGTTACGCCTCCCTCGCCGCCGAGCTCTGCGCCCAGCTCGACCACCTGGACATCCTCGTGTGCAGCGTCGGCACCGGCGGCCACAGCGCCGGTGTCATCGGACCGCTGCGCCGGCACTGGCCCGCGCTGCGGCTCATCGGCGTCGACGCGACCGGCTCGACGATCTTCGGCCAGCCCGCCCGCCCCCGCCTGATGCGCGGCCTCGGCAGCAGCATCCACCCGCGCAACGTCGCCTACGACGCCTTCGACGAGGTCCACTGGATCGGCCCCGCCGAGGCCGTGGACGGCTGCCGACGGCTGGCCCGGGGCTGCTTCGTCAGCGGCGGCTGGAGCACCGGCGCGGTCGCCAGGGTCGCCGCCTGGGCGGCCCGTGTGCACCCCGGCGCGGTCGTCGCGACCGTGTTCCCCGACGGGCCGCACCGCTACCTCGGCACCGTCTACGACGACGACTTCATCGCCGCCCACGGCCTCGACCTGGCCGGCGCCGCCACCCGGCCCGTGGAGATTGCGCACCCCCGCGCCGCCGAGGCGAGCGGGTGGGCGCGGTGCGCGCGGGTCGCCGATCCACTCACCCCCGAAAGGACACGATGAAGGCCCGCCTGCGCACCGTACGTCTCGAACTCGCCGAGCCGCTGCGCATCTCCCGCTCCGTGATGACCGCCCGCGACGCCGTCTGGCTGAGCGTCGAACACGACGGCGTCACCGGACACGGCGAGGCCGTCAGCAGCGTGTACTACGGGCTGGACGCCGACACGCTCGTACGGCTGATCTCGGCCGTCGACCTGGAACGGTTCGCCGATCCCGAGAGCGCCCTGGAGGCCCTGCCCACCGGTGGCGCACCGCCGGCCGTGACCGCCGCCGTGGAGTCCGCGCTGCTGGACCTCGTCGGCAAGCGGGCCGGTGTGCCCGTCCACCGGCTCCTCGGGACCGCGGCGACGTCCGGCGTCGCCACCGCACGCACCATCGGCATCACCTCGCTCGCGCACGCGGCCGCCGAGGCCCGGCGCCTGACCGCGAGCGGATTCGAGGTCCTCAAGGTGAAGGCGGGCTCACCCGACCCCGAGGACGACGTGGAGCGCGTACGGGTCATCCGGGACGCCGCTCCACGAGCACGGCTGCTGCTCGACCCGAACGGGGCCTGGAGCGTGGCGCAGGCCGAGCGTCTGCTGCCCCGGTACGCCGCGCTCGGCGTCGAGGCCGTCGAACAGCCCCTGCCGGCCGGCGACCCGGACGCGCTGGGCGCCCTCGCCGAGAGGTCGCCGCTGCCCGTCATCGCCGACGAGGACGCGGTGAGCGCAGATGACGTACGGCGGCTCGCCGGGCGCGTCCACGGCGTCAACGTCAAGCTCGCCAAGTGCGGAGGAGTCCGAGCCGCGCTGCGCATCGCCCAGTTGCTCGACGGCAGCGGGACGGAACTGATGCTCGGCTGCCTCACCGCCAGCACCCTCGGCCTGGCACCCGCCGTCCACCTGGCCGACCGGGCCCGCTGGACCGACCTGGACGGGCATCTGCTGCTCGCCCGCGACCCGTGGCGCGGCATCGGCGGCGCCGACGGCTTCATAGCCCCAAGTGGCCTGCCCGGCCTGGGAGTCGAGGAGGTGGCCGCACATGAGTACCTGGCGTGAGATACGCGGCTTCCCGCTCGCCGTCCGGTTGCTGCTGGTCAACCAGTTCGGCGTCAACACCGGCTTCTACCTCCTCATCCCCTACCTCGCCACCCACCTCGGCGAGAACCTGGGCATGTCGGCGGCGGTCGTCGGGATCGTCCTCGGCGTGCGCAACCTCAGCCAGCAGGGCCTGTTCATCATCGGCGGCTCGGCAGCCGACCGGCTCGGGGCGCGGGGCGTCATCATCGCCGGGTGCGCGCTGCGGACCGTCGGGTTCGCGCTGTTCGCGCTGGGCGACGGGCTGCCGGTGCTGCTCGCCGCGTCCGTGCTCAGCGGGCTCGCGGGGGCGCTGTTCAACCCGGCCGTGCGGGCGTATCTGGCGCAGGAGGCGGGGGAGCGCAAGGCGGAGGCGTTCGCGCTGTTCAACGTGTTCGCCACCACCGGAGCGCTGGTCGGGCCGCTGCTGGGCAGCGCCCTGCTCCTCGTCGACTTCCGAACCTCCGCGCTGACGGCCGCCGGCATCTTCGCGGTGCTCACCGTGGCCCAGGCGCTTGTCCTGCCCGCGCACAAGGTCGAGCCGAGCGGAAGCGGAGTGCTCGGAGACTGGCGCGAGGTGCTCGGCAACCGGGCCTTCCTGGCGTTCGCGCTCGCCATGGTCGGCATGTTCACCCTGGAGAACCAGCTCTATCTGCTGCTACCGGACGGCGCGCGCGAGGCCACCGGCTGGGACGGGGCGGCCGGACTGGTCTTCCTGATCGGTACGGTGGCCAACCTCGCCCTCCAGTTGCGCATCACGCGTGCCCTCAAGTCCCGTGGTCCCAGACCGGTCTGGATCGCCGGCGGGCTCGCGGTGATGGGGCTGGCCTTCCTGCCGCCCCTGCTCGGCGGACCGCTCGTCCTGCTCAGCGCCCTCCTGCTCAATCTCGGCATCATGATCTGCTCCCCGTTCGTGATGGAGCTGATCCCGGGCTTCGGCCGCTCCGACCTGACCGGCACGTACTTCGGGATCTTCTACGTCGTCTCCGGCATCGCCGCCGCCGTCGGCAACACGGTCGTCGGCTGGGCCATGGACACCGGGGAGAGCCTGCCCTGGATCTGCTGCGCGGTCGTGGGACTGGCGTCGGCGGGCGGTGTGGGGTGGCTGCACCGGCGCGGGGCGCTGCCCCGGGTCGCCGAGCGGAGCCACGCATGACCGACGGCAACCTCCTGACCGACAACCCCGCCCTCTACGAGGCCCGCTTCCCCGACCCCGACCGGCTCGCCGGACGCTGGGCCGAGGACTGCCTGCGCCGCCACGGCGCCGGCCCGCGCGTCCTCGACATGGGCTGCGGCACCGGCCGCGACGCCGCCCGACTGCACCGCGCCGGCCGTACGGTCACCGGCGCCGACCTGTCCGAGGCGATGCTCGCCCACGCCCGCGCGCACCACCCGGGCCCCGAGTACGTCCGGGCCGACCTGCGCGGCTTCGACCTGCGGGACCTGGGCGGGGCCGCCTTCGACGCGGTCGTCTGCCTGGACAGCTCCCTGCTGTACTGCCACACCAACGATCAGCTCGACGGCTTCCTAGCCTCCTGCCGCCGGGCCCTCGACCCGGGCGGACTGCTGGTCGCGGAGATGCGCAACGGAGCGTACTTCCTGGGCCGTACCGCCCTCCTGGACGGCCCGTCCGTCGACACCTTCACCTGGCAGGGCACCGGCTACCGGTCCACCACCACCCTGACCGTCGACCGCACCGCCCAACTCCTGCGCCGCACCCGCGTCTGGACCACCGACGACGGTACGCCGCCCGTCGTACAGCACTCCGCCTGGCGGCTGCTGTTCCCGCACGAGCTGCGGCACTTCCTCGCCGCGCACGGCTTCGAGGTCCTCGAACTGCACGACGGACCCGGCCCACGCACCGAACCGCCTTGGCAGCAAGGCCGGTTGCCCGGCGTCGCCACGGACGCGGACCGGCTGCACCTCGTCGCGCGCCCGCACACCCCCTGACACAAAGGACCAGTCATGAACGACGAACGTTTCCCCGGCCTGCGCCGACGCGGCTTCCTCGCCGCCACCACGGGCGCCGCCGCCGCACTCGCCCTCACCGGATGCGGTGGTTCCGGCGAGCCGGCGGCCTCCGACGGCACCCCGAAGCGTGGTGGCAGGCTGCGCGCGGCCTTCGCCGGCGGCGGCGCCAGTGAGACCCTCGACCCGCACCTGGCCAACCTCTTCGCCGACGTCGCCCGCGCCAAGGCCCTCTTCGACAAGCTCGCCGACTACGGCGCCGACCTCTCCGCGCGGCCCCGGCTCGCGGAGCGGTGGGAGTCGAACAGGACCATGGACCGCTGGCAGGTGACGCTGCGTCAGGCCGTCTTCCACGACGGCAGCCCGGTCACCGCCGAGGACGTCCTGTACAGCTACCGCCGGATAGCCGACCCGAAGCAGGCGTTTCGCGCGAAGGCGTCCCTTGAGCCCATCGATCTCGACGCCAGCCGGGCCACCGGGGAGCGCGGCATCGAGTTCGTGCTCAAGCGGCCCACCGCCGAATTCGCCAACGTGCTGGCCGCGTTCGGCGCCTACATCGTCCCCGAGGCCGCCGCCGACTTCGACGACCGGCCCATCGGTTCCGGCCCCTTCCGGTTCGTGTCCTTCGCGCCCGGCCGTTCCGCCGTCTTCCGCCGCTTCGAAGACCACTGGGACGGCGCCCCGCTCCTGGACGAGATCGAGTTCGTCGTCGCCAACGAGGAGTCCGCGCGCGTCAACGCCCTCCTCGGCGGCCAGGTCGAGTACGCGCACGAGCTCAACCCGACCACCGCCCGCGCCCACGAGGGCGGGGGACAGATCGAGATCGTGCGGCTGCGCAACAGCGCCATGCAGGCGTTCTGCATGAAGACCGACCGGGCGCCCTTCGACGACAAGCGCGTGCGCGAGGCGTTCTTCCTCATCGCCGACCGGCAGGAACTCGTCGACGGCGCGCTGTCCGGCGCGGGCGAGATCGGCAACGACCTGTTCGGCAAGGGCTACGAGTACTACGCCGCCGACCTGCCGCAGCGCGCCCAGGACCTCGACCGGGCCCGCGCCCTGCTCAAGCGGGCCGGTGCCGAGAAGCTCAAGGTCACCCTGGACACCTCGGCCGTCGCCGCCGGGTTCACCGAGGCCGCAGGCATCTTCCGGGACCAGGCCGCGAAGGCGGGCGTCACCATCGACGTCAAGATGGGCAGCAAGGACTCCTACTGGAGCGACATCCTCGACGGCGGCACCCTGTGCTGCTACCGCTCCGGCGCCATGCCCGTCGAGGCCCACATCTCCCAGCGCCTGCTCACCGACTCCACCACCAACGCCACCCAATGGCGGCACAAGGACTTCGACGCCCTCTACCAGCAGGCCCAGTCCACCCGCGACAAGACCGAACGGGCCGCCGTCTACGAGCGCATGCAGCGCCGCCTGTACGCCGAGGGCGGCTTCCTCGTCTGGGGCTTCGCCGACTGGATCATCGCAACGGCCCGCACGGTGAAGGGAGTTGAGACGAAGGCCCCCGCCAATACCCTGGACTGGGCCCGTTTCGACAGGGTGTGGCTGGCGTGACGACCCAGTGGAGCGACAACGCCCTGAGGGGGCGCGGGGCTGTTTCGACATGCGGCTCCGCCGCGGGGCGCGACAAGCCACGACGGACCCGCAGTCGACAGACGGCCTACCGCGGCACATCCTTCGTCGCCCGGCGCCTTGTCCTCGGCGCAGCCCAAACCGTCGCCGTCGTACTCCTGGTCTTCGCCCTCACCGAGGCGCTCCCCGGCGACGCGGCCGTCGCCCTCGCCGGCGACCAGCCGGACCCGGCGCGCATCGCGGCGATCCGCGAGGCGATGGACCTGGACCGGCCCGCGTACGAACGCCTCACGGACTGGGCGACGGGCCTGCTGCACGGCGACTTCGGCACCTCCCTGACCTCGGGGCGCCCGGTCACCCGGTACATCGCCGACGGCTTCGGACCGACCCTCACCCTCGCCGCCCTCACCCTGGCGCTGCTGATCCCGCTCGGCTTCGGCCTCGGTGTGCTCGCCGCCCGCCAGGAGGGGGGCCTCGTGGACCGGCTGGTCAGCTCGGTGACGCTGGCCGTGTACGCGGTCCCCGAGTTCGCCCTCGGGGTGCTGCTGGTCACGGTCCTCGCCCTGCAACTGGCCTGGCTGCCGCCGACGGCGGTCGGTCACGGCACCGACCTGCTCGCTCATCCGGCGGTGCTGGTGCTGCCCGTGCTGGTCCTGCTGTCCCGCCCCGTGTGCTCCCTGTCCCGTCTGGTGCGGGCCGGCATGGTCGACGCCCTCGCCTCCCCGTACGCCGCCCACGCCCGCCGCTGCGGCGTCGGCGGCACCCGCGTCCGCTATGCCCACGCGCTGCCGAACGCCCTCGCCCCGGCCGTCCAGCAACTCGCGCGTACCGTCGACTGGTTGCTGTGCGGGGTGATCGTCGTGGAGGCCCTGTTCGTGATCCCGGGCCTGGGGACGGTTCTGCTCAACGCCGTCGCCGAACGCGACGTACCGGTGGTGCAGGGACTGGCCGTGGTGTTCGGCGTGCTGACGGTGCTGCTCAACCTCGGTGCCGACCTGGTGGCCCACCGGCTCACGCCCCGCGCGGGGGTGGCCGCGTGACGCACCGCCGTTTCGCCTTCGGCCTCGCCGTCGTGGCCGTCCCGTTCGCGGCCGCCCTCCTCGGACCGTTCCTCGCGGGCGACCCGGGTCCGCGTGCCACGTCCTTCGCCCTCGGCGACGGCCACCTGCTCGGCACCGACTTCGTGGGCCGCGACGTCCTGCGGCAGGTCCTGCTGGGCGGCCGCACCGTCGTGATCACGGCCCTTGCCGCGACCGCGCTCGCCTATCTGGTCGCCGTCCCCCTCGCGCTGGTGAGCGCGCTCACCCGGCTGCGGTGGCTGGAGGACCTGCTGATGCGTCCGCTGGACGTGCTGCTCGCAGTGCCGTCGCTGCTGCTGATCCTGCTCGTGGCCTCCGTGCTCACACCGGGCGCCGTGGGCCTCGCGTTGCTGGTGGCGCTGGTCAACGTGCCCGACGCCGCCCGGATCGTGCGGGCCGCGGCCGGGGAGGTGGCCGCACGCCCGGCCGTCGAGGCACTGCGCATGCAGGGCGAGACCTGGTGGCGGATCGCCGTCGGCTACGTCGGGCGCTCGACGCTGCGCACCCTCGCCGCCGATGCCGGCATCCGGCTGACCGGCGTGCTGTACCTGGTGTCGACGGCCGCGTTCCTCGGGGTCGGCGTCGCGCCGGACGCATCCGACTGGGCGGTGATGGTCGACCGCAACCGCACCGGTCTGCTGGTGCAGCCCTGGGCGGTGGTGGTGCCCGCGCTGCTGATCGTGGCGCTGACCATGGGCACGAACCTGCTTTTCGACGCGGCCCTGGAGAAGAAGGGGCGCCGGCACAGGAGGGGACTCGGGTGAGCCGGGTGACGGATGCAGCGGTCGCCGAGATCCGCGACCTGCGCGTCGAGATCGACGGCCGGGCGATCGTCGACGGAGTGCATGTGAAGGTGCTGCCGGGCAAAGTGACGGCCCTCGTCGGAGCCTCAGGCAGCGGAAAGACCAGCACCGGACTCGCCCTGCTCGGCGAGTACCCGCCAGGCGCCCGCGTCACGGGTGAGATACGGCGGACCGGAGACGGCCCGGTGGGCTACGTTCCCCAGCACCCCGCCGCCGTCCTCAATCCGGCCCGCCGCGTCGGCGCCCTGCTCCACGACATCGCCCGCCCGCAGGTCCGCCACCTGCCGCGGGCGCAGCGTCGTGAGGCGGCCCGCGCGCTGGTCCTGCGCGCCTTGTCGGACGCCCAGCTCCCGGCCGCCGAAGCACTGTTGCGCCGCCATCCGCACCAGCTCTCCGGCGGCCAGCAGCAGCGCGTCGTCCTCGCCCAGGCCCTGCTGCTGGGTGCTCGCGTGATCGTCGCCGACGAACCCACCACCGGCCAGGACGCGTTGACCAAGAGCCGGATCGTCGAGCAACTGGCGGCGGTCGCGGCACGCGGCATCGCCGTCGTCCTGCTCAGTCACGACCTCGACGTCGTGCGCGCCCTCGCCGACGAGGTCCTCGTGCTGCGCGCGGGCCGGGTCGTGGAGTCGGGGCCGGCGGAGCGGTTGTGGGCGGCGCCGCGGCACGAATGGACTCGTCGACTGCTCGACGACCCGCCCGCCGCCCCGCCGGACGCGACGGATCCGGACCGCGGCCGACCGGTCCTGCAGACACGTCACCTGACCGCCGTACACGATCGCCGGTCCGTCGTGCTGCGCGCCCCGCACCTGGTCCTCCACCCCGGTGAGTGCCTCGCCGTGGTCGGCCGTTCCGGCAGCGGCAAGACCACGCTCGCCCGCTGTCTCGCGGGCCTGCACCGCGAGTCCTCCGGCGAGATCCTGCTGGACGGCACACCGCTCCCGCGCAGCCTGCGCCGGCGCAGCCGTGCCCAACTGGCCGCCGTGCAGTACGTCTTCCAGGACGCCCGCGCCGCCTTCGACGAGCACAGGCCGGTGCTGGAGCAGGTGGCCCGCACGGCGGTACGGCTGCGCGGAGCCGGCAGACGGACGGCCGCGGAAGAGGCATCGGCCGTCCTGGACCGCCTCGGCCTGTCCCCGGACCTGGCACGTCGCCGTCCCGGCGAGCTCTCCGGCGGTGAACTCCAGCGTGCCGCCCTGGCCCGCGCCCTGCTCGCCCGCCCCCGCGTGCTGATCTGCGACGAGGTCACCTCCGGCCTGGACACGGTCACCCGGCGCGCCATCCTCGACGTCCTCGCGGGACTGGTCCGCGAAGAGGACGGCTTGTCCCTCGTCCTCGTCACCCACGACCTGGACACGGCACGTCTGGCCCACCGCATCGCCGTACTGGACGCGGGGGAGATCGTCGAACAAGGGCTGGCGCAACGTGTCCTGACGGAGCCCCGGCACCCGTTCACGATCTCTCTCCTGGAGACGACGCGGCGACTGGAGGCGGGCAGCCGTGGCTGAGGGCCGGCCTCCGGGCTCGTTCGCGGAGGAGACGGGAAGGCCTCCGCGAGTGGCCCGGAGGCCGGCGGCTGTGGGTGCTCCCGACGCCTACGACCTGGTCGGCAGATGCCGGCGGCGCGGGCGGGCGGTGGCGCGGGCGAGCAGGACGTGGATCTGCCGGACCGCCTCTCCCGGGTGGGTGGCCGCGGTGGCGAAGGGCAGGCGGGTGTCGTGATGGGAGTCCGGTGCCTGTGAGCGGAGCACCAGGCCGTGCCGGTCCAGCCGCAACGGCCGTACCTCGCACGCGCCGAGCTGCTGCTTCGCCGGGAGCAGCCGGGCGAGCGGGGCCACGGTGTCGGCGTGCGCCGCGTCCAGTTGGGCCAGCATCTCCGCCTCGTGGGTGGCCAGCGGGTCGGGCGAGGCGACGGCCAGTTCGTCGACGCCGATGACGGCAGTGCGGCCGTCCTCGGTCAGCACGGCCCGGGCCGGGTGGAACACCAGCGCCTTCGGGCCGAGGACGGTCAGCCCGCCGCCCAGCGTCAGTTGGGCGCGCACTCGTTCGCGTACGGCGACGGGGGCGACGTCGGTGAATTCCACCAGGGCGGTCAGGCCGCCGCGGGGTGCCACCGCCAACTCGGCGGGCAGGTCCCCCTCCGGCGGGTTGTTGAGGAGCAGGCGTGCGGCCGCGTCGACGGTGTGCAGGCCGATCAGCTCGACGCGATGGCCGTTGGTGGTGACGGTCAGCGAGCCGGCCGCCGAGAGCAACGAGCGGGCGCGCTCGGCGGGCGTAGGCTCAGAGCAGGTGGCAGCAGGCATGGGCACCTTCCCACACGGTCCGGGTGGACTTAGGTAAGCCTAACCTTATCTTTCTTCGGTATGCTCACCAACCCGTCAGCAGCAGGTGATTGACGAGCAGCGCGAGCACCGCCTGTGCCGCGAGCCAGGCACGCGGTCTCGGCACGAACGCGCAGGCGGACAGCAGCCACAGGGCGAACGGCAGCCAGATCCGCTCCGTCTCCGCCTTGCTCATCCCGGACAGATCGGCGACCAGCATCGCGACCAGGGCCGCCAGCACCAGAACACCGAGCCGGAACGTGGCCGTACGGTCCCGGCGCAGCAGTACGGCCCCGGTCCGCCGCAGCCCCGCCACCGTCGCCAGGCCCACCACCAGCACCTGGCAGGCGAGGTTGGCCCACACCCAGTAGGCCTGCGGGCGGGTGCCGCCGGCACCCTGGTCGTAGCGGGTGACCAGCAGGTCGTACGCCTCCCACCAGTAGAAGCCCAACGCCGTGAACACGACCGGTACGACCGCGAAACCCGCCAGCGCGAAAGGAAGGGGCCGCGCGCGCCGGGAGCCCAGTACGACGACGGCCGCGGCGATCACGACGTACAGCGTCAGGCCGTACGACAGATAGACGGTGAGCCCGAACAGCAGCCCTGAGGCGAGGCCCGTCCGGCGCGGCCGGTGACCCGTCACCGCGAGCGCGAGCAGCGCCACCGCCCAGGCCGCGACCGCCGCGAAGTAGCCGTCGGCCGAGGTGCCCAGCCACACCGCGGCCGGCGCCAGGACCAGGAACGGCGCGGCTCGGCGGGCGAGTTCCTCGTCGGCGAGGGTGCGGATCGTGACGAGGATGCCCAGCGCGGCGGTCGCCCCGACGGTGATGCACCAGACCCCCGCCCAGGCGCCGCCGCCCAGGCCGATGCGGTCCAGGTAGACGAAGGTGAGCGTGGCCGCCGGGGGGTGTCCGGCGATGTGCGCGGGCCAGTGCTCCGGCGAGGCGCCGACCACGATGTGCGAGGTGAAGTCCCGCAGTGTCGCGGGGATGTCCTGGAAACGGTCGATGACCTGGAGGTACTCGTACCGTGTCGTCAGCCGGCGGGCGATCCCGCGCTGCCAGCCGTCGACGAGTGCGAGCGAGAAGGTCCAGGCCGTGCCCGCTCCCCAGACGGCGAGCAGCAGCAGGCCCCACGGCAGGCGGGCGGCCAGCGGCGGGCCGTACGCCACGACGGCGACCGCGACGGTGATCGCGGCCGGAGTGCCCGGCCCGATGTGCGGTGCCCAATAGGCCAGCAGCGGCGGCCAGTTGACGAAGAGCGTGCCGTCCCGGTGCTCGATCACGGTGCCGACGACGGCCGCCGCGGCGAAGAGCAGGACGGCCGCCGCGGCGGCGTACAGATCGCGGCGCAGGTCCCGGCGAGCGGTGGTGCTGGTGTCGGCGGGGGCCTCGGGCAGAAGATCGCTGGTCACGTCTTCGACGCTAGGACGCGTGAGGTCCGCCGGACGCGTGACAGGCTCGGACGTCAGAGATTCGTCATGGTTCACAGCGGCTTTCGAGGCCCCCGCCCGGCCTACGGTCGGCGCATGGCACGGTCTCCCTTCTCACCCTCCTTCTGGCGCAGCCCGCTGCGCGGTCCCTGGCTCACCTCGGTGCTCGGTGTCGTCCTGCTCGTCGGGATCACGGTGCTGTTCGTGACGGGGCTGGTGTCCTACGCCGCCTACAACCCGAACCTGTCGCCGGTGAACGACAAGACCCCGGACAAGGGGATCCTCGGCTTCTACCTGTTCTCCTGGCCGACCGACCCGCACTGGCTGTACCGGCTCAACCAGGGCGTCCACGTCACCCTCGGCATCACCCTGATCCCGGTGCTGCTGGCCAAGCTGTGGTCGGTCGTGCCGAGGCTGTTCACGCTGCCCCCGGCGCGCTCGCTCGCGCACGCGCTGGAGCGGATCTCGCTGCTGCTCCTGGTCGGGGGCGCGCTGTTCGAGTTCGTGACAGGCGTGCTCAACGTCCAGCTCGACTACATCTTCCCCGGCTCCTTCTACACCCTGCACTTCTACGGGGCGTGGGTCTTCATCGCCGCGTTCGTCGCGCACGCGGTGCTGAAGACGCCCATGGCCCTGCGCAACCTTCGCCAACTGCGCGAGGAGAAGAACGACCTGGTCGCGCCGAGCCCCGCCGAGCCGACCGTCTCGCGGCGCGGCGCCCTGTGGTTCGTCGGCGGCGGCTCACTGCTGCTGTTCACCACCACCGTCGGCCAGAACTTCGACGGCCCCCTGCGCCGCACCGCCCTCCTCGCCCCGCACGGCGGCGCCGAACCGGGCAGCGGGCCGGGCGGTTTCCAGATCAACAAGACGGCCGCGTACGCCGGGATCCGCGCCGCCGACACCGGCGAGGAGGCGTGGCGGCTGGCGGTCGTCGGCCGGGACGGGCACACCGTCCGCCTGGGCCGCGCCGACCTCGTCGCCATGCCGTTGCACAGCGCGGCCCTGCCCATCGCGTGCGTGGAGGGCTGGTCGACGTCCGATCAGTGGTGGCGCGGCGTACGGCTACGGGACCTGGCGAAACTGGTCGGCTACGACGGCGACCCGCCGGACGTGTTCGTCGAGTCGCTCCAGCAGAGCGGCGCCTTCCGGAAGGCCGCGCTGCGCTCCAACCAGGTCGCCGACCCCCGCTCCCTCCTGGCGCTGTCCGTCAACGGCGAGGACCTGACCCCCGACCACGGCTACCCGGCGCGGATCATCGTGCCCGCCGCACCCGGCGTCCTCAACACCAAGTGGGTGGCACGGCTGACCTTCGGAGACCTGTGATGCGACGACCTAGGCTCATCCCGGTCGGCAGTCCCCTTCAACTCCTCCTTCTCCTGTGCTCGTTCGCGCTCGCCGCGTACGCGGGGGTACGGCTGCTGGAGGACGACTGGTTCGAGGTCGCGCTGTGGTTCGCAGGGGCGGCGGTCGTCCATGACCTCCTCCTGGTGCCGCTGTACGGCGCGGTGGATCAGGCGCTGCTACGAGGTTCCGAGGCGGTCGACCGTCGGCGCTGGGTGCCGTACGTCCGCGTTCCCGCCGCGCTGTCCCTGCTGCTCCTGCTGGTGTGGTTCCCCCTGATCACCGGCCAGGTGGCGGACCGCTACGCCCGCGGCACGGGCATGTCCACGGACGTCTTCCTGCCCCGCTGGCTGCTGATCACGGCGGTGCTCTTCGGCGGCTCGGCGGTACTGCTCGCGGTCAGCCGATGGCGATCCGGGGGTGGGCCGCGGGCGACATCCAGCTCATGATGCGGTCCATGGTGGCCCGGGGTACGGAGACGCAGCCGGCGGTGGCGATCAGAACCTGCCGGTAAAGGGGTTGCACGGGGAACTCCTTGCTGGGCCGTAAGGCGGGTGGGGTCAGCTCGCGGTCGCGGGTCCGGCGGGCAGGGCACCGGTGCAGGTGGCTCGTCCGAACGTGCCGGTGGCGGTGGCGCTTTGGACGTGCCGCCCGCGGATCGCGAGGGTGCAGCGGGCCTGCCCGCCCTTCTCGGTGAGCACGATGCTGACGATCGGGTCCCGGCCGACGGGGACGTCGACGGTCTTGCGCCAGGGCAGGGCGGCGGCTTTGACGACGGTGGCCGTTCCGGCCTCGCTGCGGGCCTGGAAGGTGATGTCGGCGGAGCCCTCGCCGGTCACCTCGTAGGTCACGGAGGCGGTCGGGACGCTGCGCTCGGACCTCTTGTCGCCGCCCTCGCCGGAGCCGAGGACGCCGTACCCGACGAGGCCCGCGCAGGCGGCCAGTGCCGCGCCCGCCACGACGATGCCGGAACGGTCCGCGCGCCGGAAAAGTGATGGCGTTGTGGGTTCCTGTGTGTCGCCGGCCATGAAAGTCCCCCTCGAAATGCGAGTGATCGGATCGAACCGGCCGGGTTATAGCCGAGGTTCTCCGTCGATGTCCAGCGAGGGGAAAAATCGGGCAACCCGCAACTGCGCAAGGTAAAAAGTCCGTGTTGTCCTGGCACTTGACAGTGCGTCAGCGAAATGAATAGAAACCCGGCGCCGCTGCCTATGGGCTCGTTTTCCCGTAGGGGGCGAATTTCGCAGGCATGTTTGTGCCACGACGCATGAGGAAAGGTTTGGCGTGAAACCCAGACTGGGCAGGCTGATAGCGTGCCTGGTGGTAGCCGCGGTGACGAGCACCGCGTTGCCCCAGGTAGCGTATGCGGCGCCCGCTGACGACGGTGACGAGAAGGGGATTTTCGACACCGTCAAGGGCTGGTTCGCGGATGACGACGACAGCGGAGAGCTGGACGAGCCGCCGTCCCATGATGAATTGGGGATAGCGGACCGGGAGAAAGTCACCTGGGCCAAGAGTGACCCGAAGGCCAAGCGCGTCAGGGAGCTTGCGGGTAAACGAACGGCAAACGCGCGCTTCTGGCAGTTGTCGGACGGACGTGTCGAAGCGGAATTGTCGGCAGTGCCGACGTCATACCGTTCGGGGGCCGGCAAGAAGGCATCCTGGAAGCCGGTCGACACGACGGTCCGCGAGTCCGAGGCGAAGGGTTTCGAGTTCGCCAACACGACGAACGAGGGCCGTAGCTGGTTCGGTGCGGAGGCGGACCGGCTGGTGCGCTTCCAGTCCCCGGACGGCCGTTCGGTCACCCTGGGTCTCGACGGCGTGGACAAGGGCCTGAAGCCGAAGGCCAAGGGTTCCACGGTCGTCTACCAGGACGCGGTCGCGGGCGCGGATCTGGAGTACGTGGTCGGTCCGGGCCGGGTGAAGGAGAACATCACCCTCGCCGAACGCCCCGACGGCCCGGTGAAGTTCACCTTCACGCTGGACACCGACGGGCTGATACCGAAGGCCCGCAAGGACGGCTCCATCGCGTTGTACGGCGAGCTGCCGAACACGCCGGTCATGGTGATCCCCGCGCCGTACATGACGGACGCGAAGAAGGCGGACGCCTCCGTCTTCGGCCGGACCTACAGCACGAAGGTCACGCAGAAGCTGGCCCGGGACGGCAAGTCCTGGAAGCTGACGGTCACGCCGGACGCGAAGTGGCTGGCGTCGAAGGCCCGCCAGTACCCGGTCGTCATCGACCCGACGATCACGATCGCGCCCTCGCCCTCGCAGTCCCAGGACACCATGGTCCTGTCGGACCAGCCGTCGACCAACTTCAACACCACCTGGAAGCTGTCGGCCGGCCGCACCTCCACCACGGCGAACTCACGCTCGCTGATCAAGTTCCCGCTGGACGAGATCCCGTCGGGCACGAAGATCGACTCGGCGCGGCTGGAGATGTACTACGACCAGGCGCACACCACCGCCACCACCAGTACCCAGATCGGCGTGTACCGGGCCACCGGGGCCTGGGACGAGTCGACGGCGACCTGGTCCAACACCAGCTCGCTGGTGGGTGAGCAGTCCGCCACGACGGTCCAGGTCGACGACGAGGACGCGGGCACGGCGGCGGTCGGCACCTGGCAGACCTCGGCGGCGACGACGAACGCGGTCGGGGACACCTTCCGCTCCAACCTCGACTCGATCACCGGCGACAGGTTCACCTGGCCCGTGCGGGTGCCGGAGACGGCCTCCTACCGGGTCGACGCGCACTACGTGCAGGGCACCAACCGGGCCACGAACGCCCCCTACACGGTGACCGCGGCCGGCGGTGCGACCAGCACCTACACCGTCAACCAGACCACCGGCACGGGCGGCGTGTGGACGCCGCTGGGCGGCGACACCAACGAGCTGACCTTCAACAAGGGCGGCGCCTACAAGGTCGAGCTCAAGGACACCTCGGTGGCGACCAGCCAGGCGCTGGTCGCGGACGCGGTGCGGCTGGTCGACCCGGCGAGGATCACCAAGTCGGCGGGCCAGTACAACCGCTGGCACAGCTTCCCGGTCGGCGACACGGTGCAGAAGTGGGTGGACGGCACCGCCGTCAACCACGGCTTCGTGCTGAAGGCGACCGACGAGGCGAACAACCCCCTCGGCGGCCCCCGCTACGAGTCCGGTGACGGCGACTACGGCGGCGAGACCGCCACGATCCCGCGGCTGACGGTGACCTACGGCAAGGTCGGCACCGAGCTGAACTCGCCCACCGTCATCCACTCCACGGGCCCGGAGCTGAGCTGGAAGGCGTACTCCAACACCACCGGCGACGCCGACCTGAACATCGCCGAGTACCAGTTGCACCGCTCCACGCAGCAGGCGTTCACGCCGTCCGCGGCCACCCTGGTGGCCCCGATCGACAAGGGCGCGACGACCTACACGGACACCACCGCGACCCCGACGCCGGACTCCTCCAGCGCGGAGATCGGGCGGTCGTACTACTACCAGATCGCCGTGAAGACGGCCGACGGCCAGTTGCTCGGCTCGCCCACCCGGATCGTCGGCGTGCCCAAGGCGGGCCGCACCATGCGGCTGATCCAGGGCACCGCGTCCGGCACCGCGGACACCACACTCTCGTCCACGGCTGCGACCACCAACCTCGACACCATCGACTCGGCGGGCGCCGGCCAGAACTGGCTGACGGTGGGCAACAACTCGCCCACGTACGGCAAGACCCGTACGGCGTTGAAGTTCCCCACCGGCGCCCTGCCCACCACCGCCACGGTGCTGGAGTCGCGGCTGTTCATGTGGGGCGCGGAGACCACCACCGACACCGACGGCGCGATCTACGAACTCCACGGCCTGAACCGGGACTTCAACGAGACGCAGGCCACCTGGAACAGCGCCGCCACCGGCACGGCGTGGACGACTGCAGGCGGCGACTTCTCCGCGACCGTGTCCGACACCGTCGCCCAGGTCTCCGAGGTGGGCCGGCACTGGTGGGACGCCACGTCGCTGACCCAGGGCTGGGTGAAGACCCCGTCGTCCAACAAGGGCGCCCTGATCAAGCTGAAGGACGAGACGGCCACCGGCCCGCAGGAGCGGACGGTGTTCCTGGCTTCGGAGACCTCCGACCAGCAGCTCGGCCCGCTCCTGCGCGTGATCTACGTCGACTCGACGACCGAGGACACGTACTACGCGCCGCAGACCCCGGCCCGTATGACCCCCAACTCCACGTACACGGTGGACTTCACGGTCACCAACACCACGAGCTCCGCGTGGGCGAGCGGTGAGCGGCAACTGTCGTACACCTGGAAGCTCCCCGACGGCACGGATGTGACGACCGGCGGCAACCAGCTCTCCACGGCGGTCCCGGCCCTGAGCCCCGGCCAGTCCGCGACCGTCCAGGCGCAGGTCAAGACGCCGATCAACTCGGACTCCGGCAGCAAGCGCACCGAGTACGTGCTCGGCTGGGACATCAAGAAGGTCTCCGACGGCAGTTGGCTGTCCGCCGGCACCGGCGGGATCCCGTCGCTGAAGCAGAACGTGGCGGTGGAGGACCCCACGTCCAACGCCCTCGGCCTGGAGAAGTTCTACTCCTACACCGGCAAGAACACCGGCGCCGGGTCGACGGTGATGAACAACCTGTCCTCGGGCAACAGCGTGTGGTCCTACAACGCGTTCACCAACCCGGGGCGCGGCCTGACCACCTTCGCCAGGTTCGCCTACAACTCTCTCGACACCTCCGACACCGTCTCGGGTGCGGGCTGGTCGGCACAGCTCGCCGGGCCCGTCCGCCTGGGCGCGCCGCTGGACTTCCACCCCAACCCCAACCCGACCGAGATCCGCCTGCCGGACGGTGACGGCACCACGCACGTCTTCACCAAGCAGGCCGACGGCACCTGGAAGGCCCCGGCGGGCGTCCACTACCGCATCACCATGAAGGCGGGCCTGGACTGCACTCCGAACAAGGACCCGGTGCCGGACGCCTGGACGCTGATGCGCCCGGACGGCACGCGGTTCCTCTTCGGCTGCGACGGCTACCTGACGTCCGTCGTGGACAAGAACGGCAACACGCAGACGTACACGTACGAGGAACGCAAGTCCAACAACAAGCCGACCAAGTTCCTCACCTACATCACCGACCCGGCGGGCCGGCAGTCCCTGCGGGTCGAGTACTACAAGAAGGGCGACGCGTCGTACGACTACATCGACGACACGGGCGCCAAGGTCACGGGCTCGAACCTGACGAACTCGAAGATCTACGACCACGTCAAGTCGGTCACGGACATCTCCGGGTCCGTCTCCGGCCTGCCGATCCGGAAGATCTCCTTCTTCTACACGACGAAGGGCCTGCTCGGTCAGTTCACCGACGGTGACGGATCCAGCCAGCCGAAGGTCTTCAAGTTCACCTACGACGCCACCCAGGGCAACAAGAACGTCAAGCTGGTCAAGGCCACCGATCCGCGGGGCAACGGCACCCAGCTCGCGTACCACGCCCCGCAGGCGGGTGACGACCCGAAGTACCACTGGTGGACCAAGACCATCACCGACCGGCTGCAGGGCAACACCGGCTTCGCGTACGCGGCGAACACCGCGAACACGAAGTTCACCGACACGACCGTCACCGACGCCGAGACGCACGCCACGAAGTACGTCACCGACGACTTCGGCCGCCCGGTGCAGACGACGAACGCCAAGTCCCAGACCTCGAAGATGAGCTGGGACGCGGACAACAACGTCACCTACCTGGAGGCGGACAACGGCTCCAGGACCGCGTACTGCTACGACCAGAAGACGGGCTACCCGCTCTGGCAGCGCGACGCGGAGAACAACAAGGCGGGCGTGCCGGACCAGACGACCACCTGTGTGTCGGACACGTCCAAGTGGCCGGCCAACGCCGCGAAGTACGAGTATCAGACGCGTGCCGACGGTTTCTCGGCCGACCTGTTCCGCAAGACCTCTCCGGAGGGCCGCGCCTGGCAGTTCGGCTACGACAACTTCGGCAATCTGAAGTCGGTCACCGACCCCAAGGGCGTCGCGACGACATCGGTGCCGGACGACTACAGGACGGACTACGAGTACGACTCGTACGGGCAGTTGACCAAGGCCATCGACGCCAACGGCAACCCGACCACGAACAGCGGCTTCGGGCCGACCGGTTACCCGGCGAAGATCACCGACGCGCTCAACAAGTCCACGTCGTACGTGTACGACGATCGCGGCCAGGTCACCGAGGTCACCGACGCGCGGGGCAAGACGACCACGCAGGCCTATGACGCCTTCGGGCGTCCGCTGGTCTCGACCGCGCCGAAGGACCAGGGTCAAGGCACGCTGATCAGCACCCCGGCGCCGGAGTTCGACGCCAACGACAACGCCACCACGGTCACCGCGCCCAACGGCGCCGTGTCCAAAGCGGTGTACGACGCGGCGGACCAGATCACCTCCGCGATGGCGCCGAAGGACTCGCCGACGGCTCCCGAACGCACCACGGCCTACACCTACGACAAGGTCGGCAACGTCAAGACGGTCACCGAGCCCAAGGGCACTGCGACCACCTCCGTGCCGGGCGACTACCTCACCACCAACAACTACAACGAGATCAACCAACTGACCTCGGTGGTCAACGCCGCCGGGGACAAGGTCGCCTACCAGTACAACAACGTCGGTGACGTTGTCACGGTCATCGACCCCAAGAAGAACGCGACCGCCGACGCCACCGACTACTCCACCAAGAGCGACTACGACCTCAACCACCGTGTCGTGCGGGTCACTGACGCCGCGGGCAAGTTCACGTCGACCAAGTACGACAAGGACGGCCTGGCGGTCGAGACCACCGACCAGGAGGGCAACACGACGTTCGTCACCTACGACGAGCGCGGCAAGCAGACCGAGGTGAAGGTGCCTCACGAGGGCACCACCTACCGGGTCTCCAGGACCGAGTACGACGAGGTCGGCAACGTCACGAAGTCGATCAGCCCGCGCGGCACCGAGACCGCGACGGCCGGCGACTTCGAGAGCCGTACGGAGTACGACGCCCTCAACCGGCCGACCAAGCAGTACCAGCCGTACGCCCCCGGCGACGCTCGCTACAACGACCCGAACGTCTACACCCAGACGGTCTACGACGAGGTCGGCCGGGTGGCGAAGACCTCGCTGCCGCCGTCCGAGGGCCAGAGCGTCCGCAATGACACCACCTACGAGTACTTCGACAACGGATGGCTGAGGTCGTCCACGGACCCCTGGGACATCACCACCGCCTACGACTACAACGACGTCGGCCAGCAGACCGCACGGACCCTGACCTCGGCCGGAGGCTCCTTCAACCGCACCATGGGCTGGAGCTACTTCCCGAACGGCCGCCTCAAGTCCAAGACGGACGACGGCGTCCCGGTCGGCACAGCGGTCCCGCTCGTCGACAACTCCGACACCCAGAACACCGGCTCCACCGGCACCTGGGCCAAGGCCAGTGCCGCCGGCCAGCAGGGCCACGACCATCAGTTCCACGCCGCCGGAACCGGGACCGACGCTTTCACGTGGACGCTGAACATCCCCAGGGACGGCACCTACACCGTCTACGTCAAGTACCCGCAGATGTCAGGGGCGGCCACATCCGCCAAATACACGATCACCCACGCCTCGGGCAGCACCGACAAGACGATCAGCCAGGCGACGGGAGCCGGGACGTGGGTCCCGCTGGGCTCCCACAACTTCACGCAGGGCAACTCCGCCAAGCTGCAACTGTTCCAGAACAGCGGCGGTGCGGTGGTCGCCGACGGTGTGAAGCTGGTGCGCGACAACTCGGGCGACACCGACAACGAGAAGCACACCTTCACCTACGCCTACGACCTCAACGGCAACCTGGCGTCGATCGATGACACCTCGTCCGGCGCCACGATCGACGCGTACACCCTGACCTACACCGGCCTCAACCAGATCCAGAAGGTCACGGAGGCGCTGGCCGGACAGGAGAAGAAGGCCACAACCTACACGTACGACATCAACGGCCAGCCGGAGTCGATCAGCCACCCCGACCAGCACTCCAAGTTCACGTACGACCTGCGTGAGCTGGTCAAGACGGTGTCCATCGGCGACTCCGCCACGGACCCGTCCCCGAACGTCTCCTCGTACACGTACACCGACCGCGGACTGCCGCTGCAGGAGACGAAGCCGAACGGCAACACCGTCGACCACACCTACAACCGGGACGGCACGGCCAAGACGCAGACGGAGAAGAAGCCCAACGGCACGCTGGTCTCCTCGCACACCTTCGCCTACGACGCCAACGGCAACCTGGCGCAGGACGTGGCGAAGAAGATGAACGCCGACAACCACGCGGCATACATCTCCTCGACGACCGACCTCACCTACGATCCGGCGGACCGGCTGGCGCGGGCGGTGAAGACCGGCACCGGAGCCGGCACCGAGAGCTACGTCCACGACGACAACGCCAACGTCGTCAGCCAGACGGTCAAGAACGAGTCCACGGACTTCACCTACGACCGCAACCGGCTGCAGACCTCCACCACGAACGGAGTGACGTCCAACTTCACCTACGACCCCTTCGGACGGCAGGAGTCCGTCACCGCCGACGGGAAGATCCAGTCCCGCAACGTGTACGACGGCTTCGACCACGTCGTCGAGTCCCAGCAACGGGGCGCCGACAACACCATGAAGTCGACGACCTACAAGTTCGACCCGCTCGACCGCACCACGTCCAAGACCGCGGATGGCAAGACCACCGACTACCAGTACCTCGGTCTGTCCGACGAGGTTCTGAACGAGGAGGTCACCGGCGCGCTGACGAAGTCCTACGAGTACAGCCCGTGGGGCCAGCGGCTCTCCATGGTCAAGCACAACAGCGACGGGACGAGCGAGGACGCGCACTACGGCTACAACAACCAGAGCGACGTGGAGACCCTCACCACCGACGCCGGTGACACCAAGGCGACCTACGGCTACACCGCCTACGGCGCCGACGACACGGACGAGTTCACCGGCATCGACAAGCCGGACGCGGCAGACCCGACGAAGGAGGCGTACAACCCCTACCGCTACAACGCCAAGCGGTGGGATGCCCAGTCCGGCACCTACGACATGGGCTTCCGCGACTACGACCCGGGCCTGAACCGCTTCACCACCCGGGACATGTACAACGGCGCCCTGGCGGACATGGGCCTGGGCACCGACCCGTTCACCGGCAACCGGTACGCCTTCACCGGTGGCAACCCCACCAGCAACGTCGAACTGGACGGGCACTGGTTCGCCCTGGCCTTGCCGGCGCTCTCACTGGGCCCGGTGGGCGTCGCGGTGGTGGCAGCGGTGGTCGTCGTCGCCGCCGTCGCCTATGTCGCCACCGAAGTGGCGAGCGACACCTCTGACGACGCGTCCGACGAGTCCAGTGAGGAGGAGGCGCCCAAGCCGGATCCCAAGCCGACACCGCGAGGACCGGCGCCGAAGGACGACACCCGGACCGGGGGCGACTGCAGCAGCGGCTCGGGCGGCTGGGTCAAGCACGGTGACCTGGACGCGAAGAACGGCAACCGATCCACCGGCGTCACCGCCTGCCTGACCGAGTCGTACCTGGACACCCACGAGGGCACCGACACGAACGTCAAGGTGGTCGCACCGCCCGGGTACCAGTGGGCCCGTCGCACCGCCTTCCACTTCGGCCTCCCGGCCAAGACGAACATCAACGCCTGCCACCTTCTCGGTCAGCAGCTCAGCGGTTCGGGCACCCAGCTCGAGAACCTCGCCACCTGCGCCCGCGGAGCCAACGACTGGCAGACGGGCTCCCAGCAGGGGGCCAACAACATGAAGAACTACGAGAACCAGGTGCGGGCCGCGGTCGACGCCGGACAGGCCGTCTACTACCAGGTGACCCCCACGTACAGTGGACGCCGGACCGTGCCCATCGGATTCCGGATATCCGCCTACGGGACGAATCCGGACGGATCCACAGGGATCAAGATCGACGCCTTCGTGTCCAACACATTGTTGAACCGCCGGAACCTGGGCATGTTCAACGACCAGAACACCGGGCGGCAAGTTCCCACCGGAGGGATGCCATGACCGGATCGGGTACAGCAGAAAGGGGCAACAGCATGTCGGCGTGGGACAACCTTCAGCGCCTCATGCCCCGCACGGCCGAGAGCGACACTTCGGTGGACTGGGGCCGCGTGGAACAGTCGTGGGGGAGGAGCTTCCCGTCCGACTACCGCCGGTTGATCGACTTCTACGGTGCGGGTGGAGTCGAGGACTGCCTGGGGATCGTCGCACCCGAGAGCAGGCACGAACCCCCTGCCTCGCCGTACGGCGGCATGCTCCACGAGACGGCCAACGCCGAGGGTGCCTGGGGCAGGATCCCGAAGGCCCCCGAGGTGGTCGGCCTGGATCCCGTGCTGATCGCTTGGGGAGTCTCCTGCGCGGCCGACATTCTGTGCTGGGACGCCTCGGCCGAGGATCCGGACACCTGGCCGCTGCTCGTCTACAACCGGAACGACAACCTGTGGCGTCGCTACGACTGCGGGGTGGTCGAGTTCCTCGTCCGTGTCATTCGAGCGGAATTCGACGACTGCCCGCTCGGGGATGAGTCCTTCTGGGGTGCGGGCTCGGCCCTCTATCTCAACGAGGCCGAGGAGCGGCGCCGCATCGAGCAAGGCCTGGATCCGTGGACCGGTGGACCTGATCCGTTCGCGGGTATGTCCTTCGGCTGATGTGACCGGTGTGGGCCGGGGCGGGGTCCGGCCCCGCCCCCCCCCCGCCACGAGTCCCCTTGTCCCAGGGGTGTGTTTTTCCTTTTTTCCTGCAAAAAGAGGAAACGCTCCCTACCACTCCCAACTTTTTCCTTCCTTTCTCAGGG
>NZ_JBVJPT010000001.1:344934-349156 GCF_055609385.1 Streptomyces sp. NPDC036764
GTCCTGCGTCTTCTCTTCTCATATTTTTCCCTCCCCCCCCCCTCTCCCCCCCCCCCCCCCCCCCCCCCCCCCCCCCCCCCCCCACACCCGGCCATGAGTCCCGTTGTCAGAGGCGTGCGTTTCACTGTCTGTCATGAACGAAGAGGAACTGCTCGCGGCCGTCCACGGCTTGCTCCGGCCTGGCACGGGAACCTTGGAGTGTCGCGAGGCGGGGCACTCGGCAGGGCATGTGTGCCTGGCAGCTTCCGACGAGGTCGGATCGTCCGCGCTGACCGAGAGTCTCAGCGGCCGGTACGGACAGCCACGCGCTCTCGTCATGGGCGGGCACGTCGATCCGGCGGTGACCGAGCGGACAGGGCTGCCGCTCCTCGTCCCGTTCGGCGAGCGGCTGGTCGAGATGCGGGCGTGGGCGTACGCCGGCCGATGGATCGGCTGCGGTGCGACGCGGACCAGCGAGGGCATGAGGCCCGTCGTGGTCGTCGCCGAGCGCCTTGATCCGGCGGTGGACGTGCTGCCGGAGGACGCCTCCTGGGTGGACCGCGTCGTCGCGGTCACAGGGTGGGAACCGGACCTGGCCCGTACGGTCGACTGGGCTGCGATCGAGGACCGGCTGGGGACCGCACTGCCCAGCGACTACAAGCGGTTGGTCGAGTTCTTCGGCCATGGCGCGTTCGACGGCTTCCTCCAGTTGTCCGTACCCGATGCCCCGTTCCAGAGTGCCGACATCGTCCGGCACACCGAGTGGCTTGCCGAGTGGTCGCGGGTGCGCGGCAACGACCTGTGGGAGCCGTACGACCTTTTCCCGGCTCCCGGCGGGTTGCTCGAATGGGCCGGCTCCGAGCAGGCCGACCGGTTCTACTGGCTTACCGAGGGCCCCGACCCCGACAAGTGGCCCGTCGTCATGTCGGAGGAGGTCCCCGACTCCTGGCAGCGCTTCGACGGCTCGACCGCCGAGTTCGTCCATCGCTTGCTCACAGACCCGCACCATCCCTTCTCGACCGCCCGTTACTTCGACGTCCACTGGTTCCAGAGCTACGAGAGCCCTGAATCGGACGGCGACTGACCACATCGGCAGCCCTCAGTGCGGTTGCCCGAGAGGCGGGAACCCGTCACCGCAAACCCAGGCGCGCGAACCAACGGTCCCGTCGCCGCCGACGAACCAACGCCCCAAAGGTTGTACGTCTTCGGTGACTTGACTGTGTGCGCATCGTCACGCCCGTGGCCCGTGATGATCGTGAGGCGGCATCCGCTTGATCGATCGGGAGTCCGGAAGCAGGTCTCCCGGCTGATCGAGCAGAGGGGTGGGGTCCCATGAGTCCGGAGGACGGACGTGGCACGGGCACCAGGAACATGCGGTCGTGCGCGGCGGATTTCGTAGCCCGCGTCACCGCCCGCAACCGGCTGCCGCTGGACTACTCCGTGGCCAGCCTGCGCGTCGTGGACTTCCTGATCGACGGGCTGCGCAAGGGCGGTACCGGACGTGAGCAGGTGCGGGACACGCTGTTCGGGCTCGGTGCCTATGTCGGTGAGGTGCTCGTGCGTCGCGCGGGCGCGGTGTGGGTGGACTTCGACGCCGACCAGCGCGCCTACTTCGGGCAGGCGGTCGGCGTACGGATGCCGGACGGCCGGGTCTGGAACCCGCTCGGAAAGGTCCGCAACCGCTTCGAGCTCGGCGGGCCCGGAGAATCGCTCCAGACCTTCTATCTGACGCTGCACGGTCGGGCCAGGAGGGTCGTCGCGTGAGACTGACCTCCGCCGTGCCGGCGGTGCTGCTCGCCGCCGTACTGACCGGCTGTGCGGCCTCCGCGGACGAGGGGAAGCCCGCGGGGTCCGCACAGCCCACCGCCCAGCGCACACAGGCCGCCCCCGCCGAGCCCGAACCACCGCGCACCGCCGCCGAGTTCCTCGCCCGCGCCGAGGAGGCGATGGCCGGGCAGAAGGGGTGGACGTTCTCGGTGCGGGGCCGCGAGGGTCTGGTCATGCCGGGCCGGCAGAGCGCCGCGACCTACACGGCCACCGTGCGCCGGACCACGGGCGACCGCTGGGCGCTGCACTCCACCGGCGCCACGTTGAGCAAGGGCGTGAGCAGGCCAGAGGAGATCTACGTCGCCGACGGGACCGCTTACGTCAAGAAGGGCACCGCCGCCTGGGAACAAGGGCCCCTCACCGACCCGGAGTTCGCGGACCGGGTGGAGGACCCCCTCGCCGCGCTCGACGCGTTCCGGCGGTACGGCGACGAGGTCGCCCTCGCCACGCCGGACGGCCGCGTCGAACTGCGCACCCGCACGACTTCCGCCCCGCTGACCGGAGTTCGGGACCGGGGCGTCGTACGAAAGGCCCTTCGCGAACTCGCCCCGACCCTGCGGCAGTTGCGCGCGGCCGGAGTCACCGCACCCGAGAGCGAGATCAGCGTCGGCGGCGTCGAGGAGACGCTCGTCCTCGACGCCGCCACGTACCGGATCACCCGGCACACCTTCACGTGCACCTTCCTGATCCCCTACGACGGGCAGCGCATCCGGTACGAGCAGGACGTGACCGAGCGGACCTCGGGGTCGTACAAGGGGACCGTCTCGCTGCCGGAGGGGTTGAGGTGATGGACATGGTCGAACTGGTCTACCGGCCGACACGCGCCGACATTCTCGCGGGCATCCTGGTGCGTGAGCGCCGCCGGGGTCTGTTTCTGGTCCGCTGGGGCCTCACCGGGCTGTTCGGGGCCGCCGCCGTGCCGGCGATGACCGCGTCGAACGGCTCCGCGGTGTCAGGGGTGCTCGCCCTCTTCTGCGCGGCCATGATCTGGTCGATCCCGCGCCTCCAGGCCCACCACGTGCTGCGCACCGTCGCCTGGCAGGGCGAGTACCGGACGAGCGTGAGCGAGACGGGGATCGCGACCGAGACCGTGCACACGACTCTCGTCCTGCGCTGGTCCGTTTTCCGCGGTTACCGCGAGGCCCGGGACCACGTGGTCCTGCTCAGCCGCGACCCGAACATCCTGCTCGTGGAGTTCCTGCCCAAGCGAGGGCTCCGGTCCGAGCAGGACGCGGAGCGGCTGCGCGACCTCTTGAGCCGTCATCTGCCCCGCATCTGACCCGTCACGCCGCCCGGGCCTGCGCCGACACCGCCGGAAAGCCTTCCGTACGCAGGACCTTCCGCCCGGCGTCCACCGCGAACACCTCGCAGCCCTCCCGGGACGCCGCCCACTCGACGCCCTCCCTGCCCATCGCGAACCCGGCCGTCGCCACCGTGTCCGCCAGCGTCAGGGAGGACGCCACGACGGACAGGGACAGCAGGCCCGTCGCCGGGTGCCCGGTGCGGCCGTCGACGATGTGGTCGCCGCGCTCGTACCGGGCGGACGTGGCGACCGCGCCGTCCGTCAGTTCCAGCACGGTGCACAGCTTGTCGGCGTGCTCGGGGTGCCGTACCCCCACCCGCCAGGGCCCGCCGGAGGCGACCACGTCACCACCGGCGTTGAGCACGAAACGCCGCGCACCGGCCGCCCTCAGCAGCTCCGCCGCCCGCTGCACGGACCAGCCCTTCACCACCGCGCACGGGTCGAGGCCGCGTCCGGGCAGCCGTACGTCGAAGGCGCCGCCGGTGGCGAGCCGGTACTCCTCGCACAGCGTCAGTACCTCGTCCAGATCGGCGCTGACGTCGCCGCGCGCGATCTCGCCCCGGTCCAGCCGGCACACCTCGCTGTCCGCCTTGAACGGGCTGAACCGGGCGTCGACCTCGCGCAGCCACGCGAACACGGCGTCGGCCGTCTCCTCGCCGACGTGCTCGTCGTCCACCCGCAGGGAGACCGGGAAGCCCATGACGTGTTCGACTCGGCGCATGATCAGCCCTTCGCGTCGATCGCGGCCTGGAGCGACTCCTTGTAGCCGTCGGTGGTGATGGTGGCGCCGGAGACGGTGTCGATGTCGGCGCTCTGGGCCTCCAGGGTTTCCGCGATCAGTTTCGGTACCGCGGCCGTGGTCTGGGGGTGGTTGGGCTGCTGGAGCATCTTCACGGACGCGATCTTGGTGCCCGTGAAGGTCACCTGGACCTGCACCGGGCCCTTGTCGGTCTGCACGGTCGAGCCGTCGACCGTTTCCGAGGCGGTGGACGCGGAAGAGGCAGCCGCCGACTCCCCGTTCGCGTCGATCGCGGCCTGGAGCGACTCCTTGTAGCCGTCGGTGGTGATGGTGGCGCCGGAGACGGTGTCGATGTCGGCGCTCTGGGCCTCCAG
>NZ_JBVJPT010000001.1:349255-893224 GCF_055609385.1 Streptomyces sp. NPDC036764
TGGTTTCCGCGATCAGTTTCGGTACCGCGGCCGTGGTCTGGGGGTGGTTGGGCTGCTGGAGCATCTTCACGGCCGCGATCCTGGTGCCTGTGAAGGTCACCTGTATCTGCACAGGCCCCTTGTCGGTCTGCACGGTCGAGCCCTTGACCACGGTGCTGCCGGATGCCCCCGCGGAGGCCGACGCCGAGGGCGTCGAGGCCGGCGACGCGGTCTCCGTGGTCGTTGTCCCGAGGGACGGCTCGTAGCGCCACACCGGGATCAGGCCCGCGATGCTGAGGACCAGGACAGGTATTGCTCGCTTCACGATGTCTTCCCCGTCCCTCTCAGCCGGCCAGGCTGAAACGCTCGAAGTGGACCTGCTCCTTGGGCACGCCCACCTCGCGCAGGCTGCCGATCACCGCGTTCATCATCGGCGGCGGGCCGCACAGGAAGACGTCCCGGTCGGTGATGTCCGGCACCAGCCGGGTCAGCTCGGCCGGGGCCAGCTTGTCCGGCGTGGCCGGGCCGGTCACCAGGTGCAGCTCGGAGCCCTTGGCGTGGGCGAGCTCGACCAGTTCGCCGTACAGGACCGCGTCCTGGTCCGAGGCGACCCGGTAGATGACGACGGCGTGGCCGTGCAGCTCCTCCAGCAGCGCCCGGATGGGGGTGACACCGACGCCGCCGGCGATGAGCACCGCCTCCGGCCGGGTGCGGTGCAGCGCGGTGAAGGCGCCGTAGGGGCCCTCGGCGAAGACGCGCGTGCCGGCCTTGAGATGCCTGAGCGCCGCCGAGCCGTCGCCGGCCGCCTTCGCGGTCAGCCGCAGCCGGCTGCCGTCGGGCGCGGCCGACAGGGAGAACGGGTTGGCCTGCCACCAGCGGTCCTTCGTCAGGAACCGCCACAGGAAGAACTGGCCGGCCCGCGCGGGCAGCTTGTCCAGGTCGCGGCCGGTGATGTAGATCGAGACCACGTTGTGGGACTCGGGGACGACGGCCTCGACCCGGAACTGGTGGCGCCAGTTCCGCCACAGCGGCAGGACGAGACGGCCGACGAACACCGAGGCGAGGGCGGCGCCCCACACGCCGTACCAGTACGCCGTGGCGGCGGAGGAGGAGGTGAAGGACGTACCGACCGCGACCTGGTGGGTGAACGCCAGGACCACCGCGACGTAGGTGTACAGGTGGATGAAGTGCCACGTCTCGTACGCCAGCTTGCGCCGCGCGAACCGGGCCGACACCGCGCCGATCACGATGATGATCCCCAGCGCGACGACGGCGCGCAGCACGCCCTCGACCGTCTCGGCGAGGTCGACGAGCTGGTTCACCGGGTCCAGCGACGACGACTCGGCGTAGCCGAGGGTGATGAACACGGCGTGCGCGAGGAGGGCCCACAGGACGCTGAAGCCGGTCCAGCGGTGCCAGGACGTCAGCCGGTCCATGCCGATACGGCGGTCCAGCCACGGCAGCCGGGCCACCAGCAGCAACTGGAAGGCCATGAGCAGCGCGCCGGTCAGGCCGGTGAGGCGGCCGATCACGATGAGGGCGTTCGTGGCGAAACCGGCGGCGAAGAAGAAGTAGAGCACCACGGCCACGTTCGCGGCCAGCACGGCGTACAGACCCGTGCGGGCGACGACCCTGGGGCGTATCGCCGTGGGCGGCGCAGGGGGCGATTGGACGGTCGTCACGTGCGACAGCTCCTTGATCTCGTCTGTGGATACCGAGCTTGTCCGGCGGGAGCTGTCGAAAGGCTGTCGTACGTCTGTCAGCTCATTATCGATGTCGTCGCCATCGCATACCCGCCCCCGAGGACCGGCGCCGGGTACCGCACTATGAACGGGTGGAGAAAGTACGCCTGCTGGTCGTGGACGACGACCCGCCCATCGCCGACCTCGTCGCGACCGTCGCCCGCTACGAGGGCTGGGAGGCGGTCACCGCGAACTCCGGCGAGGAGGCGCTGCGGCTGGCCGCCGAGTTCCACCCGGACATCGTGGTGCTGGACCTGATGCTGCCCGACCTGGACGGCTTCGGCGTCCTGGACAGACTGCGCGCCGCCGGGACGATGGTGCCCGTGGTGTTCCTCACCGCCCGGGACGGGGTCGCCGACCGGGTGGCCGGGCTGACCCGCGGCGGGGACGACTACCTGGTCAAACCGTTCGCGGTGGAGGAGCTGATGGCCCGGCTGCGCACCGTGCTGCGGCGCAGCGCAGGACCCGGCTTCCAGCGTTCCGTCCTTCGGGTGGCCGACCTGACGATGGACGAGGACACCCGCGAGGTCCGCCGCGGCGAGAAGCTGCTCACGCTGACCCCGACCGAGTACGAGGTGCTGCGGTATCTGATGCGCAAGTCGCCGACCGTGCTCACCAAGGCGCAGATCCTCGACCATGTGTGGGAGTACGGCTTCGGCGGCCGCTCCAACGTCGTCGAGCTGGTCGTCAGCAGGCTGCGCCGCAAGCTCGACGACACCGGCACACCGCTGATCCACACCGTACGCGGCTTCGGGTACGTGATCCGGCAGGCGGCCGAGTGAGCGGGCGGCTGCGGCGGGCGTATCGCGGGATGCGGCTCGGTACCCGGCTGGCGCTGGGTCTGGGCGTGCTGTCCCTGGTGGTGTTCGCGGTCGTCGGCACGGCCCTGACGACGTACATGCGCGACTATCTGTCGGCCCAGCTCGACACCACGCTCGCGCAGGGCCAGGTCGCCCAGTCCAAGTCCATCGCGGACTACGGCACGCTCTCCGGCAAGAAGTACTACCGCTGGTACTACGCCGTGTACGACGTCTCGGGCGGCGAGCCCGTGCTGCGCAGGCCGGAGGACCCCGCCGACGTCCCGGCGGACGTCGACGACTTCACCTCCGTGGCCCGTGCGCAGACCACCGCGGACACCGAGGTCCTGCGCACCGAGCACCTGAAGGGCGAGGGCGAGTACCGGCTGCGCGCCTGCGAGGTCGAGCCCGGTGTGGTGCTGGTCAGCGCGGCGCCCATGGAGGACATCGAGGACACCGTCGGCCAGCTCGTCACCATCCAGGCCGTCACCTTCGGGCTCGCGCTGGCGGCCCTAGTGGTGCTCGGGCGGGGGATGCTGCGCCGCGGCCTGAAGCCGCTGAGCGACATGGCACACACCGCGCGCGGCATCACCTCGCACGACCTGACCGACTCGGGGCGACTGTCGGTGCGGCACGACGGACGCGGCGGCGGGCCCGAGGTGGAGGAGCTGCGCACCGCGTTCAACACGATGCTGGAGCACATCGACGACTCGCTGGCGGTGCGTGCGGAGGCCGAACAGCGCCTGCGCCGCTTCGTGGCGGACGCCTCGCACGAGCTGCGCACCCCGCTGATGTCGGTGCGCGGCTACGCCGACCTGTTCCAGTACGCGGCGGCCAACGCCCCCGAGGAGCGGGACCGGCACCTCGCGCGACTGCGGGCGGAGGCCGCCCGGATGGGCTTCCTCCTCGACGACCTGCTGCTGCTCGCCCGCCTCGACGCCGCGGAGGTCGAAACGCCGCTGCGGCCGCAGGAGGCCGACCTGGTGGACCTGGTCGAGCAGGCGGCGGACGCCTTCCGGGTCACCCACGCCGACCATCCGCTGACCATGGCTCCGGGGCCGGGCACCCTCACGCTGCGCCTCGACCCCCAGCGCATCCGCCAGGTCCTGGACAACCTGCTCACCAACGCGGCGGTGCACACACCGGCCGGCACCGAGGTGTCCGTGGCGGTCTCGCTGATCGACCGCGCCGCACAGGTCCGTATCGCCGACGCCGGCCCCGGCATCCCGCCCGCCGACCGGCAGCGGGTCTTCGACCGCTTCTACCGTGTCGACAAGGCCCGCAGCCGCGACCGCGGCGGCAGCGGACTGGGACTCGCGGTCGCCCAGTCACTGGTACGGGCCCACGGCGGCCGCATCGACCTGACGAGCGAGCCGGGGGCGACGGTGTTCACGGTGACGATCCCGCTGACGGTCGGAGCCCTTACGAAGTCGTGACGTGGCGGGCGCGCGGGACCCGCCGGCACGGTTCCCGGTCCTAGCGTGGCCGTATGCGCGTACTTGTCACCGGCGGTGCCGGGTTCATCGGGTCCCATGTCGTCGAGGCGCTCGCGGCGCGCGGGCACGAGCCCGTCGTGTACGACGTCCGTTGCGACCCCGCGTCGGACGTACGGGACGCCGAAGCCGTCCGCCGCGCTCTGACCGGCGTCGACGCCGTGTGCCACCAGGCCGCGATGGTCGGCCTCGGGACAGGGTTCGCCGACGCCACGGAGTACGTCTCCCGCAACGACCTCGGCACGGCCGCACTGCTCACCGCCATGGCCGACGCGGGCGTACGGCGGCTGGTGCTGGCCGGTTCGATGGTGGTGTACGGGGAGGGGCGCTACGCGTGCGAGCGGCACGGCGTCGTACGGCCCGGCCCGCGTGCCGTCGCCGATCTGGAGGCGGGCCGGTTCGAGCCGCCGTGCCCGGTGTGCGGCGCCGACCTCGTGCCCGGCCTGGTCGGCGAGGATGCCCCTGCCGATCCGCGCAACGTGTACGCGACGACCAAGCTCGCCCAGGAACACCTGGCGGCGGCGTGGGCGCGCGCGACGGGCGGCACGGCGGTGTCCCTGCGCTACCACAACGTCTACGGCCCCGGAATGCCCCGCGACACCCCCTACGCCGGAGTCGCCTCCTTCTTCCGCTCCTCCCTCGCGCGCGGCGAGGCACCGCGGGTCTTCGAGGACGGTCGCCAGCGGCGTGACTTCGTCCACGTACGGGACGTCGCCGCCGCCAACACGGCCGCGCTGGAGGCGAGTTCGGCGGAGGGCGCGCTCACGGCGTACAACACCGGCAGCGGGGACCCGCACACCGTCGGCGAGATGGCCCAGGCGCTCGCGGCGGCGTACGGCGGGCCCGAACCGGTCGTGACGGGGGAGTACCGGCTCGGCGACGTACGGCACATCACCGCGGACTCCGCGCGCCTGCGGGCCGAGTCGGGGTGGAAGGCGGAGGTGGCCTTCGAGGACGGAATGAGGGAGTTCGCCGAAGCGGGGATGCGAACGGCGTAGCCTGCCCAGGACCGGTGGTGCTGCCCGCGTTCAGGAAGCGGCGGCGGGCAGCACCACCTCGAAACGGCAGCCACCGGGGACGTTGCGTACGGTGGCCCGCCCCTGATGCGCCTCCACGATGCCCCGCACGATGGCGAGGCCGAGTCCGGCGCCCGCCGGGGGCGTACGGGCGTGCGTACCGCGCCAGCCCGTGTCGAAGACCCGCGGCAGGTCCTCCTCGGGGATGCCGCCGCAGCCGTCGGTCACGGACAGCACCACACCGTCGGGGGAGCGTTCGGCGGCGACGGCGACCGTGCCGTCGGCCGGAGTGCGCCGGATGGCGTTGACCAGCAGATTGCCCAGGACGCGACTCATCTCCTTGCCGTCCACCTCCACCGGCACGCCCTCGACCCCTTCGCCGACCAGCCGGACACCGCGCTCGCGGGCCAGCGCGTCCGCACCCGAGATGGCGTCGCCGACCAGGTCGTACAGGGACATCCGGGCGAGCGAGAGAGTCAGGGTGCCGGCGTGTATGCGGGAGAGCTCGAACAGGTCGCCGACCATGCCGTTGAGGCGCTCGACCTCCATACGGATCTGCTTGAGATAGCGGTCGGGGTCGGCGGCCACCCCGTCCTCCAGTGCCTCCGCCATCGCGCGCAGACCGGCCAGTGGAGTGCGCAGATCGTGGGAGATCCAGGCGACGAGCTCGCGCCGGGAGGTCTCCAGGGCGCGTTCGCGTTCGCGGGACTCGGCGAGCTTCGCGCTGGTGGCCTCCAACTCCCGGCTCACCGCGGCGAGTTCGGCGGTGGCGGGGCCGTCGGGGGAGGTGAAGTCGCCGCCCTCGCCGAAGGAGCGGGCGGCGAGCGCGAGGGCGTGACTGCGGGCGGCGACCCAGCGGCCGAGCAGCAGGGCGGTGGCCAGGGAGACCACGGCGGCCATGGCGACGACGGTGGTGACGACGCTCAGGTCGTGCCCGGACAGGAACATCGCCTGGGCCACCGCGAGGGTGCCCGCGAGCATCGCGGTGACGCCGACGCCCGCGACCACGGTCAGATGGGCGATCAGTGAGCGGCGCCGGATCAGCAGCAGCAAACACGCGCCGAGCACGCCGGCCGCGGCGGCGCCGAGGAAGGCGAAGAGGGCGATGAGGAGGGTGTCGCGCACGGTCAGGCCTCCGGGGCTTCGGGGCCGGGAGTGCTGGTGGTGTCGGACGCGTCGGTGACGCCGTCGGTGTCGCTCGCGTCGAATCGGTAGCCCACGCCCCACACGGTCTGGATCAGCCGTGGCCTGGCCGGGTCGTCCTCGACCTTGCTGCGCAGCCGCCGTACATGGACCGTGACGGTCGACAGGTCGCCGAAGTCCCAGCCCCACACCTCGCGCATCAGGTCCTCCCGGCTGTAGACCCGGCCGGGGTGCCGCAGGAAGAAGACGAGGAGGTCGAACTCACGGGTGGTGAGGGCGAGTTCGGTGCCTTCCTTGGCAGCGCGGCGGGCCGCCGGGTCGGCCGAGAGCCCGCCCGCGCGCAGCACGCCCGACGGCTGCGCCGGTCCCGTGCGGCGCAGCACCGACTGGACACGCAGAACGAGTTCACGGGGGCTGAAGGGCTTGGTGACATAGTCGTCGGCGCCGACCTCCAGGCCGAGGATGCGGTCGTCCTCGTCGCCGCGCGCGGTGAGCATGATGACCGGCACGGGGCCGCGACCGCGTATCCGGCGGCACACCTCCAGGCCGTCCATGCCGGGCAGCATCAGGTCCAGGACGACGAGGTCCGGCCGGTGCGCGGCGGCCCGGGCGAGGGCCTCGGGGCCGTCACCGGCGCGGTCCACGACGTAGCCGGCGCGGTCGAGGTACCCGGTGACGATCTCGGCGACGGTGGGATCGTCGTCGACGACCAGGACGCGGGTTCCCGCCCTGCTCTCTTCCCCTGCCCCGGCCTGCGGGTACGGCGGTTGCTGCTCCATGCCGCCAAGCCTCGCACCCCACGTGCGCGAGCGCGGCCGCCGGCGCCCGACGTCCTTGTTTCGTAAGGAGCCATGGCCCGAAATGCCCGTTTCCCGCTCGTAGGGTGAAAGCCGTGACGACTCCTTCCTCTGCACCGAACCCGCCCCGCGCGGCGTCCGTCGACGTCGTGCTTCCCTGTCTCGACGAGGCCGAGGCGCTGCCCTGGGTCCTGAAGCGCATCCCGCCCGGATGGCGGGCGCTGGTCGTGGACAACGGCTCCACCGACGGCTCGGCCGATGTCGCGAGGGCACTCGGGGCGAGGGTCGTAACGGAAGGGCGGCGCGGGTTCGGCGCCGCCTGCCACGCGGGGCTGACCGCGGCCACGGCCGACATCGTCTGCTTCTGCGACTGCGACGCCACGCTCGACCCGGGCGACCTGGTTCCCTTCGTCCGGCGGATCGCGGCGGGCGAGGCCGACCTGGTCATGGGCCGGCGCCGCCCCGAGACGCGCGGTGCCTGGCCGCTGCGGGCGCGGACCGGCAACCTCGCCGTCACCCGCCTCCTGCACCGCCGCACCGGCCTGCGCCTGCACGACCTGGGCCCGCTGCGTGCGGCCCGGCGCGAGTCCCTGCTCGCCCTCGCCCTGACGGACCGGCGCAGCGGCTACCCGCTCCAGATGGTCGTCCGCGCCGCCGACGCGGGCTGGCGGATCGCCGAGTACGACGTGCCGTACCGCCCGCGAACGGGCGCGTCGAAGGTGACCGGCACCTGGCGCGGGACGTGGCAGGCGGTGCGGGACATGAGCCGGGTGCTGGCCGACGGGAGTGGAGGCGAGGGGGAGTCACTCGCACACGAGGAGCGCGAGCCGGCATCCGCCGACGGTCTCGGCCGCAGCGCCGGAGCCGACGCCCCCGTACGGAAGGGAACCCGCCCGTGACCACGCTCCTCGTCATCGCCAAGGAGCCCCGCCCGGGGCGGGTGAAGACCAGGCTGACGCCGCCCTTCACGCCCGAGGAGGCCGCCGCGCTCGCCGAGGCGTCCCTCGCGGACACGCTCCACGCCGTCGCGCGCACGCCCGCACGGCGCCGGGTGCTGGTACTGGAGGGAACGCCGGGCCCCTGGCTGCCGGACGGCTTCGAGGTCGTACCGCAGTGCGCGGGCGGCCTCGACGAACGGCTGGCCGCCGCCTTCGCGGGCTGCGACGGTCCGGCGCTGCTCATCGGCATGGACACCCCGCAGGTGACGCCGGAGTTGCTGACGGTGGACTGGTCGGGCTGCGACGCGTACTTCGGCCCCGCCGCCGACGGCGGCTTCTGGGCGCTGGGCCTCGCCGAACCGGACCCGGCACGCCTGCGCGGTGTCCCGATGTCGACGCCGCACACGGGCGCCGCACAGCGGGCCCGCCTCGCGGACCTGCGGGTGCGTGATCTGCCGCGGCTGCGGGACGTCGACACGGCGTACGACGCCGAGGTGGTCGCCAAGAGGGCGCCGGGCGGGCTGTTCGCCACCGCGCTCGCACGTCTCGCCCCGGCTGCCGGCCGATGACCGGCCTGCGCCAACTGGCGACGGCGTGGATCGCCCGCCGGGCGGACCCGCCCACGATCCCCCGCCCGGCCGCCATCACCGGCACGAGCGCCATCACGGACAGCGCGCCACGACGGCCCCGGGCCGAGCCCGGCACGGCCACGACCGGGGCCGGTTCGTCACCGGCCGTGGCCATGCCGGACCCGGCCGGTGACGAACCGGCCCCGGCGCAGGCCGGCGACCGTGCTGCGCGGGCTGCGGCCCCGATCTGCACCATCGGCGCCGAGGCCCACGCCCCGGACAGGCACGCCCCCGCACATCCGGACGCCGACGGTGCCTGGTCCGCCGACCCTTACTCGCTGGCCCTCCGCAGCGGCCGCGGCCCCCTCTTCCTGCGCCGCACCGACGGCTGGCTGCTGCCGTTGGACGTGGAGCGCTGGTGTGCGGATGCCGACGCGGCGGACCTGGAGGTGCTGCGACGCTGCGAGGGCGCGGTGCTCGACGTCGGATGCGGACCCGGGAGGCTGGTCGCGGCGCTGAGCCGGCAGGGGCGGCGTGTGCTCGGCGTCGACGTCAGCGAGGCGGCCGTTGCGCGCACGCAGCGGCTCGGCGCTCCGGCGTTGCACCGCTCGGTGTTCGAACCGCTGCCGGGCGAGGGCCGCTGGGGCACGGCCCTGCTCATCGACGGCAACATCGGCATCGGCGGCGACCCGGCGGCCCTGCTCGACCGGGCCGGCCGACTCCTTGCCCCCGGCGGCCTGTTGATCGCCGAGACCGTGCCGGACCTGGACCTCGACGAGCGCGTCCAGGTCCATGTCACCGACGCCCGGGGCGCCACCGGCACCGCCTTCCCCTGGGCCCGCCTCGGCACGCCCGCCCTGCTGCGGTACGCGGAGCGTGCAAGCTGGCGTGCCGTCGCCCAGTGGACGGCGAGCGGCCGTTCCTTCGTCGCCCTGCGCAGCGAGCGGCCGGCTTCGAGCCGGACCCGCACTCAATCCGACAGTGCCGGTCCGGCCGTTCGAATTTCTGCAACGCAAGCGGTCTAGACTCGACCAGCGACGGCCGCGTGCATGGCCGGAACGAAACGGTCAGCTTCCGCCAATCCCGAAGGATATTCGGCGTTTTGATACGGATAGATTCAGTCACCAAGCGCTACCCGGACGGCACGGTGGCGGTCGACCGGCTCTCGTTGGAGATACCCGACCGCTCGATCACCGTTCTCGTGGGGCCGTCGGGCTGTGGCAAGACGACCACCCTGCGGATGATCAACCGGATGGTCGAGCCCAGCGAGGGCACCATCTTCCTCGACGGCGTGGACAGTCGGCAGCAACCGGTCAACACCCTGCGCCGGTCCATGGGATACGTCATCCAGAACGCCGGTCTCTTCCAGCACCGCACGATCCTCGACAACATCGCCACCGTGCCGCGCACGCTGGGCTGGGGCAAGGAGAAGTCCCGGGCGCGGGCACGCGAGCTGATGGAGCGGGTGGGCCTGGACGGCGCCCTCGCCAAGCGGTACCCGTACCAGCTCTCCGGCGGCCAGCAGCAGCGCGTCGGCGTGGCACGGGCGCTCGCGGCGGATCCGCCGGTGCTGCTCATGGACGAGCCGTTCTCGGCCGTCGACCCCGTGGTGCGCAAGGGACTCCAGGACGAACTCCTGCGTATCCAGGAGGAGTTGGGCAAGACCATCGTCTTCGTCACCCACGACATCGACGAGGCCGTCAAGCTCGGCACGATGGTCGCCGTGATGCGCGTCGGCGGCAAGCTCGCCCAGTTCGCCCCGCCCGCCGAACTGCTCTCCCACCCCGCCGACGCGTTCGTCGAGGACTTCCTCGGCGCCGACCGCGGCATCCGGCGGCTGTCCTTCTTCCCCGCCGCCGGGCTGGAGCTGCTGACCGGGCCCGTCGTGGCCGTCGACGCCACGGCCGAGCGGATCGCCGCGCACGACACGACCGACGTTCCCTATCTCCTGGTCACGGATCCCGACGGCAAGCCGCTCGGCTGGAGCGAGCCGCGGGAGCTGACCGCCGGGGACATCAAGGCGGAGGAACTCCTGCCGTACGGGCGGCCGTTCGTGCCCGGCACGGACTCGCTGCGCGCCGCTCTGGACTGCGCCGTGCTCTCGCCCACCGGCTGGGCCGTCGCCGTGGACGCCGACGGCCGGGTCACCGGGGTCGTCTCGCAGCAGACCATCGCCGAGGCCATCCGAGGCGCCCATGCGGAGGGACGCGACGAGGGCGGCCGTACGAACGCGAAGGTCGCCGGATGAACTGGGACCGCTTCTTCGACATCCCCAGCGACCTCCAGCACAGTTGGCTCGGACTGGTCGGGCTGCATCTGCGCGAGGCCCTGCTGCCGGTGCTGGCCGGACTGGTGGTCTCGCTGCCGCTCGCCCAGTTGTGCGTGCGGTTCCGCTGGCTGTACCCGCCGGTGCTGTGGGTGACGACCGTGCTGTACGCCATCCCGTCGCTGGCCTTCTTCGTCCTTCTCATCGACTACACCGGCCAGACCGAGCTCACGGTGATGATCCCGCTCACCGTCTACAGCCTCGTCGTCCTGGTCCCGGCGATCGTCGACGGCGTCCGCTCCGTCCCCCAGGAGACCCTCGCCGCGGCCACGGCCATGGGCTTCGGTCCGGTACGCCGGTACGTCCAGGTGCAGTTGCCGATCGCGGTGCCGGCGATCATCGCCGGGCTGCGCGTGGCGACGGTGTCCAGCATCAGCCTCGTCAGCGTCGGCGCCCTCATCGGCAACCAGGGCGCGCTCGGCAACATGATCAACGACGCGAACATCTACAACCGGCCCGAACTCGCGCTGAACGCCGTGCTCAGCATGGCGGCCCTGGCGATCCTCGCCGACGCTCTGCTGGTCGTCGTACGCACGCTGCTGACGCCGTGGATGCCGCGCCGCTCGCGCACGACACCGAAGGCCGACCGGCCCGAACCGGCCGCCGCAGCCCTGGAGGACGCAGCCCGGTGAACCTGTTCCACTTCATCAGCGACTTCTTCAACGACAGCGCCCACTGGCAGGGCTACGACGGCATCCCCACGCGCGTGGGCGAGCACATCCAGTACACCCTCCAGGCGCTCGGCATCGCCGCCCTGATCGCGCTGCCCGTCGGCCTGGTCACCGGTCACTACGGACGCGGCGGCAACGCCCTCGCGCTGATCGCCGTCGCCGGCCGGGCCCTGCCCACCTTCGGCCTGCTGGTGCTGATGACCCTCCTGGTGGGCTTCGGCATGGTCAACGTGATGACCCCGCTGGTCATCCTCGCCGTCCCGCCGATCCTCGTCACCACCTACGAGGCGATGCGCTCCGTCGACCCGTCGCCGGTGGACGCCGCGCGCGGCATGGGCATGGGCGAGTTCGGGGTCCTCTTCCAGGTCGAGGTCCCGGCCGCGCTTCCGCTGATCCTCAGCGGCCTGCGCTCCGCGGCCATCCAGATCGTCTCGACGGCCACCATCGCCGCGTACGTCGCCCTGGGCGGCCTCGGCCGCTACATCGTCGACGGCCTCTACCAGCGCGACTACGAGAAGGTCGTGGGCGGCGCCACCCTGGTGGCGGGGCTGGCACTGGTGACGCTGGCGGTCTTCTGGGCGGCGGGCCGCTTCGCGGTGTCTCCGGGGGTGCGCAGGCGGGGGTGAGGGTCCCTGCCGTCAGGCCCCCGTGCGGGCCAGCGCCAACTCCAGTACGACCAGCAGGGCGTCGCGGACCGAGCCGCGCTCGCGGGCGTCGAAGACGACGACCGGAACGCCCTCGGTGACATCCAGGGCCCAGCGGATCTCCTCCAGTGTGTGCTCGACCGTGCCGTCGAAGGCGTTGGCGGCCACCGCGAAAGGGATGCCCTTGTGCTCGAAGTAGTCGACGGCGGCGTAGCAGTCGTCCAGGCGCCGGGTGTCGACGATGACCAGCCCGCCCACCGCGCCCTCGACGATGTCGTCCCACATGAACCCGAACCGCTCCTGGCCGGGCGTGCCGAACAGGTACAGCTTCAGGGTCGGGTCGATGGTGAGGCAGCCGAAGTCCATGGCCACGGTGGTCGTGGTCTTGTGCGGAGTGTGCGTGAGGTCGTCCACGCCCGCCGCGACCTCCGTGATGGCGGCCTCGGTGGTCAGCGGCTCGATCTCGGAGATCGAGCCGACGGCGGTGGTCTTGCCCACGCCGAAACCGCCCGAGATCACCATCTTGACCGGCAACGGCGGTCGTACGGTCGCCGGTTCAGTCGCTGTCACGGAGTGCACCTCGTGCGTCGGGGATGGCGCGCAGGCCGTCGATGACCCTGCGCAGTACGGATGCGTCGTGGACGACGCCGGAGTCGGGCACGTGCACCGTCAACTGACCCGCCGCCCGCAGGTCCTCGGCGAGGACGCGCACCACGTTCAGGTGCAGCCGCAGCCGGGCCGCGATCTCCGCGAGGGACTGCGGCAGCCGGCACACGGCGACGATGTCGTGCTGCTCGAAGGAGAGCCGGTCGAGCGCGTCGAGCCCCTCGGCGGTGGCCACCACCTGGGTCTCCACGGGCAGCGACGGTCCGTCGTCGCCGTCCGCCACCCGGCCGGCGGTGAGCAGGAACGGCCGTACGGCGGAGGCGTAGCCGACCGGGTCCGGGCCGCTCGGGTCCGCTGGTGGAGTGCCGTCCGCCATGGCGTTGTCCGTTCCCGGGTCAGCGACCCGACGCGGCGCCGACGCTGTTCTTCAGCTCCAGCACGAGCTGCGGGCTGAGAGCGGCACCGGCGCGGTTGGCGAACACGGTCATCTCGTAGGCGATGTTGCCCAGCTTGGCCTCCTTGTCGGCGACCACGCCGAGCACGGCGCCGCTGCCGATCGCGGAGACCAGGACGTGGCCGCCCTCAAGGTCGATGATGACCTTGTTCAGGCCGCCGAGGCCGTAGTTGCCGGAGGCTCCGGCGGCGAGGCTCGTGATGCCGGAGACGATCGCGGCGAGCCGCTCGGAGTCGGCCTGCTCACGCAGTTCGGACACGGCGATGAGCAGCCCGTCGGACGACACGGCGATGGCGTCCACGACGCCGGCCGTCTCCTTCGCGAAGCGGTTCAGCAGCCAGGTGAAGTCGGCTGCGGCGGCCTTGAGTTCGGCCGTCGTGGCGCCTTCCGCCGGGGTGCCACCTGTCGACGTGCTCACTGCTGCGCTCCTTCCGGGAGGCCGTTCTGGTTGTGCGTGTGGGGGGTTGTGCGTGGGGCGGCCTGTTCTCCAGGCCCGCCGTTGTCGCTGCTGTGGTCCCTGCCGTCGGTGTCGGCGTCACCGCGGCTGTCGCGGTGCGCTCGCTCCACGGCCGCCTCGAACTCCTCCATGGCGGCCCGCACCTCTTCCGCGTCCACGGTCCGCGCGGCCTGCCGCGACACCGCGGGCCGCTCGGCGGTGTCGACGCCCGTCGTGCGCAGGGTCGCACCTCGCACGCGGCGCCGCAGGGGGCGGGCCTCGCCGTTCACCGGCGTCCCGTTCGGCGCGGGCTCGCTCTCGCGCTGGGAGACCCGGCGAGGCAGAGGCCGCGGCCCGTCGGAATCCCCGTCGTCGTCGTCCCGTACGGCGTCCTCCCGCGCGGCGGGCGAGGGCACCGGCCCGGTGGCCGCGGTGGCAGGGGCGGCAGCGGCGTCGTCCGCCTCCGGCGCCTTCGCGGCCGCGGCGACCGCCGTCAGCGCCGCCGTGGCCGTCGCCCCCGTCGTACTGCCCGTCACCAGCAGCGACGACGGCACCGTCACCTCGGCCGTCACACCACCGCCCGGTGTGCGTGACAGGGCGACCGTGATCTCCCAGCGGCGCGCCAGGGTACCGACCACGAACAGGCCGAGGACCTTCGTCGGTACGACGTCCAGCCGCTCGCGGCGGATCAGGCGCTGGTTCTCCTCGTCGAGGCGCTCGGGGCTCATGCCCAGGCCGTGGTCGGCGACGACGACGACCGCGTCGTCGCCCGCGGCCGACACCGCCACCTCGACCGGGCTGCCCTCCGGCGAGAACGACACCGCGTTCTCCAGGAGTTCGGCCATCATCAGCGTCAGGTCGCCGATGACCTCCGGCTCCACCCTGACCTCGGTCCGCGCGCGCAGCTCCACACGCTGGTAGCCCTCGATCTGGCCGAGCGAGGCGCGTACGACGTTGGTGAGGGAGGTGGGTCCCGAGTCGAGGACGGCCTCGTGGATGCCGGCGAGCAGCATCAGGCTGTCGGCGTTGCGGCGCAACCGGACCGCGATGTGGTCGATGGAGTAAAGCCGCTCCAGCAGCGCGGGGTCCGTCTCGCCCCGTTCCACCGCGTCGATCAGGGTGAGCTGCCGGGTCGTGAGGTTGCTGACCCGGCGGCCCACGTTGCCGAACATCTCGGCGACGTTGCGCCGGCTGAGCACCTGCCGCTCCAGCAGCGCGGCCGCCGTGGTCTGCACCTGGTTGAACGCCTCGGCGAGTTCGCCGATCTCGTCGCGGGCCGTCACCGGCATCTCGCGCAGCCGCGGCGGGCCGTCGTCCTCGGCGTCGTCGTCGGCCACCCGGGCGAGCTCCCGCTCGGCGACATCGGCGACCTGCCGCGCCGCGCCCGTGAGGGCCTGCACCGGGCGGACCACCGAGCGGTGCACCAGCGTCGCGAGGACCAGCCAGACGGCGAAGCCGAACACGGCGAACCCGAGCAGCAGCACCGCGCGCCAGGCGGCCGATTCGGAGGCGCTGTCCGCCTCGTCGGCGATCTGGTGGATGAGCGAGGTGGTGATGCCGAGGCGGGTCCTGGCCTGGTCGCGGTAGGCGCCGTAGGAGTCCAGCGCCGTCGCGAGCGAGCTGCGGATCTCGGCGGCCGAATCGCCCTGCAGGGAGCCGGGGTCGATCTGGAGGTCGGTGTACTGCCGGCTGATGATGCTCTGTGCCGCCGTGTACCTGATCCCGTCGAGCTGCGCGGCCTGCGAATCGGTCGCGAACCTGGCGAACCGTTCGGCCTGATGCGTGTACTCGTCGTAGGAGCCGATCGCGCCGATGAACTCGATCAGCGCGTTGGAGTCACCGGTCGACGCGGAGAACACGCCGGTCTCGAAGGCACCGTGGGCCGCACCGGCGCGCAGCAGCGAGTCGAGGACGTTGCCGGTGAACCCGGTGGCGAGATCGGGGTTGCGGTCCAGGCCCAGACCGTCGATGAGGCCGTCCGCGGCGTGCGTGTAGGCGGGGTCGATGTTGCTGGCGGGCAGATATCCCTGCTCGACGGTCTCACGCAGACTGCTCAGGCCCTGGACGCTCTTGAGAGCCTGCGCCTCGGTCTCGGGCAACCGGTCCCCGAAGGCGTCGCGCACCCGCTGGACCTGGGCGTCCACCATGGTCTGGGCGGTGTGGTAGGCGGCACTCGACGGCTGGTCGCCCTCGGTGGCCTCGTGCCGCACGGACAGCACGATCGCCTGCTGGTGCTCCGCGGCCAGCCGGTCCACGAGTGTGGCGACCTCGGCGCTCTCCCGCACCAGTTGGGCGGCGCCCGCCGCGTTCCGCGACTGCGCGGTCTGGTCCGCGATGAGGTAGGCCAGCAGGACGGCGACCACGGCCAGCGGCACCCGGACGAGGAGGTTCAGCTTACGTCTGAAGGGCCAGCGGTCGGCGAAGCCGCGTATACGACGCGGGCGGGATGCGCCCTCCTCGTTCGTGGACACCGAGTTGCCTCCTTCGTGGGCGTCGCACTGGGCGCGAGGTCTCACGTGACCGCTGTTGATCGAAGTGAACCGGCATTGTCCGGGGGACAGTACCGCCCTTTGAATGCCGTGACCGGAACTGTACGTCAAGAATCCGTTACAGCCCCCTGCACCCAAAGGGTCCCGCCTTCACATCACGGCACAACTGCCCGTTACCTTCCGTTTTTTGAGGCCAATCGGTGACCTGACCGGTCTTGACTGACCGAGAACAGGCTGGATTGGATCAGTGGAAGAGCTTTCCCAACGCCTGAATCCGGAACGGGAACCGTGACTTTCACCGCTTCACGCAGCAGGTCCCTCAGGAGCCATCCCGGCGCGGCCGCGGTCGCGCTCGCCGCCACGGCGGCGCTGCTGGCGGGATGCTCCTCCTCGGACGACAAGTCCGACCCTCTGGCCGGGGACGGGGCGGCGAGCGGCGACACCGTCGTCGTCGGCTCCAACAACTTCGCCGAGTCCATCCTGCTCGCCGACATCTACGGCGAGGCCCTCAAGGCCAAGGGCATCAAGGTCACCTACAAGCCCAACATCGGCAGCCGCGAGACGACGTACGGCCTGCTCAAGAACGGCTCCATCACCGTTCTGCCCGAGTACAACGGCTCGCTGCTCGCCTACCTCGACCCGAAGGCGCAGCAGGACTCGGCCGACGCCGTGAACGAGGCGGTGAAGGGCAAGCTGGACGCGAAGCTGACGCTGCTGGAGTCCTCGCCGGCCGAGGACAAGGACTCCGTCAGCATCAACGCGGAGACGGCGAAGGAGCACAAGCTCACCGCCGACTCCAGCCTCGAGGACCTCAAGGACATCGCCCCGGACCTGGTGATCGGCGGCTCGCCGGAGTTCCAGACCCGCCAGCAGGGCCTGAAGGGCCTGGAGTCCGAGTACGGCCTGAAGTTCAAGTCGTTCAAGGCGCTGGACGCGGGCGGCCCGCTGACCCAGGCGGCGCTGACGAAGAACACCGTGCAGGCCGCGGACATCTTCACGACCGACCCGACCATCACCAAGGAGGGCTTCGTCGTCCTGAAGGACCCGAAGAACCTCTTCGGCTTCGCGAACGTGACCCCGCTCGTCTACAAGAGCGGTCTGTCGAAGGAGGGCGTCGACGCCCTCAACGCGGTGTCGGCCAAGCTGGACACCAAGACGCTCCTGGACCTGGACTCCCAGGTCCAGCTCGAGAACAAGGACCCGCTCGACGTGGCCAAGGACTGGCTGAAGTCGGCCGGCCTCGGCTGACGCACGGCAGGCTCCCGCGGGGTTGTGACGGTCGCCCGTCACAACCCCGCTTTGCTGCCCGGTGGCCGACGTGGAAGGTGGCGTCCCGTCGGGTGGCTGTCGGTCACGCTTGGCGGACTCCCGCCACCCGGTCCGTCAAGGGCCCGAGTTCCGCACGCGCGCGTGCCGCCGCCCCGACCGCGACCGCGTCGGCGCCGAGCCCGGCCGGCAGCACGCGGACCAGATGGCCGCTGACGGGCGGCTCGGCGGTCAGCGCGCCATGGATCGAGCGCTCCAGCAGGGCCCAGGAGCGGCTCACGCCACCGCCGACGACCACCGTGGTGACGTCCAGCAACCCGGCCGTGACGAGCAGGGCACGGGCCACGGCGGCACCCGCCTCCTCAAATACGGCGACCGCGTCCCCGTCGCCCGAGGCCGCCGCCTTCGCGACCTCCCGGGCCGTGCGCGGGAGACCGGCGCGCTCGGCGTACCGGGCGGCGATCGCACGGCCGGAGGCCAGCGTCTCCAGGTGCCCGCGCCCGCCGCAGGTGCACGGCAGAGCGCCGAAGCCGGGCACGTGCCCGATCTCGCCCGCCGCACCGTGCGGGCCGTCGTACAGCCCGCCGTCCAGCCACAGTGCTCCGCCGACACCGGTGCCCAGCGTCATCCCGAGCACATGCGGCGCGCCCGCCACCGAACCGGCCGTCGCCTCGCCGCGCAGGAACGCGTTGACGTCGTTGTCCAGGAACGCCGGCACGCCCAGCGCCTTCTCGACCGCCGCCGTCACCGCGAACCCCGCCCAGCCCCGGAACGAGTCGCTCGCCACCAGCACCCGCCCGGCCCGCGCGTCCACCACGCCCGCCGCGCCCACCCCTACGCCGAGCAGCCGCCCGGGCGTACGGCCGAGCAGCAGTCGTACGGCATCCAGCGCGGCGCCGACCATCGCCGCGCCGCCGTCCGCCGCCGGGGTGGACACGCCGACGCGGTCCAGGACGCCGAGATCCGGGTCGCACAGCACCACCTGCGTCGTCGTACCGCCGATGTCGACACCGGCCAGCACCGCACGCGTCACGCGCCGGCCCCCGTCCCGAGAGTCGCCCGGCTTTCCCGGCGCCGCCGTTGCAGCACCGGATCCGGCACGGGTACGGCCGCGATGAGCCGGCGCGTGTACTCCTTCCCGGGGTTCAGCAGGGTCGCCATGGTCGGCCCCTGTTCCTCGATCCGCCCGTCCCGCAGGACGACGACCCGGCGCGCGAACTCCTGGACGACGGCCAGGTCGTGGGAGACGAGCAGACACGCGAACCCCAGCTCGCGCTGCAACTCGGCGATCACCTCCAGCACCGTCCGCTGCACACTCACATCCAGGGCGCTCGTCGGCTCGTCCGCGACCAGCAGCCGGGGCCGCAGCACCAGCGCCCGCGCGAGGCTCACCCGCTGCCGCTGACCGCCGGACAGCTCGCGCGGCCCACGGTTCGCCAACTCCGTCGGCAGGCGCACGAGTTCCAGCACCTCGGCGACCCTGGCCCGCCGCTCGGCGGCCGTCATGCCCCGCCGGTGCACCCTGAGCGGCTCGGCCACGCACTCCGCCACGCTCATCCGCGCATCCAGCGAGGCCACCGGATCCTGGAGCACCACACCGACGCCGGACAGCAGGGCACGACGCTTGCGCCCCCGGGCCCGCCCCAGATCCGTGCCGAACAGCGACACCGAGCCGGAGACGGGCGCGACGAGCCCGAGCGCGACCCTGGCCGCCGTCGACTTGCCCGACCCGGACTCGCCCACCAGGCCGACGGTTTCACCGGGACGGACATCGAGGGAGACACCGTCGAGGGCCTGGACCCGCCCGAACCGCACGGACACGTCCCGCAGTCGCACCACCGGTGCTTCGACCGTCGCGGGAGCGTCCTCGCCGCTGAGCCGCAGCCGGGGCACCGCGGCCAGCAGGCCACGCGTGTACTCGTGCCGCGGCCGCAGCAGTACGTCCTCCACGGTCCCCGTCTCCACGACCTCGCCCCGCAGCATCACGGCCACCCGGTCCGCGAAGTCGGCGACCACGCCCATGTTGTGCGTGACCAGCAGCACGCCGGTGCCCGAGTCGGCCGCCAACCGCCGTAGCAGATCAAGGATCTCGGCCTGCACGGTCACGTCGAGCGCGGTGGTCGGCTCGTCGGCGACGAGCAGGGCCGGAGAGTTGGCGATCGCCATGGCGATGACGACCCGCTGACGCTGCCCGCCCGACAACTGGAAGGGAAAGGCCGAAGCCCGCTTCCCGGGCTCGGGAATGCCGACGCGGCGCAGGAGCTCGACCGCCTCGCCGGCGGCCTGCGACCGTGAGACCTTCCGGTGGTTCCGTATGACCTCCGCGATCTGGGAGCCGACCCGGGTCAGCGGATCGAGGGCGGTCGCCGGCTCCTGGAAGACCATGGAGGCGGTACGGCCCCGCAGCCTGGCCAGCGCGGCCTCCGGCGCGCCCACCACGTCGGTGCCGTCGACCACCACCCGCCCCGAGGCCCGTGCGGTGCCCGGCAGCAGCCCCATCGCGGCGAGCGCCACGGTCGACTTGCCGGACCCCGACTCCCCGACCAGGGCCAGCGTCTCGCCCGGCCGCACGTGCAGCGACACCTGACGCACGGCCGGCACGTCACCCGTGCCGGTGGAGAAGGTCACGCCCAGATCGGCGATCTCCAGGATGTTCATCCGCGTCCCTTCACGTCGAAGGTGTCCCGCAGCCCGTCGCCGATCGCGTTGAACGCGCAGACGACGAGGATGATCGCAAGGCCCGGCGGAACGATCAGCCACCAGCGCCCGGAGTACGCCGCCGTCAGACCCGCCGACAGCATGCCGCCCCAGTCGGTCTTCGGCGGCTGGACACCCAGCCCGAGATACGACACATACGCGACCAGCAGGATCGCGTCCGCGACCTGGAAGGTGGCGGCGACGACGATCGTCGACACCGAGTTCGGCAGGATGTGCCGGCGGATGGCCCGCCCGTGCGTGCCGCCGGTCGCGCGCAGGGTCAGCACATAGTCCCGGTTCTTGAGCGTGAGCGTCTCCGCCCGCACCAGCCGGGACGGCACCAGCCAGGACACCAGACCGAGGATCACGATCAGCCCGAGCGTGCCCGGTGAGGTGATCGCGGAGACGACCAGCAGGATGAACAGCGCGGGGATCGCGATCCCGGCGTCCACGACCCGCATCATCACCGCGTCCACCCAGCCGCCCGCATACCCCGCCACCGCACCCCACAGCGTCCCGATGACGGTAGCGAGCACCCCGGCCGCGAGCCCGACCAGCAGCGAGACCTGGCCGCCGTACATGAGCCGCCCGAGCTGGTCGTGCCCGACGGCGTCGGTACCGAGCCAGTGCGCTCCGCTGGGCGGGAGGTTGACCTGGGTGAGGTCGGTGTGGGTCTGGTCGGTGGAGTGGAGGAGGGGACCGATGAAGCAGAAGAGGAGGAAGAGGCCCACGACCGATACGCCGGCCACCGCGAGTTTGTTGCGCGCGAAGCGCGCTCTTAGGGGCGCGGGGCTGTTTCGATTTACGGCTCCGCCGCGGGGCGCGCCCAGCCCCCACCGGCGCGCGGCTTCAACACGACCACTCACGCGCGCCCCTCCTTAACCCGAGGATCGACAACCCGCTGCACCACATCCGCAAGCAAGGTCCCCACAACCGTCGCGACGGAAATCACCAGGACACACCCCAAAAGCACCGGATAGTCGGACGACTGGGCCGCACTCCAGAACAACAGCCCCATCCCCGGATAGTTGAAGAGCTGCTCGACCACCAACGCCCCACCGAACAGCACCGGCACGTAGTACCCGAGCATCGCCACCACCGGCGTCAGGGAGTTGCGGAACACATGCCGGAACAGCACCGCGTACTGCCCGGCACCCCCGGCGCGAGCCGTCCGCACATAGTCCTCGGACAGGTTCTCCAGCGTCGCCGCCCTCATGTACCGACTGAACACGGCCACCATGGACGCGGCCCCAGTCACGACCGGCAGCACCAGCGCCGCCGGATCCGCGAGCACCTGTACCAGGGTGTCCCCTTGGGGCGCCAGCGAGGGGAACCAGCGCAGGGTCTGCGTGAACACCAGCACCAGGATCAGGCCCAGGAAGTACACCGGCGTCGAGTACGCCACGAAGCTCAGCGTGGTGATGACGTAGTCGGCCGGCTTGTTGCGCCGCACGGCCTGCCACATGCCGAGCGGAACGGCCAGCAGCAGCCCGACCAGCGCCGACAGCACGGTCAACACCAGTGTCTTCGGCAGCCGTTGCTCGATCAGCCGCGAAACCGCCTCGTTGAGCGTGTACGACGTCCCGAGGTCACCCTGCGCCAACTCACGCAAGTAGTAGACGTACTGGACGGGCATCGAACGATCGAGCCCCTGCTCGTGGTTGAACGCGGCGATCTGCTGGGCCGTCGCCTGCGGGCCGAGGATCCCGCGTGCGGGGCCGCCGGGCAGCGCGTGCAGCAGGCAGAACACCACGATCGTCACGATCAGGATCACGGCGAGGGCCTGGAGGAACCGGCGGGTGAGATACAACAGCGTGCCCATGCGTCAGCCGGTCCACTTCCACTGCGCCGGGTGGAAGTTGGCGAGTGAGTCCTGGGAGAAGCCGCCGAGTCCGCTCCTGACGACGGAGATCTGGTAGACGGGCTCCGGCAGCCAGATCACCGGCAGGTCCTTGGCGAGCGCGGCACTGTAGTCCTGTACGGCACTGGTCGAACTCGACGTGGTGGAGGCGGAGATGAGCTTGTCGACCGCCGGGTTGGTGTAGTTGCCGAAATTCGAGCCGCCGCCGGTCTGGAACAGCGAGTCACCGGTCGGGAAGGCGGGGAAGTACCAGCTTCCCGCCGTGCCGAAGAAGGACAACTGCCACTTGCAGATCGACTGGTCCGCCTCGCACTGCGGGGTCTGCGCCAGCACCGAGTTGACCGGCGCGGTCTTGATGGAGAACTTGATGCCGCTCTTCGCCAGCGAGGACTGGATCGCGCTCATCATGTTGTCGGTGACGGTCGAGCCGGACTGCGACAGCACCTGCATCTCGAACTCGGTGCCCTTGGCCACGCCATCACCGCACTGGGTGGCGCCGCTCCCGGGGTCCGTGCAGGTCATGACCCCGCCCTGCTCGGTCCAGCCGTGGCCGGTCAGCAGCTTTCGGGCGGCCGTCGTCGAGAACGGGTACGGGTTGTCCTTCTGCGCCTGGGAGACGAAGTCGGACGCCTGCCCCTGCGGGACCGGGCCGTAGCCGGCGACTGCCGTGCCGTTGAAGACGACCTTGGCGAGACTGGCCTGGTCGATGGAGCGCTGGACGGCCTGGCGGGCGTAGAGCTGCTTGAACACGGCGCCCATCGCAGGGTTGTTGAAGTTGTACGGCATGTAGGTGATCGCCCAGCCGGACCACGGCTTCACCTCGTACCCCTGCGCGGTGAAGCTGTCCTTCTGGTCCAGGTCGGTCGCCTCGATGTAGCCGTAGTCGACGCTGCCGGAGCGCAGGGCGTTCTTCTCGGCCTCCGCCGTGGTGAAGGGGAGCAGGTTCACCGTGGGGATGGCCGGCTTCTCACCGCCGTCGTACTTCTTGTTGGCGGTGAGGACCACCTTGCCGGCCGTCGAGTACGACTTGACCGCGTACGGGCCGCTGATGGTCTTCCACAGCGCGTTCTTGTCGTAACCGCCGATGTTCTTCGCGGCGTTGTTGAGGACGGTCCACACCTGCTTGGCGTCGCCGCCCTTGTCCCACACGTGCTGCGGGAGCGGGGTGATGGAGCTCAGCTCGTTCGCCAGCATCCACTGCGGGTTGTAGGCCTTGTCGAAGGCGATCGTGAAGTGGCGGTCGTCCTCGGCCTTGAAGGACGTCCAGTTGTCCGGCGCCTGGCCGGGGTTGTAGCCCGCCCACTCCTTCTTGTTCGCCTTGATCAGGTCGAACCAGAACCGCACGTCACGGGAGGTGATCGGCTTGCCGTCGCTCCAGTGCCGGTCGCCCAGCGTGATCCGCACGCTCTTGCCGTCCGGCGCGAAGTCGGCGGCGGTGGCGACCGAACCGGCTTTGTTCCAGGCGATCTCGCCGGTGGAGCCGTCGTAGGCGATGAGCGGCTCCCACAGCGTGTTCGCGATGGAGATGTTGTTGGTGTTCAGGTGCGCCGCGGTGCCGATCGGCAGGATCCAGTTCGGCGTGAAGTTCGCGGGCAGCGCGTAGTTGATGGAGTCGCGTGATCCGGACGAGGTGCCGCTGCTCCCGGAGCAGCTTGCGAGCAGCAGGGTGCCGGCGGACAGGGCGGCGGAACCGGCGAGGAGTCTCGTGCGAGCAGGGGACATGGCTCTCCTCAGGGGACAGAAGCGAGGTGCAGTCAGTGAACGCCGCGTCTGTTCGAAGAAACAGGAGTGCCGTTGTAAAAAGTCTGTTTCTGCTGTTCTGGAAATAGCCGGGAGTGGCTTCCGCGGGCCTACTCTCGCTGTCCCGGCCGCAGATGACGGAAGTAACTTCGTCCATGACTGAAAAAAGTGGGTCGTTGACCCGGCGCATCCTCGAACTCCTCGCCTCCGGGCAGGCGTCCACCCGCACGGAGTTGTCCGAACTGCTCGGCGCGGCGCCGTCGACGGTCTCGTTCGCGGTGGGCAAGCTGCTCGACTACGGCCTGGTCACCGAGGAGGGCACCCTGTCGTCCAACGGCGGACGGCCGCGCAAGGTCCTCCGGCTCGGCGGCGGCGACGGATACGCCGTGGCGGCCGAACTCGGCGGCAGACACGCCCACGTCGGCGTCGTCCACCCCGGCGGCGGCCTCACCGACGTCTCCACCGTGCCGTTCGCGACGGCCGACGGCCCCGAGGCATCCCTGCCCGCACTCGTGGAGACCCTTCAGGGCCTCGCCGACCGGCACGGGTCAGAACTCCTCAGGGGCGTCGGGCTCTGCCTGCCCGGACCGGTCGACGTCGAGCCGGGCCTGGTGACGCTGCCCGCGCGCATGCCCGGCTGGAACCGCTTCCCGGTACGGGACTGGCTCCAGGAGCGGTTCGGGGTCCCCGTGGCCATCGAGAACGACGCCAACTGCATGGCCGTCGGCGAGCACAGCGTCCGGCCCGCCGGCCAACGCCAGGCCATCATGGTGAAGGCGGGCACCGGCATCGGCGCCGGCGTCATCGCCGACGGCCGCCTCTACCGGGGCGGTTCGGGCGCCGCCGGCGAGATCACCCACGTCCGCGTCGAAGCAGCCCACGACATCCCCTGCTCCTGCGGCAACACCGGGTGCCTGGAGACGGTCGCCTCGGGCGCGGCGCTGGTCCGCATCCTGCGCGAGCGCGGTCTGGAGGTGACGTCCACCGAGGACGTCGTACGGCTCGCGGGCGACGCCGACCCCGAGGCCACACGCGCGGTCCGGCAGGCCGGCCGCTATCTGGGCATGGTGCTCGCCGCCAACGTCAACTTCTTCAACCCCGACGCGGTGTACCTCGGCGGCATCCTCTCCACGCTGGAGCCCTTCGTCGCCGCCGTCCGCAGCCAGTTGTACGAAGGCTGCCACCCTCTGGTCACCGAGCACCTGGTCATCGAGCGGGCCGGCCTCGGCGCCGACGCCGGCCTGGTCGGCGCGGGCCAGTTCGCGCTCCAGCGGGCCCTCGCCCACGCACTGCACTCCGTCACCGGCACCCACCCCTGAAACCCACGCCCCCACCCTGCCGGCCGCCCCCACCCTGACCCACGCCCCACCCCGCCCGCCGCCCCGCCAGACTCCGGAGGAGCCATGCCCCAGCCCCGTCCCGTTCTCGCGATCGCCGGCCTCGGCATCGAGTCGTCGACCTTCTCCCCGGCCCGCACCGAGGCCGCCGCCTTCCACCCGCTGCGCGGGCAGGACGTCCTCACCCGCTACCCGTTCCTGGCCCCGGGCGAGCCGCTCGGGGAAGCCGCCGACTGGCGCGGTGCGCTGGTCGGCAAGGCGCTGCCCGGGGGCACGGTCACGGCCGCCGCGTACGCCGAGCTGTCCACGGAACTCATCGACCGGCTCAGGGACTTGGGGACGGTCGACGGTCTCTGGTTCGACATCCACGGCGCGATGACCGTCGAGGGGCTCGACGACGCGGAGGCCGACCTGCTCACCCGTGTCCGCGAGGTGATCGGCCCGGACGTCCTCGTGTCGACGTCCATGGACCTGCACGGCAACGTCTCCCGCCCGCTCGTCCACCTCAGCGACCTGATCACCTGCTACCGCATGGCCCCGCACGAGGACGCCATGGAGACCAAGGAACGGGCGGCCCGCAACCTCGTGGACCTCCTGGCGAGCGGTGCGCCCCGCCCGGTCAAGGCGTGGGTCCCGGTGCCGGTGCTGCTGGCCGGGGAGCAGACCTCCACCCGTATCGAACCGGCGAGGAGCGTGTACGCGGCCGTGGCCGAGGTGGCGGCGGCCGACGGTGTGACCGACGCCGCGATCTGGGTCGGGTACGCCTGGGCGGACGAGCCCCGCAACCACGCCGCGGCCGTGGTCACCGGGCCCGAAGAGGCAGCCGTCGCCGCCGGTGCCGAGCGGCTCGCCCGCGGATTCTGGGACGCCCGGCACGACTTCGCCTTCGTCGCCCCCACCGGCGCCCTCGACGACTGTCTCGACGAGGCCCTCGCAGACGGCGCCCTCCGCCCCTTCTTCATCAGCGACACCGGCGACAATCCGACGGCGGGCGGCGCGGGAGACGTCACCTGGGGACTCCAACACGTGCTGAACCGGCCGGAGTTCAAGGACCCGTCCGGCCCGGCCGTCATCTACGCCTCCCTGCCGGGACCGTCCGCGGTCGACACGGCGGTGCGGGCGGGCGTCGGTGCGACGGTCACCGTCACCGCGGGCGCCGAGGTCGACGACCGGCACTCCGGGCCGCTCACGATGACCGGCGTGGTGCACTCGGTCCGGCACGGCGACCGGGACGCCGGGACGGAGGCCGTGCTGCGGGTCGGGAGCGTGCACGTGATCCTGACCCGGCTGCGCAAGCCGTATCACCTCGAACGCGACTTCACCGAGCTGGAGTTGGACCCGCGGACGGCCGACGTCGTGATCGTGAAGATCGGTTATCTGGAGCCCGAGCTCTTCGCCATGGCCGCCGACTGGAAGATGGCTCTGACCCCGGGCGGTGTGGACCAGGAGCTGGTGCGGCTCGGCCACCGTCGTATCCGCAGGCCCATGTTCCCCTTCGACCCGGCGATGCCCGACCCGGACCTCACGGCCCGGATCGTCGAGCCCGCGAACCGGCCGCCGGCTCAGTCCGCCTGACGGGCGTCCGCGATGAGCTGGTCGATCAGGGCGATCAGCACGTCCCGGCAGGACTCGCGCTCCCGCGCGTCGCACAGCAGCACCCGTACGTCCTCCGGCAGCGCGAGGGACTCCCGGACGTCCTCGGCCGGGTAGGGGTGTTCGCCGTGGAAGCCGTTGACGCCGACGACGAAGGGGATCTCGCGCCGCTCGAAGAAGTCGATCGCGGCGAAGCTGGACTCCGGCCGGCGCACGTCGACCAGCACGACGGCCCCGAGCGCGCCGATCGCCAGGTCGTTCCACATGAACCAGAACCGCTGCTGGCCGGGCGTACCGAACAGATACAGCACCAGCTCGCTGCTGATGGTGATCCGGCCGAAGTCCAGGGCCACGGTCGTGGCGCGCTTGTGCTCGATGCCGTCGAGGTCGTCGATGCCCAGGCCCGCGGTGGTCAGGGACTCCTCGGTGCGCAGCGGGGCGATCTCGCTGACCGACCCGACCATGGTGGTCTTCCCGACGCCGAAGCCGCCGGCTATGAGGATCTTGACCGTTTCGGGCGGAGCGACCGCCCCCACGGTGGTGTCAGAGCCGGCCAAGGCCGTCCCTCACTTTCTGCAAGAGGTCCAGGTCCGGGGTACGGGGGGTGACGGGGTGCGGCGGGTGAACGGTGATCAGGCCCGCCTCCAGCAGATCGCAGAGCATGATGGCGACCACGCTCACCGGCAGGTCCAGATGGGCCGCGAGCTCCGCCACGGCGAGCGGCCGGGCGCAGCGCCGCAGGATCCGCAGTTGCTCGGGCTGTGGACGAGGTGCCCGCTCCGGCGGTGGATCCACCGCCGTCACGGTTGTGATCAGGGTGAAGTCGGTACGGCTGGGCCGGGTGCGTCCTCCGGTCAGTGTGAAGGGACGTACGAGCCGGCCCGCCGAATCGTCTCCGCCCACCTCACGCGCCAGGGCCGACATGGGCCCGCGGTGCCGCCGAGAGGTGCTCGCCGATCTTCTTCACCAGCATGTTCATCTGGTACGCCACGACCCCCACATCCGCGCCCTGGTTGGTGAGGACGACGAGGTGGGCGCCGGGGCCGGCGGAGGTGAGGATCAGATAGCTGTTGGCCATCTCGATCAGCGCCTGGCGCACCGGTCCGCCTCTGAAGTCCATGCTGACGCCCTTGCTGAGGCTCATCAGGCCGGACGCGGTCGCCGCCAGCCGCTCGGCGTCGTCGCGCAGGAACCCGATGGACTTGCTCACCACCAGGCCGTCCTCGGAGAGCACGACGGCGTGGTTGACGTCGGCGACCCGCTCCACGAGTCCGGTGAGCAACTGGTCGAGCTGGGTGTCCGTGGCTGGGGTGGGGCGTGTCATGGCGGTGTCCTTCATGAGCGGTCGGCGGGCGGGGTGGAGGACGTGGGAGCGGCGGCCTGCGAGGCGGCGGCGGAATCGGCCCTGGGCGGCGTGTCGGAGGCGACGTCGTCACGCGCCCGCCGCACGGCCGGAACCCGCTGGTCCACGGCCTCGGCCGCGTCCGATGCCAGGTCGCCGTCGTCGCCGCGGGCCTGGAGAGTGCCGCGCTGGAAGCCGGCCAGGGCGGCCGCGCCCGGGTGGTTTGCGGGGTCGAGCGAGTCCGGCGTCTGGTCGTCGTCGCGGGCCTGGAGCGTGCCGTGCTGGGATCGGGCGGGGGTGTCCGGGCCTTGGCGGTTTGCGGGGTCGAGCGGGTCCGGCGTCTGGTCGTCGTCGCGGGCCTGGAGCGTGCCGTGCTGGGATCGGGCGGGGGTGTCCGGGCCTTGGCGGTTTGCGGGGTCGAGCGGGTCCGGCGTCTGGTCGCTGTCGTCGTCGCGGGCGCGGAGAGTGCCGCGTTGGAAGCCGGCCAGGGAGGAGGCGGCCTGCTCCGCGGTGAAGTCCTCGTCGTGGCCGTTCTGTTCGGCCGGGGCCGACTCCTCGCGCAGCTCTGCCGCAAGGCTCGTCTGCGGCACCCGGCGCGGCAGCGGCGAGAGGCCGTCCGGGCGGGCGCCGGGCTCCGGGGCCGGGGCGGTCGCGGTACGGGCCTGCGCGACGGGGCGGGCCTCCCGTACGGGCTCCTCCGGCTCGGCGGCCCCGGCGTGCCCCACCTGTTCCCGGTCGGCCCCGGGCAGGTCCCGCACCACGACTTCGTGCGGGATCAGCACGATCGCCGTCGTGCCGCCGTACGGCGAGGAGCGCAGCGTGACCGTGATGCCGTGCCGCCTGGCGAGCCGGCCGATCACGAACATGCCGAGCCGGAGGTCGTCGGCGAGCGCCACCACGTCGAACTGCGGAGGCTCGGCCAACTGGGCGTTGAACGCCGCGTACTCCTCTTCGGACATGCCCAGACCGCGGTCCTCGACCTCCGCGGCCAGCCCCTTGGCCACCATCGCGGCCCGCACCCCGACCGGCGCCGGCGCGGGAGAGTACAGCGTGGCGTTCTCGATGAGCTCGGCCAGCAGATGGATGACGTCGGCCACCGCGGGCGGCGCGAGATGCACCTCCTCCTCGGTGTGCACCTCCACCCGCCGGTACTCGGCGACCTCGCCGACCGCGCTGCGCAGGATGTCGATCAGCGCGACCGGCTCGCTCCAGCTCCGGCCCGGCCGCTCACCGCTGATGATGACGAGGTTCTCCTCGTAGCGGCGCAACTGGCTGGCCGTGGAGTCCAGTTCGTACAGGCCCTTGAGCACCTCGGGATCCTGGTGCGCGCGCTCCAGCGCGTCCAGCTTGGTGAGCTGGAGGTTGACCAGGTTCTGGCTCTGCCTGGCGATGCCCAGGATGATCTTCTGGAAGCCGCGCCGGGTGTCGGCGAGTTCGACGGCGGTGTGCACGGCGGTGCGCTGCGCGGTGTTGAACGCCATGGCCACTTGCCCGAGTTCGTCGCGGCCGTAGTCCAGTGGCGGCGTCGCCAGCTCCACGTCGACCTTCTCGCCCCGCTCCAGCTTGGCCACCACATCGGGCAGCCGCTCCTGTGCGAGACCCAGGGTGGCCTCCCGCAGACCGCGCAGCCGCCGGGACAGCGAGCGGGTGATCCGCCACGACATCCCCACGCACAGCAGCAGGGCGATCAGCCCGCCCGCGCTCAGCGACGCGGCCTTGATCAGCAGGCCGCGCGCCTCGTCGCCGCTGCGCTGGAGCAGTCCGGACGTCTGCTGCCGGATCAGCACCGAGTACTGGTCGGAGACCTCGACCAGCGCCGCCCGCCACTCCTTCTGGGCGTCCGGAACGGCGATGGACCCGTCCTCACCTGCCGTCGCCCGCGCCGCGAGCACCCGGTCCTCGACCCGCTCCAGGGTCCGCCACTGCGGGCCGGCCAGGATCCGCTCCGTCTCCGCCTTCGCGTCCCCGGTGAGCGAGGGCAGGATCTGGTCCTTGACGAGCCAGCGGCGGGTGTTCACCAGCTCCGTGAACTGGGTCCACCTCTTCTCGTCCATCCTCCGCGACGGTGACGCCAGCGTCAGCAGCGCGTCCTCCCGGGAGACCAGTTCCGCCGCGTGCTCCAGCGAGACGAGCGGCCCGGCCTGCGAGGTGAGGTCGCCGTCGTCGACCTGGGAGAGCTCCTGGAAGGCGTGGATCTGGTCGTCGATGATCGACGTGTACTGACCGAGCGCCTGTACGGCGGAGATGTCGGAGGGGTTGTCCACCTGGCCCCGGTAGTACTCCAGGCTGCCCACGGACGCGACGACCGAGTACAGCCGGTCCTTGATGCGGGCCGGCGCCATCTGGATCGCGTCCGACTGCGCGAGCAGTTTGGCGACCGCCTTGTCGGTCTTGCCGCGCTGCGCGTCCAGCGCCGTGCGCGCCGAGTCCTGCCGTGTGGCGAGCCATACGGCCGAGAAGCTGCGCTCCCGCTGGAGCGCGAGCGTGGCCTCGGTGCCCATGGCCCCCGTCGATTTGCTCAGCCCGGTCTGCGACCGCAGCCCCAGGCCCTCCGAGAACATCTGGATCGTCGTCACGCTCCAGACGGCGGCGAGCGTGACGCCGGGTACCAGCGCCAGCAGGATCAGGGAGAGACGGATGGAGCCGAGGCGGCGCCGGGGACCTGTCCGTGGAGACATTGTCGTCCTAGGGCGATCAGCGGAGGGCGGGCGGGGTCAGCGCGAAGGAGCTGGGGGACGTCAGGACGAGCGCCAGGGGTGACTGCGTGTCCGGCACGTCACAAGGGGTGCGCAGGATGCTATCCGTACACGTGAGCGTACGCGTCATGCGTGACCGATTCTTTGGTGACACCGTCGGGGGAACTGTCCGCTCAGCGGGTTCCGTTGGCGGCGAACTCCGCGACGGAGGCGACGTTCGCCTTCGTGACGAAGGCGGGCCCGGTGAGCACGGGCGCCTCGCCGCCGCCGAGGGTGTTGCCGTTGGTGCGGTAGAGCCAGAGCGAGTCCACCGCGAGATAGCCCTGGAGATAGGGCTGTTGATCCACCGCGAACTGCACGTCCCCGTCCTGGACCGCCTTGACCAGGTCCTTGTTCAGGTCGAAGGTCGCGACGTGGGCCTTGGCGCGGGACTGGTCGACCGACTTCACCGCCGCCAGCGCGAACTGAGCGCCGTTCGTGACCACTTCGTCGATGTCCGAGTTCTGTTTCAGCCGGGCCCCGATGGTCGCCGTCACCGCGTCCATGTCGGTGCCGTCCACGTAGAGGTTCTCCGTCTCGCCGCCGAACGCCTTCTTCACGCCCGCACAGCGTGCCTCCAGGGCGACGTTGCCCCGCTCGTGGATCACGCACAGCGCGTGCTTGGCCTTGAGGTCGTCCAGCTTGTCGCCGACGGCACGACCCGCGACGCTCTCGTCCTGGCCGAAGTACTGGAGGAGCCCGGCGGACTTCCAGTCGTCTATACCTGAGTTGAGGCCGATCACGGGTATCCCGGCCGACCGGGCCTCGGCGACCGGACCCGCCATCGCCGCCGGCTTGGCGAGGGTCACCGCGATGCCGTCGACCTTCTGCCGGATCGCGTCCCGCATCAGCTCGCCCTGGCCGGCCGGGTCGTCGTCGGCGGCGTAGGTCAGCTCGACGTTGTCCTTGGAGGCCGCCACCTGCGCACCTTTCTGTACCAGCTCCCAGAAGGCGTCGCCCTCACCGCCGTGCGTGATCAGGGCGATCTTCAGCCGTGCGCCGCCTGTCGTCTTCGCGCCGGACGCGTCGTCGGTCCCGCCGACGGCGGAGCACCCGGCCAGCAGCAGACAGGCGGCGGCCGGGAGGGCTGCGAGGCGAACGCGGGCGGGGGAGGGGGGTGGAGTCTTCATGAGGGTGCGGCACCTCGCTGTGCGGCCGAGCCGGAGGAACGAACGAGAGAATGGCCGGCTCCGAACGGGAGGTTCGCCGACCAGGTGAACTCTCGCTGTGGCGGAGCCAATCGCGTGTGACCATCGGTAGTCAAGTGTGCAACAACACCGTGTAAGTCGTTGCTGCCACATCGTGATGAACGCTGGCGGGAGGGCGAACCGGAACCTGGGCCGCCGCTGTCGATTGCGTCCGCAAAGCCGTCAATCCGGCTTGCGCGCCACCGCTCCGTACATCGCGATGTCCTCGTCCCGCGTCACCTCGGTACCCCTGCCGTCCGGGCGCCACTTGTGGACCTGGGCGATGCCCGGCTCGACGAGGTCCAGACCGGTGAAGAACTCCGCCGCCTCACTCTGGGTGCGCAGCTTCATCGGCATGCCCCGCGCCGCGTACTCCCGGGCCACCCGGCCGACCTCGTCCGGCGCGAACTCGGCGGTGCCGATGGACATCGCGAGGTAACTGCCCGCCGGAAGCGGTTCGAGCAGCCGGCGCACGATGCCGGTCGCGTCGTGCTCGTCCAGCATGAAGTGCACGATCGCGATGACGGCGAGTGCGACCGGCTTACCGAGATCGAGGGTCTCGCGGAACGCCGGGGCGGCGAGAATGCCCGCCGGGTCGCGCATGTCGGCCTCGATGTACGCGGTTCTGCCCTCGGCCGTCCCGGACAACAGCCCCTCGGACAGCTTCAGTACGAGGGGATCGTTGTCGACGTACACGACCCGTGCCCCGGGCGCGACCGACTGCGCGATCTCATGGATGTTGGGCGAGGTGGGTATCCCGGAGCCGACGTCCAGGAACTGCCGCACCCCCGCCTCCGCGGCGAGGTAGCGCACGGCACGGTTCATGAAGTCCCGGTTGGCCCGCATGTGGACGGGCAGCGCGGGCCACTCCCGCACCATCGCGTCGCCGGCCTCCCGATCGGCCGGGTAGTGGTCCTTGCCGCCGATGATGTAGTCGTAGATCCGGGCGGAGTGGGGGTGTCCGGTGTCGATGTCGTCGGCGGCCATGAGTGCCTCCTGGGGGCTTCGGCATCATCAATTACGCATGCATGCCTAGAAGTTGGCGTTCACCCTGCCAACCTAGTAGGGGCGCGGGGCTGTATCCACATGCGGCTCCGCCGCGTGGTCGCGACCAGCCCCCACACACCCGCACTCGCCCAACACGGCCGAGCCCTACGGCGCTGTCGCCGCTTCCTTCCTCCGCCGGCGCCGGCTGCGCCGAGGCTCCTGGTCCGGCAGCCACCCGAACGCGAGACAACTGCCCACCGCACCCAGCAGGAGCCCCACGAAGAACCCGCCCAGGTTCGACGTGAGCCAGGTGCCCAGGGTCACCAGGATCCCGGTGATCGAATAGAAGAGCCGCTGCGCCGGATTGAACAGGGTCAGCAGTCCCAGCAGCACCATCAGGGCCGGCAGCAGATACCCCGCCAGGCCCTGCATGCCGACATGGAGAACGACCTTCAGCGAGGCCTTCATCGTGAGCAGGATCCACGCGCCGCCCAGGGCGAGCAGCAGCCCGCCCCAGAACGGCCGGTCGGCCCGCCAGCGACGGAAGGCCGACCGGAATCCATCCGGGCCGCTCATCAGCACCCCTTGCTGCTGAAGCCCAGCTTCAGACCGGGGAGCTTGAACACCCCGGCGGTGGTCGCGTAGTTGGTCTGGCGCAGATTGGCGATGCGCACGGTGTCCGCCTGCTGGCTGAAGACACCGATCGGCCCCTTCACCCCGGCCTTGGTGAGGGTGCTCGCGTCGTTGCCGATCTCGATGTTGTTGAATGCCGCGTCACCCGACAGCTCGGTCGAGTCGGTGGTGAGATCGCTCGCGCTCACCTTCTCGGCGCCGCCACCGGCGGTGATGAGCAGATTCGTGCCGCCGAGATCGACGCTCTGGCACAGCTTGGTGAGCGTCGCGTTCTTGATCGCGGACGTGACGACCAGGACCTGACCGCCGGTGTCCCCCTCGTTGGGGCTGCCCGGCGCCATCTGGTCGAGGCCGCCGAACTGCTCGAAGCCGGTGCCGTTGAGCTCGGTCGCGGTGACCGTGAAGGGCATGCCGGAGATGGCGAACTGAACGCCCAGCGCGCCCTCGGCGGTGAGGACGGCGAGCGCACCGGCGACCAGGGCGGCCGGCACGGCCATCACGGCGGCGCGGCGCGCCCGGACCCGCCCGCGTCTCGCGGGGCCGTCGGGGGTTTCGGACGCTTCGGGCACGGAACCGCTTTCCGGGTTCTCAGGGGTGTTTCCGGCGGACGAGGTGACGTCCGGGGACGAGGCCATAACTGCTCCCAGGTGCAGAAAAAGTGCGGGTAGGGCATCAGCGGCACGTTGTCCTGGCGCGGACAGCGCCCACGGCGCACGTCCCCTCACAACTCCCGGCGGGTGCAAGGGCTTTCTCGTACTCCGCAGTAGCCAAGCCCGGAAGTTACCGGTGGTTACACCCGAGGGTCAAGGTAGTTGTGTAAAAAGGGTGTTGGATGTGTCCCACCTGTGGGTCATGCGATCCCGTGGACCTCGAAAGGTCTCCAAGGTAACCGCAACTCCCTTGCGAACCCTTGACGTTGACTGACCCTCAGGTCTACAACTCTCCCTGACTCCCCCTGGATCCGTGGCGCCGGATCTGCCGCCGCGTGGCCTCTGCCCGCGTTCCCGGACCTGATGTCCTTCACATTTCCTTTTCGTGAGATCACTCCACGGCGCCGTCACGGTCACTTCCCCTCGGTCCGTGCCGGTCGCACCCCCCGCCCGGATCCGGCCGGAGCCCTCCCCAGGGTCTCCGGCCGGCCACCGGCGGGCGGCCGTTGCCGGTCCGTGTCGTACGGAGAAGGCGTCACGGACCGGCAACGGCGGACACGCGGCCCCCGGCATCCCCCTGCCGCCCATGTGTCCCCCCTCGAACCCCCTGAGCCCTCAGACCCTCAGGGCACATCCCCGCAACGAAAGACGAGGTACACCCGCATGCGCACGCGCACCCTCCTCACCCTCGCCGGCACCGTCGCCGCCCTCACCCTCCCCTTCGCCGGCCCCGCGTCCGCGGCCGACGGCGCCGTCCTGACCACCGGCTCCGTCGGCGGTACGGCGGTCGCCGCCGGCGAGGTCCTCACCGCCCCGCTGGCGAGCGGCACCGCCGCCACGTTCTACTCCAGCGCGACCGGCACGAGCGGCATCTCCTGCACGTCGTCGCAGTTCACGGCCACCGTGACGGACAACCCGAGCGCGCCCGGCACGGCGACGGAGTCGGTCTCCGCGCACACCTTCAACGCCGCGAGCTGCACCACCAACGTGGTCGGCGTGCTCGGCGTCACCAGCATCACGGTGAACAACCTGCCGTACAGCGCCGCCGTGGGCTCCGACGGCACCGTCTCCGTGACCCCGGCCGCGGGCTCCACCGTCCAGACCACGGTCGTCCTGCGGACCCTGCTCGGCAGCATCAACTGCGTCTACCAGGCGCCCAGCCTGGCCGGCACGGCGAGCAACGACGACAACAGCATCAACTTCACCAGGGCGCAGTTCGCCAAGGTCTCCGGCTCGTCCCTCTGCTTCGCCAACGGCTACTTCACCGCCAAGTACGCCCCGGTGACCAGCAGCGGCGAGGCGGTCTACGTCAACTGACGCCTCCCGCAACCGGCCGTCACCGCACCGGAGTTCACCTCCGGCGCAACCGCAGCGCCAGGGCGGCGCCCCCGGTGAGCACCAGCACCGCGGCGGCGCCGCCCGCCAGCAACGGCGTCGACGGCCCCGAGCCGGCGGCCCCGGTGGACGCCACCGGTGTGCTGTCGCCCTGGGTGCGCGGAGTCTCGGCGCCGGTGGCCGAGGCAGCAGGGGCGGTCGTACGCCCCTCGCTCGCGCGTGGCTTCGCGGTCGCCGAAGGAGTCGCAGCCGTAGGGCCGTCGTCGCCCTGAGCGCTCGCCGTGGCCGACGCCTCGCCCCCACCGCCTCCGGTCCCGGCGCTCCCGCCGGCCGGGAACACCACGTCCGAGCACGAGTAGTACGTGTCGGGCGTGCTGCTGTTCTGCCAGATCGTGAACAGCACATGCCGTCCGGAGCGGTCGGACGGCAGCTTCGCCGTGAGCCGGTACGCGCCGTCCGTCAGCGCCGGGTCCCGCACCTGCGCGAACGGCCGGTCCGGCAGGTCGGACCAGGTCAGCGGCTTCGTCGGGTCGTAGCCCGGCTTGGTGAGGTAGAGCTTGAAGGTCCCGGTGTGCGGGATCGTGGAGACGTACCGCATGGTCAGTGCGGAGCCCGGTGCGAGCCGGGTCGACGGCCAGTCGGCGCGGGCCAGGTCCAGACCCCGGTAGGCGGGCAGCCCGCCGCTGCACAGCTTCCCGTCGGGGACGACCTGGCGGTCACGGCCGTTCACGCCGGCGATCCGCAGATTGTCCCAGGCCGTGAAGGGCCCGCCGTTCGACGCGACCGCGGCCCGGCAGGCCGCCGTCCGGGACGCGCTGCCGCCGTCCGGCGAGCAGGCGTACACCCGGCTGACCGGATCGGTCGGTGCGCCGTGCGCACGGGCCGGGCCCGCGGCCCACACCGTGAGCAGCAACGGCGTGACGGCGGCGGCCGCCAGGGCGGAGCGGTGCGATCTCATCCAGGGCATCCGGAACATCCGGAACGTCTCCTCGGCCGGCATGGGCAGGGTCCTCGTGGAGTACGGGAAACGGGCCCGGCGCGTTCAGTGCGCGACGAACCGGGCGGAGAGCGTCAATACCGGTCAACCGGCCGACGTAGAGGGTGGGTTTCCAGCCGGATCGAGGGTTTCCCCTGTATCCCGATGACCTTTTCTTTGCCTATCGTTCGACCACAGCCGACCCACAGGTAACCCCGAACGGGTCGCAGCTCATGCCAGGCCGGCCGCAACGCCCCGCACTTTCGAAACACCCCCCGCCGCTTCGAGGACGAAGCGAAGACGTCCGCCGCTCCGCGCTGCCCGGAGTACGGCCGGCCACGAAAGGCACTCCCCTTGCGTACCTCCACCTCCCTCAGACGGAAGCTGATATCCGTCGCCGCGGTCTCCGCCGCGCTCTTCACGGCCGCCACCACCTCGGTCGCCGTGGCCCAGGATTCCCCCACCCCGGAAGCCGCCGTCCCGGCCGCCCGGACCGAGGCCGCTCCCGGCACCCCGGCCGAGCGCCTCATCGTCGGCTACAAGTCCGGCGCCGCCGAGGCCAAGTCGAACAAGGCCGCCGAGGCCGACGCCGCCGCCAAGGGCGAGGAGGCCGGCGAGGACGTCGACTTCCAGCGCCGCCTCGGCTCCGGCGCCGCCCTCGTCGACCTGGGCGAGAACCTCACCAGGACGGACGTCGCCGACGTCGTCGCCGAGTACCAGGCGGACCCGCAGGTCGCCTATGTCGTGCCGGACCGGCTGAACAAGCCGCTGGCCACCCCCAACGACACCGAGTACTCCAAGCAGTGGGACCTGTTCGAGACCACCGCCGGCATGAACGTGCCGGGTGCCTGGGACGTCGCCACCGGCAGCGGGGTGACCGTCGCCGTCATCGACACCGGCTATGTCTCCCACTCCGACGTCGGCGCCAACATCGTCGCGGGCTACGACTTCATCTCCGATGCCACGGTCGGCAACGACGGCAACGGCCGCGACAGCAACCCGGCCGACCCGGGCGACTGGACCGCCGCCAATGAGTGCCAGTCCGGCGACCCCGCCTCCACCTCCTCCTGGCACGGCACCCACGTCGCGGGCACCATCGCCGCCGTCACCAACAACGGCAAGGGCGTCGCGGGCATCGCGTACGGCGCGAAGGTCTCCCCGCTGCGTGTGCTCGGCAAGTGCGGCGGCTTCGACTCCGACATCATCGACGCCATCACCTGGGCCTCCGGCGGCACCGTCTCCGGTGTCCCGGCGAACGCCAACGTCGCCAAGGTCATCAACATGAGCCTGGGCGGCGGCGGTGCCTGCTCCACCGCGACCCAGAGCGCCATCAACGCCGCCGTGAACCGCGGCACCACGGTCGTCGTCGCGGCGGGCAACAGCAACGCCAACGCCTCGGGGTACTCGCCGGCAAGCTGCAACAACGTCATCAGCGTGGCGGCCACCGACCGCCAGGGGAACCGCTCCTACTACTCCAACTACGGCTCGGTCGTCGACATCGCCGCGCCCGGCGGCGAGACCAACTCCGTCACGGCCAACGGCATCCTGTCCACGCTGAACTCCGGCGCGCAGGGCCCGTCCTCCGAGAGCTACGAGTACTACCAGGGCACCAGCATGGCCTCCCCGCACGTGGCGGGTCTGGCCGCGCTGATGAAGTCGGCCAACCCGGCGCTGACCCCGGCCCAGATCGAGTCCGCGATCAAGACCAACTCGCGTGCTCTTCCCGGTACTTGCTCGGGCGGCTGCGGTGCGGGCCTCGCGGACGCGGCCAAGACGGTGCAGGCGGTGAGCGGCAGCTCCGGCGGCTCCACGGGGGGCACCACCTTCACCAGCACCACCGCGGTCTCCATCCCGGACAACGGCTCCGCGATCGAGTCCCCGATCACTGTCAGCGGCCGCACCGGCAACGCCCCCTCGGCCCTCCAGGTCGGCGTGGACATCACCCACACCTACCGCGGTGACCTGGTCGTCGACCTGGTCGCCCCGGACGGCTCGACGTACCGCCTGAAGGCCGCCAGCTCCTCGGACTCCGCGGACGACGTCAACACCACCTACACGGTGAACGCCTCCAGCGAGAGTGCCAACGGCACCTGGAAGCTGCGCGTCCAGGACACCGCGGCCCAGGACACGGGCCGGGTCAACGGCTGGAAGCTGACCTTCTGAGCGGCAACTGAACGCGGGCCCCGAGCGGGCGCGCAACGAGCGGGCGGGCCGGCCGATGCGGATGGGGCATCGGCCGGCCCGCCACATGTCATGGGGGCCGGCAGGTGTGACGGAAACCGTCACTCCGGTCGGTCCCGCGCACGTTCAGTGACGGGACAGGTCCAGCTCCGCCTCGTCGGCGTCGGTCTCCTCGATGCCGGCCAGCACACGCACTCCGCGATCGGGACTCCGGTCGATGCCGGTCAGCACCCCCGGCACCGCGATGCTCGGCAGGATGTGACCCCACAGCACCGAGATCCGCTCCGCCAGATCCACCCGGTCGGTCAGCGCCCGGGACATCAACTGGATGCCCGCGAAGGCCCCGACCAGCAGTTCCACCGTCTGCCTCGGCTCCACAGTGGGCAGCAACTCGCCCTGGTCACGGGCCTTTTCGAGAACCACGACGAGATGGTCCGCCCATTGCCGGAACGGGCCGGAGTGGTCGACGCCGGGCGGTGTGCACTGGTCCACCGCCAGCCGCACACTGCCCTTGAGCAGGGAGTTGTTCAGCAGCCGCTGGCCGAACACGTAGGTGATGTCGACGAGTTCCTGGAGCTTGCAGGGCTGCGGCGGCACCGCGCCGCGCGGGATCTGCTCGTCCAGCACGGCCTGGGCGAGGGATTCCTTCGAGGGGAAGTGGAAATACAGGGCGCCCTTGGTCACTTCGGCCCGCTCCAGGACCATCGCGATGGTCGTCGCGGTGTAACCGTGCTCGTCGAAGACGGCCCCCGCGGCCTCCAGGATCACCTTCCGCGTTTTGATGGCGCGCTCCTGCCTCGCCATATCAGCCCCTCTGTGATGTCCGGCTGCGCCCGAGTCGGTCGGCGTGCCCGGCGTGCGCCGGAGCGGTTCGGGCCCGGCCGGGCGACCCCAGGCCGCATTGAAAACAAACCGGTCGGCTCGTACTCTAACGCTCGCGGCACGGGCACCTCGCCGTTTGCCATGGCACATACGGGGGACCCAAGGAGGACGCATGTCTGATCCGCGCCGGTTCGCCGCGACCCCGTTCGCCGCAGCCCACAAGGCGCCGGAAGGCCTGACCGCCACCGTACTCCGCGAGCCGGTGCACCGAGCGTCGCCGGCGGAAACGTTTCTCACTGGTATGGCCGACGAAGAGCCCGGCCGTTTCACGGTCTTCGCCGAGCGGCCCCGAGCTCATCAGTTACACGTGTCGCCCGACCGGTCGGCGTACGAACCCCTACTCGTCGCCGAAACCGCCCGCCAGGCCGGCAACCTCCTCGCGCACACGGCCTACGACGTCCCGCTGGACCATCAGTTCGTGCTCAAGGAGGTGCGGAACAGCGCGCTCACCGAGCGGTCGGCCGTCGGCGCGACACCCGCTGAACCGGTTCCTGACCTCACCGTCACCGATGCTCGTCGCCCAGCGCGGCGCCCGCCCGGCCGGTCTGCCGCCCGGCGTCGTGGACCGTGCCCTGCCGGCGGACGTCGTCCTCGCGCCGTGCGGCCGTTCCGGCCGCCGGCGGCTGCGAGTCGATACCGCACATGCTGTTTTCTTCGATCATCCGCTCGATCATGTTCCCGGCATGCTGCTGCTGAAAGCCGCCCGCCAGGCCGTGCGCGCCCGGTCTTCGGACGGCCGTCGGACGCCGGTCTCGTTCCACGCCGTCTTCCACCGTTACACCGAACTCGACCTGCCCGCATGGATAGAGGCATTCGACGGGACAGGGGTGCTCGGCGCCGATATGCAAGTGCTGGGGCGGCAGGGGGAAATGACGGTCTTCGAGTGCGAGGTGGGCACTGTGGACGGGTGAGTTATCTTGTACAGGGAGTAAGAAACAAACGGCATGACCCGTTCTTTTCCCGTTTCTCAGGAGAGCCAGCCGATGGCGAGGCAGTTACGCGCCGAACAGACCCGCACCACGATCCTCACAGCCGCCGCCGAGCTGTTCGACCGTCACGGCTATGAGTCGACCAGCCTGAGCGACATCGTCGAGCACGCCCAAGTCACCAAGGGGGCGCTGTACTTCCACTTCGCGGCCAAGGAGGACCTGGCCCAGGCGATCATGGAACTCCAGTCCAGGGCGTCCCGTCAGGTGGCGAGCGAGATGGACGCCCGGGGCCACACCTCGCTGGAGGCGCTGATGCGCACGACGTTCGGCATCACGCGCCTGGCCGTCGAAGGCCCGATCACCCGGGCCGGACTGCGCCTGGCCACCGGGGGAGTGGTCATACACCCGCCGTTGCGGCACCCGTTCGCCGAGCTGCTGGACATCACGACCCGCCGACTCCTCGGCGCCGCCAAGGAGTCCGACATCCACCCGGACGTCGACGCGGAGGCCGCGGCACACGCCCTGGTCTGCTTCTTCGTCGGCACCCGCGTGGTCGGCCGCTCCCTGGAGCCGGTGGCACGCCAGCCCCGCAGGGTGGCCGAGATGTGGCACATCATGATCCGCGGCCTGGTCCCGGTGCCCCGCCGGGCCCGCTATCTCGCGCTCGCGACACAGCTCGAGCGGGAGATCAAAGCCGTATGACGCGGGCGATACGGTGAGCGCATGCCCGAGAGGTCCGACACCCCGCCCGTGCTCCTCGGGAACGAACCCGGCTCGTTCCCGTACAGCGTGCTCGCCGAACGCCACCCGGCGATCATCCGACAGGTGCGGGAGTCCTTCCCGTACGACCCCGGGCGGCACCGGGCCCTGGACGCGCTCCTGGCCGCCTGCACCAAGGGTGTGATCGAGCCGCTCCCCGCCGACGCGCACGACCGGGACCGCTGGACGGCCTGGGGCGCGGACGCGTACACCGGCCGGTCCTGGTTCGATGTGCCGTGGCTGTGGTCGGAGAGCTACTTCTATCGACGACTCCTCGAAGCCGTCGGCTACTTCGCCCCCGGGCCCTGGCAGGGCATCGACCCCTTCCGGCCCTCCAAGCTGGCCGAACTCGACGCCCCGGAGACCGACGAGGAACTGGCCGCCCTGGACGCCCTCGCGGACCTGCCCGCCGACGAGCGGGACCGGGCGCTGCTGCACGGGTCGCTGTGGGGCAACCGCGCCGACCTCGGCTTCCGGCTGTCGGCCGCGCACGACGAGACCTCCTCGGACACCCCGCCCCTGGTGGCCGACGACAGCGAGGCCCTCTGGTCCCTGCTCCCGCCCTCCGGCGCGGCCACCCTGTGCCTGATCGCCGACAACGCGGGCCGTGAACTCGTCCCCGACCTGCTCCTCATCGCCCACCTCCTCGACCGGGGCCGCATCGCACGTGCCGTCCTGCACATCAAGCCGTACCCCTACTACGTCTCCGACGCCACGCACGCCGATGTGCTCGACGCCCTGCGCCGGCTGGTTTCGTCACCGGGCGCTGCGGCGGCGTACGGACGCACGCTCTGGTCGGCGCTGACCGACGGCCGTCTCACCGTGCGTGCCCACCCCTTCTCCGGTGGCCCGCTGCCGTACGCGCAGATGCCCGGTGACCTGCGTGAGGAGCTCGGCGCCGCCACCCTCACGATCCTCAAGGGCGACCTCAACTACCGTCGCCTGGTCGGTGACCGGCTCTGGCCGCCGACCACGCCGTTCGCCGACGTCACCGCATACTTCCCCGGGCCCGTCGCCGCCCTGCGCACCCTGAAGTCCGACGTGATCACCGGCCTGTCCGCCCGCACGGAGGCGGCGCTGGTGGCGGCGGAGGGCCAGAAGTGGCGGACCGGCGGGACCCATGCGCTGATCCAGGTGCGGACCTGACGGCTGCCGCCGCTCCGCTCAAGTGACGTGCACCGGCAGCGACTTGATGCCGTTGATGAAGTTCGACACCAGTCGCTCGGGCGGTCCCGCCGGCCGCAGCACCGGCAGCGCCCGCAGGGTCTCCCGGTAGAGCACCCGCAACTGGAGCCGGGCGAAGTGTGCGCCCAGGCAGACGTGCGGGCCGTCGCCGAAGGACACATGCGGGTTGGGCGCGCGGGACAGGTCCAGTTGGTCCGGGTCGGTGAAGACCCGTTCGTCGCGGTTGGCGGAGGCGTGGAGGACGACCACCTTGTCGCCCGCGCGGATACGCCGGCCGGCGAGCTCGGTGTCCTCGGCGGCCGTGCGGCGGAAGGTGAGCACCGGAGGGTGCCAGCGCAGCAACTCGTCCACGGCGGTGGTGAGTTCGACGTCGCCGGTCCTCAGTCGTTCGTACCACTCCGGGTGCTCGGCCAGGGCCAGCAGCCCGCCCGGCGCCGCGCTGCGGACGGTGTCGTTGCCCGCGACGGTGAGCAGGAAGAAGAACATGTCCAGCTCGGGACCGGAGAGTTCGGCGTCGTGGGCGAGCGTGGTCATGACGTCGTCGTCGGGAAAGCGGCGCTTGTGTTCGGCCAGTCGGCGGGCGTAGGCGAACATGTCCCTCAGCATCGCGGGGGAGCGCGGATTGACCGGCCTGCCCCGGCCGTCCAGCATCCGCGGGCCCGCCTCGTCCGGGTCCTGGTAGCCGATGACCCGCTGCGTCCAGTGCAACAGCAGCTTGCGGTCGGCCTCCGGTACGCCGAGCAGGTCGGCGAGGTTGAGCAGGGCGTAGTCGTCGGTCACGGCACCGACGAGGTCCACGGCGCCGTCCGCCGCGCGGGCCGTGTCCAGGGCGTGCGACAGGAGTGTGCGGGCCCGCTCCTGCGCCACCCGGACGAAGCGGTCGACGCGGCGCGGGGTGAAGGCACGGCTCACGAGCCGTCTCAACCGGCCGTGCCCCGGCGGATCCTGATTGAGCATCATGCGCCGGATGAACGGCAGATCGTCCGGGTCGGGATCGCGGATCTGGGTCGCGCCGACGGACGACGAGTACGTTTCCGAGTCCTTCAGCACCCGGACGACATCCGCGTGCCGGGTCACCGCCCAGAACCCGGGCCCGGCCGGCCAGCCCAGCACCTCGTGCTCGTCCTGCCGGGCCACGGGGTGGTGGTCGCGCAGGACGCGGTAGGCGTCGTAGGGGACGCCGGTGGCGTACTGCCGGGGGTCGAAGACGTCGGGGACGGAGGTCATGTGACCAAGGTGACGCATACCGGTGAAGACCGACAGACGGACCCGTCCGGGTCGGTGTGCCGACTCTGCGCGTTACCCGCCATATGTGGTGATCATGACAAATCCTTGCTAGTCATGACGGCATGCCGTTACGTCAATTGCGCTCGGGAACGAGGACTGCGGCGGCCGCCGCGGCCGGCCTCATGCTGATGGCGGCCACGGCCTGCGGCGACGACGGGGACGCCTCGTCCGGGACCGGCGGGCGGGAGACCGTCAGGGTGGCGGCCCTGCCCCTCATCGACTGTGCCGCCCTCTACATCGCGCGGGACCGCGGCCTCTTCGAGGAGGAGGGGCTGGACGTCCGGATCCAGCAGATCCAGCAGAGTCTCCAGGCGCTGCCCGCCCTGGCCAAGGGGCAGATCGACATGGTCGCCAGCGCGAACTACGTGACCTATCTCCAGGCCCAAGACAAGGGCACCCTCGACATCCGGATCGTCGCCGAGGCGATCAGGGCCGCGCCGCGCATGATGGAGGTCCTCGTGCCCGAGGACTCGGACATCAAGAGTGTCGCCGACCTCGCGGGCAAGAAGCTCGCGGTCAACGTCCTGAACAACGTCCAGTCACTCACCTTCGACGAGATCCTGGAGAAACAGGGTGTCGGCAAGCCCGTCTACCGGGCGATTCCCTTCCCGCAGATGGGTGCCGCCCTGGACAAGGGGCAGGTCGACGCCGTGCACGCGGTCGAGCCCTACGACAGCGCCATTCAGGACGAGCTGAAGGCCAGGGCCCTCGTCGACGGCGCGTCGGCGCCCGTGGAAGCCATCCCGCTGAGCGGCTACATCAGCACGGGGGACTACACCGACGGACACGGCAGGACACTGGCCGCGTTCCAGCGCGCCATCAAGGCGGCCGTGGAGATCGCCGAGAAGGATCCGTCCGTCGTACGGGACGCCCTGCCGACGTACACCAAGGTGAGCGAGGAGCAGGCCGAGTCCATCGACCTGCCCGTCTTCCCGCCCGTCATGGAAGCCGCGCAGCTCACCCGGCTCACGGACCTCATGACGAAACAGGGGATGCTGAAGAAGCCGATCGATCCGGCGACGTTGCTGGTCAAGTGACGTGAGGGCGCGTCAGGAACAAGTCGCCCTCGGTGCTTTGGGGGTGTTACTCGCCCTCGCTGCCTGCGATGTCGTGTCCCGCGCCGGACTCGTGCGGCACAGCTACCTCCCGCCCGCCTCGGAAGTCCTCGCCCGGGCCGTGGAGCTGGCGGGCGACTCCTCCTTCCTGGACGGCATCGCCGCCACGCTGCGGGCCTGGGCGCTCGGTCTCGCGCTGGCCATCGCCATCGCCGTCCCGGTCGGTCTGGTCCTCGGGAGCGTGCCGGTCGTCGACGCCGCCGCACGCGCGATCGTCGAGTTCCTGCGGCCGCTGCCGTCCGTCGCGCTGATCCCCCTGGTCTCCCTGCTGCTCGGATCTGGCACGGAGACCAAGGTCGCGCTGGTGACGTACGCGTCGCTCTGGCCGATCCTCTTCAACACCGTCTACGGCCTCGGCGAGACCGACCTCCTGGCCAAGGACACGCTCCGCGCTTTCGGCTTCGGCCGCCTCGCCGTCCTGCTCCGCGTCGAACTGCCGGGCACGGCTCCTTTCATCGCCGCCGGCATCCGTATCTCGGCCGCGGTCGCCCTCATCCTGGCCGTCGCCACGGAAATCCTCTCCGGCTTCGGAGAGGGACTCGGCATCTTCATCGCCCAGGCGGGCCTGGCCACGGACGGCACGCGGGATGTGCTGGCGGGGGTGGTGTGGGCGGGGGTGCTCGGGCTGGTCATCAACGGGGCGCTGGTGTGGGGCGAGCGGAGGCTGTTTCCGTGGACGCCGGGACGGCGGGAGGTCGGGTGACGGGGGCGAAGGCGGGAGTGCCGCCGCGGGGTTCGGGGCGCGAGGGCCACGCCCCCGCCTCCGCCGCCGTACGCAACGCCCTCCTGCGCTGGCTCGTGCTCGCGTTGGCCGTGGCCGTCTGGCAGTTGGTCGCCGCAGGGCGGGGCAGCGTGTACTTCCCGCCGCCCGCGCAGGTCGCAGGGCACGCTGTCGATCTCTGGTTCTCGGGGCCCGCCCGGCATATGTTCCTCACCGAGGAGGCCGTCGGGAACATCCTGCCCAGCCTCGGGCGGATGGCGGCCGGGTTCGGGATCGCCGCCGTCGCCGGGATCGCGCTCGGCGTGGCGATCGGCCGTTCGCGGCGCGTGTACGCCCTGTGCGACCCCGTTCTGCAGTTCGCCCGAGCCGTCCCGCCGCCCGCCCTCGTCCCCGTCTTCGTCGTGCTCCTCGACTTCGGTACGCCCATGCAGATCGCGTCGATCGTCTTCAGCGCCGTCTGGCCGGTGCTGATCAACACGGCCGAAGGGGCCCGCGACACCGACCCGTTGCGCATCGACGTCGCCGCGGTCCTGCACCTCACGCCGGTCGAACGGCTCCGCTTCGTGATCCTGCCCTCCGCGCTGCCCCGCATCTTCGCCGGACTGCGCCTGAGCCTCTCCCTCTCCCTCATCCTCATGGTCTTCTCGGAACTCCTCCCGGGCACCGCCAACGGCATCGGCTTCACACTCACCGACGCCCAGTCCCGCTCCGACCTGCTCACCGTCTGGTCGGCGCTGGTCCTGCTCGGCGCCCTCGGCCATCTCCTCAACACCGGCCTGCTGGCGGTCGAGAAGCGACTCGTCGGCAGGGGGAGAACGACGACCGTATGACCGTTACGCCCCCAACCACCTCCGCCCAGGGACAGCCATGCTCCGCCTAGACGCGGTCGGCCGGCGCTACGGCGACCACCAGGTCCTGCACGACATCTCCCTCACCGTGCCGGACGGACAACTGCTGTGTGTCGTGGGCCCGTCCGGCTGCGGCAAGTCCACCCTGCTGCGGACCATCGCGGGCCTGCTGCCCGTGTACGAGGGCACGATCACCCTGGACGGCACGCCCGTGCGGGGCGTCCCGGACAACCTGGCCGTGGTCTTCCAGGACTACGCCCGCTCCCTCTATCCCTGGCTCACGGTCCGCGAGAACGTGGCGCTTCCGCTGCGCCGCCGGGACCTGCCGCGAGCGCGACGCCGGGCCGAGGCCGACCGCATCCTGGCCCGGGTCGGCCTGACGGACGCCGCCCGCCGTCACCCCTGGCAGCTCTCGGGCGGCATGCAGCAGCGTGTGGCCATCGCCCGCGCCCTGGTCTGCCGCCCCTCCCTGCTCCTGATGGACGAGCCCTTCGGCTCGCTCGACGCCCAGACCCGCGAGGACCTGGAGGACCTCCTCCTGGAGGTCCACCGCACGGACGGCGCGACGATCGTCTTCGTCACCCACGACATCGACGAGAGCGTGTACCTGGGCGACCGCGTCGTCGTGCTCTCCCCGGGCCCCGGCGCCGAGGTCGTCCTGGACCTGCCGGTCGAACTCCCCGGCCCCCGGGACCAGATCACGACCCGCGGTCTGCCGGAGTTCGTCGCACTGAGGTCGGAGGTGGGGCGGGCGGTGCGCAACAGATAGCTCCGACCCGCACTTCCCAGGGCGGGCCGGGCGGGATACGGCCCACCCGATGCGACCCCCGTCCGCTCAGCCCATCCGCACGTCCTGCCACACCATCCGGTGGTCGGAGGTCGGCACCGTCGTTCCGTTGCCCACCAGCCGGTACAGCGGGTCGTCGGAGGTGGGCCAGAAGACGCCGTTCGAACCCGGAGTCAGGCCCTTGGACGGCAGGACGTAGTCGACCCGCAGGTTGCCGGGAGCCGTGTCGCCGAAGTCGGAGGTGTCGTACGCGGGGTTGCCGAGGTGCGAGGTGTTGGCGCCGCCCTGGAGCCTCGCCGCCTCCACGCCGCCCGCGCTGGCCGGCGGTGTGGCCGGGAGGTTCACCGCGGGGTGGTCGAGCAACTGCCTGATCGCGTGGTCGTAGCTGTCGCCGTCGTACGGATCGGCGTTGTTGTCACCCGCGATCACGAACCGTGCGCCAGGCCGCAGCCCGCCCCGCCGGCCCCTGTCGTCGTACAGGTAGGAGCTTCGCCGGCGCCCGCCGATGTAGTCGGCCCACAGCCGGATCTCGTCGTGATTGCGCCGTCCGTTGCGGTCCTCGGGGCCGTCGAAGGTGGGCGGCGTCGGGTGCGAGACCAGAAAGTGCACGGTGTCGAGCCCGATGCACACCGGTACGTCCCAGTGGCTCTTCGACGACAGCCGCAGGATCGCGCGGGCCTCGTCGCTGTAGTAGCCGGGCGGCATGAGGTGCCCCGGCATGTCCTTCCACAGGAAGCGCTGGAAAGTGCGCACCGCGCGCGTGTCGATCGGGAACTTCGACAGCACGACCATGCCGTACTGCCCCGGGAACCAGCCGTACCCGTACGCGTCCTGGCCGTACGCGTCCGAGCCGGGCGTCGTGACGGCGCCGTTCTTGCCGTCGAGGTCCACGCCGGTGGCGACGCCCGTGTTCACGGGGCTGGTGAAGTGGTACGGGAAGCGGACCGGACTCGCCCCGTTGTGCCCCACGGCCAGGTAGTTGCGCAGGAACAGCCGGACCGCTCTGCCTTGGTCGTCGTGGTCGAACTCGTTGATCAGCAGGACGTCCGGGTCGACCCGCTGAATGGTCTCGGCGGCATTGCGCGCCTGGGCGTTGTCCGGCGTGGACAGGTCGGTGATCAGCGCGCCCTGGGTGGAGCGGTTCAGGGAGGCGTTGAAGGTGGCGAACCGGACGGACCGGCGGCCGTGCCGCTCGGCCGCCGAGGCCGGGAGCGCCGCGGTCGTGGCCAGCGCCGCCCCGGCGAGGGACGCCAGCGCCGTACGGCGGGAGAGGGATCCGGTGGGGTTCATCGCGACTCCGGTGCGGGAGGGGACACAGGGGGACATACGAAGCTGGAAAAGTCTGCGCGCGTAGAGGTGAACGCCACAAGGCCCGGCGAGAACTCCCGGATTCATCCCTCATTCACGCGATGGTGTGATCATGTCCCGCGCCGCGGATGCCCGTTCAAGGCCGGGGGTAGGGCCCGGCCATGACGCAGCAGCCCTTCGAACTCCCGCACTTCTACATGCCGTATCCCGCGCGGCTGAACCCGCATGTCGACGAGGCGCGCGCCCACTCGACCGAATGGGCGCGCAAGATGGGCATGCTGGAGGGGTCCGGGATCTGGGAGCAGGCCGACCTGGACGCGCACGACTACGGCCTGCTCTGCGCCTACACCCACCCCGAGTGCGACGGCCCCGCGCTCTCCCTCATCACCGACTGGTACGTGTGGGTCTTCTTCTTCGACGACCACTTCCTGGAGACCTTCAAGCGCACCCAGGACCGCGTCGGCGGCAAGGCATATCTCGACCGGCTGCCCCTTTTCATGCCGATGGACCCGTCGACACCGATGCCGGAGCCGCAGAACCCCGTCGAGGCCGGTCTCGCCGACCTGTGGGCGCGCACGGTGCCCAGGATGTCCGCCGACTGGCGCCGCCGCTTCTCCGTCGCGACCGAGCACCTGCTCAACGAGTCCCTGTGGGAGCTGTCCAACATCAACGAGGGGCGTATCGCCAACCCCGTCGAGTACATCGAGATGCGCCGCAAGGTCGGCGGCGCCCCCTGGTCCTCGGGCCTGGTGGAGTACGCCACCGCCGAAGTCCCCGCGTCCGTCGCCGAGTCCAGGCCGCTCAGGGTGCTGATGGAGACGTTCTCCGACGCCGTCCACCTGCGCAACGACCTCTTCTCCTACCAGCGCGAGGTCGAGGACGAGGGCGAACTCAGCAACGGCGTCCTGGTGCTGGAGACCTTCTTCGGCTGCACCACCCAGCAGGCCGCCGACATCGTCAACGACGTCCTCACCTCCCGACTGCACCAGTTCGAGCACACCGCCCTCACCGAGGTCCCCGCCGTCGCGCTGGAGAACGGGCTCACGCCTCAGGAGGTCGCCGCGGTCGCCGCCTACACCCAGGGACTGCAGGACTGGCAGTCCGGCGGCCACGAGTGGCACATGCGCTCCAGCCGGTACATGAACGCGCGTGCCCGGCCGACCGCGGCGTGGCACGGCCTGACCGGCCCCGGCACCTCCGCCGCCGACGTCGGCGCGCTGCTCGCCTCGGCCGGCGCCGAACGCCTGCGCGCGTACACGCACGTGCCGTTCCAGAAGGTCGGCCCGTCCCGGCTCCCCGACTTCCACATGCCCTTCGCGGTGGAGATCAGCCCGCACCTCGCCGCGACCCGCGGCCGGCTGACCGAGTGGATGCACCGCATGGGCATGCTCCAGGAGGGCGTCTGGGACGAGGACAAACTCGCCGCCTACGACCTCGCGCTGTGCTCGGCGGGCCTCGACCCCGACGGAACCCCCGAGGCCCTCGACCTCAGCGCCCACTGGCTCGCCTGGGGCACCTACGGCGACGACTACTACCCCCTCGTCTTCGGCAACCGCCGCGACCTGGCCGCCGCCCGGCTCACCACCCGGCGCCTGTCGGACTGCATGCCCGTCGCCGGCGAGCCGGCACTCGTCCCGGTCAACGGCATGGAACGCGGCCTGATCGACCTGTGGGCGCGCACGACCGCCGAGATGACACCCGACGAGCGGCGCACCATGAAGGACTCGGTGGACGTCATGACCGAGAGCTGGGTGTGGGAGCTGTCCAACCAGCTCCAGCACCGCATCCCCGACCCGGTCGACTACCTGGAGATGCGGCGCGCCACCTTCGGCTCCGACCTCACCCTCAGCCTGTGCCGGATGGGCCACGGCCCCGCCGTACCCCCGGAGGTGTACCGCAGCGGACCCGTCCGCTCGCTGGAGAACGCCGCCATCGACTACGCGTGCCTTCTCAACGACGTCTTCTCGTACCAGAAGGAGATCGAGTACGAGGGCGAGATCCACAACGCGATCCTGGTCGTGCAGAACTTCTTCGGCATCGACTACCCGACCGCGCTCGACGTCGTCCACGACCTGATGACCCAGCGCATGCAGCAGTTCGAGCACGTGGCCGCTCACGAACTACCGGTCGTGTACGACGACTTCGGGCTCTCCGAGGAGGCCAGGGAAGTCATGCGGAACTATGTGACCGACCTCCAGAACTGGCTGGCGGGCATCCTGAACTGGCACCAGAAGGTCGACCGCTACAAGGCCGAGTACCTGGCCCGGCGCGCCCACGGCTTCCTGCCGGACCGCGGACCCGCCGTGCCCGTCCTCAGTTGACCTCCCTCACCCGCGCCGCGGTCTCCTCGGCGAGCTCCCGTACGCCCTTCGCGGCGTTCTCGTGGAGCTCGCCGAGTATCGCGTCGGCGGCCGCGAGAAGCGCGCGGGCCTCCTGCGCGCGGTCCGCGTCGGCCAGGGCCCGGGTGAGCCGGTAGTGCTCCTCGGCGATGAAGCGGCCGAGGTTCACGCCCTGCCAGTGCCGCAGGGAGTCGTCCCCGGGCGCGGCCAGGGTGTCCCGCAGGGCCGCCGACGTGGCTACGGCCTGCGGCAGTTGACCGGCCGCACGCTCCAAACGGGTCTGGTCCACGCGGGCGGAAACCCGGTCCCACGCCGTCTCCTGCAGCGCGGTGTACAGCCGCTGGGCGCGCAGTGCCTGGGTGTGGTCGCCGAGTTCCTCGAAGTCCCGGGCCAGCGCACGCAGCGGGGCCGTGGTCAGGCCGCGCGGCGCGTCGGGACGGCGCAGTCTGCTCTGGTCCATGACGATCTCGTCGAGGCCGCGGATCAGGGCGACCCGGGCGAGCTCGGTCATGCCCTGGTCGCGGGCCAGGTCGGTCCAGGTGGACACCGGCTCGTCCGCGGGGTCCGTACCGAACATGGTCTCGTCGAGTTCCTGCGCCCACTGCCGCAACTCGTCCGCGCCCGCGCCGGGTTCCGGTATCCCGCCGAGCCCGCACGCGGTGTCGAAGTCCGTCTCCCGCACCTCGTGCAGCAGCGGCAGGTCCCCGGTGTCTGCGCGCAGCCCCACCAGCACGGCGGCCAGCCGCAGTTCGTCGGTCATCGAGGACCGCGCCTCGTGCCGCAGCAGGTGCCGCAACAGCCCCGAGTCGTCGTCCGCGCGGTCGAACTGCGCCGCCCGCAGGGCGAGTCGGCGCCGTACGGGGTCCCCGGCCACCACCTCCCACGCCGTACGGTCGCCCGCCCGCAGGAGCGCGAGATCGGCGCGGCCGGACGCGAGCACCGGCTCCCACAGCGCGGGAGCGGGCGGGCCGATCAGCTCGTAGGCGCCCCCCTCCTCGGCGTTGAGCAGCACGAAGTCCGGCTCGGTGCGTGACAGCGCGGCATGCAGCATGCCGACGAGCTCGACCGCCGAACGCTCCGGGAAGCCCAGCGCGGCACGGAGCTCGGCCCGCTCCTCGTCGATGCCGTAGTACTCGCGGATCTCCTCCTCGGTCTCCGCGACGCATGCCAGGATCTTCTCCTCGCCGTCCTGCGGCGACAGACCCAAGTAGTCGTGCCAGCCCGGCAGGCCGGTCATGATGTCGAGTGCCTCGTCGACACCGGAGCCCAGGACCCCGGCGCCGCCCTCCGAGTCGGCGTAGAGCACCGACCCGTCCGCGCACACGAAGTACGTACCGCCCGTGTCGTCCCCGGCCAGCACCTCCAGCGGTCCGCCCGATGCGAGGCGGACCTCCTCGACGTGGCCGTGGGCCGCCCGGGACAGGTCGAAGTTGAAGGGGAAGGCGGCCAGTTCGGCCAGACGAGGGTTCTGCCGGAGCAGCCGCAGCGCGCGATCGGTCATGTCACAGAACGTAACAGCCGCCACTGACAGCGGACTTCCCGCCTCCGGATGAGGCTTCCGAAACTTTTCGTCCGGAACGGGATATTCAGGGAACTTCGTCGGTGCGCCGGGAGTCCTCTGGGGTGAGTGGAACAGACAACGAGAACACACGGGGGTGTTCGACCTTGACCGACATCATCGAGAGGCTCACGGACAGCGACGGCAAGACGGAGAAGGAGCAGCCGCTCGACACCGGCGAACTCACGCCGTACGTGGCCCCGCTGCCCGTCCCGCCCGTCCTGCGCCCGGCCTCCGAAGACGTCCTGCACGAGACCGAGATCGCCTTACGCCCGACCTGGGTGCGCCTGCACCCGCAGCTACCGCCGACCCTGATGTGGGGATACGACGGCCAGGTACCGGGCCCGACCATCGAGGTGCGGCGCGGACAGCGCGTGCGCATCGCCTGGACCAACCGCATCCCCAAGGAGAGCGAGTACCCGGTCACCTCGGTGGAGGTGCCGCTGCGCACGGACGGCCGCCCGCAGTCCACCACCGAGCCCGGCCGCGAGGGCGTCGAGCCCGACAAGGACGTCGCCGCCCTGCCCGCCTGGTCGGTCACCCATCTGCACGGCGCCCAGACGGGCGGCGGCAACGACGGCTGGGCGGACAACGCGGTCGGCTTCGGCGACGCCCAGCTCGCCGAGTATCCGAACGACCATCAGGCAGTTCAGTGGTGGTACCACGACCACGCCATGAACATCACACGGTGGAACGTGATGACGGGCCTGTACGGCACCTACCTCGTCCGTGACGACGAGGAGGACGCCCTCCATCTGCCCTGCGGGGAGCGGGAGATCCCGCTGCTGCTCGCCGACCGCAACCTCGACACCGACGAGGACGGCCGGCTCAACGGCCGGCTGCTGCACAAGACGGTGATCGTCCAGCAGCAGAACCCGGAGACGGGCAAGCCGGTCTCCATCCCGTTCAGCGGCCCGTACACCACGGTCAACGGCCGCATCTGGCCGTACGCCGACGTGGACGACGCCTGGTACCGCTTCCGGCTGGTCAACGCGTCCAACGCGCGTATCTACGACCTCGTCCTGGTCGACGAGGACGACAATCCGGCACCCGGCATCATGCACCAGATCGGCAGCGACGGCGGACTGCTGCCGCGTCCGGTGCCCGTCGACTTCGACGGCGCGCTGCCCACGCTGACCGCGGCGCCGGCCGAGCGCTTCGATCTGCTCGTCGACTTCCGCGGCCTCGCGGGCCGGCGGCTCCGCCTGGTCAACAAGGGCCGCAACCAGCCGCCGGGTGTGCCCGACCCGGCCGGTGACGTGCGCTATCCGGCGGTCATGGAGTTCCGGGTCCGCGAGAGCTGCGAGACGGACACCTTCGAACTGCCCGACGTGCTCTCCGGCTCCTTCCGCCGGCTGACGCACGACATCGAGCACGGCCACCGGCTGATCGTCCTCACCCCGCCCGCCACCAAGGGAGGCGGCGGCCACCCGGAGATCTGGGAGATGACGGAGGTCGCCGAGCCGGGCGACATCCAGGTCCCCACCGAGGGCGTCATCCAGGTCACCGGACCGGACGGGAAGACGAAGACCTACCGGCGCACGGCCCGGACGTTCAACGACGGCCTGGGCTTCACCATCGCCGAGGGCAGCCACGAGCAGTGGAGCTTCCTCAACCTCGCGCCGATCGTCCACCCCATGCACATCCACCTGGCCGACTTCCAGTTGCTCGGCCGGGACGCCTACGACGTCTCCGGCTTCGACCCGGCGATCGGCGGCACCCGCAGCCCGATCCGCCACGACGCCGGCACCACGATCCCGCTGGCGCCCAACGAGCTCGGCCACAAGGACGTCTTCCGGGTGCCGGGCAACCAGATGCTGCGCGTCATGGGCAAGTTCGACGGGGCGTACGGCCGGTTCATGTACCACTGCCACCTCCTCGAACACGAGGACATGGGCATGATGCGCCCCTTCGTCGTCATGCCCCCGGAGGCGCTCAAGTTCGACCACGGCGCCGGTCACGGCGGTCACGAGGGCCACGGGGAGGGACACACGGGCTGACGGCCGACGCACTCGCGCGCGTGGCGTGGTCCGCACGTCACGCGCGCACGCCGGCCCGGACGCCTCCAGCGACCCGCTGCGCACACTGACCACCGGTCAGTCTCACTCGATCGTGGCTCGTTGTGCGCCGGTGCGAAGGGTAGTCACCTGCTGGAGGCGATCCGATGGAACAGACTGCGTTGCGACCCAAGCCCATGCCTGGTCAGGGGCCCGGTGACGGCGAGACGCCCGCACCCGGCGTGCGGCGTCCGCATGCCGCGCCCCGGCGCCGGGGCCGACGGTTCACGACCCTGTTGTGCGCCCTGCTGGCCGGGGCGGTCCTGATCCTGACCGGGATCGGACTCGGCACCTTGGGGGCCACGGTGATCGGGATGACCAGACTCGCCGAGCTCCAGAAGCAGGCCGGGCCGGGAGTGCCCGGGAGCCCGGCCGTCTCCGCGCACCCCGGTTCCCCGACCGCGCCGTCCGCGGCGGCGACCTCCGCGCCGTCGCCGGCCGTCGCAGCGACCCTGGGCGTGGAGGCCGTGGACGACGACAGGCCGGGCGCCCTGGTCGTCGGCGTGCATGTCCCGGGGCCGGGGTACACGGCCGGCCTTGTCCGGGGCGATGTGCTCCTGGCATTCGGAAAGACGGACGTGGACTCGGCCGCCGACCTCGCGCGAGCGGTCGCCGGGTCCCGTCCGGGCGACGAGGTCACCCTGACGGTGCGCCACCGCGGCGGAGGCCACCAGCAGCTCAAGGTGGTCCCGGGCGTCGTCACCTGAGCGCCCGCGCCCGTCCGGCAGTCCGTGAAAACCACTGGTCACGTTCCGCCGGCAGGGCCACGATGACCCCATGCCGACCACTCTCCTCGCCTTCCTGGGGGCGTGCACCCTCATCGCGGCTTCGCCCGGCCCGAGCACGGTGCTGATCATCAAGCAGTCGCTGCACAGCAGGCGCTCCGGCTTCCTGACCGTGCTGGGCAACGAGACCGGCGTCTTCATCTGGGGCGTGGTCGCCGCCTTCGGCCTGACCGCGCTGCTGACGGCCTCCGAGGTGGCGTACGACGTGATGCGGGTCGTCGGCGCGATCGTCCTCGTCGGCTTCGGCATCCAGGCGCTGCGGCAGGCGCGCCGTGCCAAGGGCGCGCAGGACGCCGCCTGGGAGGGCGCGCCGAAGAGCGGCTGGGCCTCCTACCGCGGCGGACTGCTGCTCAACCTCGCCAACCCCAAGGCGGCCGTCTTCGCGATGTCCTTCCTGCCGCAGTTCGTACCTCAGGGCGCCCCGCACCTGCTGGCCATGGTCGGCCTCGCCGCGCTGTGGGCGGTCTACGAGGTCGGCTACTACGGCCTGTACGTGTGGTTCGTGGGCAGGCTGAAGTCCGTACTGTCCCGCGCCGGCGTGCGCCGGCGCCTGGAGCAGGTCTCCGGAGGCGTGCTACTGCTTCTCGGGGTCCGCATGGCGCTGGAGGGCTGAGCCGTGCCGGAGCAGCCGTCCGCGAGTCCCGCCGACCGGCTCGCGCCGCCCCTCGCGTCCGGGCAGGATGCTGCCCGTAGTCCTTATCAGCGCCCAGGGAGGCCCGGATGACCGGCACCGCACCCGCGCCCTTCACCGCGGACGATTACCGCGACCGTATGGAGCGCGCCGCACACGCGGCCGCCGACGCGGGCCTTGCCGGGCTCCTCGTGGCACCCGGCCCTGACCTGGTGTGGCTCACCGGCTACGCGCCCACCGCCGAGACCGAGCGGCTCACCCTGCTGGTCCTGGTCCCCGGCCGGGACCCCGTGCTCGTCGTCCCCGCCCTGGAGGCCCCGGACGCGGCGAAGGCCTCCGGCGCTCCCGGCCTCACCCTGCGCGACTGGACCGACGGCAAGGACCCCTACGCCGCCACCGCCGCCCTCCTCCACGCGAGCGGCCGGTTCGGCATCAGCGACAACGCCTGGGCGATGCACCTGCTGGCACTCCAGCAGGCGCTGCCCGGCACCTCGTACGCCTCCCTCACCGACGCGCTGCCGATGCTGCGCGCCGTCAAGGACGCCGCCGAGCTGGAGCTGCTGGCCGCCGCGGGTGCCGCCGCCGACGCCGCGTTCGAGGAGATCCGGGGGGTGCGCTTCGGCGGTCGCCGCGAGTCCGAGGTGGCCGCCGACCTGGCCGCTCTGCTGCGCCGCTTCGGCCACTCCCAGGTCGACTTCACGATCGTCGCGTCCGGGCCCAACGGCGCCAACCCGCACCACGAGGTGGGCGACCGGCTGATCGAGAACGGTGACATGGTCGTCCTCGACTTCGGCGGCCTGAAGGACGGCTACGGCTCCGACACCTCCCGCACCGTCCACGTCGGCGCACCCACCCAGGAGGAGCGCCGGGTCCACGACCTGGTCCGCGAGGCCCAGGAGGCGGGCTTCAGGGCGGTGCGGCCGGGCGTCGCCTGCCAGGAGGTCGACCGGGCCGCCCGCGCGGTGATCGCGGACGCCGGATACGGCGAGTACTTCATCCACCGCACCGGGCACGGCATCGGCGTCACCACGCACGAACCGCCGTACATGATCGAGGGCGAGGAGCAGCCCCTCGTGCCCGGCATGTGCTTCTCCGTGGAGCCCGGTGTGTATCTGCCCGGCCGGTTCGGAGTGCGGATCGAGGACATCGTGACGGTCACCGAGGACGGCGGCCGGCGCCTCAACGACACGACCCGCGAGCTGGTCATAGTCGACTGACCCGCCGACCGATCCCGGCGCAAGGAGCCCCCGTAGACCCCCGAGCGACAGCGGCGCGACCATGACCCAGGCACCGACACCCACAGCGGACACCGTCCGCCGACTGGTCCGTTCCCTGCTCAAGGACGGCGTGGACGACTCGGCAGGACCCGAGGTCCGGCCCGCCTCCCCGGGCGCCCGACCCGCCACCTGGTGGGTCGGCACCCGCCACGTGCTGCGCCTCGCCCCCGACCGGGAGACCGCCGTCCGCAGGCGCCGCGAACTGCGTCTGCGCGACCTCGTCCGGCCGCACGTCCCCGTCGCGGTGCCGACCAGCGTCGCGTACGGCGAGTGGGCGCCCGGGCTGAGCTACACCCTGGACACCAAGGTCCCCGGCGGGTCGGGCGCGGAGCACGACGTCTCCGCCGTCGGGGAGGCGGACCTGGCCGGGCTGCTCACGGGGTTGCGCGAGGTCCCGGTGCGGCAGGCCGAGACGCTCGGCGTGCCGCGGGCCGCACCGCGCCCGCTGGATGCCCTGCGCCGGGGCGCCGAGAGCGCAGCCGCTCGCCTGGCCGACGCCGACGAGTTCGACGCCACCCGGCTGCGCCAGCTCACCCAGCCGGCCGCCGTGCAGCTCGCCGCGCAGCCCGGCACCGCCGTCCTCGTCCACCACGCCCTCACCGGCGACCACCTCGTCGTCAGCGCCGACGGCCGGGTGCGCGGCGTCCTGGGCTGGGCCGACACCGTCATCGGTGACCCCGCCGAGGACATCGCCGGGCTGGCCCGCGCCGTCGGATCACCGGCCGCCGTCCGCGCCGCCACCCTCGCCGGCTACGGCGCCCGCCCCTGCCTGCGCGGCCTGTGGCTGGCCCGCTGCGACGCGGTGGTCCACCTCGCGGCCCGCCTCGACGGCGAGGGCGAGGTGCCCCTCGCGCTGCTGCGGGCGCAGTTGCACCACGCCTGGGAGACGATCCTGCTGGAGCGCGTGACGGAGCTCAGGGAGGACGACGAAGAAGGCGACGAGCTCTAGACGAGGGGGACGACGATCTCTGGACGACGGACGACGAGCTCTAGACGACGGGGACGACGATCTCTGGACGACGGACGACGAGCTCTGGATGAAGGGGACGACGAGCTCTGGACGAAGGCGACCAGCTCTGGCGCCTCCCGCTCGGCATCAACCCTGCAACAGCACCACACCCGACTCCCCGGGCACCTGCAGCACCCCGTCCGCGCCCGGCGCCTCCACCGGCTCCCACGCCGCCAGTACGTCCGCCTTGCGCGGCCCCAGCGGGATCGCCGCCGGCTCCTTGGCGAGGTTGACGGCCACGCGTACGTCGCCGCGGCGGAAGGCGAGCCACCGCTCCTGCTCGTCGAAGGCCACCTTGGTGTCGGCGAGATCGGGATCGGTGAGGTCGGGCTGCTCGTGGCGAAGGGCGATGAGGCGGCGGTACCAGGCCAGCACACGCGCGTGGGGCTCGCCGTCGAGCTCGGACCAGTCGAGGCAGGAGCGCTCCCGGGTCGCCGGGTCCTGCGGGTCGGGCACGTCCTCCTCGGCCCAGCCGTGCGCCGCGAACTCCCGCCGTCTGCCGCGCCGTACAGCCTCGGCGAGCTCCGGATCGGTGTGGTCGGTGAAGAACTGCCAGGGCGTCCCGGCGGCCCACTCCTCACCCATGAACAGCATCGGCGTGAACGGCGCGGTCAGTGTCAGCGTGGCCGCGCAGGCCAGCAGGCCGGGGGAGAGCGTCGCCGCGAGCCGGTCGCCCTGGGCCCGGTTGCCGACCTGGTCGTGGGTCTGGCCGTAGCCGAGGAGCCGGTGCGCCGCGACGCGGGCACGGTCCAGCGGGCGCCCGTGGCCGCGGCCGCGGAAGCTGGAGTAGGTGCCGTCGTGGAAGTAGCCGCCGGTGAGGGTCTTGGCGAGGCCCGCCATGGGGGCACGGGCGAAGTCGGCGTAGTAGCCCTGGGACTCGCCGGTCAGGGCCACGTGCAGGGTGTGGTGGAAGTCGTCGTTCCACTGCGCGTGCAGGCCGAGGCCGCCCTTCTCGCGCGCGGTGATCAGCCGGGGGTCGTTCAGGTCCGACTCGGCGATCAGCGACAGGGGCCGGCCCAGTTCGGCGGAGAGTGCGTCGACGGCGGTCGACAGCTCCTCCAGGAAGTGGCACGCGCGTGTGTCCTTCAGCGCGTGCACCGCGTCCAGCCGCAGCCCGTCGATCCGGTAGTCCCGCAGCCAGGCCAGCGAGCTCTGAACGAGATACGCGCGCACCTCGTCCGAGCCGGGCGCGTCCAGGTTGACGGCGGCGCCCCAGGGCGTCTGATGCGTGTCCGTGAGGTAGGGGCCGAAGGCGGGCAGATGGTTCCCGGACGGGCCGAAGTGGTTGTGGACCACGTCGAGGACCACGCCGAGGCCCAGCTCGTGCGCCCGGTCGACGAAGCGTTTCAGCGCCTCGGGCCCGCCGTACGGCTCGTGCACGGCCCACAGCGAGACGCCCTCGTATCCCCAGCCGTGCCGCCCGGGGAAGGGGCTCAGGGGCATCAACTCGACGTGCGTGATGCCCAGTTCGGCCAGATGTCCGAGGCGCTCGGCGGCCGCGTCGAGCGTGCCCTCGCGCGTGTACGTGCCCACGTGCAGCTCGTACAGCACCGCACCGGGCAGCGGTTTGCCCGCCCACTCGGTGCGCCATGCGTAGGTGCCCTGGTCGACGACCGCGCTCAGCCCGTCCGGGCCGTCCGGTTGCCGGCGCGAGCGCGGATCGGGCAGCACGGGGCCGTCGTCGAGCGCGAAGCCGTACCGTGTGCCGTCCCGCGCTTCCGCCTCCCCCCACCACCATCCCGCGCGATCGGGATCGCGCTCCAACGCGCGCGCGGCGCCCTCGCAATGGAGCGTCACACGGTCGGCCTGCGGTGCCCACACCTCGAACTGCACGGACGGTTCCCCTTCGTCTGCTCACCGTGATGTAGCCCGTCCATGGTGCTTCAAACGAGATCAATCCGCTTTTGAATCTTCCCTTTTGCGGCGGGTGTCGCGGCGGATGCGCCGGGCGCGCGAGCGTGGCGGTCGTTTCCCCGTTTTCTGGACACCCGGGGTTCACTGACCGACAATCAGCACCGTGACGTCGTCATTCGAGTTCAACACGTACCCCGCGCGGCTCTCCGACGCGGAGCGCGACAGGGCGCTGAAGGTGCTGCGTGACGGCGTCGCCATGGGCAGGCTGTCGCACGACACGTTCGTGCGGCGCATGGAACTGGCCCTCGCCGCCCGTCGTGCGGACGAGCTCGCCGTGCTCACCGCCGACCTGCCCTCCGAGAGCCGTCTGTCGCGCGCGGTGTTCGGCACCGTCGAGGCGCTCTCCGGCTTCACCGTACGGCTGCGCAGGGCATGGCAGGCCGAGCGGCTGCCCAAGCTGCTGCTGCCCCACCCCACGAGCGGCCATCCGCTGCGGATAGGCCGCGACCCCGCCAACGGACTGCGGCTGACCCACGAGACGGTGTCCCGGGTGCACGCCGAACTCAGCCACCAGGGCGGTATCTGGGTCCTGCGGGACCTCGGCTCCACCAACGGCACCACGGTGAACGGCCGACGGGTGATCGGCGCCGTCATGGTCCGCGAGGGCGACCAGGTCGGCTTCGGCCGGATGTCGTTCCGCCTGGCCCTGCACTGAGCCGTCAGGTGGCCCGTGCCGTCGCCCGACCGGAACTGTCGAGGTAAGTCCCTTTGCCTTTCACGGTGTTGACGTAGTCGACAACTCGTGACTGACTGTGCGTACACCATGCACACCAGGTGAATCGACGGCACCACATTTGTGGAGGTGTGCCCTGCCGCCACTCCTCCGCTACCCGACCGTCGACGAGCTCGGCGCCCGGGCGGCCGCACTCGTCGCCCGCCGCCCCCGTGACACCCGGTTGCGCCGTGTGGGCACCTCCCGCGCGGGCACACCCCTGTGGCTGCTGTCCGTTGGCCACGGCAGCCGCCAGGCCCTGGTCGTGGCGGGGCCGCACGCCAACGAGCCGGTCGGCGGCGGCACCGTACTGCGACTGGCCGAACGGGTGCTCGCCGACCCCCGCCTGCACGAGGGCGCCGACGCCACCTGGAACCTGCTGCTGTGCCTCGACCCCGACGGCCTGCGCCGCAACGAGGGCTGGCTGCGCGGCCCGTACGCCCTCGGCGGCTACTTCCGGCACTTCTTCCGGCCGGGCTTCCTGGAACAGCCCGAATGGCTGCCCGACGGCGCGGACTCCGCCACGCTGCCCGAGACCCGCGCCCTGCTCGACCTCCAGGACGAACTGCGGCCCTTCCTCCAGTGCTCGCTGCACGGCGTCGACGTCGGCGGCGGCTTCGTCGAGCTCACCCACGACCTGCCCGGCCTCGCCCAGCGCGTCGCGCACTCCGCCGCCCGCCTCGGCATCCCGCGGGAACGCGGCCCCTACGACACCCTGTACTGGCCGGAGCTGGGGCCCGCCGTCTACCGGATCCCCAGGCCCCGGCGGGGCGACCTGGCCGCCGCGATCACCGAGGCGGCCGTCGAGTCGACCTGGTTCCATCCGCACCGGCACGGCACGGTCACCGCGGTGGTCGAGGCCCCGATGTGGGGTGTGGCCGCGGTGGAGGACGGTGCGCCGCCCGCAGATGAGGAAACGGTCCTGCGGATGGTGAGCCACACGCTCCGCCATGACACGGGCGTCCTGCAACGACTGCTGGAGCGCATACGGCCGCACCTGCCGGCCGGGCCGGAGACGGCCCGGCTGCTCGCCCCGGTCGACGACTATTTACTGGTCTGCCCCGGGCTGGCCGACACCTGGGACCCCGACCTCGAGGATCCCGTCGGCGCGCACGCCCTCCCTCCGCTCAGCACCGCCCACCTCGCGGCCCTGCGCATCGCCGGGCGGCGTCTGGCCCTGCGCACCGCCGGGCTGCTGCACCAGCTCGTGACGGGCGCCGGGCGCGATCCGGCCGGGGCGCTGCCGGAGCTGGACCGGCTCATCGACGAGTGGTGCGAGGACTACCGCGACGGCTGCGGGGCGCGCTGGATACCGGTCGCCCGCCAGGTGGAGTACCAGGCGCGGGTGGTGCTCGCCGCGTTCGAACTCGCCGCGCGCCACGCGCCCGCGTGCTCCCGTTCGGGTGAGGCGGGCTGGAATGCCGGCGCCGCCGTGCCGATACACCGGGAATGACGCGAAGCATCTCAGCGGTACGAGGCGGTCTGCTCGCGGCGGCCGCCGCCCTCGCCCTCGGCGCGGCCACGCCGCCGGCGACGGCACAGGACTCCGACTCCGGCAACTGGCTCTTCGTCACGGTCACCCGCGGCGACGGCCGACATGGCGGGACGCCCGGCACCCTGCTGCTGTGCGACCCGCCACAGGGTCACGCACGGGCGGCCGAGGCCTGCGCGGACCTCGACCGGGTGGGCGGCGACATCAGCCGGCTCCGGCAGAAGGACGCCTTCTGCCCCATGATCTACGCGCCGGTGACCGCCCACGCGCGCGGGGAGTGGAACGGACACCCGGTCGACTACCGGGAGACGTTCTCGAACGGGTGCGGGCTGGCCGCGCAGACGGGGGCGGTGTTCGCGCTGGACCGCTGACGCCGTACGGCCCAGGCCCTGGGCGCGGGTCCGGGGCACCGGGGCTGCACGCGCGTGTGGCGGCGCGGTTCAGGCCGCTCGTCCGCGTGCGTGCAGCGCCGCCGCGACGACCGTGCGGGACTGGTGCTCGACCTGATGCTCCAGGGGCACCCAGCGGGCGCGGAAACGTTCGGCGAAGGAGTCGCTCCAGGTCGCCACCAGGTGCTCCAGATGCTGTGCCCCGCGGTCGTCGGTCTCGTGCAGGACCCGCAGCAGCATGGCCGCCGCCCGCAGCGGCAGCCGGCGCCCGAAGGCGTCCACGCTCCCGACGTACGCCATGGTGTCGTCGGCCGGCGGCGTGTGCGTCCAGTCGGCGGCCAGCCCCGGCACCAGCTCCAGCGCCCACTTCGCGGCCCGCAACAAGGGCCCGTCGACGCCGTCCAGCCGCGGGAGCGCGTCGGCCAGCACCCGCTCCACCTCCAGCGCGTCCCGCCGCAGCCGGGCCGACAGCCGGCGCATCGCCCTGGCCGGGTCCGGGTGCGGCGCCGGGTCGTCCACCAGGTCGCTCGCCCACATCGGCACCTCGACGACCGCGGTGAGCCCGCCGTAGCGGTGCACGTGGTACCAGGTGCTGCTGCGCGCGTCGTCCGGCATGCTCGGATACGCCGCGCCCGCCCCCGGCGCCGGCATCACATGCACCCCGGGGCCGGCCGCGGGCCAGCCCGCCGCGTCGGAGGCGCCGGTCTCGACGGGGATGTGCAGCTCCGCCGCGGATTTCGCGAACGGTTCGGCGAGCCCGGGGACGTCCTTGGTCAACTGCACCCAGCTACCGCCCAGATCGGTGCCGTGCAGGGTCACCTGGAGGTAGGGCCGCAGCTCGTCGATGACCCGGGTCAGCGCGCGCGTCTCGGGCGGCAGCCGGTCCGGCGGCAGCGCGGCCGGAGCCCACTCGGGCTGCTCGGGCGCAGCGGGCCGGAAGAAGCCGAGGTGGTAGTCGAACAGGGTGCGGGGAGCGGGGGTGACGTGCAGACTCGCCCCGTCGGGATCCGCGCACAGCAGGAAGTGCCAGGAGATGTCGGCCCGCAACTCGCGCTCGCGCAGCACCCGTTCGGCGACGGCGAGGAGGGTCGGGCCACCCGTCGGTTCGTTGGAGTGCGCGCCCGCGACCACCAGGACGGCGCGCCGGGCATGGCCGATGGACAGCAGATGAAGGGGTCTGCCCGCCCGGGAGACCCCCACCTGTCTCAGCGTGCACAGGGCGGGTCGGTGGGCGGCCAGTGCGCGGGCGGACAGCACCAGTTCGGCAAGGGAGGGGTAGCGCAGCTCCGGCAGGAGACTCACCCCCGTCACGTCCGCCTGGCCTTCGCAATCCGCAGTACCCCACGGTTTGGTTTAGCTGTCAAGGAGTTGACGGGGGAGCCTCCCCGGGGCGCCCAGTTGCATTCAATGCTTGCAGGGCGGGGCGGCTTGCGTCAGCGGGAGTCACGGGTCCCTTCGGCCGGGGCACCGAACCGCGTTCGCCTGCGCTTTTGGGCGCAGAGCGCACGGGCGTGCGAGGCACCCGTCGCTCGCCGTCATGCGCCGACCGCCGTATACAAGCCCCGGGAGTGCGCGCGGGCCCGAGCCGGTCGCGGGCGGGCTCCCACGGCGCGCGGCAGAGCCGTACCCGCCGGGAGCGCGCACGGCCGACCCCGAGCACCCTCACTCCGCGCACCCCGCATGCGCCTCACACCGGCCCCTCCTCACCCACCCGCTCCAGCAAGGCCACCGGAAGCCGCTCGAAGAGCTCCTCCACGCGCGCGTGCCCGGTGAACTCACGCTCCGGGGCCAGCACATCGGCCCACCGCCCGGGCGGCAGCGGCAGCAGCGTCTCGCGCCAGCCGCCGGACCGCGTCAGCCGCAGCGACAGCCGCGTCACGGCCGTGAGCACCTCTCCGGACCGCACGAAGGCCACACAGTGCGCGGCGGCCGGTCCCTCGGCGGTGACGGGCGTGTACGACGCCGAGTCGCCGAACACCTCGGGGCGCCGTGAGCGCAGCCGCAGCGCCGCCCTCGTCACCGCGCCCTTGTCGCCCGGGTCCTCGGGCGGGAAGCGCACGGCGCGGCGGTTGTCCGGGTCGACCAGCGCCCGGTACTCGCCCTCCGTGCCCTGGTACACGTCCGGGACGCCCGGCATCGTGAGGTGGGTCATGGCCATGCCGAGCATGTTCGCCCGGATGTGCGGCTCCAGAGCGCTCCGGAAGGCCACCACGTGCTCGCCCGGCGCCCCGCACGGGCCCGCCGCGACGAACGCCGCCACCGCCTCCTCGTACGGCGGCTCCTGCTCCGTCCAGCTCGTGAACAGCCCGGCCTCGCGCACATGCTTCAGCAGCGCGCCCCGAACGCGCTCGACGTCCGCCTCGCCCAGCCCGAACACCGTCTGCCAGGCCGCCCACGCCAGTTGCGCGTCCGGTACGCCCTCGCCGTCGCGGGTGACCTCGGCCAGGACGTCCGCCCAGCGCTGCGGGCACTCGGTGAGTACGGCCAGCGCGGCCCGGACGTCGGCGCTGCGCTTGGTGTCGTGCGTCGACACGACCGTGCCGGTCGCGGGCCAGTCGCGCTGCACGCGCGCGCAGTACGCGTGGAACTCGTCGGGCGCGACGGCGGGGCTCCCCGGGTTCCCGCCCACCTCGGTCGCCGACAGCAGCGGCACATGGCGGTAGAACGCGGTGTCCTCCACGGACTTGGCCCGCAGCGCCGACGCCGTCTGCGCGAACCGCGTTCGGAACTCCGACTGGTCCGGCCCGTCCCCGGCCCGCCCGAGCACCAGATCGCGTACGACACCGACGGCGTCGGCCTCCTCGGGCACGGCGAACGCGAGCCGGGCCTCGGCCGCGGCCTCCTCGGTGACCACCCGGGCCGCGTCCCCGCAGGCGTAGGGCCGGTAGACCTCCAGCCGGACGAGGAGTTCCTGGAGGGCGGTGCGCAGCGCCCAGGGCGCCCGGTCGCGCAGCGCCGGCTCCGGGGACGTCGCGCACACCCGGCTCGCGACCCGCGTCAGCCGGTCGACCTCCGCGGCCAGCTCGTGCGTGAGCACCTTGTACGCCGCGCGCCGCACCGTCGCCTCCCAGTCGCCGCCCCGGTCCGTCTGCGGGGCCGCGAACCGCCGGTACAGGCCGAGGAGTTCCCCGAACCCCGCCGGGTCGGTGAAGAGGCCGTCGACGTGCCTCAGAGCGTCGTAGCCGGTGGTGCCCGCGACCGGCCAGGCAGCGGGCAGATGCTCCCCGTCCGACAGGATCTTCTCCACCACCGTCCAGCGTCCGCCGGTCGCCTCGTGCAACCGCCGGAGGTAGCCGTCGGGGTCGGCGAGGCCGTCGGGATGGTCGATGCGCAGCCCGTCGATCACGCCCTCGTGCAGCAGTTGGAGGATCTTCGCGTGCGTGGCGTCGAACACCTCCGGGTCCTCCACCCTCACCCCGATCAGCTCCGAGATGCTGAAGAACCTCCGGTAGTTCAGCTCGGTGCGGGCCAGCCGCCACCACGCCGGGCGGTAGAACTGCGCGTCCAGGAGCTCGGGCAGGGGCAGTCCCTCGGTGCCCTCGCGCAGCGGGAACACATGGTCGTAGTAGCGCAGGACCTCGCCGTCCACCTCCAGTCGGCCGAGTTCCTCGCCGAGCGGGTGCCCCAGCACCGGAAGCAGCATCCGGCCGCCCTGTGCCTCCCAGTCGATGTCGAACCAGCGCGCGTACGGCGACTTGGGGCCCTCGCGCAGCACCTCCCACAGGGCGCGGTTGTGACGCGGGGCCATGGCCATGTGGTTGGGCACCAGGTCCACGACCAGGCCCAGGCCGTGCTCCCGCGCGGTGCGGGCCAGCGCGCGCAGCCCCTCCTCGCCGCCCAGTTCCTCGCGCACGCGCGCGTGGTCCACGACGTCGTAGCCGTGCCCCGAGCCCGGGACCGCCTCCAGGACGGGGGACAGGTGCAGATGCGAGACGCCGAGCGAGGCCAGGTACGGCACGGCCGCAGCGGCGGCCCCGAACGGGAACGCGGGCTGGAGCTGCAACCGGTAGGTGGCGGTCGGCACCGTCGGGTCAGGTCGCTCAGGTGTCATGGAAACGTACGTACCCGCCCTGCCGCCCTTCGTGTCATCGTCCCCTCCACGTGGGCCCACGCGCGTGCCTAGCGTCGAGCCATGAGGACGAGGAGGAAGCGGGGGGAGAGGGGAAGAACGGGTCGAGGCGGCACGCTCGGGACCTACCGCGAGGTGATCGGCCTGACCGGGCCGCTGCTGCCGGTCGTGTCCTTCCTGGCGCGGCTGCCGACCGCCACGATCCAGTTCGGAAGCGTGCTGCTGGTCGCGCGGACCAGCGGCTCCCTGGCCGCGGCGGGGCTGACCGGCGGCGCGCTCGCGGTCGGGCAGGTGGCCTGCGGCCCGCTGGTGGGCAGGCTCGCCGACCGGCACGGCCAACGGGCGGTCGTCCTCGTCTTCTCCCTCGCCAACGCCCTCGCGATCGCCGGGTTGGTCGCCGGGGCGCTCGCGGGGCTGCCGACGCCCGTGACGGCGTTGCTCGGGGCCTGCGCCGGGGCGACGGTGCCGCAGATCGGGCCCATGGCCCGCGCCCGGCTGGTCGCGCTCGCCCGCCGGGCCGGGGCCCGCGATGCCACGGTGGGTGCCGCGCTGTCCTTCGAGAGCACCCTGGACGAGATCTCCTTCGTCCTGGGCCCGGCCCTGGTGGGCCTCGCGGCGGTGACGGCACATCCGGCGTACGCCCTGGGCGGCGCGGCGGTGCTGGTCGCCACCTGCGGAACCGGCTTCGCACTGCACCGGACGGCGGCGGCGACACGGCCCGGCCCCGAAAGACCGGCGCCGGCGAAACGGCGCCTCAGTGCCGCCTCGGCGCCCCGGGCGGCATCAACACACCCCGCTCCGACGTCCGGATCCGCGTCAACGGCTCCCGCTCCGACGTCCGGATCCGCGTCGACGGCTCCCGCCTCGACGCCCCGGGCCCCGTCAACGGCTCCCGCTCCGACGTCCGGATCCGCGTCGACGGCTTCCACCTCGGCGCCCCGGGCCCCGTCAACGGCTCCCGCCCCAACGTCCGGATCCGCGTCAACGGCTCCCGCTCCGACGCCCCGGGCCCCGTCAACGGCTCCCGCTCCGACGCCCCGGACTCCGTCAACGGCTCCCGCTCCGACGCCCCGGACTCCATCAACGGCTCCCGCCTCGACGCCCCAGACCCCCTCAACAGCTCCCGCCCCGACGAGCATCCCCCGCGCCGTCCACCCCCTGCGCGCCGCCCTCGCCCTCCAGGGGGCGATGTTCGGTGCCTGCCAGGCCGGCATCACCGCGCTCGCCGAGCGGCTCGGGCAGCCGGACCAGGCGGGGCTCGTGTACGCCGCCATGGGGGTGATGAGCGCCCTCGCGGGCCTCTCCATGGCCGCGGTGCCCGCCCGCGTCGGGCTGACCATCCGCTGGCGGGTGGCCACCGCGGCGGCCTGTGCGCTGTCGCTGCCCCTGCTGTGGACCGACGCGCTGCCCGCCCTCTACGCCACCGTCACCGTCCTCGGCGTCGCCTACGCCCCGCACCTCATCACGGTCTTCGGGCTCACCGAGCGCGTGGTGCCGCCCGCGCGGCTCGCCGAGGCGATGGCGCTCGCGACGAGCGCCCTGGTCGGCGGGCAGGCCCTGGCGGTCGCCGTCACCGGGCGCCTGGCCGAGTCGTACGGACCCACGGCGGCCTTCGGGGCGGCGAGCCTCGCCGCGGCACTCGCCTGCGTGATCGCGCTGACGGCGCGCCCGGCGTCGTACACCGGACGCACCGCCGAAGGCCACCTCCACGCGCGCGTGCCCGAGCAGGCGCCGGGCAAACCGTCCTAGACCGGCCGCTGCAACACCGTCAGGCTGCGGTCCACCAGCGTCAGCCGGTCGCCGGCCTGCACCTTCGCTCCCGTCCCGGGCGGCACCCCGTCCGTACGGGCGGTGTCGACGACCACCTGCCACTGACGGCCGTGATTGACCGGCACGACGAAGTCGAGGGACTTCGGGGAGGCGTTGAACATCAGCAGGAAGGAGTCGTCCGCGATGCGCTCCCCGCGCGCTCCCGGCTCCGAGATCGCGTTGCCGTTGAGGAAGACCGTCAGCGCCGACGCCTGCGCCCGGTCCCAGTCCCGCTGGGTCATCTCGTTGCCCTGCGGAGTGAACCAGGCGATGTCCGACAGGTCGTCGTGCGTGCCCTCCACGGGCCGCCCGTGGAAGAAGCGCCGCCTGCGGAAGACCGGATGGTCCCGCCGCAGCCACACCATCGCGCGCGTGAAGGCGAGCAGCTCACGCGGCAGGCCCTCCTCGGCCTCCGCACCCGCCGGGGCTTCGGAGCCGTCCTGCGGCCACCGCACCCACGCCAGCTCGCTGTCCTGGCAGTACGCGTTGTTGTTGCCGCGCTGCGTGCGCGCGAACTCGTCGCCGTGACTGATCATCGGCACGCCCTGGGACAGCATCAGCGTCGCGATGAAGTTGCGCATCTGGCGGGCGCGCAGTTCGAGGACCTCGGGGTCGTCCGTCTCGCCCTCGGCGCCGCAGTTCCAGGAGCGGTTGTGGCTCTCGCCGTCGCGGTTGTCCTCGCCGTTGGCGTGGTTGTGCTTGTGGTTGTACGAGACGAGGTCGTGCAGCGTGAACCCGTCGTGGCAGGTCACGAAGTTGATGGAGGCCAGCGGGCGCCGCCCGTCGTCCTGGTACAGGTCGGAGGAGCCGGTCAGCCGGGACGCGAACTCCGCGAGCGCGCGCGGCTCGCCGCGCCACAGGTCCCGTACGGTGTCGCGGTACTTGCCGTTCCACTCGGTCCACAGCGGCGGGAAGTTGCCCACCTGGTAGCCGCCCTCACCCACGTCCCACGGCTCGGCGATCAGCTTCACCTGGGAGACCACCGGGTCCTGCTGCACCAGGTCGAAGAACGACGACAGCCGGTCCACCTCGTGGAACTGCCTCGCCAGGGTCGCCGCGAGGTCGAAGCGGAAGCCGTCGACGTGCATCTCGGTCACCCAGTAGCGCAGCGAGTCCATGATGAGCTGGAGGACGTGCGGGGACCGCATGAGCAGCGAGTTGCCGGTCCCGGTGGTGTCCATGTAGTAGCGCGGGTCGTCGGTGAGCCGGTAGTACTGCGGGTTGTCCAGGCCCCGGAAGGACAGCGTGGGGCCCAGGTGGTTGCCCTCGGCGGTGTGGTTGTAGACCACGTCGAGGATGACCTCGATGCCGGCCTCGTGCAGTGCTCGCACCGCCGACTTGAACTCCAGTACCTGCTGGCCGCGGTCGCCCCAGGAGGCGTACGCGTTGTGCGGGGCGAAGAAGCCGAGGGTGTTGTAGCCCCAGTAGTTGTTCAGGCCCATGTCGACCAGGCGGTGGTCGTTCACGAACTGGTGGACCGGCATCAGCTCCAGCGCCGTCACACCCAGCTCGGTGAGGTGCTCGATGACCGCCGGGTGCGCGAGGGCGGCGTAGGTGCCGCGCAGCTCCTCGGGCAGCCCCGGGTGGCGCATCGTCAGGCCCTTCACATGGGCCTCGTAGATCACCGTGTGGTGGTACTCGGTGCGCGGACGGCGGTCGTCGCCCCAGTCGAAGTACGGGTTGACCACGACCGACGACATCGTGTGCGGCGCCGAGTCCAGGTCGTTGCGCCGGCCGGGTTCGTCGAAGTGGTAGCCGTACACCTCCTCGCCCCACCGGATGGAGCCGCTGATCGCCTTGGCATACGGGTCGAGCAGCAGCTTCGCGGAGTTGCAGCGCAGACCCCGCTCCGGGGCGTACGGGCCGTGCGCCCTGAAGCCGTACCGCTGTCCCGGCATGACGCCCGGCACGTACGCGTGCCGCACGAAGGCGTCGCTCTCCCGCAGTTCCACCGCCGTCTCCGAGCCGTCGTCGTGCAGCAGACACAGCTCTACTCGGTCCGCGGCCTCCGAGAAGACCGCGAAATTGGTGCCGGCGCCGTCGTAGGTGGCACCGAGTGGATACGCCTCTCCAGGCCAGACCTGCATGGACACGACTCTTTCAGCTCGAGCGCGCCACCGGGGGCGCCTTGACATCGAGTCTCCCCGAAAGTGATGGAACCACCTATGACTTACGTCCCTCTTACCGGGCGACCAGTGCAGACGCGGGTACGCCAGTAGGGGCGTACCAGTGGGGCCGACACGTACTCCCGGGGACGTACGGGGAGTAGGGGGAAGATGTGCGCAAGATAGTGCACCGCCACCTGGGCAAGGTGGTGGCAGGTGCGGCCATCGCGGTGGCCGGAACCGCCGTGATGGTCGGAATCACTCTGCCGGGGACGGCGGGGGCCGATGAAACGGGAGGAAGCAACGGCGGCCAGACGGCTCAGCAGGCCGGCCAAGGACAGGGGCAGGGGCAGGGGGCCGGCGCGGTGCCGCCGGGCGTCGTCGAGCAGGCCCCGAACGAGGGTGACAAGGGCACGGGCAGCGACCCGCTGACCGACGACGAGATGAACCGTGCCGCCCAGCTCGCGGCGAGCCCGCAGATGCGCAGGGCCGGTGAGGACGTCGACGGCGGCCGCGGCCCGCAGCGCCTCGGCGTCGACCTCGCCGAGTCGGACGCCGGCGCGGCGCGCCGGGCCGAGGTGACGTTCTACGACTACAAGGCCGACGAGCTCGTCACCAGGACCGTCAACCTCGACACCGGGAAGGTCGAGCAGACCTCCACCGAGCACGGCGTCCAGCCGCCGCTGAGCCGTGACGAGTACGCCGAGGCGGCGAAGATCCTCATCGCCGACCCGCTGGGCGCGGACCTGAAGGCCGACTTCAAGGACGCCACCGACAAGGAGCTCACCTCCCCGGAGCAGCTCACGCTCAACGGGGCTGTGTACCGGGCGGCTCCGGGCGCCCAGCCCGCCGTGCTCGACAAGTGCGGCGAACACCGCTGTGTGCGGCTGTTCCCGAAGGTTAAGAACGGGCCCTGGATCGACGCCCGCTCCCTCGTGATCGACCTGAGCGCCCGCAAGGTCGCCAAGCTCGACATGCGCTGAGCCGCACTCGGTTCACTTTTCCAACTCGTACTCCACGTACCTGCATCTCACGTACTTGCACCTCCTGTAAGGGAGTCACTTCTTCATGCGCGTGAACAGAATGAGCCGTGCCCGCAAGGGCGCCGCCGTCGGCCTGTCCATGGCCGCGCTGGCCGCCGGCGCGACCACCGGCGCCGGGTCCGCCTCCGCCCAGCCGAAGGCCGCCCCGGCCCCGGCCGCCGAGTGCAGTGCCGCCTACCGCATCGAGCAGAAGCTCACCGGCGGCACGACCTGGCGGATGTGCTGGCGCTACGACGGCAAGGCCGGGCTCGTCCTGGAGAACATCTCCTACCAGCCCAAGGGCGAGACCAAGCCGATCAAGGTCCTCAACAGCGCCCGGCTCGGCCAGATCCACGTCCCGTACGACGACGGAAGCGTCGAGTACGACGACCTGACGGGCTTCGGCTTCGCCCAGGGCCTGATGAACCTCGACCCCGGCGAGTGCCCCGGCGGCACCATCAAGACCGTCAAGGTCCCGGAGGCCTGGCAGGACCCGAACGTCAAGGGCCTGTGCACCACGACCCGCGCGCGGGGGCACGCCTACCGCATGCAGGGCGACACCGCGAACAAGGTCTACCAGGCCCAGAGCAAGGACCTGCTCGTCTACACGGTCAACCAGGTCGGCTGGTACGAGTACATGACCGAGTGGCGCTTCCAGGACGACGGCACCCTCACCATGAACGTCGGCGCGACCGGCAGCCTGTCGTTCGACGACTACGACGCCGGCGACGGCCGCGGCTGGCCCATCGGCAAGGGCGACCGGGCCAAGGCCACCAGCCACAGCCACAACGTCTTCTGGCGGCTCGACTTCGGGCTGGACGGCTCCACCAAGAACCGTGTCGAGCAGTACGACTCGACGGTGACCGCGCCCGCCGCCGGTGACCGCGCCCCGAAGACCAAGACCACCGTCACCAAGGTCGGCAAGGAGCTCGCGGGCGACGCCAAGGCCTACCGCTGGTGGCGCATGGTCAGCGCGACCGGCAAGAACAAGGACGGCCACGCGCGCTCGTACGAGATCGTCCCCGGCGCCACCACGAAGTACCCGGGCCGCAGCTTCACCAAGCACGACGTGTACTTCACCGAGTACGACAAGTGCGAGAAGTTCGCCACCAACAACCCCGGTTGCGGCAACGGCCACGGCCAGTCCGTCGACAAGTGGGTCGGTGGCCAGAACCTCACGCACCCGATCACCTGGGTCAACGTGGGCTTCCACCACATCGCCCGGGACGAGGACCAGCAGCCCATGCCCGTCCACTGGCAGGGATTCTCCATCGTCCCGCGTGACGTGACGGCTATGAATCCGCTCACTCCGGGCGAGCTCGCCTGGCAGAACGGGCACTGGCGGCCTCGTAGTTGAGAAACGACCCTGTCCATCCGGCTGCACCGCCCACTGCTTGCGGAGTACCCTTCCTTGATCGTTGAGACGGGGAGTGCTCGGGGGAGCGGAAGGCGGTGCGCGGGTGGGCTCGGGAGGGCTGGAGTTGCCCCCTGGTGACGAGGGTCACGAGGGGAACTCCACAGAGGTCCCACCCGGCACGGTGTCCCTGGCCCGGCCGATGGAGACCAGTTCCATCGGCCCGGAGCTGGACTGGGACACCGACGCCTGGCGCGAGGTGCGTACGCGCGCCAGGCGAGCCGGCCGGGCCTACATCTGGCTGAACCTCGTCGAGCAGCGGCTGCGCGCGGTCGTGGCCGCTGTGCTGCGCCCCATCTACGAACCCGTCCACGGCGACGACTGGGTGGTCGCGGCGGCCGGCCCGGCCGGCCAGGAGTGGGTGCAGCGCGCGGTCGCCGTACGCGAGGTCAGCCGCCGCAAGGGCTATCTGCTGGACCCCGCCGACGACAACGTCCTCAGCTTCCTGACGCTGCCGCAGTTGCGGGAGCTGATGGTGCAGCACTGGCCGTGCTTCGAGCCGTACGTCGACGACCGCCGGGACGTCGAACTCGCCCTGGACGAACTCGAAGTGACCCGTAACGTCGTCTCGCGCAACCGGGCCCTGTCCGAGGCGGTCCTCAACCAGGCGGAGCGCGCCTCGGCGCGGCTGCTGGAGGTTCTCGGCCAGAACGGCGACGTGCCCTCGGCCCGCCGGCTGCCCATCGACGCGGTCGAGGACCTGGTCGGCGACCGGTACGCCGACGTCGTCGCCGTGCACCCCGACCGGGTGCGGCTGCTGCGCCAGTTCCCGGCCGAGGACATCTTCGGCGGCGCGCGCCGGCTCGACGCCATCGGGATCGGCCTCAACCTCCTGGTGCAGAACTTCTCCGGGCGCCGTCTGGTGCGCCTCGCCGAGTCCGGCTGCCGGGTGCGGCTGCTGTTCCTGAACCCGGCCTCCAGCGCGGTCAAGCGGCGCGAGCGCGAACTCGGCATCAAGCGCGGTGAGCTGAGCCGCGCCGTCGAGATGAACATCCTGCACATGCGCCGGGTGCGGTCCCGGCTGCGCGACCCCGGCGCCTTCGAGATCCAGGTCTTCGACGAGACGCCCCGCTTCACGGCGTACCTCGTGGACGGCGACGGCGCCGACGGAGTGGCCGTCGTGCAGACCTATCTGCGGCAGACGCGGGGGCTGGAGGCGCCGGTCCTGGTGCTGCGCAACTTCAACAGAGTGGTCAAGTCGGACGAGATCGACGAAGGCGGGCTCTTCCCGACGTATCGCGAGGAGTTCGAACTCATGTGGGCGGATTCGCGCCCGGTGTCCTGAACTGTCCCACGGCAACCGGTGGCTGCCCACGACCGTCTCCGGCCCTTTGGGGCGGGTAAGCGGAATGCGGTCCTCTGATTGTCAGTGGCGCATGGGAGGGTGGAGACCACTGGGGGAACGCACCACCAAGAAGGGGGACCGCCCATGGGCTGGCACCGTGAGCTGCTGATCGGCTTCGACCTGGAGACGACCGGTACCGATCCGCGCGAGGCGCGCATCGTCACCGGCGCCGTGATCGAGGTCAAGGACGGGCAGCCCATCGGGCACAAGGAGTGGCTGGCGGATCCGGGCGTCGAGATCCCGGCGGACGCGGTCGCCGTCCATGGCATCAGCAACGAACGCGCGGCCGCCGAGGGCCGCCCCGCCGACCAGGTGGCGAACGCCATCGCGGACGTCCTGGTCACCTACTGGAACACGGGCGTGCCGGTCGTCGCGTACAACGCCGCCTTCGATCTGAGCCTGCTCTCCGCCGAACTGCGGCGGTACGGACTGCCCTCGCTGCGCGACCGCCTGGGCGGCCGGGAACCCGCCCCGGTCATCGACCCGTACACCATCGACCGCTGGGCCGACCGCTACCGCCGGGGCAAGCGCAACCTCGAAGCGGTCTGCCGGGAGTACGGCGTCGCCCTCGACTCCGCGCACGACGCCTCCGCCGACGCCCTCGCCGCGGCCCGGCTCGCCTGCGCGATAGCCGCCCGCCACCCCAAGGTCGCGGGCCTGGGTCCGGCGGAGCTGCACCGCCGCCAGATCGAGTGGTACGCCGAGTGGGCGGCGGACTTCCAGGACTTCCTGCGCCGCAAGGGCGACCCGACAGCGGTGGTCGACGGGACATGGCCGCTGCGTGAGCCCGTGGAGGAGAGGGTGGCGGGCGAGACGCTCTGAGCCGCCGCCCAGGCCCGCAGTCGTCTCTAGGCCGGTGCCGCGATGCGTTCGACGCGGGGCTTGGCCAGTCGCTCGTAGTCCGCGCCCGAGATGAGCAGCGAGCGGTCGAGCCGGGCCGCGTTGAAGTACAGCTTCGGCCTGGCGACGACGTCCGGATCGGCGACGACTTCGAGGCCGGGATCGAAGCTGAACGGCAGGACGGTGCCGGGCACGGCGTGGGCCAGCCGCTCGGCGGTCTCCGGGTCGCTGAATCCGACGTAGCGGGCGTCGAACAGGTCCCGGACGGCGTCCAGGTCCACGCGTCGGTCTCCCGGGACGACCGCGAGGACGTGACGTGTGGTGCGCCGGTCCGGCTTGACCCGCAGCACGATGCACTTCGCGGCTTCCGAGGCCGGGTGCCCGCGCAGCGCGCAGACGGCCTCGGTGCTGCCTTCGGGCTCGTGGTCGATGAGGCGGTAGTCGACCTGGGAGGAGTCGAGCAGGGCGATCAGGTGGTCGTAAGTGGCGTGGTGGGCGTGCTCGGGCATGCGGAGTCCTTGTCGGGGGTGTCGGCCGGGAGCGGTTGGCGCTGCGGTGCACGGCGGTGCGTGCGTTCCACCGTCTGCCCCCAGTAGGTGCCGGCGACCATGAGCGCCGCACCGAGGCCGGTGAGCGGGGTGAGGCGGTCGCCGCCGAGGGCGAAGCCCACCGCGACCGCCCAGACCGGCTCGGTGCCCAGCAGCAGGCTGGCACGGCTGGCGGAGGTGCGCTGCACGGCCCAGGTCTGGGCGAGGAAGGCGAACACGCTGCAGAACAGGGCGAGATAGACGAGCTGCGCCCAGGTCGCCGGGTCGGAACGCAGCAGCGTCGGCAGGTCATGGGCCGCGAGCGGCAGGAACACGACCGTGCCGACGAGGGTCTGCACGGTCGTGAGTTGCAACGGACGGATCGCCCGCCCGGCGGTGAGGCGGCCGACGAGTGCGACGTGCACGGCCCGGATCAGTGCGGCGCCGAGCATCAGCAGGTCGCCGAGGCGGGGCTCACGGAAGCCGTTGCCGGACATCAGCAGCCCGACGGCGAGGACACAGACGCCGGTCGCGGCGAAGAAGGTGGCGGGCAGCGCGCCGCGGTGGCCGCCGCGGTCGAGGAGCGGGGTGAGGACGATGGTCAGGCTGATGATGAGGCCGGCGTTGGAGGCGCTGGTGTGGGCGACGCCGTACGTCTCCACGACCAGGACCGCCGCCTGGGTCACGCCCAGGGGCAGCCCGATCCGCAGCTCCTCACGCGTCCACGGGCGTGCCCCGCGCCGCCGGGCGCCGACCAGGCCGAGACAGGCGAGCGCGGACAGGGCGTAGCGGGCGAACAGCACGAGCAGGACGGGGAGGGCCGCGGTCGCCGTCTGGGCGGACAGGTAGCTGGAACCCCAGACGAGCGCGACAAGGAGGAGTACCGCATCGGTACGGCGGACGTCGGACACCCGCCTACGGTGCACCGGTGACGTCCTTGAAGCCCAGTACCACTTTCTAAAACGATCATTTAGCGCGCCTACATCATCGCCCTACACTGGGGCGATGGACGAACGGCAGCTCCGGATCCTTCGGGAGCTCGGCGAACTGGGGAGTGTCACGGCGGTCGCCGAGGCGCTGCTGGTGACGCCGTCGGCGATCTCCCAGCAGCTTCGGCTGCTCCAGCGGGCGATCCCGGTACCGCTGACCGAGCGGCAGGGGCGGCGGCTGGTGCTCACCGACGCAGGGCAGGCGCTGGCGGGCGCGGCCGTGGAGGTCGAGACGGCGCTCGCGCGGGCGCGGCACACCGTCGAGGAGTTCGTCGAGCGGCCGGACGGGGAAGTGTCGGTGGCGGCGTTCCACAGCGCGGGCACCGCGTTCTTCCCACTGCTGCTTCGCGCACTCGCCGGGCCGGGCAGGCCGGCACCCAGGCTCGTCGACGAGGATGTGCCGCAGGAGGACTTCCCCCGGCTCACCCGGGAGTACGACGTCGTCCTCGCCCACCGCCTGGACCATGCCCCGCCCTGGCCGCGGACGGTGGCCGCGACGACGCTGCTGCGTGAGCCGCTGGACGTGGCCATGCCCGCCGACCATCCCCTGGCCGCCAAGCGACGCGTCACCCCGCGCGATGTGGCGGACGAGCCCTGGATCACCGTGCACGACGGCTTCCCGGTGCTGGCGGTCATCGAAGCGATCGCCGCGGCGGCCGGCCGACGCCTCCATCTGGCCCACCGCATCAACGAGTTCGCGGTGGTCGCGGAGGTGGTGGCGGCCGGGGGCGGTATCGCGCTGATGCCGCGCTGGACGATGCGCCGGCATCCGGCGCTGGCCCTGAGACCACTGAGCGGCGTCCAGGCGCGACGCCACATCGACGCCCTCTACCGCCCCGAACGCACGGCCCGCACAGCGGTCCGCACGGTCCTGACCGAACTGCGCCGAGCCGCGCGCGGCATCCAGAGCGGGAAGGCCGACGGCACGGTGACGCCCTGAAGGGGTGCGGGGCTGTGCTTGATCTGCGGCTCCGCCGCGTGGGCGCGATCAGCCACCCGCCACCCGCCACCCGCACTCGCCGTACTGCGAGCGGCTCCCCGAACCTCGGGCGCTCAGAACGGATACCACCGCACCGTCTCGTCCCCGTCCCGCAGTGAGGCCACCCGTCGTTCGAACTCGGCCGATGCCTTCGGGTTCGTCGGTGCGTGCTGGGCGACCCACGCACAGCTCGCGGTCTCGCGCGCGCCGCGCAGCACCGAGCAGCCCTCCCACTCGCGCACGTCCCAGCCGTAGGTCTCGACGAACGACCGGTAGTCCGCCGCGGGCAAGCCGTACCGGTCGCGGGAGAGAGCCATGACCACCAGGTCGTGCTCACGCAGATCGAAGGCGAAGGTCTCCAGGTCGACCAGGACCGGCCCGTCCGCCCCCACATGCACATTGCGCGGCAGCGCGTCCCCGTGGATCGGCCCTGGCGCCACATGAGGCGTCAGCCCCGCGGCGGCGGCCGCGAAACCGTCCCGCCGCTCTCGCAGATACGCCGCGTCCGCCGGATCGATCGCGTCCCCCGCCAGCCGCAGCCAACGCTCCACCCCGCCCAGCAACTCGCGCGGCGGCAGCGCGAAGGAGGGCGCGGGCAGGGCGTGCACGACCCGTAGCAGTTCGGCCAAATCCCGTGGCCCGGCGGGCCGTACGGGATCCGGCAGCCGGTGCCACACGGTCACCGGGTGACCCTCCACCAGACGTGCCTTCGGCTCGGCCGCCCGCACCGCAGGCACGCCCGCCTCTTCCAGCCACACGGCGATGTCCAGCTCGCGCCGCGCCCGGTCGAGGAGTTCGGCGTCACGGCCGACCTTGACGGCCAGGTCACCGGCGGCGAACACCGCGTTCTCACCGAGGGCGAGCAGCCGCGCGTCCCGCGCCGGTCCGGGCAGCACGTCCGCCGCGGCCAGTACGTCCCGCGCCCGTGCCTCGTCCATCGTCCGCCTCCGTGTGCTTCGCCTGCTGTCACGAACGGCGTCGGATTCCCGCCATCCGCGCTCAGTCTCGCATTTCCACAGGTCGGACCAAGTGCGCGCGACCTTGACGGGGTACGGCGCCTTCACGACCATGACGGGGCCCACCCGAGCCGCGCAAAGGGGCTGATTCCGTGACATCGGTGACCGAGGCGGAGAGGCCGGTGAGACGCGCGCCGGGCGGCAAGGAGCGGCGGAGCGTCATGGACCGCGGCGCCTGGTTCCTCGTCCTGCCCGCGCTCATCCCCATCCTGGTCCTGAGCGTCGGCCCACTGCTCTACGGCATCGCGCTGTCCTTCACCGACGCCCAGTCCGGACGAACCCGGCCCACGCAGTGGATCGGCGCGCTCAACTTCACGGACCTGCTGCACGACACCCTGTTCTGGGAGTCGTTCCGGATCGGCCTGGTCTGGGCGGTCGGCGTCACCGTCCCGCAGTTCCTGCTCGCGCTCGGCCTCGCCCTCCTCCTCAACGAGGACCTGCGCCTGCGCTGGCTCGCCCGCGCCCTCGCGATCGTCCCGTGGGCCATGCCCGAAGTCGTCGTCGGTGTGATGTGGCGGCTGGTCTACAACCCCGACGCGGGCATCCTCAACGAGACGATCCGCGATCTCGGTCTCGGCGACGGCCGCGACTGGCTCAGCGGGCTCGGCACCGCCCTGCCGGCCGTCATCGTCGTGGGCATCTGGGCGGGCATGCCGACCACGACGGTCGCTCTGCTCGCCGGCCTCCAGAACACTCCCCGTGAACTGCACGAGGCGGCGGCCGTGGACGGCGCCGGCGCCTGGCGCCGCTTCCGCACGGTCACCTGGCCCGCCCTGAGGCCCGTCGCCCTGTCCATCACGGCACTGAACCTCATCTGGAACTTCAACTCCTTCGCCCTGGTCTACGTCCTCACCAGCGGCGGCCCCGGCGGCCGCACCCGCCTGCCGATGCTCTTCGCCTACGAAGAGGCCTTCCGCTACGGGCAGTTCGGCTACGCGGCGGCGATGGGGTGCGTGATGGTCGCGGTGGTCTCGGTACTCCTCGCGCTCTTCCTCGTCGGCCGGCTCAGGGGAGGTGACCAGGCGTGAGGACCAGCCGAACCGCCCGCGCCGGACAGTACGTGGCGCTGCTGGCGTACCTCGTCTTCCTGGCCTTCCCCTTCCTCTGGCTGATCTCCACCGCCTTCAAACCCCCGCGCGAGCTGGGCAGTCTGCATCCCACCTGGATTCCGAAGGACCCCACGCTCGCCAACTTCCGCCAGGCCTTCGACGAACAGCCCCTGCTGCACGCCGCCCTCAACTCCCTGATCGCCGCGCTCGGCGCCGCCCTCGTCGCCGTGGTGCTCGCGACCCCGATGGCGTACGTCATGGCCCGCCAGCGCACCCCGCTCGCCCGGGCGGCGACCGGCTGGGTGGTCGTCAGCCAGGCGTTCCCGCTGGTCCTGGTGATCATCCCGCTGTTCCTGGTGCTGAAGAACCTGCGGCTGATCAACTCGATGCCGGGGCTGATCATGGTGTACGTGGTGTGGGCGCTGCCGTTCGCGCTGTGGATGCTCGTCGGCTACGTCCGTGCGGTGCCGCCCGAGCTGGAGGAGGCGGCGGCCGTCGACGGGGCCGGGCGCCTCAGGACCCTCGTCTCGGTGACCGCGCCGCTGCTGGCACCCGGCATCGTGGCGACGGCGATGTTCGCCTTCGTCACGGCGTGGAACGAGTTCTTCTTCGCCCTCGTACTGCTGAAGACCCCCGAGAAGCAGACCCTGCCGGTCATCCTCACGCACTTCATCGGCGCGGAGGGCGTCGCCGACCTCGGCCCGCTGGCCGCCGCCGCGTTCCTCGCGACGCTGCCCTCGCTGGTCGTGTTCGCGCTCATCCAGCGACGGATCACGGGCGGCATGCTCGCCGGGGCGGTGAAGAACTGATGCGCATGAGACTGCTGTCGGGCTGCCTGGCCCTGGTGCTGCTGCTCGCCGGGTGCAGCGGCGGCGACGGTGACTCCGCGGGCGGCCGCATCACCCTGCGCTTTGAGTCCCTGGCCTGGCAGGAGGAGTCCGTCCAGGTCAACAAGGAGCTGGTGGAGGAGTGGAACGCGAGCCATCCCGACGTCAAGGTCGAGTATGTGCAGGGCAGTTGGGACGGCGTTCACGACCAACTGCTCACCTCCTTCGAGGGCGGTGAGGCCCCGGACATCATCCACGACGCTTCGGACGACCTCGCGGACTTCGCGTACGGCGGCTATCTCGCCGACCTGACCGACCTGCTGCCCGAGCGGCTCAAGTCCGACATCCCTCAGCGCAGTTGGGAGACGGCGACCTTCGGGGACGGGATCTACGGCGTGCCGTTCCTCCAGGAGCCACGTGTGCTGGTCGCCAACGCGAAGTGGCTGAAGCAGGCCGGCGTGCGCATTCCCACCCCCGAACGGCCCTGGAGCTGGGCCGAGTTCCGGACGATCACCGAGCGGCTGAGCGGGGACGGCAGGTACGGCGTGGCCTGGCCGCTCAAGGAGCCCGTCTCCGCCACCCTCAATCTGTCGCTGTCTTCCGGCGGACAGCTCTTCCACCGGGACGCCGACGGCAAGGTGACCGTCCGTTTCGGAGCGGACGACGAGGTCATGCCGCGCACCGTCCACGACCAGGTCAACGCCGACCGCAGCGCCTCGCCGACGACCCTGGGCAGCGGCGGCTCGGACACCCTGCCCGGCTTCTTCGGCGGCCGGTACGCGATGGTCCCGCTCGGCTTCTCCTACCGCCAGCAGATCGTGCAGCAGGCCCCCAAGGGCTTCGACTGGCAGGTGCTGCCCGCCCCGGCCGGCGCCGACGGGCTCTCCCAGGGCGTCAGTCCGCAGACCCTGTCCATCGCCGAGGACAGCCCGCACCAGCGGGAGGCGGCCGAGTTCATCGACTTCCTGCTGCGCCCCGACAACATGGTGCGGCTGGCCCTGGGCGACTGGATGCTCCCCACCGGCACCGAGGCCCTGAAGGACCCGGCCCTGCACACCGCCGAGAACGACTGGGCCACCGGCACCGCCCTCGCCGCACATCTGCGCTCGGCGCCAGCGCAGTCGGTACGGGGCTACCCGGAGTGGAAGGACAAGATCGCCACGCCCGCCTTCCAGGAGTACTACAGCGGGGCCATCGGCCTCGACGAGCTGCGGGAGCGGCTGGAAGAGGACGGAAACCTGGTACTCGCGCGCTACCAGCGCTGAGGTAATCCGGCTGCACGCGTCACCGGGCGCCGCCCGACACGCGATCTCCGGTCAAATCAAGTTGCACGAGACGTATCGTCTCGAATAGCGTCGAGGATATGACCAGCCCCGCTCACATCGCCATGTTCTCCATCGCCGCCCACGGTCACGTGAACCCCAGCCTCGAAGTGATCCGCGAGCTGGTGGCGCGCGGGCACCGGGTCACGTACGCGATACCGCCGGCCTTCGCCGAGAAGGTCGCCGCCACCGGCGCCGAGCCGAAGCCGTGGCACTCCACGCTGCCCGGACCCGACGCCGACCCGGAGGCGTGGGGGAGCACCCTGCTGGACAACGTCGAGCCGTTCCTGGCCGACGCGATCCAGGCCCTCCCGCAGTTGATCCGGGCCTACGACGGGGACGAGCCGGACCTCGTCCTGCACGACATCACCTCGTACCCGGCGCGCGTCCTCGCCCACCGCTGGGGCGTGCCCGCGGTCTCGCTGTCGCCGAACCTCGTGGCCTGGGAGGGCTACGAGGAGGAGGTCGCCGAGCCGATGTGGGCGGAGCCGAGGAAGACCGAGCGCGGGCAGGCGTACTACCGCCGCTTCCACGCCTGGCTGGAGGAGAACGGCATCACCCGGCACCCGGATCCGTTCGTCGGCCGGCCCGACCGCTCGCTCGTCCTCATCCCGCGCGCCCTTCAGCCCAACGCCGACCGCGTGGACGAGGCGGTGCACACCTTCGTCGGCGCCTGCCAGGGCGACCGCGCCGCCGAGGGCGACTGGCAGCGTCCCGACGGCGCCGAAAAGATCGCACTGGTCTCACTCGGATCGAGCTTCACCAAGCAGCCGGCCTTCTACCGGGAGTGCGTGCGCGCCTTCGCCGGTCTGCCGGGCTGGCACCTGGTGCTCCAGGTCGGGCGGCATGTCGACCCCGCCGCGCTCGGGGACGTCCCGTCCAACGTCGAAGTGCTCAACTGGGTCCCGCAGTTGGCGATCCTGAAGCAGGCCGACCTGTTCGTCACCCACGCCGGCGCGGGCGGCAGCCAGGAGGGCCTGGCCACGGCCACCCCGATGATCGCCGTACCGCAGGCCGTGGACCAGTTCGGCAACGCCGACATGCTGCAGTCCCTCGGCGTCGCCCGCCACATCCCGACGGCCGAGGCCACCGCCGAGAGCCTGCGTGAGACCGCCCTCGCTCTCGTCGACGACCCGGAGGTCGCCCGCCGCCTGAAGGACATCCAGGCGCAGATGGCCCAGGAGGGCGGGACCCGCCGGGCCGCCGATCTCATCGAGGCCGAACTGCGCGCTCGGCGCGGCTAGTCCGTGGCCGCCGTCGTGACGGCCGCCCCATGGAAGGGGCGGCCGTCGCATCGGAACGGAGGCCCGTCACACCGTGACGGCCTGTTGGCTGAGTGCCAGACGCGCGTTGTCGAGAGTGGCGTCCATCCGGGCGGCCTGGCCCTTGGTGAACATGAACATCGCGGCGTCGTCGGTGTAGTCCATGTAGTTCATGAACATGTCGCCGTTCGGGCCGTTGCTGCACGTGGTGCTGGGGAATTTCGGTGAACCGACGTTCGGCCCGGCCTGGTTGGGGGTGTCCGCCACGAAGTCGCTGCCGCTGCACCCCTCGTCGTCGTCACCCCAGATGTGGCGCAGGTTGAGCCAGTGGCCGATCTCGTGCACGGCCGTGCGGCCGCCGTTGAACGGCGCGGCGGCGGTGCCGCGCGTGCCGAAGGCGCTGTGCGTGATGACGACGCCGTCCGTGGATCCGGCGCCGCCCGGGAACTGGGCGTAACCCAGCAGCCCGCGGCGCAACTGGCAGACCCAGACGTTCAGGTAGACGTCCGCGGGCCAGGCGTCACGTCCTCCGCTCAGGCTGAACTTGACCAGATCGTCCGTGTCCCAGTCCGCGTTCGAGGTCTGGGTGCGCGTGATGCCGTCCGTGGTCCGGCCCAGCGGATCGGTCCGGGCGAGATGGAACTGGATGCGCGCGTCGGCCACCAGGTCCCGCCACACCGGCGGCACCTGGTTGACATCGGCGTTCGTCCCGCGGAAGTCCTGGTTGAGGACGTCGATCTGACTGTTGATCTGGGCGATGTCGACGTTCTGCTCGGGGGTGTTGTGCACCACGTGCACGACGACGGGAACGTCGATGACGCCCTGTCGGGCGGCCTCCCGCCGCTGTGTCTCGTAGCTGAACGCGGTGTTCTCGATCAGGGCACGATTTGCAGCGTATTCGGGATTCAGGGTGAGGAGTCGGCGGTGCACTTCCATGGCGCCGCACCAGCGGCTGTAGTCGGCGGAAGTGGCGCGGAGATAGGACTGCGCATCGGACATGGCTGCGCCCCTCGATTGGTGTTGGATTTGCCGCGCGCACGGCTGCGCAACTGCGCGTCGGACACGCGCTGTGGGGGCCGCGCGACACCGGTCGGCACGGCCGGTTGCCCGCTCCCTCTGGACCCATACACTGATAATCCTAGGCATTCACGGAGAAGACCGGCAATTTGTGCGACATGGAAGTGAGCGAGGTGGCCGGGTCATGCGAGAGCCCCCTCCGGGTCTGTTCCGGTCCTGGATCCACTCCTACGAAGAGGATCACGGTGACGTGCGGGTCTACCGGCCCGACGGCTATCCGTTCCCGCCGGCCCGCGGACGCCGTGGCATGGAGTTCGCACCCGACGGCGCGTTCGTCGACCATCCCCTGGGGCGCGGCGACGCTCCCGCCGCCGTACCCGGTCGCTGGCAGCTCCTGACGGACGGCCATGTCCTGTTGACCTTCGAAGGAGCTCGCCCGGAGCGGGAGTTGGAGATTGTGCGCTGCGACGAGGCCGTGCTGGAGGTGCGTCGCATCACGGACTGAGGGCGTACACACTGAGGGCCCGTTGGTTCCCCCGGAACCAACGGGCCCTCAGCGATGGTGGGTCGACTCAGCCGGCGGGTCGTGTCAGACCCCTACGCGCTCTCCCTCGTCGTCGCGGGCCGCCCCGCGGGTCACGGCCTCGGGGGCCTCGTCGTGGGTCAGGTCCGGCAGGCGGTTCAGCCACTTCGGGAGGTACCAGTTGCGCTCGCCCAGCAGTGCCATCACCGCCGGGAGCAGGACGCCCCGGATGATCGTGGCGTCGATGAGGACCGCGGCCGCGAGGCCGACGCCCATCTGCTTCATGGACTGCATGGACAGCGTGCCGAAGATCGCGAACACGGCGACCATGATGACCGCGGCGCTGGTGACGACGCCGGCCGTGGTGACCACGCCGTGCTGGATCGCGTCCTTCGTGCTGCGGCCCCGCAGCCGTGCCTCACGGATCCGGGAGACCACGAACACGTGGTAGTCCATCGACAGGCCGAACAGGATCACGAAGAGGAACAGCGGCAGCCAGGTGATGATGGCGCCGACGCCCTCCGCGCCCACCAGGGACGCGCCCCAGCCGTGCTGGAAGACGGCGACGAGGATGCCGTACGCCGCGCCCACCGACAGCAGGTTCAGCACGATCGAGGTGATCGCGATGGTCAGGGAGCGGAACGACAGCAGCATCAGCCCGAAGGCGAAGACCACGACGAAGGCGAAGACCGGCACGACCGCTCCGGCGAGCTGGTCGTTGAAGTCCTTCGACCCCGCGACCTGCCCGGTGATCGGCGCCTCGACCCCGTCCACCTTGCCCAGCGTCGCCGGCCGCACGTCGTCGCGCAGCTTGTCCAGGCTCGCGCCCGCCTTGTCGAGGTCGGACCCGCCGACCAGCGGCACGTACACGAAGGCGACGTTCTGCTCGTCGTGCAGCTTGATCTCGACCGGGCCGCGTGAGGCACCCGAACTGATCGCCCGGTCACGGAAGTCGGCGAGCGCGGACTTCACCTCGGGAGCGTTGATGTCGTTCGCCTTGACGATCACCTCGGCCGGCTCGGAACCGCCCGGGAAGGCCTCGTTGACCCGGTTGTACGTCTGCACGATGGGCAGCGAGTCGCCGAATTCCTGGTCCAGCGTGAGGTTCTGCGTCTTCATGCCGACCGCGGGAGCCGCGATGGCCAGCAGCGCACCGGCGGCGACGACGACCGAGATGACGGGCCGGGCCAGCACGCCCTTGAGCACGGCCGTCCAGAACCGGCTCTCGCGATTGGCGCCGCCCCGATTGCGGCGGAGCTTGCTCTCCGGGTGCAGGAAGGGGATCTTGCCCTTCTCGACCCGCTCGCCGAGCAGCGACAGCAGCGCCGGCAGCACGGTGACCGACCCGACCATGGCGACCGCCACGACCATCAGTGAGGCCAGGCCCATCGCCTCGAACTCGGCGAGACCGGTGAACAGCATGCCCGCCATCGCCACGCACACCGTGACACCCGAGACGATGATCGCGCGGCCGCTGGTGGCGGCGGCGACGCGCAGCGCGGTCTGCGGGTCCCGCCCGGCCTGGCGCTCCTCGCGCTCACGGCGCAGGTAGAACAGGCAGTAGTCGACGCCGACGGCCAGGCCGACCAGCAGCATCACGGAGTTCGCGGTGTCGCTCATCGGCATGACATGGCTGACGATGCCCATCAGGCCCATCGTCGCCATGATCGCGGTGACCGCCAGCAGCACCGGCAGCAGGGCCGCCACCAGCGCGCCGAAGGCGATGAGCAGAATGCCGAGGGCCACCGGCACCGCGGAGTACTCGGCCTTCTGGAAGTCGTCCCCGAACGCGTCGTCGAACGTCTTCATCATGCTCGCGCCGCCGATCTCCTCGATCCGCAGCGAGCCGTGGTCCTTCTGGACGTCCTCGACCGCCTTCAGCACGGGCTCGACACGCTCACCCGCGGTGTCCGAGTCGCCGCGTATGTCGAACTGCACCAGCGCGCTGCGGCCGTCCTTGGAGATCGTCCGCGTGTCGTACGGCGATGTCACGTCCGTGACCTTGCCGGTGCCCTCGACCGCCTCGACGACCGCGGTGACGGCGCTGCGGAACTCCCCGTCGGTGGCCTTGAGCGAACCGCCCTTCGCCTGGATCAGGACCGTCTCACTGGCCGGCTCCTCGATCCCCGCGTCCTCGATGATCTTGGCGGCGGTGTGTGTCTCGCCCTTGAGCTGGTCGCTGTCCTTGACGTCGACCCGGCCGGCCGCCGAACCGAGCCCCATCGCCAGGACGACGAACAGCACCCAGATGCCGACGGCAGCCCATCGATGGCGGGCGCTCCAGCCGCCGGCGCGGGCGGCGAGGCCCCGTACCCGCGTTTCTCCGTTCCCCATGATGGGCTTGCCCCCTCGTCTTGCGGTGGCGGCCCCCTGCCGCCTCCTTTCGTTTCGAAGGTATGGGCCGGATAAAGCCATCTCGTCGTGCTCCCCGGTGAAGTGCGGCGGCCGGAACTCATCCCCTCGGACCGCGCTCCCTCCCCACTGGGGAGGATGGGGGTCCCTTACATCTATCCGGCCGGGTCGGGGGAGCGGATCAGGGAGACGGCGGCCTGCCGGATCGGGCGAAAGAGCTTGTGCTTCATGCTGACCGGTAAGTAACTTACGGGTCCGGTCGTCGTGCCCGCCCCCACTGGGCACGACGGCCGCCATAAGGTGACGGGATGACGACGACGTACGCGGCGCTGCTCCGTGGCATCAACGTGGGCGGCAGCAGAAAAGTCCCGATGGCCGAACTGCGCACCCTGATGACCGGTCTCGGCCATGGCGGCGTTCGCACCCATCTGCAGAGCGGCCAGGCGGTGTTCGCCGCCGATCACGGCGACGAGGAGTCCCTGGCCGCGGAGCTCGCGTCGGCCATCGAGAAGCACTTCGGCTTCGCCGTGGACGTGATCGTCCGCGACCACGCCTACCTCAGGGCGATCGCCGACAACTGCCCCTTCCCCGCAGCCGAGTTGGAGCCCAAGCAGCTCCATGTCACCTACTTCTCCGCCCCGGTCGAGGCCGAGCGCTTCGCGGAGATCGACCCGGCCGCCTTCCTCCCGGAGGAGTTCCGGCTCGGCGACCGCGCCCTGTACCTGTACGCCCCGAACGGCCTGGGCCGCTCCAAGCTCGCCGAAATCCTGTCGAGACCGCGGATCAACAAGGGTTTGATTGCCACCAGCCGCAACTGGAACACCGTCGTGAAACTCGTGGAGATGACAGGTGACTGAGGTCCGGACCACCGCCGTGGAAGCCGCCATCGAGGGCGAACTGCGCCTTCTCCGGCCGGAGGTCAGGTCCTCCCCGGAACTGCTCGCCGAGCTGCTGCACCCCGAGTTCCGGGAGTTCGGCGCGTCCGGGCGGTACTGGGACCGGCCCTCGATCATCGAGTCCCTGGTCGCGGGCGAGGACCCGGGGCCCCGACCCGTCGTCGTGTCACGGATGGACGGCGTGCAGCTCGCCCCCGATGTCGTCCACATCACCTTCGACACGGAGCACGACGGCCGCCGCGCACACCGCAGTTCGCTCTGGCGGCGCACGGACACCGGGTGGCGGATGTACTTCCACCAGGGGACGCCGTTCCACGCCGAGGGGGAGTGACCTTGCGCTACGTCATCATCGGGGCAGGAGCCGTCGGCGGCGTCATCGGCGGACGGCTCGCGGGCTCGGGACACGAGGTCGTCCTGGTCGCCCGGGGCACCCACTACGAGGCCCTACGGGACCACGGGCTGCGGCTCAGGGTGCCCGAGGGCGAGCTGACCCAACGGCTGCCGGTCGTCGACGGACCCGCCGCGCTCGGGGAACTGCGCCCCGACGACGTCCTCGTGCTCGCTGTGAAGACCCAGGACAGCGTGGCCGCGTTGCAGACCTGGGGCCCCGCCCCGGTCGCCGGCGGCGGTACGGCCGCCGAGCGACTGCCGCTGTTCTGCGCACAGAACGGCGTCGAGGGCCGGCGCCTGGCCCTGCGGCTGTTCCGACGTGTCTACGGCGTCTGCGTCTGGCTGCCGTCGACGTACGTCGAACCCGGCGTCGTCTCCGCGGCCGGCAGCCCCCTCACCGGAATCCTGCACCTCGGCCGCCACCCGCACGGCGCCGACGAGACCGCCCGCCTCGTCGCCGCCGACCTGGAGAAGTCGCACTTCGAGGCGCCGGTCGTCGCGGACGTGGCGCGCTGGGAGTACGCCAAGCTGCTGTCCAACCTCGGCAACTCCCTGGAGGCCGTGACCGGTCCCGTCTCCGACGAGGACGCCGTCGCGCTGTTCCGGCGGGTGCGGGCCGAGGGCGCTGCCGTGCTCGACGCCGCCGGGATCGCGTACGCGAGCACCGAGGAACAGCAGGCGGTTCGGGGCGACAAGGTCACCCTGGTCCCCCTGGACGGTGCCCCGCGCGGCGGCGGCTCCTCCTGGCAGTCCCTCACCCGCGGCACCGGCACCATCGAGGCCGACTACCTCAACGGCGAGATCGCCCTGCTGGGCCGGCTGCACGGCGTGCCGACCCCGCTGAACGAACTCCTGCAGCACCTCGCCGACACCTTCGCGCGCGAGCGGCGGGCGGCGGGCTCGATGCCGGTGGCGGAGCTGATACGGCTGGCCGACGAGGCGGTCGTCAACACATGCTGATCAACTGACCGCGGCTCCGCCCAACCACGCGACAAACAGCGGCCGTTGTCCCTATGGTGATCCGCGCCAGGACGGCGGGGAGAGCATGTCACCGTGGCGGGCGGCGCACCATGGGCCTGCCCGTCACGTCGCGGCACCGGCCGAGCCCTCGGCCGTGCAAGCCACAGGAGGCGGGACAGTGAGCACCTACAACATGCGCGACTTCGACGGCTCGACCCACGACGGTGCCGACCCCGTCGCGCTGCTGCGCCTCGCGGAGCGGCTCGTGGAGCGGCTGCGCATCGAGAAGCCCGCGCTGGTCCCGCAGGGGGAGATCGTCCGGGACGAGCTGCTGGAAGCCGCACAGGACGGTATGCCCGCCAACCGCGGCCGTATCCGCTTCGCCCTGGAGGCCATCGGCATGGGTGTGGCGGCGAGCGGCGGCTGCCTGATCCTGGTCCAGGAGATCGGCCGCGTGCTGGAGGTGTGACAGCGGGCGCCGGGCGCCTGGCGCTCAGGCCCCGACGGCCGCCAGCACCGGCACCCGCGCCGCCTCGTAGCGCTCCAGCAGGACCCGGGCCACCTCGGGCGCCGCCCCCAGCACGTCCGCGAGGACGTCCGCCTCGGCCGCGCCCCGGGCGATGCGGTCCGGGAGGAAGCCCGGCGCCAGGACGTACGGCGCCACGGCCACCCGCTCGCAGCCGAGCGCGCGCAGCTCGCGCACCGCGTCCTCGGTGCGGGGCAGAGATGCGGAGGCGAACGCAGGCCGCACGGCGCACCAACCGGTGTGCCGCCACTCCCGCGCGATTTCTGCGATCACTGCGATCGCCTCCGGGTCGGTGGACCCCGCCGAGGCCAGCACGACCCCGGTCGAGGACTTGTCGGCGGGCGTCAGGCCCGCCTCGTACAGACGCCGCTCCAGGGCCGACGTCAGCAGCGGCGACGGGCCCAGGACCTCCGCCTGCCGGATCCGCAGTTGCGGCGGCGCGTCCCGCAGGACCGCCGGGATGTCGGCCTTCGCGTGGAAGGCGCGGGTCAGCAGCAGGGGCAGCGCCACGACGTCCCGCACGCCCTGCGCCGCCAGCGACTCCAGCACGCCCTGCACGGACGGGATGTTGAAGTCCAGGAAGCCGGTCTCCACCCGCACGCCGGGGCGCAGCGAACGGACCCGCCTCACGAGTGCGTGCACGATCGCGGCATGCCGCGGGTCGCGGCTGCCGTGGGCGATGACGAGGAGGACCGGTTTCTTGGACATCGGGGTTCAGCTCCTTGCCAGCAGACCGCGGCTGCGCAGCACCCACCGCTCCAGCGGGCTGAAGATCAGCAGGTCGATGGCGATGCCGACGATCAGGATGAGCAGGATGGCGAAGAACACCATCGACATGGAACTGGTGTTGCGGCCGTTCTCCAGCAACTGGCCGAGGCCGACGCCGAGGTCCGGGGAAGACGCGATGATCTCCGCCGCCATCAGCGAGCGCCAGGAGAAGGCCCAGCCCTGCTTCAGGCCCGCGAGATAGCCGGGCAGCGCCGCCGGCATCACGATGTGCCAGGTGCCCTTCAGGCCCGTCGCGCCCAGCGTGCGGCCGGCCCGCAGGAACAGCGGCGGCACCTGGTCGACGCCGGAGACCAGGCCGTTGGCGATCGAGGGCACCGCGCCGAGCAGGATCACCGCGAACATCATCCGGTCGTTCAGGCCCAGCCAGATCACGGCCGGCGGCACCCAGGCCACCGACGGCAGCGACTGGAGGCCGGACAGGATCGGCCCGATCGCCGCGCGCACGAACCTCACGCGCGCGACCACCAGACCCAGCGGCGTACCGATCGCGAGCGCCAGCAGGAAGCCCAGCAGACCCCGCGAGACGGACGTCCAGATGTACTCGTGGAGAGTGCCCTCCAGCCACGACTCGCGCAGCTCGCCCCACACCTCGGACGGCGCGGGCAGCTTGGTCGGGTCGCCGGCGATCCCGGACGACACCAGGAACTGCCACACCGCCAGCACCAGCGCGACGGCGACGACCGGCGGCAGGATCTTCTGGGTAAGGGTCTTCCGGAACGGTGTACGGCCCGTCTGGACCGTCTCCAGGGCGTCCAGGCCCGCTTCGAGCCCGGCGAGATCGGCCCCGTCCTTGGCGGCGGTCGTCTCAGTGCTGGCCATGACGGCGGATCTCCCCACGCAGTTCTTCGGTGATCTCCCGGGACAGTTCCGCCACCTCGGCGTCCTCGATGCGGCGCGGCTGCGGGATGTCGACCGTCCACTCCCGCGCCACCCGGCCCGGGCGGGACGACAGCAGGACGACGCGCTCGGCCAGCCGGACCGCCTCGCGCACGTTGTGCGTGACGAACAGGACCGACACCCGCGTCTCGCGCCAGATACGGGTCAGCTCGTCGTGCAGCACGTCACGGGTGATCGCGTCGAGCGCGGCGAACGGCTCGTCCATCAGCAGCAGTTTGCTGTCCTGGGCGAGGGCCCGCGCCATGGCGACCCGCTGGCGCATACCGCCGGAGAGCTCGTGCACCCGCTTGCCGTACGCGCCCTTGAGGCGGACCAGTTCGAGGAGTTCCTCGGCGCGCTCGCGCCGCTCGGCCTTGGCGACGCCCCGGAGCTTCAGGGCGAGTTCGATGTTCTTGCCCGCGGTCAGCCACGGGAACAGGGCGTGCTCCTGGAACATCAGAGCCGGCCGGCCGTCGGTGGTGATGCTGCCCGCGCTGGGCCTGTCAAGGCCGGCCACCAGGTTCAGCAGGGTCGACTTGCCGCAGCCGGACGCTCCGAGGAGGGTGACGAACTCGCCGGGCGCCACATCGAGGTTGATGTCGTCCAGGACGAGCTGCTGCCCGGCGGGGCCGGCGAAGGACTTCGAGACGCGGTCGATGCGCGCGGCGTGCTCCACGGACACATCCGTGTCGGCGGCCTTGGCGAGGGCTGTTGCCATGGTCGTCACCTCCTGGGAACTCATCGGGATCAGTGCCTTGCTCACGACTTCGCGCCGAGTCCGGCGTCGTCGGCCTCGGGCTCGCCCTCGCCCTTGAGGACCTTGTTCAGCGGCGCCAGGTCGTAGATGCCGGTCAGGTCCGGCCGCTGGAGCAGCCCCGCCCTGACCGCGTGCTCGGCCTGGGTGTTCAGCGTGTCTGCCAGCGGGTCGTCCGTGACCTGGATGGACCGCCACGCCGGGTCGAGCACATCGGCAGGGAGCGGTTTGCCCGTGTCGGCCTTGAGCTGGGCGTTCGCCGCGGCCTTCGCCTTGTCCGGATGGGCGCCGATCCACTTGTTGGTCTTCACCGAGGCGCGCAGGACGGCCTCGACGACGTCCGGGTGCTCCTTGAGGAAGCTCTGCGACACGATCATGTTCGTGATCACGAACTTCTTGTCCGGCCACAGGTCGGCCTCGTCGAGGAGCACCTTGCCGCCCTCGGCGACCAGCTTGGACGCGGTCGGCTCGGGCACCCACGCGCCGTCGATCGAACCGGACTTGTAGGCGTCCGGCGTGATCTTGTTGTCGGTACGGACGACGGAGACGTCGCCCTTGCCGCTCTCGGCGTCGACCTTCCAGCCCTGCTCGGAGACCCAGTTGAGGAACGCCACGTCCTGGGTGTTGCCGAGCTGAGGCGTGGCGATCTTCTTGCCCTTGACGTCCTTGAGGGACTTGATCTTCTCCGGGTTCACGACGAGCTTCACGCCGCCGGAGGCCGAACCGGAGATGATCCGCAGGTTCTTGCCGCCCGCCTTGCTGTAGCCGTTGACCGCGGGGGAAGGGCCGATCCAGCCGATGTCGACGGAGCCGGAGTTCAGCGCCTCGATCTCCGACGGACCGGCGTTGAACGTGGAGTACTGCGCCAGCGTGCCGCCCAGCTCCTTCTGGAACAGCCCCTCGTGCCTGCCGACGAGTGCGGTGGCGTGGGTGAGGTTCCCGAAGTAGCCGATCTTCACCGAGTCCAGGCCGTCGACCTTGGCCGCCCCGGCGATGGCCTGCTCGGTGTTCTCCTTGGCCTGCGAGCCGTAGCCGCACGCCGCGAGGGCGAGCAGCGGCAGCGCGGCCAGGACGGCGAGCATCCGTCGCGGGGCGGGGGTGGCAGGCACGGGAGGGGTTCCTCTCGGTGGCCCGGCACTCACGCCCTGCTCAGGCGCGGCCGGGGGATCGGCAGATGGACGAAGGGCGGGTCAGCGCACACATCGCGCCACTCCGCCCTCGCCGCTGCCGAGGGCGCCGCTGCCGATGCGGCCGCCCTCCTTCGCGAACGTGGAGAAGTGGTCGAGGGCCTTCATGTCAGAAGTCCCACCCGTCGTCCTCGGCCTCGTCCTTGACCGGCTCCGGCGATGCGAACGACTCGCCGACCATGCCCGCGGTGAGCGTGGTGCCGTCGCTGGGGTCGATCAGGATGAACGAACCGGTGCGGCGCGAGTCGGCGTAGGAGTCGACCGGCAGCGGCTCGGCGGTGCGGACCTTCACCCGGCCGATGTCGTTGGCGACGAGCTGCCCCGGGTGCGGGTGCAGGGACAGGTCGTCGAGCGTCAGCCGGGACGGGATGTCCTTGACGATCGCCTTGACCGTGCGGGTGCCGTGCTTGAGCAGCACACGGTGGCCGACGGTCAGCGGCGCGTCGGCGACATGGCACACGGTCGCCTCGATGTCCTGCGTGGTCGCGGGCGCGTCCTTGGTCGGCACGAGCAGGTCGCCGCGCGAGATGTCGATGTCGTCCTCCAGCAGGACGGTCACCGACTGCGTGGTCCACGCGACGTCGACCGGCTCGCCCAGCACGTCGATGCCGGAGATCCTCGACGTACGGCCCGACGGCAGCACCGTCACCGACTCGCCGACGCGGAACGAACCCGCGGCGATCTGGCCGGCGTAGCCCCGGTAGTCCGGGTGCTCGGCGGTCTGCGGCCGGATCACGTACTGCACGGGCAGCCGGGCGTGGCAGTGGCTCAGGTCGTGGGTGACCGGGACCGTCTCCAGGTGCTCCAGGAACGTCGGCCCGCCGTACCAGTCCATGTTCGCGGACGGGTCCACCACGTTGTCGCCGGCCAGCGCCGAGATCGGGATGGCGGTGATCTCCGGGACGCCCAGTTCGAGGGCGTACGCCGTGAACTCCTCGGCGATCGCGGCGAACACGGACTCCTGGTAGTCGACCAGGTCCATCTTGTTCACGGCGAGCACGACGTGCGGCACGCGCAGCAGCGCGGCGATCGCGGCGTGCCGGCGGGTCTGCTCGACGACGCCGTTGCGGGCGTCGACCAGGACGACCGTCAGCTCGGCCGTCGACGCGCCGGTGACCATGTTGCGGGTGTACTGCACATGGCCCGGGGTGTCGGCCAGGATGAACCGGCGCCGGGGCGTGGCGAAGTAACGGTACGCCACGTCGATCGTGATGCCCTGCTCCCGCTCGGCCCGCAGACCGTCGGTGAGGAGAGCCAGGTCGGGGGCGTCCTGCCCGCGCGAGGCCGAGACGCGCTCCACTGCCTCGAGCTGGTCGACGAGGACCGACTTGGAGTCGTGCAGCAGCCGGCCCACGAGGGTGGACTTGCCGTCGTCGACGGAGCCGGCGGTGGCGAACCGCAGCAGGGTGGTGGCCGAGAGCTCCTCGGTCGTGGTCGTGCTCATGCTTAGAAGTACCCCTCGCGCTTACGGTCTTCCATCGCGGCCTCGGAGAGCTTGTCGTCGGCCCGGGTGGCGCCGCGCTCGGTGAGGCGGGACGCGGCGATCTCGGTGATGACCTGCTCCAGCGTCACGGCGTCCGAATCGACGGCACCGGTGCAGGACATGTCGCCCACGGTCCGGTAGCGCACGAGCCGCTTCTCCACGGTCTCGCCGTCCTTCGCGCCGCCCCACTCGCCGGCGGTCAGCCACATGCCGCCGCGCTTGAACACCTCGCGCTCGTGCGCGAAGTAGATCTCCGGCAGCTCGATGCCCTCCCGGGTGATGTACTGCCACACGTCCAGCTCGGTCCAGTTGGACAGCGGGAACACACGGACGTGCTCGCCCGGGGCGTGCCGGCCGTTGTACAGGTTCCACAGTTCGGGCCGCTGCCGGCGCGGGTCCCACTGGGAGAACTCGTCCCGGAGGCTGAACACCCGCTCCTTGGCGCGTGCCTTCTCCTCGTCCCGGCGTCCGCCGCCGAAGACCGCGTCGAACTTCTCGCTCTGGATCTTCTCGGTCAGCGGCAGGGTCTGCAGCGGGTTACGGGTGCCGTCGGGACGTTCGCGCAGCACACCGCGGTCGATGTAGTCCTGCACGGAGGCGACATGCAGCCGCAGACCGTGCTTGGCGACCGTACGGTCCCGGTATTCGAGGACCTCGGGGAAGTTGTGCCCGGTGTCCACGTGCAGCAGCGAGAAGGGGATCGCCGCGGGGGCGAACGCCTTCAGTGCCAGGTGCAGCATGACGATGGAGTCCTTGCCGCCGGAGAACAGGATCACCGGCCGCTCGAACTCGCCCGCCACCTCGCGGAAGATGTGCACCGCCTCGGACTCCAGCGCGTCCAGGTGCGAGAGGGCGTACGGGGAGCCCGTACCCTCCTCCACCTTGGCGACGGTCGTCGTCATGCCAGTCCCCTTTCGCTGAGCAGGGCGTACACCGACGCCGCGGACTCCTGCACGGTCTGGTTCTGGGACTCGATGCGCAGATCGGGTGACTCGGGTGCCTCGTACGGGTCGTCGACCCCGGTGAGGCCCGTCAGCTCACCCGCGGCCTGCTTGGCGTACAGACCCTTCACATCGCGTACGGAGCACACCTCGACCGGAGTGGCCACGTGCACCTCCAGGTACGCCGCCCCGCCCTCCTGGTGGCGCTTGCGCACCGCCTCACGGCTGTCGGAGTAGGGCGCGATCACTGGGACGAGCGCCTTGACGCCGTTGCGGGCGAGCAGTTCGGCGAGGAAGCCGATGCGCTGCACGTTGGTGTGCCGGTCCTCGCGGCTGAAGCCGAGGCCCGCCGAGATGAACTCGCGGATCTCGTCGCCGTCGAGCACCTCGACGCGGTGGCCCTCCTCGCGGAGCCGGCCGGCCAGTTCGTAGGCGATGGTGGTCTTGCCGGCGCTGGGCAGACCCGTGAGCCAGACGGTGGCTCCGCTCGTCACGTGGTTCTCCAAATTCGCAAGGGAGTCGGTCATGGGTCAGCCGTGCAGCCCGCACTCGGTCTTGCCGCGGCCCGCCCAGCGGCCGGCGCGCGCGTCCTCGCCCTCCAGCACCCGGCGGGTGCAGGGGGCGCAGCCGACGGAGGCGTAGCCGTCCATCAGCAACGGGTTGGTCAGCACGCCGTGTTCGGCGACGTAGGCGTCCACGTCGTCCTGCGTCCAGCGGGCGATCGGGGAGATCTTCACCTTCTGGCGTTTGTCGTCCCAGCCGACGACCGGGGTGTTGGCCCGGGTCGGGGACTCGTCGCGGCGCAGTCCGGTCGCCCAGGCCACGTACCCCTTGAGCCCGCGCTCCAGCGGCTCGACCTTGCGCAGCTTGCAGCACAGGTCGGGGTCGCGGTCGTGCAGCTTGGGGCCGTACTCGGCGTCCTGCTCGGCGACCGTCTGGCGCGGGGTGAGGGTGATGACGTTGACGTCCATCACGGCCTCCACCGCGTCGCGGGTGCCGATGGTCTCCTCGAAGTGGTAGCCGGTGTCGAGGAACACGACGTCCACGCCGGGCATGGCGCGGGAGGCGAGGTGGGCCACCACCGCGTCCTCCATCGACGAGGTCACGCAGAAACGCCCCCCGAAGGTGTCGACCGCCCACTGGAGGATCTCCAGCGCGGAGGCGTCCTCCAGGTCACGGCCCGCCTGCTCGGCGAGCGCCTTCAGATCGTCGGTCGTGCGCTCTTGCTGAACCGCGGTCATATCTCGTCCCCCCCTGCGTCATTGGGCTGAAGGCCCCGGGTGAGCAACCCGAGGAACTTCAGCGAGAATGCGCGGTTGCACGACGCGCATTCCCACGCGCCGTGGCCCTGCTCGCTCGGACGGAGGTCCTCGTCGCCGCAGTAGGGGCAGTAGAAGGGGGCGGCCCGCTCGCTCACGACAGGGCCTCCTCGGAGGCGCGCGCGGCCCACGTGGCGAACCGCTCGCCGTCCTCGCGCTCCTCCTGGAACCGCTTCAGGACACGCTCGACGTAGTCCGGCAGCTCCTCGGAGGTGACCTTCAGGCCACGCACCTTGCGCCCGAACCCGGCCTCCAGACCGAGCGCGCCGCCCAGGTGCACCTGGTAGCCCTCGACCTGCTCGCCCCGGTCGTTGACGACCAACTGGCCCTTGAGACCGATGTCCGCCACCTGGATACGGGCGCAGGCGTTCGGGCAGCCGTTGATGTTGATGGTGAGCGGCTCGTCGAAGTCCGGGATCCGGCGCTCCAGCTCGTCGATCAACTGGGAGCCGCGCGCCTTGGTCTCGACGATGGCGAGCTTGCAGTACTCGATGCCGGTGCAGGCCATGGTGCCGCGCCGGAACGAGGACGGCCGGGCGGTGAGGTCCAGCGCCTGAAGGGACTCGACGAGCGAGTCGACCTGCGCCTCCTCGACATCGAGGATGATCATCTTCTGCTCGACGGTGGTCCGGACCCGGCCCGAGCCGTGTGCCTCGGCGAGCTCGGCGATCTTCGTCAGGGTCGTGCCGTCCACCCGGCCGACACGCGGGGCGAACCCGACGTAGAAGCGGCCGTCCTTCTGCCGGTGCACACCGACGTGGTCGCGCCAGCGCTGGAGCGGCTGGGCGGGGGCGGGGCCGTCGATCAGCTCGCGCCCCAGGTACTCGTCCTGGAGGACCTGTCGGAACTTCTCCGCGCCCCAGTCGGCGACCAGGAACTTCAGGCGGGCGCGGGTGCGCAGCCGCCGGTAGCCGTAGTCGCGGAAGATGCCGATCACGCCCGCCCAGACGTCCGGGACCTCCTCCAGCGGCACCCAGGCGCCGAGCCGGACACCGATCTTCGGGTTGGTGGACAGACCGCCGCCGACCCACAGGTCGAAGCCGGGGCCGTGCTCGGGGTGGTGCACGCCGACGAACGCGATGTCGTTGATCTCGTGGGCCACGTCGAGCAGCGGCGAGCCGGAGATCGCCGTCTTGAACTTGCGCGGCAGGTTGGAGAACTCCTTGGTGCCGATGTACCGGCGGTGGATCTCGTCGATGGCGGAGCTGCCGTCGATGATCTCGTCCTCGGCGATGCCCGCGACCGGCGAGCCGATGACGACACGCGGGGTGTCGCCGCAGGCCTCGGTGGTGGACAGGCCGACCGCCTCCAGGCGGTTCCAGATCTCCGGCACGTCCTCGATCCGGATCCAGTGGTACTGGACGTTCTGCCGGTCGGTGATGTCGGCGGTGCCGCGCGCGAACTCCTGCGAGATCTCGCCGATCACCCGCAACTGCTGGGTGGTGAGCCGGCCGCCGTCGATGCGCACCCGCAGCATGAAGTACTTGTCGTCCAGCTCCTCCGGCTCCAGGATCGCGGTCTTGCCGCCGTCGATCCCGGGCTTGCGCTGGGTGTAGAGCCCCCACCAGCGCATCCGGCCGCGAAGATCGTTCGGGTCGATGGAGTCGAAGCCGCGCTTGGAGTAGATCGTCTCAATGCGTGTCCGCACATTGAGACCGTCGTCGTCCTTCTTGAACTGTTCGTTGCCGTTGAGCGGGGTGAAGTGTCCCGCGGCCCACTGGCCCTCACCGCGGTGACGGCTCACCTTGCGGCGGGGAGTCGCGGCGGCAGGCTTCTGCGGGGTGGCGGCCATGGTTGATACGTCCTTCGGGACAGGCGGGAAAGCGGCTCTGACCTGCGCATACGGGCGCATGGGTATAGGTGCGCGGCATTGCGCGGGAATGAAGCTGAAAGAGGGAGATGTCGGGCGCTGCGAAGCTGTCAGCGCGCCGGACAGATGGCGCTGGACATGCGGCCGAGGTCGACGTGCCGCCGACTCACCAAGGCAATTCCAGTTCCGGACATGACGGAAGCGTGTCACGGCGATCTGGACACAGTCCAGCTTCGTCCGTCATGTGGACACCCTTGTCCCGTAGAGTGAGACAAGAGTGTCGTCGGTCACATGGCCGTATTGGGCTGTTTCTTCCCAGGTCAGGCTGGGTAGGCCCCAGGCCACGGTCCGGGCGTGGCCGCCTCGGCCTCCTCCTCGACCTTGGTGTCGAAGAGCTTGAAGCCGCGGCGCTGATAGTTGGCCATGGCGTGCTCGCCGTCCTTGCTGCATGTGTGCAGCCATACCCGCTTCGTCGGCGCCAGTCCCGGCCAGCGCTCCGCCAGGTCCCAGGCCCGCGCGGTGCCGATCGCCAGCAGGTGCCCGCCGATGCGGCGGCCGCGGAAGGCCGGGATCAGGCCGAAGTACTCGATCTCCACGACCCCCTCGTCCTGCGGGCCCAGCTCCACATACCCGGCGGGCGTGCCCCGGTCGTAGGCCACCCAGGTCTCGACGCCGTCCCGCTCCAGGTGCTCCTGCCACCGCGCGTAGGACCAGCCGAGCCGGTCGGTCCACAGGATGTCGCCGCCGACCGAGGCGTAAAGGAACCGGCTGAACTCGGGCGAGGGCACCTCAGAGCGGACGACCCGCACGTCGCCCTGCGGGGCTTCGGCCGGGAGGAGGTCGTCGGGGGAGGTCTGTTCCAGGGACCAGGTGGTCACGGGGAGGCTGGGCATGGTGGCCAGGGAATCATCCGGGTGGGTGATTTGTCGATCGACTGCGGGGCCATCGTGGCCGGGCGCGCCTCAGTCGAGCGCCCGGTCGATCGACGTCAGCGGCATTGCGAACAGCATCCGGCCCGCCTGGGACCAGACCTCGCCGGTCGCTTCCCAGTAAGACAGGGGGCCGACCCGCGTGCCCCAGCACCTGGGGGCGTTCTCCTCGCCGCAGCGGGTCGCCTCGGCGCCCTCGGTGTCCTGACGCCACAGGCTGCCGTGCCGGTCCGTGCTGCCCGGAGCGCGACCGATGTACCAGGCCGAGTCCTCCGCCCCGCTCGCCCGGTGCGACAGGACGCCCTCGATGCCGGACGCGTCCGTCTCGTACGCCTCGACCGCCTGCGCGGAGCCGGTGGCGCCGGTGGCCAGCAGGCCGGGGCGGGCCGGGTCCGTGCTGAAGTCGTAGCGCCACAGCCGGGCCGGCCGGTCGCTGTCGGCGGACGTCCGCTCGCCGGCGACCAGACTGTCGGGCGCCGTGCTGCGGTCGAGGGAGATGCCGCCGAGGTGCGGGGCGGCGTGCGCGCCGGTCAGCCGGTACGAGCCGACGGCCGGCAGGACGAAGCGGTGGCCGTGGGCCGACCAGCCCGCCGCCACGCGGCCCACCGCGGCACTGTCGACCGTGGTGCGCTGGACGCGGTTCATGTCGTACACGTACAGCCCGTCGGCGGCGGTGACCAGCAGCTTGTCCTGGTACCAGACCATGCCGGAGAGACGGGAGGTCAGGGCGCGGTAGTCGCGTCCGCCGTTCACCGGGACGACGAGGAGTGCGGACGCGTACCTGAGGTGGGCCAGGTCGTTCGCGTCGACGAAGGAGACCCGGGCGAGGCCCCGGTCGGCGGTGCCCTCGTTCCAGCCGGAGAGGATCACCCGGTTGTCGTTCCACCAGCCGTCGTCGTCGGCGTCACCCGAGGTGGTGACGGCACCCGCCCGCCAGGCCCGGGTGTCGGCGGCGTCCCAGCAGTACGCGCGCGTGGCGGCGGGCGCGACCGGCAACGCGGTGCGCTCGGTCGCCGTGCAGCCGCTCGCCTCGCGCAGGCTCCGGTCAGCGGTCTCCAGGACGGCGCTCACCCCGACCGGCTTGCCCATCCCGGCGGAGAGTTCGTCGAGCGTGGCCCGCGGGACCAACTGCTCCTGAAGTCGCAGCGCGCCGGTCTCGGCGGCCCTGGTGAGAGGCGTCAGCGCCCCGGGGTTGTCGCCGACCGTGGCCTGCGAGGCGCTGATCATCGTGGCGGCGGCGGTCAGTGCCAGGGCGGTTCCGGCGAGGAACGCGCGCAGCGCACGCCCCTGCTTGCGTCGACGGTGTCTGCCGCGGTGCTTCATCAAACCTCCCGAGGCGAGCCAACTGCGGCCATTGGTTTGTGCGTTGACCAAAGGAGCAGGTGGGGTGGCCCGTACAGGGATGCTACGGCAGTTGAGCACGCTTGCGGACTAAGACCCTGCAAATATGCGGAAGAAGACTGCGGACTCAGGGCATCTCGGCCGAGAACCGCCCCCGCACCACCGCGGGCGCCGTCGAGTGCGGCAGCAGCTCGCGCGGATCCTGCGGCAGCAGCACCTCGACCTCCGCGTCCTCGCGGAAGCGGTACGGCCGGTGCTCCAGCAGGCCCCCGAGATAGCGCCGTACTCGCGACAGCTCCGCCCGCACCGTCACCGTGCGGCCCGGGTCGCCGAACATGTCCTCGGCCAGCCCCGCCGCGCTGCGGCCGTCCTGGTGCAGGGCCAGCAGATACAGCAATTCGGCGTGCCGGGGACTCAGTTCGTGGCTCCAGGTGCCCGCGCCGGCGGACACCGTCATCGACCAGCGGCGCGGCTGCGACAGATCCAGGGCGATCTGCGTGGCCCCGGCCGGCACCGGCTCGTCGGCGGGCCGCAGCAGCCAGCCGTCCGCCAGCGGCTCCACCGCGCACAGCCCGAGCGGCATCAGCCATCGCCGGCCCGGCGACAGCGTCTTGGGCAACGCGATCCGCCCCGTGTACGGCATCCCGGTCACCGCTGCCGTCCAGCCGTCCCGGTCCACCACCAGGGCCCGCCCGGTCAGCCGCGCCAGCACCGGCGCCGCCACCGCGCGCAACTGCTCCAGCGACGTCAGATGCAACTCCCGCAGCCGCGCCTCGGCGAGCTTGGCCACCGAGTCGACCCAGGCGAGCGTCGCCGGATGCATCGTCTCCAGCGGGCCGCTGACGTCGACCACGCCGAGCAGCCGGCCGTCGCGCGGATCGGTGATGGGGGCGCCCGTGCAGGTCCAGGAGGTCTGTGAGCGGTGGAAGTGCTCGGAGGCGAAGACCTGGACGGGCCGGCGCACCACGACCGGGGTGCCGATGCCGTTCGTGCCGACGACGTCCTCCCGCCAGTCGGCACCGAGTTGGAAGCCGAGGCCGTCGGCCTTGCGCAGCACGGAGGAGTTGCCCTCCCGCCACAGCACCCGGCCCTCGCCGTCGGCGACCACCATGATGTGGTGCGCGACGTCGGCGACCGAAAGCAGCCCCTCGCGCAGCACCGGCAGCACATGTCTGAGCGCGGTGGACTCCCGTCGCCGCTGCACCTCCTCGCGGGGCAGCAGCCCGGACCGGAAGTCGTGGTCCGGATCGACCCCGCCGCGCAGCATCCGCTCCCAGGACTGCTCGATCACCGGACGCGGTGCGACAGGCGCGCGTTGTCCGGCGAGGGTGGCGGAGCGGACCTCGCTCAGTACCCGCGCCGCCCGTGCCGCGTCCAAGGGTCCTCCCGGGAGAAGCGTTCTCATCCTGACCGTGTGTCTCATAGTGCCGCCCCGCCGCGCGCGGAGGGACACAGTCCGCACACAGTCGCCAACAAGTTGCAACCCCTTGCAACCCTGGTGGACCGCCCTGGCCTGATTGAGACTTGAGCGACGCCGTCCCGAGCGGCGTTCGCGGCCTCGAACGGGCCATGGCGGGGGTGGTGCCGTGTCGGCGCAGCACCACCCCTTCCCTCCGGCGGTTCGGCCGCGTTGCGCTTCAGAGGGTGCCGCTTGGTGTTCGTCGGCGGCTGCGGGTGCGTTGTGGCTGGTCGCTCCCCCACTCTCGGCTTCACTCGAGCGGGGGGACCGGACCCCCATCGCGGCGGAGCCGCATATCGATACAGCCCCGCGCCCCTGGACCGATCAGGCCTGCGGCCTTGATCGGTCCACCATGTAGGTCAGGTTCAGAGTCGACGGCAGGGTGCCGAACGCCGCGCCTCCGTCGCTGCCCAAGCGGGACGCGCAGAAGGCGTCGGCGAGCTCCGGTGGCGCGAATCGGACCAGGAGGGAGCCCTGGAGGACCAGTGCGAGGCGCTCGGTCACGCGCCGGGCGCGTGCCTCGATGCCCTCCAGGTCGGCCAGTTCCGTCAACAGGCCCTTGATCGCCGCGTCCAGCCGGTGATCGGCACCGCGTGCCTGCCCGACCTCCCGCAGATACGCTTCGAGCGCCGCGGGCTCCCGCTGCAAGGCCCGCAGCACGTCCAGCGCCTGGACGTTGCCGGCGCCCTCCCAGATCGAGTTCAGCGGCGACTCGCGCACCAGCCGGGGCATCCCGGATTCCTCGACGTACCCGTTGCCGCCCAGGCACTCGGCGGCCTCGACCGTCACCGGCGTACACCGCTTGGTCACCCAGTACTTGGCGGCCGGCACCGCGATCCGCAGCAGCGCCCGCTCCTGCTCGCCGCCGGTGTCGTAGGCCGCCGCGAGCCGCAGTGCGAGCGTGGTCGCCGCCTCGGACTCGACGGCCAGGTCCGCCAGGACGTTGCGCATGAGCGGCTTGTCGACGAGCCTGCCGCCGAACGCCTCGCGGTGGTCGCAGTGATGGACCGCCTGCGCGACGGCCTGCCGCATCAGCCCCGCCGAGCCGAGCACACAGTCGAGCCGGGTCGCCGCCACCATCTCGATGATGGTGCGCACCCCGCGCCCCTCCTCACCGATCCGGCGCGCCCACGTCCCGTCGAACTCGACCTCGCTCGACGCGTTCGACCGGTTGCCCAGCTTGTCCTTCAGCCGCTGGATCAGGAACACGTTGCGGCTGCCGTCCGCCAGCACCCGCGGCACGAGAAAACAGGTCAGCCCCTCCGGGGCCCGGGCCAGCACCAGGAACCCGTCCGACATGGGCGCCGAGCAGAACCACTTGTGCCCGGTCAGCGTGTATGTGCCCGGCTCGGCCAGCGCCGTGGCCGTCGTCGTGTTGGCGCGTACGTCGCTGCCGCCCTGCTTCTCCGTCATGGCCATCCCGAACAGGGCCCCGGCCTTCCGGCCCGCCGGGCGCAGCTCACGTTCGTAGACCATCGACGTCAGCAGCGGCTCCCACTCGGCGGCCGATCCGGGGTCGGTGCGCAGGGCGGGGACCGCCGCGTGGGTCATGGACAGCGGGCAGCCGTTGCCCGCCTCGACCTGCGTCCACATCAGGAAGGCCGCCGCCCGCCGCACATGCCCGGCCGGCCGTACCCAGGCCGCGGTCAGCCCCGAGGAGACGCCCTTGCCGAGCAGACGGTGCCATGAGGGGTGGAAGTCGACCTCGTCGATCCGGTGGCCGTAGCGGTCGTGCGTCCTCAGCCGCGGCGGGTTCTCGTTCGCCAGTACCCCCCACTCCTGCACCTGCGCCGAGCCGCAGGTCCGCCCGAAGGCGGTCAGCTCCCCGCGGATCTCGTCCAGCAGCTCGGGTGCGACATGACGTTCGACGGCCTCGGACAGGGCCCGGTCGGTGCCGTAGACATCGTGGCCGACCAGGGGCGGTGGCTGGTTGGTCACCGTGTGTGTGCTGCCTGCCATGGCTGTGAACCTCTCCCTCCGTGGGGCGATGTGTCCACCCTGACACGGTGGCGGCACGGGGAGCGGCACGCGGCGAGCGCGCCCGACCGGCGCCGCGATGAGTGCGGCGCCGCACGGCGGATACCTTTAGCTCGTGCAGTCAGCAAGTGAATCGTCTCCCCAGCGCTCCTCCGGTCGTCTCCACCGGGCGCGTGCCCTTTACCGGAACGTCTCCAAGCGCAGGACGGCCTGGCTGCTGCTCAAGGACACCGTCAATTCCTGCATCGAGTACCGCATCCTCGGACTCGCCGCCGAAGCCGCGTTCTTCACGCTGCTGTCCGTGCCCCCGCTCCTCCTCAGCCTCATCGGCCTCCTCGGTTACGTCGACGACTGGACCGGCACCGACACCATCAACAGCCTGGAGACCAACCTTCTGGAGGCCTCCCGCACCGTCCTGTCCGACAAGGGCGTGCGGCAGATCGCGCAGCCGATCCTGGACGACGTGATGAACGGCGGCCGGCCCGACGTGATCTCCGTCGGCTTCCTGTTCGCCCTGTGGTCGGGCTCCCGCGCGGTGAACGTCTTCATAGACACCATCACCGTCATGTACGGCCTCGACGGCGTCCGGGGCATCGTCAAGACCCGGCTGGTGGCGTTCCTGCTGTTTCTCGCGGCGCTGCTGATCGGCTCGGTGGCGCTGCCGCTGATGGTGGCGGGGCCGGACGCGGTCGTGCGGATCGTGCCCTGGTCGGAGACCCTGGTGCAGGTCCTGTACTGGCCGGTCGTGATCGTCCTGTCGGTCGCGTTCCTGACCACGCTGTACCACGTGTCCGTGCCGGTGCGCTCGCCCTGGATCGAGGACGTGCCCGGCGCGCTCGTCGCCCTGGGGATGTGGGTGCTGGGCAGCTTCCTGCTGCGCATCTACCTCCAGAACACCATCGAGGGCGCGACGATCTACGGCTCCCTCGCCGCCGCCGTCGCCGTACTGCTGTGGATCGGTGTGTCCGCGTTCGCGGTACTCGTCGGGGCCGCGGTCAACGCCGCGATCGACCGGGTCTGGCCGGCCGCCGCGACTGCCGCGGCCCGCGCCGCGAACGAGCGGATGCGCGAGGCCCAGGTCGCCGAGTACGTGGCCCGCGCCGCCGCGGGCCGCGACTCCGACTCCGACGACCCGGATGACCCGGACATGCCGTCGGAGTTCCCCGAGCGCTGGTCCCGCTTCCTGCCCCCGGAGGACCTCACGTCGAGGCTGCGGACGCATGTGAAGAGCACGCACCATCCGCCGCACAAGCCGGAGGATTCCTAGCGGCTCGCACGGCGGCGGTGCCACACCGCTCAGACCTTCCACGCCCCCGCCGCCGCGGCCTCCCTCGCGAAGTCGGTGAAGTCGCGCGGCGCACGGCCGAGGACCTCCCGGACGTCGTTCGTCAGATGGGCGTTGCGGCCGTCCATGAGGGTTTCGAAGACCTCCACCAGCAGCTCGACCTCCTCCGGCGGCACTCCGAAGCCCGCCAGGGCCTCGCCGTACGAGCGCGTCGGAACCGGTGTGTACGTGATCGTGGCGCCGTTCGCCGCGGAGATCTCCGCGACCGCCTCCCGCCAGGACAGCAGCCGCGGCCCGGTCAGCTCCAGCGTCCGCCCCACATACCGGTCGCCGGACGTCAGCACCGCCGTCACCACGTCCGCGATGTCCCGCACGTCCACGAACGGCTCCTGCACCTCGCCCGCCGGGAAGACCAGCTCCCCGTGGACCATCCCCTCCACCAGGGGCCCCTCGCTGAAGTTCTGCGCGAACCACGTGGCCCGTACGATCGTCCAGTCCGCGCCGGACGACTTCAGCGCCTCCTCGGTCGGCAGCGCCTGGTCCTCGCCGCGTGCCGACAGCAGCACGAGCCGGCGCACGCCGAGCCCCACCGCCTCCCGCGCGAGCGCGCCGACGCCCTCGGCCGCCGCCGGGGAGCCGACGTCGGACGGGTACATCAGATACGCCGCGTCCGCGTCCCGCAGGGTCTGAGCCCAGGTCGTCGGGTCCTCCCAGTCGAAGCCCCGGGCCCGCGACGCCGCCCGAACCGTGAGCCCCGCCTCGCGGGCCGCCTGCGCCACCCGGCTCCCGGTACGACCCGAGGCGCCGGTCACCACCACCGTCATCCGCTGCGTGTTCGCCTTCTCGGCTGCGTTCTCCGTCATGCCTCCAGTCAACGGTCGCGCGGCCCAACAGCCCATCGCTGAACGGCTCATTCCCATGCGCGGGCGTCTACGCTGACGACATGGACGCCCTTGCAGGTCTGCTGGAGGGTCCACGTGCCCGTGGCGCCTTCATGATCCGAGCGTGTTTCGAACCGCCGTGGTCCATCCGCATCGAGGACCGGGCCCCGCTCACCGTCATGGTCATGGTCCGCGGTGAGGCCTGGGTGCTCCCGGACCGGGGCGAGCGGATCCGGCTACGTGCGGGCGACCTCGCCATCGCCCGCGGCCCGGACCCCTACACCTGCGCCGACGACCCCGGCACCGCGCCGCAGGCCCTGATCCTGCCGGGCGCCGAGTGCAGCTACCCCGACGGGCGCTCCCTCAACGGCTCCATGGACCTCGGCGTGCGCACCTGGGGCGACCGGCTCGACGGCTCGGCCGTGATGCTGATCGGCACGTATCTGTGGGAGGGCGAGATCAGCGGCCGGCTGCTGAAGGCGCTGCCGCCGCTGCTGTCCCTCACCGCCGACGTGTGGAAATGCCCGCTCACCCCATACCTCATGGACGAGATCGTCCGCGACGAACCCGGTCAGGAGGTGGTCCTGGACCGTCTGCTCGACCTGCTGGTCATCGCCGCGCTCAGGGCCTGGTTCTCCCGACCGCAGGCGGAGGCGCCGGCCTGGTACGCGGCGCTCGCCGACCCCGTGGTCGGCCGGGTCCTGCGGCTCGTCCAGGACGACCCGGCCCTGCCCTGGACGGTGGCCTCGCTGGCCGCCAAGGCGGGCGTGTCGCGGGCGGCGCTGGCCCGCCGGTTCACCGAGCTGGTGGGGGAGCCGGTGATGACGTACCTCACGGGGTGGCGGATGGCGCTCGCGGCGGACGCGCTGCGCGACACCGACGACACCCTGGACGCCATCGCGCGGAGGGTGGGGTACGGGAGCGCGTTCGCGCTGTCCAGCGCGTTCAAGAGGGTGTACGGGGTGAGTCCGCAGGAGCATCGGGGACGGGTGGTGGTGGGGTAGGCCGGGATTCGCCGTGGGGTGTGCGCCTCGTTGCGGTCTGCGGGTGGGTCGTGGCTGGTCGCTCCCCCACTCTCGGCTTCGCTCGAGCGGGGGGACCCCCATCGCGGCGGAGCCGCATGTCGATACGGCCCCGCGCCCCCGGGACGCTGCGGCGTAGCCTGATGTGTATGTACGCGGAACGCGCGTCCCGTCTGCCTGGTGCCGTGGTCTGGACGAACAGCACCGACGGGTCCGGTCCGGGTCGTGTTCTGCCCGACGGCTGCATGGATCTGCTCTGGAACGACGGGCGGCTGCTGGTCGCCGGGCCCGACACACACGCGTACGTCACCGAGGGGGAGTCGAGCAGTTGGGCGGGTGTCCGGTTCTTTCCGGGGACCGGGCCGGGGCTGTTGGGTGTGCCCGCGCACGAAGTGCGTGACCGGCGGGTCGAGCTCGGGGACCTGTGGCCGGCCGTGGAGGTACGGCGGCTGCGCGGCCGTGTCGAGGCCGCCGCCGACCCGGTGACCGGACTCGAAGACGTGGCATTGGAGCGGGCCGCCGCCGTGGACGAGCCCGATCCGGTGCTACGACATGTCGTCACCGCCCTCGACTCGGGACACCCCGTCGCCGCGACCGCCGATGAACTCGGCCTCGGCGCACGGCAGTTGCACCGACGCTGTCTGAGTGCCTTCGGGTACGGCCCCAAGACGCTGGCCCGGATCCTGCGGCTGCAACGCGCACTCGCGCTGGCCCGGTCCGGTACGGCCTTCGCGGACACGGCCATTCGGGCCGGGTATGCCGATCAGGCTCATCTGGCCCGGGACGTCCGGGAGTTGGCGGGCCTGCCGCTCGGCGAGCTACTCGGCCGGCGAGCCGGCAGCGCCCCGTAGGGGCGCGGCGCTGTATCGATACGCGGCTCCGCCGCGATGGGGCCCCCGCTCGAGCGAAGCCGAGAGTGGGGGGCGACCAGCCACTACGGCGCCGCAGACGAACGACGGCCTCTCACCGCCCGTCCAGCGGAGCGAACAGGTCGACGCCGTTGCCGTCCGGGTCCTGTACGGAGGCGTACCGCTGGCCCCAGAAGGCGTCCCAGGGCTTGAGCTCGCCGTGACAGCCGGCGCCCACCAGCTCCTCGTACACCGAGTCGACCTCGGACGGGTCCTCGCACCGCATCGCCAGCGCGTGACGGCTGCCGCCGCTGGGCGGTCGCCACCCCGGGTGGAAGGACCGCACGGTCTCCTCGGTGTCGAGCAACAGACGCAGCCCGCCCGGCAGTTCGGCCTCGGAGTGCGGCTCGCTCTCGGCGCTGTCGGGGAACGCGAAGCCGAGGCGACGGTAGAAGGCGACGGAGGCGGCCATGTCGGTGACGACGAGGCCGATGGCATCGAATCGTGGAGTCATGCGGCCACCGTAGGCAGGGGGAGGCCGGCCGGTCTTGAAGGAATCGGACACCCCTGCTGCTCGCCGGATCGGCTCATCCGAAGGCCACCGCCCCCAGCGGCGTGTCCACCGTGAAGGAGATCCCCACCGGGCCCCTCGTGAGGTCGAGGTCCGTGCCGAGGGCCGCCAGCAGGGGCCGGATCTCGTCCGGATCGGGGGCGCTCGCGGTCAGCGACAACAGGGGGGTGGCGGGCAGGCCGGAGGCGGTGGGATGGACCGTGGCGCTCCAGTCGATCAGGAACGGGACGAGCCCGGAGGGGTGGGCGTCGTCGCCGTCCGTGAGGCGCCATCGGAGCAGTGTGCCGTCGGGCTTGCGGCGGCTCATCGACTGCGCCGGGCCGGGGTCGTAGCCCCGGGCGCGGGCCGCCTCGATGGCCGCGTCCAGGTCGGGCGGGCTGATCGCCCAGGTGACCGTGCGCGGGACGGTGACCCCGTCGACGTCGAAGGGGCGGGGCTCGCCGGGCGCGGCCTGCTCGGGGTCCGGGCCGATGATCTCCAGGTATCTGGTGCCGCCCAGGGACACCAGGTAGTTACGCGTGCCGAGCCCGACATGCACGCCACCGGGGGCGGGGGCCACACCGGTGCGCCGGGTGAAGTCGGCGACCGTGGCGGCCAGGTCGGGGGTCGCGAGGACGAGGTGATCGAGAAGCGCGGGAATGGCGTTCATCGTTGCCGAGGCTACGCAGAGCGGCCTCCGTCATGGAACACCTGTGCGCAAGGACGGGGCGGTCAGTCGTCGAAAACGACCGTGCCGTCGGGCAGCAGCGTCGGATGGATCTTCATGGGGCCGTACTCGTCCACGTCCGAAGGGCGCGCCGTCTCCGGACCGTCGGGACCCATGCGGAGCACCCGCTCGACACGGCAGATCCGGAACACCCGGCCCGCCACCCGGGCCTCGTCGGCGCGCTCCAGCGCCCGGAACTCCTCGGCCGCCTGGGCGTAGAGAGCCTTCTTGGCGTCGTCGAACCGGAACACCATGGGCCACATCTCGGTCATCGCGTCGTGCAGCACGCGCCGGGCGTCATGCGGGGTGGCCTGGAGCGCGAGGGCCGGCTCCCAATTGGTGTGCTCCCGCTCGACCACGCCGAAGCACGTGGGCAGCAGCACGACGTCCGGATGCGAGCGCACCGCCCGCTCCGAATCGCCGCGCATATCGGCCGGGAAGCGCACGCCCCGGTACGCGAAGCCCCGCAGCCACGCCCGCAGGGCTCCGGCCATCGGGCCGCCGTCCGGGCGGTCCGTGTCGAGGACGAGGTCCGGATCGGGGGAAGGGGTGTGGTCGTCCCGGAAGTTCCAGGTCCGTTCGGCGGGCTCCGGGTCGGTGGGCCGGGGCGGCTCCAGCCCCTGGTCGTCGCAGCGAGTGAACTCGTCCCCGCGCACGATCCGGTACCGCACCCCGCACACCTCGACCTCGTTCACCGGCTCCCGGTTCAACACCTCGACGGCGGCGAGGAGTTCACCGCGCACGGCCGGATCGTCGGTGCCGTCCTTCGCGCGGAACCACAGATACGTGTTCAGCGAGTCCCGGCACATCTGCGGCATCCCGTTCACGACCGGCTTCAGCAGTTGCCACCGCGGCCCCACCGCCGGATCCTGCACGGCGACCCCGAACACCGGCCCACGCAGGGCGAACCCCGGATAGCGCACCGAGGCGTCCACCGCGTCGGCCTCCCGCACCCGGGCGGCGGGGTCGTCGCGGCGCACCAACTCCTCGTGCAGCGCGTGGATCTGTTGCTGCCAGTCATGGGTCATGCACACATTGTCGCGAGGGTGCCGTCACGCCCAGGGGTGAACAGACCCAACAGCCCCGGCGGTTGGACGGCTCCGCGGACGCCGGTCCGAAACTTTCCGATCATCGCCGCCGGTGGGGCGGGAACCCCGGCTCGCCTAGGCTCGCTCGCATGCCTGTGCGGCTCCTTGTCTACACCCGCACCACCGCCTACCGGCACGCCTCCATCCCGGCCGGCGTCGAGGCACTCCGCACGCTCGGCGACTTCGAGGTGGTCCACACGGAGGATCCGCGAGCCTTCGAAGAGCCCCTCGACGCGTACGCGGCCGTCGTCTTCCTCTCCACCAGCGGCGAGGTCCTCACCCCGGCCGGGCGCGCCCGCCTCGCCGCGTACGTCGAGGCGGGCGGCGGCTTCGTTGGGGTGCACGCGGCGGCCTGCACCGAGTACGACTGGCCGTACTACGGCGAACTGCTCGGCGCCCGGTTCGACCGGCACCCCGACCACCAGCCCGGCAAGGCGATCGTCGAGGACCGCGAGCACCCGGCCACCCGCCACCTGCCGGCCGTATGGGACTTCGTCGACGAGTGGTACGACTTCCGCTCCAACCCCCGTGGCGCGGTACGGGTGCTGGCCCGCGCCGACGAGACGTCCTACGACGGCGGCGGCATGGGCGAGGACCATCCGCTGGTGTGGTGCCGTGAGCAGGGGGCGGGCCGCGTCTTCTACACGGCGCTCGGACACGCCTGCGAGGCCTACGAGGACCCCGACTTCCGCGCCCACCTCCTCGGCGGCATCGACTGGGCGGCGAGCCCCGGCCGCCGGCCGAGCTGACCTGGCCGGACGCGACGGAGGGCCACTGCCGCCCAGTGTCCGTCCGAGGGCGCGGGCTCTCAGGGCCGGGGGATCCGGGGATCAGGGACGCCTGCTGACCCGGTGTCCGGTCCGGCCCCGAGAGCCTGTCGTCACGGTGCAGCCCTCAGCGGCGGGGCCGGCGCAGGGTGCGGAACTGGGGGCCGTACGTGCCCCGGCCGGAGGGGATGGGGGTCTCCATCAGTTCCACGGCCGGATTGTGCAGTCCGCGCATGGTGCGGATGCCCGCGCCCAGGGTGCGGTGGCCGCCGCCCGCCCAGGCCGCGTCGAGGGAGTCCAGCACCGTGCTGTACATGGCGTCGAAGCGGAACAGCAGGCCCCCGACATGGGCGGACGTGGCGCGCCAGCCGCCGACCGGGACCGGGGCCATGGGGCGTACGTCGGGGAAGGGCACGGGCGGGCCGACGAACCTCCAGCCGTCCTCGGTCTCGCGCAGCTCCCTGCCGTGGTAGATCTCCCCGAAGGCGTAGTAGTGCGCCGGACGGTCGTCCGAGAAGGAGTCGGTCGGGGAGCTCTCGGTTCCCTCGCCCTGCTCCCTGATGATCTCGATGGCGTGCTCGACGTCGTCGAGGGTGCGCACCGGGCGCAGTTCGTCGGAGTCGATGTGCTGGGTCACCTGCCCCCGCGTCGACAGGTCCGGCCGCACCGCCCTGAACGCCGCGAGCATGCCCTCGTAGAACTCCCCGACGGTGGGGGAGGCCTGCACGCTGCGGGCGAGCGGCACCTCGGGCGCCTCGATCGCCATCATCACGTCGCGCACGAAGGGCTTGGTGAGGCCCGACAGATAGACGGTCACTCCGGCGCGCACCCCGCCGGGCAGCGGACCGGGGTACGCGGGCGCGGCGGCCTTGATCTGCGGCCTGCCGCCCACGGCCACGAGCAGGTTGCAGACGATGCCCAGGTGGTACATCTCGTCGCCGACGATGCGCCGGATCATGCGCGCGACCTCGCTGCGCTGGTCCTTGACCGACCACCAGCCGCACAAGTAGGGCGGGATGGTGGCGAGTTCGAGCCCCACGGCGACCTGAAGGGCGGACCTGAGCCAGGCGACCCCGCGGCTGTCCTCGGGGACGGCCATCAGGCGTGCCACGGACCCGGGGCCGGTGGCGGCCTGCACGGGTGCCTGCGCCACTGCCGGTGTGCCCGCCACCTCGTCCGCCGGTGGCACGGCCGCCTGTGCGGGCCCGGCGACCGCGGCCGGCGCCCCGGCCGCCACCGCGGCCGACGCCAGGAACCTCCTGCGCTTGAACGGAGCAACCGCCGGCTCGTCCGGCTCTTCGCCCATACCCGTCAACCTCGCCTCAGCTCATAGGGACGGCCCCGGCTCGGCCAGCCGCACCGCATCGGGACCCCTCCGACAGCTCGCGAAGCTAGCAGCGATCATCGCCGTCACCAGGGCACACGTGCCGAACGGCGCATCGACCACCCTGTCGGTCCAACGTCCACCAGACCGAGGGCGCGAACACCCCGGCGACCCGCCGGGGGACGTGGGCGAAGGACTCAGCGCGGCGCAGTCCCACGCGGGGCGGCCGTGCTCGACCGCTGCACCAGCCGCGTGGACAACTCCGTCCGCGTGCTCTCCGGCCGGTCCCCGTCCATCATCCGCACCAGCAGCCGCAGCGCCGTCGCCGCCATCTCCGACAGCGGCTGGCGGACCGTGGTGAGGGCGGGGGAGATCCAGCGGGCCTCCGGCAGATCGTCGAAGCCGACCACACTCATGTCGTCCGGCACGCTCAACTCCCGCTCCGCCAGGGCTTCGTAGACTCCGAGGGCCATCCGGTCCGAGCAGACGAAGACGGCCGTCGGCGGTTCGGGCAGGTCGAGGAGTTCCAGCATCCGGCAGTGCGCGACGCCCTCGTCGAAGCCGGCGTGTCTGACGTACTCGGGACGGTGCCGCACCCCGGCCGAGGCGAGCGCCGAGCGGTAGCCGGCCACCCGGGCGGCGCTGCACATCTTGCGCTGCTGACCGGCGATGACGGCGATGCGTTCGTGACCGAGGGCGAGGAGGTGCTCGGTCGCCGTCACGCCGCCGTTCCAGTTCGCCGCGCCCACCGACACCACCTCCGGCGGCGGCTCCAGCACCGGGTCGATCATCACGTACGGGATGCGGTGCTGCTCCAGCCACGCGTACTGCGACGCCGTCAGCTCGGCCAGATTGAACAGCACCCCGGAGGAGCCGCGTGCGATGAGCTTGTCCAGCCAGCCCCGTTCCGGCCGCGCGCCCCGCGTCCGGGTCAGCCCGGCCGAGACCACCACCTCCAGGCCCGCGTCGTGGGCCGCCGCCTCCACCCCGTGCAGCACCGCGCCCGACCACGAGTTGTCGAGCGAGTGCACGACGAGGTCGACCAGGCCGGGCGTCTTCGCCGCGTCGAAGCGCGGTCTGCGGACATAGCCGAGCCGGTCCAGCGCCTCGGTGACCCGGCGACGGGTCTCCGGAGCCACGTCCTCGCGGCCGTTGACCACCTTGGAGGCGGTCGGTACGGACACCCCGGCCTCGCGGGCCACGACCGCGAGGGTCGGCCCGGCGGCCACGCTCGCACTGCCCGTACGGACCATCAAAACCGCCTCTCCGGCCCGCCCGAGGGCCATGAAAAGTTTCGACCAGCGCGGAAACAGTAAGCGCTTCCTACCCTAGGTTCGCCGCGCTGAGTCCGGAAGAGCCCGGAGTTCGCGGGAGTCCACGGGGCGCGATTTTCGAAACTTCGAACAGGCCCTGGGCCTACAGCGGGTTCGACCTCGCCGCCGCCCGCGAGATGTTGGTCAGGGTCTTCTACCCGCTCAACAACCAGTTCCTCAACGACCACAACGGCGCCTGCATCACCAACTACTGGGCCAACTGGGACCTGTGCAACTTGGCCTCGGTGATGGCCATCGGGATCCTCACCGACAACGCCGCCAAGTACGACCAGGCCGTGAACTACTTCAAGAACGGCGCCGGAAACGGCGCCCTCCGCAAGGCAGTGCCCTTCCTTTACTCCGGCGTCGAGGGATACGACCTCGGCCAGTGGCAGGAGTCCGGCCGCGACCAGGGCCACACCGTGATGGGCATGGGCCAGATGGGTGCCCTGTGTGAGATGGCCTGGAACCAGGGCGACGACCTCTACTCCTACGACGGCCGCCGCTTCCTGAAGGCCGCCCAGTACGTGGCCAGTACAACCTGGGCAACAACGTCCCGTGCACCACCTACAACTGGGGGACCGGTCAGAACTGCGCCCCGCAGTCACAGACCGTGATCAGCTCCTCCGGCCGCGGCCAGGTCCGCCCGGTCTGGGCCATGCTCCACTACCACTACAACCGGCGCCTGAACCTCGACGACAAGTACATCAGCCAGATGTGCTCCTCGGTCGCCCCGAGGGCGGCGGCGGTGACTACGGCACGACCAGCGGCGGCTTCGACCAGCTCGGCTTCGGCACGCTGATGTACGCCAAGTAACCGGGTACGCCGAACAGCCCTCTCATCCGCTCGTGCGCCGGAATACCGGGCCACAATGAGTTGCTCTGATCTTCACGGTGCACGAGCGCGGTGAGGAGGCTGGTGGACGAATGACGGCAGTCCAGGCAGACCCCGTGGTGAGCACGCCCTACGGTTCGGTACGGGGCCGGTATGAGAGGGGCGTCGCGGTGTTCCGGGGCATCCCCTACGCGGCGCCCCCCTTCGGCCCGCTGCGGTTCCGGCCGCCCGTGCCGCCCGAACCGTGGGAAGGGGTGCGCGAGGCCGCGGCCTTCGGGCCGACCCCGCCGAGGCCCCCGTACTCGGAGGCGTTCGCGCAGTACCTGTCCGACCCGGTCGTGCCCGGCGACGACTGCCTCAACCTCAACGTCTGGACGCCCGAACCCGGCCCCGGCGCCCGGCTCCCGGTCATGGTGTGGCTGCACGGCGGCGCCCTGACCCGCGGCTCCTCCGGCATGCCCGTGTACGACGGGCGAGCCTTCGCCCGGGACGGTGTCGTCCTCGTCTCGGTCAACTACCGGCTCGGCGTCGAGGGCTACGGCTACTTCCCGGACGCCCCCGCCAATCCCGGCCTGCGCGACCAGCTCGCCGCCCTGAAGTGGGTCCACGAGTCCATCGCGGCCTTCGGCGGCGACCCGGACCGCGTCACCCTGTTCGGGCAGTCCGCCGGCGCGATCAGCATCGGCGCGCTGCTCGCCGCCCCGCAGGCACAAGGCCTGGTCCGGCGGGCGATCCTGCAGAGCGGCCCGCCCGAGGTGGCCGAGCGGGACAAGGTACGGCGCATGGTGCGCCGGATGGCCACCCGGCTGAAGATCCCCGCCACCGCCGCCGCCTTCGCCGAGGTCGACCAGGAGCTGCTGCTGCGCACCCAGGCCGAGGTGGGCCGGCTGAGCAGCCCCGTGGTGGGCGGGCCCGCGTTCGGGATCGTCGTCGACGGCGACATCGTGCCCGGCGACCCGCTGAAGGCGCTCACGGAGGGTGACGCCGCGGCCGGCGTCGAGCTGATGCTGGGCTGGACCCGCGACGAGTACCGGCTGTGGCTGGTGCCCGGCGGGCTCCTGGAGCGCGTCGACCGGCTCGGCGCGGTCGCCCTGGCCGGCGCCATGGCCCGCTGCCGCGTCGGCGCCGACGTGCCCCGCGGCTATCGCGCCCTGCTCCCGCAGGCCGGCACCGCCGAGATCGTCGGCCAGATGGTCACCGACCACCTGCTGCGCATCCCCCTGCACCGCCTGGCCGACGCCCGCCCCGGGTCGTCGTACGTGTACGAGTTCGCCTGGCCCTCCACCCTCCCCGACCTCGGCGCCTGCCATGCGCTGGAGCTCGGTTTCGTCTTCGACACCGGGGACGTGCCCGAGTCCCGCAAACTCGCCGGCGAGGGGGCCCCGGCGGAACTGGCCCACGAGATGCACGGGGCCTGGGTGCGGTTCGCGGCGGACGGCGACCCCGGGTGGCACGCCTGGGACGACACGCGTCCGGTACGGGTCTTCGGCGACGGCGACACCCACACCGCGCACGGCCCGCGCGACGCCGAACTCGACCTGTGGGCCGCCGCCCAGCCCCGGCAGCCGGGCCCGGCAACGGACCTGGCCGACGGCTCACGTGGCACCGAGCTGCGGTCGGTCGTACGGCGGCTGCGCCTGCCGGGCGCGGTCCGCAGGCACTGACCCGGACGCCGCCACCCTCTGCGGGAGCCGGCGTGGGGACCTACGACGTCGCCCCCAGCGTCCGCGCGATGGACCCGATCGCCTCGGGACCCACCCGGCAGCACCCGCCGATCAGCCGCGCCCCGGACGCCCGCCAGCCCTGGACCTCCGCGGGCGTGAAGGTGGAGCGGCCGTTCCAGGCGCGCGCCTCGGCGTTCCAGGCCTCGCCGCTGTTGGGGTAGACGACGACGGGCTTGCCCGTGACGCGGGCGGCGGTCTCCACGGCGGCCTCGACGTCCTCGGGCGCGCAGCAGTTCACGCCGACTGCGATGACCTCGTCGGCGTCGGCGGCGAGTGCGAAGGCCTCCTCCAGCGGCTGCCCGGCGCGGGTGCGGTCACCGGCCACGGAGTACGACAGCCAGGCCGGGACCCCGAGCCCGCGCACCGCCCGCAGCAGCGCCTCGGCCTCGTCGGTGTCGGGGACCGTCTCCAGCGCCAGTACGTCGGGCCCGGCCCCCGCCAGCACCTCCAGGCGGGGCCGGTGGAAGCGCTCCAGCTCCGCCACGCTCAGCCCGTACCGCCCCCGGTACTCGGAGCCGTCCGCGAGCATCGCCCCGTACGGTCCGACCGACGCGGCCACCCACAGCGGCCGGGCGACCCCCTCGGCCTGCGCCCGCCGAACCGCTTCGCGGGCCAGCTCCACGCTGAGCGCGATCAGTTCGGCCGCCCGCTCGCGCCCGACGCCGCGCTTGGCGAACCCCTCGAACGTGGCCTGGTAGCTGGCGGTGATCGCCACGTCGGCGCCCGCCTCGAAGTAGGCGAGGTGCGCCTCGGTGATCGCCTCCGGCACTTCCGCGAGCAGCCGCGCCGACCACAGCTCGTCGCTCAGGTCGTGCCCGGCGGACTCGAGCTGGTTGGACATGCCGCCGTCGAGCACGACGGTCCCGGCGGCGAGGGCTTCGGCGAGGGTGATGGTGCTGGTCATGGTGACGACGGTAGTCGAGGCGGGACGGGTGACCGGGATGTGAGACGGCGGGGAGGGGTGCGCCCGGGGCGCTGGCCGGCCGTGGGCCTCAATGGCCTCGCACCGGGGGTCACGGGCCGTGGGCCTCAATGGCCTCGCACCGGGGGTCACGGGCCGTGGGCCTCAATGGCCTCGCACCGGGGGTCACGGGCCGTGGGCTTCAACGGCCTCGCGCCGGGGGGACTGGCCGTGGGCTTCAACGGCTCGCGCCGGGTCACCGGCCGTGGGCCGCGAAAGTCGCCCCCGCAGGCGGTCACCGGCCGTGGGCCCCGAAAGTCGCCCCCTGAGGCGGTCACCGGCCCTGTGCCGCGTGCCGGCCTCCCCGCCGCCGTCCCCGTCCCCGCAGCAGCCCCGGCCCCCGCCCCTCTCCTCGCCTGCGCAGTGTCGCCGGCATGGCGAGCCCCACGAGCAGCCCGGCGGCGAGGACGTAGGGCCACCAGCCGAGGCCGCTGTCCGCGGCGGACGCGGTGCGCGGGCCGGGGGAGGTGTCGGCTGCCGTGCGCGGGCTGCCGGAGCCGGGGGAGGGGCTCGCGGTGACGGCCGTGAGGACCACGTCGTTGCCGTCGCCGCCCCGGTAGGAGATGCGGTAGGCGGTGTCGCCGAGCTGGAGCTTCGCGCCCTCCGCGAGGCCCGCGAAGGTGCCGGTCGTCCGCGCCCGGCCCCGGTGGTCGAGGACCGTGATGCTCCGGGCGGGCGTGGTCGCCCCGGCGAGGGACGCCAGGTCCAGGTCCCCGGCCAGGCGTACCGCGCCCGTCACCTTCAACGAGCCCTGGCGCAGCACCAGTTCACCCTTCGGCGTCTGCGTGTAGTCACCGGAGACGGCCGGGCCGCTCGTGACGACGCCGTCGTTCGTCACCGCGCCCCGCACGGTGCCCTTGCCGGTCAGTGTCGTCGTGACGTGCAGGCCCGAAGTGCCCACGTCCAGGCGGGAGTTCGGTGAGCTGAGCGTGATCCCCCTGCTGCGGGCGAGTGTCGCGCCGCCGCGCAGGGCCAGCGTGCCCCGCTCGACCGTCGTGCGGCCGGTGTACGTCACCGCCCCGCCCGTCAGCGTCGACGTCGCGGACCCGGTCTGGGTGAGCGACCCGCTGCCGCTGATCCGCGACAGGGACAGCGGCTTGTCGACGTTGTTCAGCACCAGCGAACCGTCGTTCACGACCTTGCTGAGCGCGCCCCGGGTGTACAGCCCGCCGTCGCCGCCCCGTCTGCCGCTGCCCAGGCGCAGCACCGCGCCCTTGCCGACCGTCGTCGAGCCGTCGTAGTACTGCACCGCGGCGAACGTGACGTCGTTGCCGCGCGTGCCCTTGATGACGATGTCGCCGGCTCCGGGTGCGGACAGCGTGTCGTGGAACCTGCCGCCGCCGATGGGCGCGCCCAGCGTGACAGGGCCGTCGTAGTCGAAGGTGAGCCGTGAACGGGAGCGTGCCGCGAGGAGGTTGATGTAGACGGTCTCGGCGGTACCGGGCATGAAGATCTCGTTCGTCGTCCCGTCGCCCCACTGGACGTCGGCGCCCTTGATGTTGGTGCCGCGCTTGTTGACGTTCTTGCGCGCGGGCGTCCAGTTCAGGGCCGGGTCGCTGAGCGAGGGATCGGTGTCGCCGCCCCGGTCGGACCAGCGGTACTGACCGGTGAGGACGACCTTGCCGCCCGGCCGGGACTGGACGTTGATGTCGCTGCCGTACTCGCGCTGGTAGAAGTCCATGCCCATGGTGACGGTCCGGCCCAGCGGGGTGTCCACGGTGAAGGTGCCCTGGTTGAGGATCTTGCGCACGTTCGGCAGCGACGTCGCGAACTCCGGTCGTCCGGCGTTGACCTGCGTGCCGTTGTCGATCACCCCGGAGAAGGGGTGGGTGCCCGACAGGTCCCAGGTGCCCCACAGGAAACGCGGCTGGGTGATGAGCCCGGAGCCGCTGATGGTGCCCAGGTTGTAGGCGCTCCTCAGCGACAGCCGCAGTGTGCCGTCGACCCGGATGTTGTCCTGGTTGAGCCGGAACGCCGGGGTGCCGTAGGGGAAGTGGCCGATCAGCCCGGCCGTACCGCCGTCGCCGTACTGCAGGGTGGCTCCGCGTTCCACCGTGATCGCGGGCGGGTCCGGGTGGGTCGTCGTGACGTACGGGTGGTTGCCGCCGAGGACGCTCACCTGCTGCCGCTGCCGGGACTTCGGCAGGGTGAAGTCGCTGTCCCTGGTGAGGACGAGCGTCCCGGTGCCGCGCACGGTGAGTGTGCCCTCGCCGCGGAACACACCGCCGTATGTCGTCGTTCCGGCCGGCACGGTCACCACCGTGTCGCCGCTGAGCGTTACGTCCCGGCCCCCAAGAACGTCGGCGGATACGTCCCGTGGGCCGGCTGCCACCGCCGGGGGAGCGGTGACGGCCAGGGCGGCCATCGCTGTCAGGGCGCCGGCGGCCGCTGCTGTTCTGTGAGTGAGACTGCGCACGTCATAGGAGACGGGCGGGACAGCGGCCGATAACAGAAAATCGCCCATCCGGAGAAAGCGCTCTCTCCCGTCCCGTCGAACCCGTTGACCTCCCGGTGGCACGCCCTTACCTTTTCGGCGTTCGGAATGACAGATTGCGTCCGTCATCTCGAACACTCCCCCCATGTGAACCCGAGAGGCAGTCCGCATGAGCCGCGAAGACGACCTGCCCGAAGTCCCCAGCCGCAGGCTGCTGTTGAAGGGCGCCGCGGCCGCCGGCGCCCTCGCCGCCGCCTCGGCCGTCCCCGGCGTCGCGCACGCCGCCCCGCCGAAGGCCGCCCCGTACGTGAATCCGCTCGTCCGCAACCGCGCCGACCCGCACATCCACCGTCACGCAGACGGTTTCTACTACTTCACCGCCACCGCCCCGGAGTACGACCGCATCATCCTGCGCCGCTCCCGCACCCTCGCCGGCCTCGCGACCGCCGCCGAGTCGGTCATCTGGACCAAGCACGCGACCGGCGACATGGGTGCCCACATCTGGGCGCCGGAGATCCACCGAATCGGCGGCAAATGGTACATCTACTTCGCCGCGGCTCCCGCCGAGGACGTGTGGAAGATCCGCATCTGGGTGCTGGAGAACTCCCACCGCGATCCCTTCCAGGGAGTTTGGGTGGAGAAGGGCCAGTTGAAGACGGCGTGGGAGACCTTCTCCCTCGACGCCACCACCTTCACCCACCGGGGCAGCCGCTACCTCGCCTGGGCCCAGCACGAGCCCGGCATGGACAACAACACCGGCATCTTCCTGTCGAAGATGGCGAACCCCTGGACCCTGACCGGCCCCCAAGTCCGGCTCACCACCCCGGAGTACGACTGGGAGTGCATCGGGTTCAAGGTCAACGAGGGACCTTCCGTCATCGCCCGCAACGGCCGCCTGTTCATGTCGTACTCGGCGTCCGCCACCGACTGGCACTACTGCATGGGCCTGCTGACCGCCGACGCCGACGCCGACCTCATGGACCCGGGGAGCTGGTCCAAGTCGCCGACCCCGGTCTTCACCACGAACGACACCACCAAGCAGTACGGCCCCGGCCACAACTGCTTCACCGTCGCCGAGGACGGCCGCAGCGACGTGCTCGTCTACCACGCCCGCCAGTACAAGGAGATCGTCGGCGACCCCCTCAACGACCCCAACCGCCACACCCGTGTCCAGCGCCTCAACTGGAACCCGGACGGCACCCCGGACTTCGGCATACCCGTGGCGGACACAGCGGCGGACACGACCGCCGCGCCCGTGAAGGAGAGGGCCTGAGATGAGACGTACGTACGCGCTGCTGCTCGCCGTGTGTCTGTCCCTGGCCGGCGCCCTGGCCACCGCCGGCCCCGCCCAGGCGGCACCTCAGACGGTCACCACCGGCACGCAGTTCACCGACACCTTGGGCAACCCCGTGCACGCCCACGGCGGCGGTGTCCTCAAGGTCGGCTCGTACTACTACTGGTTCGGCGAGCACCGCAACGCCGACAACACCTTCCGCTACGTCGACGCCTACCGCTCCACCGACCTGAAGAACTGGGAGTTCAGGAACCACGTCCTGACCCAGTCCAGCGCGTCCGAGCTGGCCACCGCCAACATCGAGCGCCCGAAGGTCATGTACAACGCCGCCACCGGCAAGTTCGTCATGTGGATGCACAAGGAGAACGGCACCGACTACAGCGAGGCCCGCGCCGCCGTCGCCGTCTCCGACACCGTGGACGGGAACTACACCTGGCAGGGCAGCTTCCGCCCGCTCGGCCAGCACATGTCCCGCGACATCACGGTCTTCGTCGACACCGACGGCACGGGCTACATGGTCTCCGCCGCCCGCGAGAACTACGACCTCCAGATCTACCGCCTGACCAGCGACTACACGGGCATCGCCGCCCTGGTCGCGGACCCCTGGCACGGCGGCCATCGCGAGGCACCGGCCCTGTTCAAGCGGAACGGCGTCTACTTCATGCTGACCTCGGGCGCCACCGGCTGGAGCCCCAACCAGCAGCAGTACGCCACCGCCACGAACATCGCCGGTCCGTGGACCGCGATGACGAACGTCGGCGACTCCACGGCCTACGGCTCGCAGACCGCGTACGTCCTCCCGGTGCAGGGCACTTCGACCACGTCGTACCTCTACCTGGGCGACCGCTGGGGCAACTCCTTCGGCGGCACCGTCAACGACTCCCGCTACGTCTGGCTGCCGCTGACCTTCCCCTCCTCGACCTCGATGTCGATGTCCTGGTCCCCGGAGGTCACCGTCGACACGGCCACCGGTTCGATCAGCGGAGCCGGCGCCACGTACAACACCCTCGTCGCCCGGCACAGCGGGCGCTGCGCCGATGTCACCGGCCAGTCCCAGTGGGCGGGCGCCCAGCTCAAGCAGTACGACTGCAACGGCGGCACCAACCAGAAGTACTGGTTCAAGTCCGTCGGCAGCGGCTACTACCAGCTTGTGACACGGCACAGCTCCCTGTGCGTCCAGGAGAACGCGAGCACGGTGACCCAGGAGAGCTGCAACGTCTCCGCCACCGGCCAGCAGTGGTCGCTCACCACCACCGGCTCCTACGTCAGCGTCGTCTCCCGCGCGAGCGGCGAGTGCCTGGACGTGAACGGCGCGTCCACCGCCAACTCCGCCGCGATCATCACCTACACCTGCAACGGCGGAACCAACCAGCAGTGGACGCGCGGAACGTGAGATGCCGTCAGACGAGCAGGTCGATCGCGTCGATCGCCGTGCCCGCGCTGAGATAGCCCGTGGTCCCCGAACCGCTCACCACGTCGATCCGCAGCACGTTGTACTGGCCGGTGTCCGTCTGCCAGGCGGACGCCGGCACGCTGTAGGTGAACGTGTGGTTGTTGCCCCGGTAGGAGCCGTTGGTCAGCGACCGGGTGTTCGGCTGGGCCGGCGGGGAGGGGATCGCGGACGTCCAGGTGCCGTTGACCGCGACCTGCGGCCGGCCGTTGGCGTACGCCGTCGTCACCCCGATCCGCAGGGTGTGCGCGGCCGCCGCCTGGGCCGCCGTCAGCTTGAAGTACACCAGGATCCCGCTGTTGACGTCCTTCCACAGGTAGCAGGGGAAGGACGCCGTCTCGTTGTTGCCGACGACCACGTTGCCCGTCCAGGAGGCGGCGCGGACGTCGGAGGGGTGCGCGTACGTCATCAGGTCGGCGTTCTTGAAGCCGCTCGGTGTGCCGTTCCAGTCGCCGATCCGCCAGATGGCGCTCGCGTTGCCCGGGTCGTTCGAGGACGGGATCGCGATCGTGTTGAGGGTGGTCGTGCCACCGGCCGAGACCGTCACCGAGCCCGTGTACACGGCGAGTTCGCCTTTGAAGACCGTCAGGCTGTACGTCCCCGGCAGCACACCCCCGATCGAGAAGTAGCCGTCCGAAGACCGCGCCGAACCCCAGTACTGCGCCGCCGAGTTGGCGAGCCCGACCGTGTACGGGTACGCCGTGTTCCGCCCGGAGATCCCGACCCCGGCCACCCGACCGCGCCCGCCCGCGCCGACGTACCCGGACATGCCGAGCGAGTCCGCCCACGAGGTGGTGAGCGTGCCCGGGAACAGGGAGGAGGAGGGCGCCCCGCCGTCCGTGAGGGCGATGACGTAGGGGCCCTGGAGGCCGAAGCGCTGGGCCTCGGTCTGGTTCTGGCCGTAGTACAGGATCTCGTAGAGGCCGCCGCCGTCCGCGCTCTGGTGGCGCAGCAGCGAGCGGTAGAACGGGCCGCCGGACGCCTTCTCGTGGTTGCTGCGCACGATCCACAGGCCGACGTTGCTGCCCGTCCAGCGGTAGAACGGGCCGCCGGACGCCTTCTCGTGGTTGCTGCGCACGATCCACAGGCCGACGTTGCTGCCCGTCCAGCCGATGTAGTCGTAGTCCATCACCCGGCGCCTGGAGTAGTGCTTGGAGCGGGTCTGGCCGTCGGATTTCGCGAACACGTCCGAGGCCTCGATGGTGCTGCTGGTGTACGTGTAGGAGTCGGGCTCGTCGTTGAGGAACAGGCCCTTTCTCACGCGCAGGATGTAGCGGGTCGCGGAGACGGACGTGTCGGCCTTGTTGGTCCACAGGTAGACGTTGTTCTCGCCGCTGCGGGCCGCGTAGTAGTGCCGCAGAGTGCCGTACGCGACCGAGATCAGGATCGTCGAACCCGACTGCCTGACGGACACGGTGGAGGCGCCGAGGCCGGACTCGATGTGCGAGTTCATGCCGCCGTAGCCCTGGTACTCCGTGCCGCGGTAGACCAGCGAGGTCAGGTCTCCGTTGGTCTTGCTGACCTTGAAGACGAGGTTGGCGCCGGTGTCGACGACGTAGTTCGAACCGTCGTCGCTCCAGCCGAAGGCCGCGGCGCGTGCCGTACCGGCGAGGGCCGCCGTGCCGGCCGCGGCCGTGGCGCCGAGGACGAAGGTGCGGCGGCGAACGGATCTTCCAGTGGATCCGGACATGGGGGTGCCTCCTTCGGAGTGTGGGGTGCGGGTGTTGTGCAGGGTGACAGTTGAATCGATTTCGCGAAAGGGCTTGTGGCGAGCCGGTACTGGGCAATTGTGCGAAGTGGTGCCGCGATCTAGAAAGCGCTTGTCGAAACGGGTACGGTCCAGGCGCACGCCGGGACCGGTCGAGCGAGGAGTCGCGCATGAGACGTTTCAGCACCGCCGTACTGGTGGCGGCCACCCTGGGCGCCCTGCTGACGGCGGGCCCCGCCCGTGCCCAGGCCAGGATTCACGGCGACTGCACCGCCACCGCTTGCCACTTCGACGTCCCGCCCGGCACCTACGACGTCAAGGTCCTCCTGGGCGGCGAGGCCGCGTCGAGCACGAGCGTCAGCGGCGAGACCCGTCGCGCCCTGCTCCCCGATACGGCCGTCGCGGCCGGTGAGCGCGTCGCCCGCAGTTTCACCGTGAACGTCCGTACACCGGAGGGCGAGCCGACCGGCGCCGAGGGCACCCCCGGCCTGGACCTCGTGCTGGGCGGTGCGGCCCCCGCCCTGGCCGGCATCGAGGTCACCCCGGCGCACCGGACCCGCCGGCTCTTCCTCGTCGGCGACTCCACGGTCTGCGACCAGCCGGGCGAGCCGTACTCCGGCTGGGGTCAGCAACTCCCGCAGTACCTGCGCAGGGGCCTGTCCGTCGCCAACTACGCCGACTCCGGTGAGAGCACCGTCAGTTACCTCGCCGACGCACGCCTGTTCGCCGCCGTCCAGCAGCGGATCCGCCCCGGCGACCTCGTCCTGATCCAGCTCGCCCACAACGACAAGACGACCGACGAGGCGACGTACCGCGCGAATCTGGAGACACTGGTGGCCGGTGTCCGCGAGAAGGGAGGCGAGCCGGTCCTCGTGACTCCCGTCGTCCGCCGCTGGTTCAACTCCGACGGCACCCTCAACAACGGCACCGCCCTGCTGGTGAACGGCCTGGGCGTGGATCACCCCTCGGTGGTCCGCTCGGTCGCCGCCGCCCGGGACGTGCCCCTGATCGACCTGACGGCGAAGACCAAGGCGCTGGTGGAGTCGCTCGGCGTCGAGGCCTCCAAGGCGCTGTACCTCTACAACGAGAAGCGGGACAACACCCACACCTCGGTACACGGCGCCACCGTGTACGCGAGCCTGGTCCGCGAAGAACTCGTCGCCCTGCATCTGGTGCCACAGGGCCTGGTGCGGGTGGGATGAAACCCCTGGGGCGTCCCGACCGGAACCGGGGCGCCCCAGGCCTGAACCGAGCCGCCAGGAAAGAGACCGATGCACCTGCCCCCGGACGACCGCACCCGCAGCCCCCGCACCGGCTACACCCGCGCCCACTGGGAGACCGCCGCCGACGCCCTGCTCGCGGCGGTGGAGCCGTACGCCACCGAGGACCGCGCGCTCTACCACTTCCCCGGCGACCACGAGAGCTGGTCGGGCCGCCTCTCCGACGGCCTGGAGGGCTACGCCCGCACGTTCCTGCTGGCGGCGTTCCGCCGGGACGAGACGGCGTTGGAGCGTTACGCCGACGGCCTCGCGGCCGGCGTCGCCGGTGTCTGGCCGCGCATCGAGGACCGCGGCCAGCCCCTGGTCGAGGCGGCGTCGATCGCGCTCGCGCTGCGACTGACCCGGCCCCTGCTGTGGGACCGACTGGACGAGGGGGTGCGGCAGCGCGCGGCGGCCTGGCTCGGGGACGCGCTGACCGCCGAAGCATGGCCCTGCAACTGGGAGTTGTTCCCGGTGACCGTGGGCGGCTTCCTCCAGGAGACCGGCCACCAGGCCGACGCCTCCCGCAAGGCGATCGAGCGCGGGCTGGAACGGATCGAGGACTGGTACGTCGGCGGCGGCTGGTACACGGACGGCGACGGCCGTAAGTTCGACTACTACAACGGCTGGGCCATGCACCTGTACCCGGTGCTGCACGCCTGGCTCGAACGCGACGAACGCCTTCTGGACCTGTACGGCGGCAGGCTCGCCCGCCACCTGGAGGACTACGCCCGCCTGTTCGGCGGCGACGGCGCCCCGATGCACCAGGGCCGCTCCCTGACCTACCGCTTCGCGACCACGGCCCCGCTGTGGCTGGGCGCGCTGACGGGCCGTACCCCGCTGTCGCCGGGGGAGACACGCCGACTGGCCTCGGGCGCGCTGAAGTACTTCCTGGAACGGGGCGCGGTGGACGCGAACGGGCTGCTGACCCTCGGCTGGCACGGCCCCGACGAGGCGCTCCTGCAAGGCTATTCGGGCCCGGCGTCCCCCTACTGGGCGAGCAAGGGTTTCCTCGGCCTGCTCCTCCCGGCCGACCACGAGGTGTGGACGGCGGCCGAGGATCCCGCCCCCGCCGAGCGCGCGGACGCGGTCACCGCGATCGCCGCCCCCAACTGGCTTCTGCAGTCGACGAGTTCGGACGGCCTGGTCCGCCTCCACAACCACGGCAGCGAGGACGTCCGCTACGACCCGTACTACACGCGCCTCGCCTACTCGACGGCGACGCGGCCCGCACCGGCGTACGACAACAGCGTGATCGTCGGCGACGACCCGAGCCGCACGGACATCGTGCCGCTGGGCGTGGGGGAGGGCTGGGCCGCCTCGCGGCACTCGGTCGGCGACGGGGTCCGGGTCACCAGCGTGGTGCTCGCACACGGGGCCGCGGAGGTACGGGCCCATCTGGTGGCGGGGGCGGAGGCGGGAACGCCGGTGCGGGTCACGGGCTGGGCCGGCCACGACGGCGTCCGCGCGGAACTGCGCCCCGCCGCCGGTCTCGACGACGACCTCACCGGCGTCACCGGCGACCGCCCCACCCTCTTCGTCGCCCTCGCCCGCCTCACGGCCGAACCGGAACCCATGCCGCTGGACGAACTGGTGACCGTGCACCTGGACGGCGAGGACGGGATCTGCGTCCGCTGGAGCGACGGCCGTGAGGTCCGGGCACGGTTGAGGGACGGCGAGGGTGTCGGCGTGCGGGCCTGAGCGGTCTCCCCGGACGAACTAGGGCTTGTCCCGCCTGGCCGTGCTCCGCCCGGAGAGGCCCGCGCGGTCGAGTGACCTGGCGACGGCGGGCAGGTCCCGTGGGTCGCCGTCGGCGTCGGTCGGGCGCAGTCGCTCCAGCAGCAGCGGTGCGTCCAGCCGGTATGCCTCGGCCTCGGCCAGGACGTCGGCCGCGCCCGGGCCGGGGGCCGTGCCGTCGATGTGGACCTCAAGCGCCCTCAGCACGGCGTCACGGTCGACGAAGTCGCTGAGGCCGCAGTCCAGGCCGTCGTCCTTGAGGCTGTCGGGGTAGGGCGCCCGGCTCCAGGCCCCGTTCTCGTACCAGTAGACGCAGCCCAGTTCGTACCCCTCGAGCCGGTCGCGCAGCTCCTCGTAGGGCAGCCAGTCGGGGCCTCCCGCGAGCATGTCGATCGGCGGCTCGTGCCACTTCACGTCGCTCGACTCGTCCTCGCCGTAGAGCACGAACCGGCCCTCGCCCATCCGCGACATGATCCACCAGGTGCAGCCGCAGTCGTCCCAGTGCAGGCCGTCCTCGTCGATCCAGTGGCCGGTCCTGTGAACGGTCGGCGTCTCCTCCGCCGAGGCCGTCGCCTCGACGGAAGCGATCAACGCCCACCGCGCCCACAGCACCTCCCCGGACGGAAGGTCCTCCGGCAGCCCCGGTCGGTGAATGGCCATGTGTTCCCCCGAGTCGTACGTGTCGCGGTGATGATCGCCGCAACATTACGACCTTCCCCGGGCCGCGTGCGCCGCACGTCACTTCGGTCTGCACCGAAGTGACCGGGGCCTAGCGTTGCGAACAGGAACGGAAGACCGCCGCCGCACAGGGAGACCGTCGTGACCACCTTCGCCGAACTCCACCGAGGCGATGAGCCCCTGCTGCTCCCCAACGCCTGGGACCACGCCTCCGCCGCGGCGCTCGCCGTCCGTGGCTTTCGCGCGGTCGGCACGACCAGCCTCGGCGTGGCCGCCGCCGTGGGCCTGCCGGACGGGGCGTCGGCCACCCGCGACGAGACCCTCCGGCTGGCCCTCACCCTCGGCTCGGGACCGTACCTCCTCTCCGTCGACGCCGAGGACGGCTACAGCGAGGACCCGGACGAGGTGGGGGAGTTCGCCCGGGAACTCGTGGCCGTGGGGGCCGTGGGGATCAACCTGGAGGACGGTCTCGGCTCACCCGCGCTGCACGCCGCGAAGATCGCCGCCGTCAAGGCCGCCGCACCCGGACTCTTCGTCAACGCGCGCACCGACACATACTGGCTGGGAGAGGGGGACAAGGGGGACACCAGGGCCCGGCTGGACGCCTACCAACAGGCGGGTGCCGACGGGGTGTTGGTGCCCGGACTCACCGAACCCCATGAGATCGCCGCCCTGGTGAAACACCTCGACGTCCCCCTCAACGTCCTCTACTCCCCGACCGGCCCCACCCTTCCCCAGCTCGCCGACCTGGGCGTCCGGAGAGTCAGCCTGGGCTCGCTGCTGTACCGGCGGGCGCTGGGCGCGGCGCTGGAGACCGCGCTGGAGATCCGCGAGGGGTGCACGCCGCGCGGGGTCGTCCCGTCCTACGGCGAGGTGGACGCGCTCAGCCACCGCAGCGAGCCGGCTCATGGCGAGGCGGTCGACGGCGAAGCGGCTCGGAGCGACGTGACTCACAGCGACGAGCCGTAGGTTCCTGTTAGCCTTGACTCTTTCCCGGGTATCACACCCTTTGGACTCATCACCGGCGAGGGACCGAGGAACCATGACCATGGACATCCCCGGCGACAGGCGACTGGCGGCCGCCGTCGTGATGGACGACCAACAGCGGGTGCTTCTGGTGCGCCGCAGCGAGAAGGAGCGGTTCCTGCCCCGGGTGTGGGGCGTTCCCTGCGGAAAGCTGGAGCCCGGCGAGAGCCCCGAGGACGGCGCCCTGCGCGAGCTGAAGGAAGAGACCGGCCTGCTCGCCGAGATCGTCCGCAAGGTCGGCGAGTCCTCCTTCCTCAGCGACTACCGAGGGCACGAGATCAAGAACTGGCAGGACAACTTCCTGGTCAGGCCCCTGACTCGGGCGATCACCCTGCCCGAGCCCGACCAGGACCACGCCTGGCTCGCCCGTGCCGAGCTGACGACCGTCGAGATCGACGAGTACAACCTCGACATCGTCCGGCAGGCTTTCACAGAGTTCTGAGCTGCTCCGCCAGTTCCCGCAGCGCCCCCAGATACTCCGCCGTCGTCAACGGCACTTTCGCGACCGCGCCCGGATGCGGGCCCGCCGCCGTGAACACATCGGTGTGCGGCCGTCGTTCGGCGCCCGTCTCCAGGAACAGCGTCACCGTCGGCCGGTCCGTGTCGCACCAGGCCCGATGGAGGGTGTGCGCGGGCAGGGCGTAGGAGCTGCCCGCCGCGTACTGGCCGAGATGCGTCAGTCGCAGTTGCGCCGGGCCCGCCGGCTCCAGCACCCAGTTCGCCGACCGCTGCGCCAGCGACTCCTCGTAGCGCGCTGCCGCGATGCCGCCGTCACCGACCTCGTACAGCTCCATGGCCAGTCGGCCGCGTACGACATAGGACGCCAGCGGTGAGCGGTGGTTGTGGATGTCCTCCTTGCCGATCGCCCCGGCGCCGGGATGCCACACATGTGCGCGCAGCATCTGCCGCGGTCCGCCGTCGATCAGCAGCAGCTTGTCGAAGCCGAGGACATGCCGGTACGACAGACGGGCGCAGGCGTCCGGATCCCCCTCGCCCGAGGCGAGTTCGGAGATCAGCTCCAACAGCCTCTCGGGGGAGCCGAGTTCGGTGACGACCGCGCGGGCCGCGGCCACCAGTTCGTGCTCGGGCAGTTCACCGTCCAGCGACCCGTCCAGCAGCCTCCGTGCCGCCAGGACCTGCCGACCGCCCATGCACTCATCCTCCAACGCCCGCTCGTCACAACCGACTTCAGCCACGCGGCTGGTACATCCATACGGCATGCGCACGCAGCGCCGACAGACCTTGATAGGTCATCCACATCGGCCGCCTGCGCTCGGTGGCCGCGTCCCGCGCCCACAGCCAGATGCCGTCGGTCTGTCCCGCCCACACCGCTGCGACGGCCCCCTCCAGCCGTACCCGAAGCTCCTCCTCCAGGCCTTCGGCCCGGGCGATCTCCAGCGCGCTCGGCGAGAGCAGGGCACGGGCCAGCCAGGAAGCGGTGAAGTGCCGTACGTTCAGCACCTCGTGGCGCGCGGGGTCGTCCGTGCGCGGGCGGCGCACCTCCTCATGGAGGTTCGCCAGATCCGGACAGGTGTCGTGCGGCGCGTCCGGGCACGACAGCAGCCAGCGGATGCCGTCCTCACGTGCGGCCCGGGCGCGTTCGGCGCGTGCGTCGCCGTCCTCGCCCAGCACCCGGGCGGCCCGGTCCAGGGCCACGACGGCCTGCGCGGTGTGGAGCGGGGACGGCCTGCCGTACGGCGGCTGCAGCCGGTAGCCCCAGCAGCGCAGATGGTCGCGGCGAGGGTCGCCGATCGCGCCGTCGGCGAGGGCCTCGCGCAGCAGGGGCAGTACCTCGGAGCGGGGCGCGGCACGCAGCAGGCCGCGCAGTACCGTCGTCACGACATGGGTGGACTCCCGCCCGGCGCGGTCGAGTTGCCGGGTGAACCCGTCGGTGCACCGGTCCACCTCGGCCGTCAGCCGCTCGGCGGACGCGCCCGCCCGGGCCAGCGCCCCCAGCACCAGCGCGGTGACCTCCGGCCGGGCCTCGGAGCCCTGCGAGCGCGCCGACCAGCCGCCGTCCGGGAGCCGCAGCCGCCACAGTGTGTCCACCAGATCGCCGGTGCTCAGCCGTCCCTCGGGCACCCCGAGGTCGAGCATGATGTGCAGGCCATAGGCGGTGCCGACGGGGGTGGGCCGCGACGGCGTGTCCTCCCCGAGGGAGTGCGGCCAGCCGGTGAGCCGCCCGTGCTCCGGGTCGTCCACGACGGACACCTGGTCGACGAGGGTGTCGTAGGCGGTGGCGAACACGGCAGGGAGCGGGCCGGGCGCGCCCGGGGCCATCGCGCCGGGCCCCACGGTGGGAGGCGGAGCGGAGCCGGCGGCCGCTGCCCGCGCCCGCAGCAGCCCCGCCGCCAGCCAGGCCGCGACGAAGGTGCCGATCCCGCTGACCCCGGAGATCAGATACCGGGCGGCCGAACCGTCGATGGAGTCCGGCAGCACACTGAACAGGAACTGGAACACGCCGTACCCGGCGGCCGCGGCCCCGAGGCCGCCGAGCCAGCCGACGAAGCGCGCCGGGGGCGAGGCGTCGGGGTGGTCCGCGTCGGGAGTGGGCGGTGCCGGGTCGAGCCGACGGGGCCTCAAGGGGCCGCGTCCGAGCTGCTGTTGGGACAAGACGCTTTCCCTCCCCCGTCGTGGCGGCGTGTGACCTCCGCGAAGCTTCCAGTCTAAGTGGTCAGCGTGGCCCCTGGGGCAAGGGCCGGTGCCCCTCGCCACGCGGCCAGTTGGCGAGGGCCACGTCCAGGGCGTCGATGGCGCGGTCCCAGGACTCGCGTACGTCCCGGGGGGCACCGAATGCGCCCGTGGACTCCAGGGCGCAGTAGCCGTGGAAGGTGCTGCGCAGCAGGCGGACGGCGTCGGTGAGGTCGGGTTCCTCCAGGCCGTAGGCGCGGAGCATGCCGTAGGTGATCTCGGCGGTGCGGCGCATGGCGGGGGCGTCGGCGACGAGGGACTGGTCGATTCGGATCTGGGTCGCGGCGTACCGGCCCGGGTGCTTCAGGGCGTATTCCCGGTAGGCGTCCGCGAAGGCGCCGAGCGCGTCCTTGCCGGCGCGTCCCGCCACGGCCGCGGCGATCCGGTCGATCATCTCGCCGCCGGCCAGCAGGGCGACCCGTGTCCGCAGGTCCTGGAGGTTCTTGACGTGCGAGTACAGGCTCGCGTCCTTCACGCCGAAGTGCCGGGCCAGCGCGGACAGGCTGACGTTCTCGAACCCGACCTCGTCGGCGAGGTCGGCGGCCGCCGCCGCGAGCCGGTCGGCGGTGAGTCCTGCGCGGGCCATGGGGTGCGTCCTTCGAGTACGGAAACCTAAAGTGCCTAGGCAGGATGCTAGTGGTCGCCGGCCGTGCCCGGCCGGACCAGCCCCGTCTCGTACGCCAGGACGACGGCCTGGGCGCGGTCCCTGAGCGACAGCTTGGCGAAGATGCGGGCCACGTGGGACTTCACCGTGGCCTCGCTCAGGGTGAGATGAGCGGCGAGCTCCGTGTTGGACAGGCCCCGGCCCAGGAGGGTCAGGACCTCCCGCTCGCGGGGTGTCAGGGCGGCCAGGTCGGCGGGGACGGCGGGTGCGTGGGTGGCGGCGTCCGCGGCGAAGCGTTCCACCAGGCGGCGGGTGATGGAAGGAGCCAGCAGGGCGTCGCCGGTGCTGACCAGACGTACGGCCGCCGCCAGGTGCTCGGGTGTGACGTCCTTGAGCAGGAAGCCGCTCGCTCCGATCGACAGCGCCGTGTAGACGTAGCGGTCCAGGTCGAAGGTGGTGAGGATCAACACCCGGCAGAGCGGAGCCTGCTGGAGGATGCGGCGGGTGGCGTCAAGGCCGTCCATGTTCGGCATGCGGATGTCCATCAGCACCACGTCCGGGCCGAGTTCGCGTGCCAGCGACACCGCCTCCACGCCGTCCGCCGCCTCGCCCACCACCTCGATCCCGCGCGCGGTCAGGATCAGCCGGAAGCCGGTGCGGATCAGTGTCTGGTCGTCGACGATGAGCACGCGCGGCGCCGGCTCGGTCACCGGTGTCGTCATGGGCGGTCCAGGGGGATGCGCGCCCGGACGCGGTAACCGCCGCCCAGCCGACGGCGGGCGTCCAGGTCACCGCCGTAGACGGCGACCCGCTCCCGCAGCCCCAGCAGTCCGCGCCCGGTGCCGTCCCGGTGCCGTGGTACCGGCCGGGGCTCCTTCGGGGCTGCGCCGGTCAGCACGCTCGGCCCGGTGTTCAGGACCTCCACGCGCAGCGCGTGGTCCGCGTAGCGCACCGTGACCTCTGCCTTGCCGCCGTCGCCGTGTCTGAGCGCGTTCGTGAGGGCCTCCTGCACGATGCGGTACGCCGTGACGTCGATGCCCTGCGGCAGCGGGCGGGGTTCGCCGGAGATCCGGACCTCGACCGGCAGCCCCGCGAACGACACCCGGTCGACGAGCTGTCCGAGCCGGTCCATGCCGGGCTGCGGGGCGAGGTCGGAGGCATCACTCGCGTGGCCGTCCGCGCCGTCGTCGCCGTCGTCGTCCTCGCCGCTCGGCGACGGGGCGAGCAGCCCCAGCAGATGCCGTAGATCCGTCATCGCGCCGCGGCCCGCGTCCTCCACCGCCCGCAGCGCCGCCGACGCCTCGTCCGGCATGGTGCCCATGACCTCGCGGGCGGCGCCGGCCTGGACGACCATGAGGCTGACGTTGTGGCTGACGATGTCGTGCAACTCGCGGGCGATACGGTCGCGTTCGGCCGAGACCGCCGTGCGCGCCGCGCTCTCCCGTTCCCGCTCCAGCAGCCAGCCGCGCTCCCCGACGGCCTGCCGCCAGCGGCGCCGCGTCCGCAGCAGCGCCACGGACAGGGCCAGTACGGCCGCGCACGCCACCGCGAATGCCGCCGCCGGCCCGTTCGTCTCCCAGTCCCCCATGGGTCAACCCTGGCAGACGATTCCCCGCGCACGCATCGGCCCGGAGACGCAGGCCCTGCATCCGTGGGATGAGGCGCCCGGCGAGATGTCATCCGGGGAGGGATGCCCGGTCCCTGTCCGCCTCGTAGCGTCCTGCCCATGACAGTCGAGGACAGCAGGGGAGAGGCCGTCGTACGGCTCGACGGCGTGCGCAAGGAGTACGGCGAGACGACCGCGCTTGCCGGGGTGTCGCTGGAGATCCGGGCCGGGGAGGCGGTCGCGGTGATGGGCCCCTCGGGGTGCGGCAAGTCGACACTCCTCAACATGATCGCCGGTCTGGACCGGCCGACGGATGGCACGGTCGTCGTGCACGGGGAGAACGTCGGGGAGTTGAGTGAGAAGGGACTCGCCCTGTACCGGCGGCGCCGGATCGGCATGATCTTCCAGTTCTTCAACCTGATCGACGACCTGTCCGCCCTGGACAACGTGGCGCTGGCCGCCCAGCTCACCGGCACCCCGGCCCGCCAGGCCCGCCGCCGGGCCCTGGAGCTCTTCGACGAACTCGGCATCGGGAACCGGCGCAACGCCTACCCCGCCGTCCTCAGCGGCGGCGAACGCCAACGCGTCGCCGTGGCACGGGCGTTGATGAACCGCCCCGCCCTGCTGCTGGCCGACGAGCCGACCGGCGCCCTCGACAGCCGCTCCGGGGAACAGGTGATGGATCTGCTGCTCGACCTCAACCAGATCGGCCAGACGCTGATCCTGGTCACCCACGACGAGCATCTCGCCCGGCGCTGCGCCAGCCGGCTGATCGAGTTCGCCGACGGCCGGGTCACCGGCGAGCACACCCTGGAGCCGTCCGCATGAGGGCCGTGTGGCGCGCCGCCCGCGCGGCGGTACGGCGGCGCAGACTCCAGACGCTCGTCATCACCCTGGTCACCCTGACCTCGACCGTGGCCATGGTGGTCGCCCTCGGCCTGCTCGACGCGGCTTCCGCGCCCTTCGACAAGGCCTTCGGCAAGCAGCGCGGCCCGCATGTGACCGCTGTGTTCGACCCGGCGAAGGTCTCCGCGCAGCAACTCGCGCGGGCCGCCCGGCAGCCCGGGGTCGAGGCAGCCGCGGGCCCCTACGCGCAGGCCACGGTCGAACTGCCCGACGACGCCATGCGCTTCGGCCTCGGCACCCAGATCACGGTCGTCGGCCGCGCCGACCCCGACGGCCCCGTGGACCGGCTCGACCTGTGGGCGGGCCGCTGGGCCACCAGGCCCGGCGAGGTCGTGCTGAACCGGCAGTCCGACTGGACCCCGGACGACCTCGGCAAGCGGCTCCCGATGCGCTCGGGCGGGCCGGCGCTCACCGTCGTCGGGTTCGCCTTCGACCTGAGCCGCACCGCCGACGCCTGGGTCGCGCCCCGGCAGATCGACGCACTGGAACCGACCGCCACCCAGATGCTGTTCCGCTTCCCGGACTCCTCCTCGGACGACCGGCTGCGCGCACAGCTCGGCACGGTGACCGAACGGCTCCCGGCGGACGCGCTCACCGCTTCCCGGACGTATCTCACCCTCAAACACCAGGTGAGCAGCTCGGCACGGGCGTACACGCCCTATCTGATGGCCTTCGGCATCCTCGGGATCGCCGTCGCGGTGCTCATCGTCGCCAACGTCGTCAGCGGCGCGGTGATCTCCGGGTTCCGGCACATCGGCGTGCTCAAGGCGCTCGGCTTCACGCCGGGGCAGGTGGTCGCCGTCTATCTCACGATGGTCTCCGTGCCGGCGGTCCTCGGCTGTGCGCTCGGCACACTCCTCGGCAATGCGCTCGCGCGTCCCTTCTTCGAGTTCGTGTTCATGGGTCCGGACGCGGGAGTGCTCCACGACAACGTGTCCGTCTCCATCTGGGTGAACGCCGTCACCCTGCTCGGCATGCCCGCGGTCTGCGTCCTCGCCGCACTCGCCCCGGCACTGCGCGCCCGCGGCATGTCGGCGGCGCGGGCGATCAGCGCGGGCAGCGCCCCACGCGTCGGCCGCGCCCTGGGAATCCAGCGCCGGCTGGCCGGCAGCAGGCTGCCGCGTCCGGTGAGCCTGGGCATGGGCCTGCCGTTCGCCCGGCCCGGCCGCAGCGTCCTGACGCTGGCCGCCGTGGTCCTCGGGGTGACCACCGTGACCTTCGCGACCGGACTCGCGACGACCATGGACCGGTTCGGGAACGCGGGCCGCGACGCCTACCAGGTGACGGTCTACACCTCCAGCTTCCGGCACGGCAAGGAGATCAAGCCACAACACGACGACCGCGAACTCGACGCCCTGTTGCGCGAGTTGCCCGGCGCGGCCGAGGTCACCGCCCGGGCGTCGGTCGACGTACGGCTGGCGGGCTCGGCCCATCAGGTGACCCTCGAAGGACGGCGAGGAGACCGGCTCCCGTTGGACGGCGTGCTCACGGACGGCCGTTGGATGCGCGCGAGCGGCGAGATCGTGGCCGGCTCGGCCTTCCTGCGGCAGAACGGCGTACGGGTCGGCGAGCGGGTGACCCTGGAGAAGGGCGGCCGGACCGAAAGGGCGCTGGTCGTAGGGGAGTTCATGGAGAGCAACGCCCGGGTCGTGCTCTCCGACTGGCCGACGCTGACGGTGTTGGCCCCGGCCGAGCGGCCCATCGCCTACCACGTCAAACTGCGCGACGGCACCGATCCGTCCGGCTACGCCCGCGCGGCCCGCGCCGCCGACGCGGGGATCACCCCGGACGTGCGGGGCTCCAACTCCATCACCCAGACCATCGTCGGCTCGGCGTCCGCCCTCACTCTGATGCTCGCCGCGGTCGCCTCCCTCGGCGTCTTCAACACGGTCGTCCTCAACACCCGCGACCGCAGGCGCGACCTGGGCATGCTCAAGTCGATCGGCATGACACCGCGCCAGGTCACGGCGATGACGGTGACGTCGATGGCCGTCCTCGGCGCGCTCGGCTCCCTGCTCGGCATCCCCCTGGGCATGGCCGGCTACGAGCTGGTGATCCCCCGCATGGCGGACGCGGTGGACATCAGCCTGCCGCCCTACATGACGGACGTCTGGCGGGCCCCCGCCCTGACCGGGCTCGCCCTCGCGGGGCTGCTGATCGCGGTGCTGGGGGCGTATGTGCCGGCGCGCAGGGCGGGGCGGCTGCCGATCGGGGAGGTGCTGCGCAGCGAGTGAGGCGGCGTCAGCAGCGCCTGCCGTCGGCGACCACCAGTTCCACGTCCTCGGCACGCAGCCGCAGGGCGTGGCGCTCGGTGTCGTCGCCGCGGGACGGGGCGGGGTCCCAGAGCCAGACCGTGTCGCCGCTCGGCTGGAAGGACAGGACCGGGTGGCCGGTCGGGACGGGGCCGTTGACGACGGGTGTCTCGGCGCCCAGCGGCCGGATGCAGACGAGTTCGGCGCGCAGGCCGAAGTAGCCGGGCGGACGCCGGCCCGCGCCGGCCGCCTCCATCGCGCGATGGGCGGCCTTCTCCACGTCGTCGAGGGCGATCTGCACCACGGTCAGGACGGCGATCAGCCCGGTCAGGACCAGCGAAACACGGAAGAAGCCGCTCACGGGCGCCTGCACATTGAAGTGCCGGGCCCAGCCGGCCACCGCGATGAGCCCCAGGACGAACAGCACGGCCACGGCCAGCGGGCGGAAGGCCACGAGGTACTGCCAGTAGAAGCCCACATGCACCGCGTCGGCCGGGATCCCGAACATGTCCTCCAGATAGACGGCGTGCAGGAACGCCCCGACCCACGGCATGACGAACGGCAGCGGTGCGGCGAGGACGGGGAGGAACCACTGCACGTTGCGGCTGAACCAGGACGCGCTCAGCGCGTACCACAGACCGAAGGCCGTGAGCCCGAGGCCGAGGGTCATGCCGAGGCCGGTGAGCAGCCCGGACAGCCCCGCGTCCTCCGAGCGCCCCCACATCCACCCGGCGAACGTCCCGCTGCCCGTCAGGATCAGGCCGCAGCCCAGCTTGACGAGCTTCGGACGCGGCGCGTTCGAGGTGATCCACGCACCCGCCGGCCAGGAGATGGCCGCGGGGACGAGCAGCGCGGTGAAACGCCACGCGGAGCCGAACGCCCCGAGCGCGATGCCGCTCGCGACGCAGACCAGCACGACGGCGCCGATCACCGCGACCCGGCCGGCATCCTGACGCCACTGCGTGGAAGCGGCCTCGGGCCGCGGCCCGATCGCCCGGCGTATGTCGTGCGCCTCGGGGTCGAAGGGCGGACCGCCGATGTTGCGGGCACCCAACTCCGCGAGCGCCCGCTCCCGTTGCTCGTCGGAGTACTCACCGCGCAACTGGAGCGTATGGCGTACGTCCAGGCCGCCGACGGCCGCCCAGTGCTCGGCCAGCCACCGCAGGACGGGTCCCGCGTCGTCCGGCACCTTGCGGTGCACGTGGTAAATCGTCTGCGTCTCGGCGGACTTGGGCGGGATCAGCTTGCTCTCGCGCACCCACAGGTCCAGCTTGCGCCGCTTGGCGAGCGTGGTGAGCTGCTCGACGGCCGTCGACCGGGCGGTCCAGCGGGAGCCGTGGACGGGGATCTCGACGATCAGTCCGGCGTAGCCGTCGTCCACGGTGACCGAGTCGCCGTCCCGCGCGGGCCGCGCACCCCACCCCTGAGCGCCGAACACCTCACTCGACAGCTCCAGTTCGTCCTGGTCGTCACGGACCTCGACGACCAGGCGAACCCTGCGGTTGTACGGTCCCTGCGGCTGCGGTGTCACCGGGGGAGTCTCGCACCGTCAGTCGATCGGCGCGTACAGCACCCCCAGCTTGTCGATCTCGTCGCCGGAGCGCCCCGTGAACCCGACGATCTGCCAACCCGACGGCGCCGTGAAGGTCTTCGCGTCCGACGTCGCCGTACCGGAGGACAGGGTGCGGCCCTTGTCCGTGGTGAAGGACGCCGAGAAGATCCGCGTGCGGCCGCTCCTCTGGCCCTGCGTCAGCTTCACGGCGGTGAGATGCTCGCCGTCGGCCAGGGTCAGGGACGTCGCGGTGCCGCCGGTGCCGCCGTGGGTGAGGACCCTGCCGCCGTCGTGGGTCAGGGCGATCGCGTCCAGGCGGGAGCCGCCGCGCAGGGTCAGGGTGCGGGGCGCGGGCGTGGCCGGCAGGTCGTCGGCGTCGTTGAAGGCGGTGCCGTGCGGGCCGCCGAAGAAGTCGCTCGCCTGCAGGGACGGGTTCAGGGTGTAGGAGAAGTCGACCGTGTGCGGGAAGTGGTCGGAGAGGTGCTTGCCGTCCTGGCGGAGGAACTTCGCCCAGTCGTTGTTGTAGCGGGTGGCGTTCAGGGTGAGCAGTTCGCTGCCGCGGTAGAGGACCTTGTCCACGACCTCGCAGTCGTTGGTGGGGGCCGTCGCGTCGCACATCAGCGCGTCACTGCCCGCCGCCGGGGGAGTGCCGCCCTTGACGAGCCGCACCCACGCGTCGGTCAGGCCGTTCTCGCTCACCAGCGTGCGGATGTTGTCGCCGGTGCGCGTGTAACGGGTGTTGGTGTCGCCCATGACGATCACCGCGTTGCCGGCCGAGTTGGCCTGGATGAAGTCCGAGAGCTGCTCGACGTTGGCGCGGCGGGCGGCGAGCGCCGCGTCGTCGGAGTCGGCGTTGGTGTGGACGTTGTAGAGGTCCACGAACACGCCCTCGGCCAGGCGCACCCGGGCCAGCGTGAAGCCCTTCGGGGTCAGGCAGTTGGTACCGGTGCAGTTGTTCCACCTGACCCGCTCGAAGTCCTCGAAGGAGTGGTCCGAGAGGGTGTTGAGGCCGTCGCCGAAGGCCGCTCCACCGCTGGTCGCCGTGCGGTAGGGGTGGGTGTCGTTGGCGTACAGCGAGGCGTGGTAGTTGAAGTCCTCCTGCACGTTGACGATGTCGTACGGTGCCAGCCGCTGCCCGATGAGCGGGGTGTTCGTCTCGGGGTCGCTGTCGCCGAGGCCGAGAGGCAGGCCCGCGATGTTGTACGTCAGGACGTTGAAGGACCCGGAAGCGGCGGCCGTCGCGGCCGTAGCGGGGGCGGTGGCGGTGAGGCCGGTCAGGGCCAGCGCGGCCGCCGTGAGCGTACCGATCAGTCTTCTCATGGTGGGGGTGTCTCCGGTGGGTGACGAAGAAGAGGCTGAAGATGAGCGCTGCTCAGGTTCGTTGTCAACCAGGGTGACGTACAAGGGCAGTTGAGGGAACTGTGGGAGTCGGGGCGTTCCGCCGTGTCTGCGGCACTCCGCGGCCACGCGCCGATCGTTCAATGTTCATGTTTCGCCTTGATCCTCCACAGGCGGCGCAACAGCACCGCAGAAGGCAGCCGCTCGGAATCAGCGGCATCCCAGGAGGCGTTCATGGGACACGGGCACACGCACGGCCACGGCCATCATCACCACCACCACGATCACGACCACTCGCACGACGCGGCAGCCGCGCTGCCCGCCGCCTTCGACCCCGCCGTGCCCGACGAGGCCCTCACCCCCGAGCAGCAGTCGCGCCGCACCCTGCTTCGCCGGGCGGGTCTGCTGGGTGCGGGTCTGGCCGCCGCGAGCGTCGTCGCCCCGACCGCGGCCGCCGCCGCGACGCCCGCGTCCGCCGCCTCCTCGGCCCCGGCCTCCGGCGGCCGCCGCTCGAAGGGCTTCCTGTGGCTGTCCGGTGACCACCACATCCACACCCAGTACAGCAGCGACGGCAAGTACCGTGTCGTCGACCAGGTCCGCCAGGGCGCCAGACACGGCATGGACTGGCTGGTCATCACCGACCACGGCAGCACGACCCACGCCAAGATCGGTGTCGACAAGGTCAACCCGGACATCAAGGCGGCCCGCGCGGCCTACGAGGACACCCTCGTCTTCCAGGGCCTGGAGTGGAACATCCCGGGTGCCGAGCACGGCACCGTCTTCGTGCACCCCGGCAGCAACGAGGTCTCCGTCCTCAAGCAGTTCGAGACGGACTACGACGGCAGCGTCAAGGGCGCCTCCGACTCGACGCCCGCCAACGAGGCCCTCGCCGTCGCGGGCCTGAACTTCCTCGCCGAGCAGGTCCAGCGCCGCAAGGTCAAGGACGCGCTGATGCTCGCCAACCACCCGGCGCGGCGCGGTGTCGACTCCCCGCACGAGATCCGCAACTGGCGGGACGCGAGCCCCAAGCGTCAGATAGCCATCGGCTTCGAGGGCGCCCCCGGCCACCAGGCCGCCGGCCTGCCCACCCCGCTCGGCATGGGCCGCGCCCGTGGCATCTACGACAACAACCCCAGCGCCAACTCCTTCGCCGGCTACCCGCTGGAGAGCTACCGCACCTGGGGCGGCTTCGACTGGATGACCGCGACCGTGGGCGGCCTGTGGGACAGCCTCCTCGCCGAGGGCAAGCCGTGGTGGATCACCGCCAACTCCGACTCCCACCAGGTCTACACCGACACGGCCGTACGCGGCACCGGCGGCAACTTCGAGACCGACGGCCGCTACCCCGACCCGGTGTACGGCGGCCAGATCGACATCACCCAGGGCGACTACTGGCCCGGCCAGTACAGCCGTACGCACGTCGGCTCCGACGGCTTCTCCTACGCCGCCGTCATGGAGGGCATCCGCGCCGGCCGCATCTGGGTCGACCACGGGCAACTGCTCAGCGGCCTCGACGTCCGGGTGACCGGCGGCTACCGCTGGGCCACCCTCGGCGGCGCGCTGCACGTCCGCAAGGGCACCAACGTCACGCTGACGGTCGACGTGGCGATGGCCGGCGGCCCCAACTGGGCGGGCTTCGTGCCCAAGCTGGCCCGTGTCGACGTCATCCAGGGCGATGTCACCGGCCCGGTCGCCGACAAGGACACGTTCACCGCGCCGACGGCCAAGGTGGTCAAGTCCTACGAGGTGAACAAGTCCTCCGGCGTGGTCCGCCTCACCTACGACCTCGGCAGGGTCGACCGCCCCGTCTATGTCCGCCTGCGCGGCACCGACGGCAACCGGGGCGGCGTCGGCGCGATGGGCGCCGCCGTGGACCCGGCCGGCCCGGCCATCGACGTCGTCGGTGACGCCGACCCGTGGCGTGACCTGTGGTTCTACTCCAACCCGGTGTGGGTCCTGCCCTCGTGACGCCGTACGTCCTGACCGTGGACGCGGGAGTCAGGGACCTCCGCGCGGCCGACCACCTGCTCCACGAGGTGGCGGCCGAACTCGCCCTCCCCGAGGGCGTGTTCGGCTGCACCCATCTGGTACGGGGTGAGCGTCCGCGCGTGACGCTCTCCCTCACCCTGCCGTCGGAGTCGCTCCTGCGTACCGCCCAGGAGCGGCTCACGGCCGGCGGCCACGAGGTGACACGGGGCGCGCCGGACGCGGTCGGCCGCGCGGTGATCTACCCGGGCGTCTCGACCCTGACCGGCACGCTGACCGTCGGGGACGTCCTGTCCCGCTCGGCCATCGACCAGGTGACCGTCCTGGGCACCCCGGGCCGCCCGGCCCCGGACACCCTCCTGATGACGGGCAACCACATGCGCCCCACGTGGCAGAACACCGAACTCGTCCTGACCACCATGCCGGCAGTGGGCGGCACCCTCGTACCGTTCGAGGTGCCGGACCCGACCCCCTGCTGCGCTGATCACTGAGGCGCCGTTCCTCGGTCGTCACCGCCCCCCGTAGGGTTGCCGGAGGTTCGATCCATGTCCGGGATCGCGAATCGACGGGGGGCGGATGACGTACGAGGCAGAGCACGAGAGGGAAGCCGACGCCCCACACCTCCCTCCCGCGTCCCCGCCGGACGACCCCGCACGCCCCCTGTGGCGGCAACGCGACTTCGGGATCTTCTGGGTCGCGCAGACTCTCTCCTTTCTCGGGGACTCCTTCGCGCTGATCGCTCTGCCGCTGCTGGTGCTCCAGGCGACGGGATCGATCGCGCGGATGGGGCTGCTCACGGCGGTCGGTGGGGCCGCCTCGGTGTTCGCGGCCGTGTTCGCGGGGGCCGTCGTGGACCGGGTCGACCGGCGCAAGCTGCTCATCGCCTGCGATCTCGTGCGCATGGTGCTGTACGGACTCGTCCCGCTGGTGTGGCTGTTCGGACCGCAGATCTGGCTGCTGTACGTCGTCCTGCCGCTGTGCGAGGCCGTCGGCATGCTGTTCGCCGTCGGCTATGTCACCGTCGTCCGCGGCCTGGTCGGCACCGAGCGGCTCACCGAGGCCAACGGCCGGCTGAACGCCACCGCCGCCGCGGCCGGCGTGCTCGGGCCGCTGTGCGCCGGACTGGTCGCCGCCTGGTCGGGCCCGGCCGCGGCCGTCGGCGTGGACGCGGCCAGTTTCGGTGTATCCGCCGCCTGCCTGGCCTTCGTACGACTGCAGGCACGGCACGGGAAGTCCACCGAGCGGTCGGGGCTGTGGCGGGATCTGCGCACCGGCATCGACTTTCTCCGCGGCCACCCGGTGCTGCGCGCTCTGACGGCTCTGCTGTTCGTGTTCAGCTTCCTCACCCTCGGCCTGAACGACCTGGTGATCTACCACCTCAAGCACGACCTCGGCCACGACGACGGCACGGTCGGCACCATCCTGGCCGTCGGCGCGCTCGGCACGATCACCGGCGCCCTCCTGGTGGCCCGGCTCCGCAGCCGGCTCGGCTTCGGGCCCACCTGGACCGGTGCGGTCGCGGTGTGCGGGCTGTCCTTCGCCGGGCTCGGCTGGGCGCGGGACGTCCCCGTCGTCGCGGCCCTGACCGCGGCTTTCCTGGCCTGCGTCGGCATTGCCGGCACCTGCTCCCTGTCGCTGCGCCAGGAGGTCACTCCGGAGCCGCTCCTCGGCCGGGTCACCTCCGCCTTCTGGACCCTGCAGTTCTCGGCGGCCCCGATCGGCGCGGCCGTCCTCACCTGGGCCGCGGAACATCACGGCACGACCCCGGTCGCCCTGGTCGCGGGCTTGTGCTGCGTACTGATCGCCGGCGCCGCGCTCTTCACGCCGATACGGCATGCGGGTCACCGGACCTGACCGGCTCACCTCGTGGCGTCACATCGTCGCAGCGGTCACCCGCAGGGTGGAACTCCGCGGCCCAGCAAGCCGATTCACCGGCCGGCAGCCCCCCGGCTGCCGGCCGGCTCGGCTATCCGTTCACCCCGGTGTAGTGCCCGAGCGCCCACCGCCACAGCCCGCGGGCCCCCAGATACGCGGCCAGCCCCAGCAGCGGCGAGCACGCGGCCAGCCAGTAAGGAACGGCTGTGTCATGGCCCGTGAGGACCGCCGCCGGGAAGTATGCGATGAACGCGAGCGGGAGGGCGAAGGTGAGGAAGCCGCCCACCGCCTTCGGGAGGACGTTCAGCGGGTAGCTGCCGAAGGTGCCGAGCAGTTCCTCCAGCCAGCGGCCCCAGTAGTCGGCGGCGGGATAGCGCAGGCACGCGGAGGCGACGGCCGTGAACAGGGCGGCCTCCAGGAGCATGCCGCCGACGACCGCGGCGATCAGATACGAGACGCGGCCCGCCGACCAGTCCAGGGTGCTGCGGCTGAGCGCGCCTGCCATCAGGCCCGCCGCAACCGTCAGGTCACCGATCGCGTTGGTGGGGAAGTAGTCGAGCTGGACCTGGCGGTGCACCGGCATCGGGCGCAGGAGGTAGATGTCGATCCGTCCCTCCTGGACCTGCCGGCCGATGAAGTGCATCCGGCCCAGCAGCAGCACGAACAGACCGTGCGCGAGCATCCGGACCGCAGGGATGAGCAGCACGTCCCCGCTGTCCCAGCCGCCCATCCCGGTGAACCGGGCCAGCAGCACCGTCGCGAACACGATCACCGACATCTGCCAGATCGCGCCGATCGCGATGTTCAGCAGGAACTCCGTGCGGTACTCCATCGCGGCACGGATGTTGAGCAGCGAGATACGCCACACGATGCGCAGGGATTTCACGGCCTTCGACGACATCTCAGCCTCCCTGCGAGATCACACGCCGCGCCGCCCGCCGCCACACCCAGCGGGTGAGCAGCGCCAGCACCAGCACCCAGGCCGCCTGGAGCGCCAACTGCGCCCCTGCGTCGGACAGTTCGATCCGGCCGACGTAGATCGACAGCGGCACGCTCAGCGTCGCCTGGAACGGAAGGAAGCCGCTCAGCGTGATGAACCAGTCGGGGAAGAACCACAGCGGCGCGTACACCCCGGACATCAGGTTCTGCGCGAAGATCAGGATCAGCATCGCGGAGTTGTTGCGGATGGTGAAGAAGCAGAGCTGGTCGAGCAGCAGCATGACGTAGTACAGGACCCACTGGCCCAGCAGCATGCTCAGCGCGAACACCCCGGCCACCGCGGCGGACCGGGGCGGTTCGACGACCCCCGCGGCCAGGCAGATCACGTATCCGAACAGCGCCCACGCGAGGCCGTAGAGCTGCTCGCCGAGCGCGCGCAGGGCGTAGTAGCGCTGCGGCGGCAGCGGACGCAGGTACCAGTAGACGATCGTGCCGAAGTGCATGTGCTGGATGACCGTGTCCCGGCCCGCGTACTGGTCCAGCTCCCGCAGCCGCGAGGCGAGTACGGCCAGGACCGCGTACGTCACCGCCTGCTCGCGGGTCAGCCCGGCGGTGGTTCCGGTGTGGGCGTACAGGCCGCGCCACAGCGACGCCACCAGGACCACCTGGACGGTCAGCCGCAGCAGGACGGCCGTCATCCGGGGCGGTGTGTGCAGTTCGCCGAGCGGGGTGACACGGGCCGCCCGCCAGCCGTGCAGGACGGAGGCCATCAGGCTCCCTCCGCCGCGGGCCCGGCATGTGCGTACGCGGCCCGCATCACGTCCTCCAGGTCCGCCTCGTCCAGGGCGAGGTCCGTCACCTCGTACCGCTCGATGACCCGCTTCAGCGCCTGGTGCACGGTCGGCGCGTCCGGGCCGTCCGGACCGAAGACCGCCTGCGGGCCCTCGCGGCGCAGCAGCGCGATGCCCGGCAGGGCGCCGACCTCGGTGTGCGGGTCGGCCAGCGTCACCCGCACCTGCCAGGTCGAGCCGAACTTGCGGCGGATCTCGTCCAGGGTGCCGTCCAGGACGAGCCGCCCGTGGTTGATCAGCACGACCCGCTCGGCGAGCCGCTCGACCTCCGTCATGTCGTGGGTGGTGAGCAGGACCGTACGGCCGCGCTCCGCCACCTGGTGCCGCAGGAACTCGCGCACCTGCTCCTTCACCACCACGTCCATGCCGATGGTCGGCTCGTCGAGGAAGACGACCGGCGGGTCGTGCAGCAGGGCTGCGGCCAGGTCGGAGCGCACGCGCTGGCCGAGGGAGAGATGGCGGACCCGGGTGTCCCAGAAGGAGGAGAGGTCGAGGAGGTCGTCGAACTCCTTCAGCCGCGCCGCGTGTTCGGCCTTCGGCACCTCGTAGATGTCCCGCAGGATCGCGAACGACTCGCGCACCGGCAGGTCCCACCAGAGCTGGGTGCGCTGCCCGAAGACCGTGCCGATGTTGCGGGCATTGCGTTCGCGTTCCTCGTACGGCACCACGCCCGCGACCCGGGCCTCGCCCGCGCTGGGGGTGAGGATGCCGGTGAGCATCTTGATGGTGGTGGACTTGCCGGCGCCGTTCGGGCCGAGCAGGGCGAGGAGTTCGCCGGCGGCGACCGAGAAGGTGACCTCGGAGACTGCGTGTTTGGCGACCTTCTGCGGGTTGACGAGAGAGCGGACCGCGCCGGCGAAACCGGGGCGGCGGACGGTGGTGTGGAAGGTCCGGGACAAGCCGCGGACCTCGATGCTGCCAACCAAGTGGCATCAACTCCTTAGCGGACGAGCGCAAACCGCGGCCGGTCGGCAAGGCTGCCGACCGGCCGCGGGCGACCTTCCGACGGTTTCGGAAAGTCGATCAATCGGTCAATCGATTTACGGTTTCCGTCTCGTGATCTTCACTCGGTGGCCGAGAACACGAACGAGAACTCCGCCGGCTCGGCCTCGAGGAAGTACTGCGGCAGCGGACCCGGCCCGCACGACTGCGAGCCGATGCCGTGCTGGCCGTGGTCGAGGTTGACCCAGACCGTGTCGCCCGGCGTGAGGTCGGTCAGATGCCGGGCGGCGTCCAACTGCTCACTGGTCCAGGGCCGCGCGCTGAACCAGAACTCCGGCTCGCCCTCGATCCGCAGCCCGCCGAGCTCCACCCAGCGGACGTCGGAGCGGGCGCCGTTCTCCTGCGGGCGGACGTACGGCGTCTGGAGCTCTTCGATGCTCGCGTCCCACAGCAGGAGCTTCGCCGCGGCCTTGGTGTCCGGGTACGCCTCGCCGCCGCTGCCGAACCAGGACGCGGACCCGACGGAGGCCGCCGGCAGCCCGAACCGTACGCCGAGCCGGGGCAGCGGCACCTTCCAGTCGCCCTCGGGGACGACCGAGACGGTCAGGCGCAGCCGGGTGCCGTCGGACGTCCAGCGGTAGTCCGTGCGCAGGCCCACGTCACGGGCGGCGGGTGCCACCCGGGTCCGTACGGTCAGCGCGTCGGCACCCACCTCCACGCCGTCCAGCCGGTGCCGCATCCGGTGCAGGCCGAGCTGCCGCCACAGCACGCCCCACCGGGTGTCGTCCTGCCAGGACGCGCCCTCGTCGTTGTCGGTGGGGGCGCGCCACACGTCCAGGCGCGGACCGGTGACGTCGACTCCGCCGAGGGACCGCAGGGCGCCCGTGCGGGCGTCGAAGGCGGCCGGGCCGAGCAGGATCCGCTCGCCGTCGGCCGTGGGCGCGGCGCCGATGGCCGGCGCGAGAGGCGCGCGCGGTGTGACGGTCCGCTGCGCCCAGGCCACCTCATGGCCCCGGCCCGCCCAAGGGGTGTCCTCGGCGAGCAGCGCCCGGACCGTCCACCCGACCTCGGCGCCGTCACCGTCGGGAGCGGCCGCCGGCAGCTTGACCTCCGCCGACTCACCCGGTGCGAGCGGCGGCACGGCCAGGGTGTGCGCACCCGTGGAATCGCCGTCCACCTGGTACGAGAACTCGAACTCCAGGTGCGAGAGGTCGGCGAAGGCGTACGCGTTGGTCACGCGCACGGTGCCGTCGGCGCCCTCGATGCGGACCGGCTCGATGACCTTCTTGTACTCGACGAGCCCCGGGGAGGGCCGCCGGTCCGGGAAGACCAGCCCGTCGCAGACGAAGTTGCCGTCGTGCAGCTCCTCGCCGAAGTCGCCGCCGTAGGCGAAGCCCAGCTCGGGGTGGCGGACGCCGTGGTCGATCCACTCCCAGATGAAGCCGCCCTGGAGCCGGTCGTGGCGCTCGAAGATCCGCTGGTAGTCCGCGATGCCGCCGGGGCCGTTGCCCATCGCGTGCCCGTACTCGCACTGGATGAAGGGCAGTTCGCGCCGCTTGCCGGCGCCGCCGTCCAGGTGCTGCCCGATCCGCTCGACCTCGGCGTGGGAGGCGTACATCCGCGAGTACACATCGGTGTCGCGGCAGTTCCAGTCGCCCTCGTAGTGCACCAGGCGGGAGGCGTCCCGGCCGTGGATCCACTCGGCCATCGCGGTGAGCCCGCGTCCGGTGCCGGCTTCGTTGCCCAGCGACCAGAACACGATCGAGGGGTGGTTCTTGTCGCGCTCGACCATCCGGGCCGCGCGGTCCAGCAGGGCCGGGGTCCAGCGGTCGTCGTCGACGGGGTTGTCGCGCCAGCCCTGCTCGGTGAAGCCGTGGGTCTCCAGGTCGCACTCGTCGATGACCCACAGACCGTACTCGTCGCACAGGTCGAGGAAGGCCGGGTGCGGCGGGTAGTGCGAGGTGCGCACGGCGTTGAGGTTGTGCCGCTTCATCAGCAGCACGTCCTCGCGCATGGTCTCCAGGTCCAGGGCACGGCCCTTCTCGGGGTGCCACTCGTGCCGGTTGACGCCCTTGAACAGGACCGCCTTGCCGTTGACCTTGATCAGGCCGTCCGCCAGGGCGACCGTGCGGAAGCCGATGCGCAGCGGCACACGCTCCCCCGCGGTGATCAGCTCGCCGTCGTACAGCTTCGGCGTCTCCGCCGACCACGGCCGGACCGCGACGGTGACCGGCTCGCCGGTCGCGACATCGATGTCGAGGGCGGGCACGGACACCCGCCCGTCGACGTCGGAGTCGACGCGCAGGGTGCCCTCGCCCGTGGTGTGGTCGTAGGAGGCGTGCACGAAGAAGTCGCCCGCCGCGCCCGCCGGGCGGTGCAGCAGGGTGACGTCACGGAAGATGCCGGGCAGCCACCACTGGTCCTGGTCCTCCAGGTAGGAGCCCGCCGACCACTGGTGCACCCGGACGGCGAGCACGTTGCCGGCCGGCTTCAGCAGCGCGCCGACCGTGAACTCGTGGGGCAGGCGGGAGCCCTTGAACTCGCCGAGCTCGGTGCCGTTCAGCCAGATGCGGGCGCAGGACTCGACGCCGTCGAAGCGCAGCACGGCGCCGCCGTCGTCCAGGGCGGGCCAGTCGTCCGGCAGGTCGAAGACCCGCAGGTGGTCGCCGGTCGGGTTCTCCGTCGGGACGTGCGGCGGGTCCACCGGGAAGGGGTAGAGGTGGTTGGTGTAGATCGGCGCACCGAACGCGCCGTCGCCCTGGAGGACCCAGTGGCCGGGGACCGTGACCTTGGCCCAGTCCCCGGCGTCGTAGCCCTCCGCGGCGAAGGAGTCGTCCTCGGCGTCGGCGGTCGCCGACAGCCTGAAGCGCCAGTCGCCGTTCAGGGACAGGGACTTCGCGTCCGAGGCGGCGTACCAGGCGCGGGGCGCCAGGGCCCCGGCGCCGGGTGCGACGTCCTCGACGTAGTCGACGGTTCGGGTAGTGCGGAAAGACATCTGTCTCCTTGCTCAGCCCTTGATGCCGGTCTGTGCGATCCCCTGTACCAGCCAGCGCTGAAGGAAGAGGAACACGAACAACAAGGGCAGGATAGAAATCGCTGTCGCCATGAAGATCTGGTGGAACACGACCGTCTGGCCGGTCGTGTACGAGGAGAGCGCGACCTGCACGGTCCACGCACCGGGGTCCTGGCCGATGACCAGCGGCCACAGGAAGGAGTTCCAGCCGTTGATGAAGGTGATGGTGGCGATCGCGGCGAAGAAGTTCAGCGAGTTCGGCACCACGACACGCCAGTACGCGCCCCAGTAGCCGAGCCCGTCCACGCGCGCCGCCTCCTCCAGCTCCTTGGGGAACCCCAGGAAGTACTGCCGGAAGAGGAAGCAGGTGAAACCACTGAACAGGCCCGGGATGATGAGGCCCCGGTAACTGTCCACCCAGCCGAGCGACGAGACCAGCACGAAACTGGGGACGAACGTCACGGCTGTCGGGACCATCAGGGTGCCCAGCACGACGTAGAACACCTTGTTGGCGTGCCGGTACGGGATGCGGGCCAGGCCGTAGCCGGCGAGCGAGCACACCAGCAGGACGCCTGCGGTGTGCAGCACGGCGACGACGGTGGAGTTCCACAGCGACCGGGCGAAGGGCACCGAGGAGTCGTCGAACGGGGAGGTGATGTTGCCCCACTGGATGTCCGTGGGGAAGAACGTCCAGTTCTCCCCGGTGATCTGGGCGTCCGTGGACAGCGCGTTGCGCACCAGGATGTAGAACGGCACCAGGAACAGCAGGGCGGCGACGCCGGTGGCCAGGTAGAGGCCGGTGTTGCCCATCACGCCGCCGCGGCCGCTACGGCGGGCCTTGCGGTTCGGGGTGGTCTTGCGGATGTCGGGCGTGGTGGTGGTCACTTGGACTCGTCCCCCCTTCCGAAGCCCATGAGCTTGCCCTGGAACAGGGTCACGACACAGATCAGCACGGTCAGGATCACGGCACCCGCGCTGCCGGCGCCGTAGTCCTGGTTCTCGCCCAGGGCCTTCAGATACAGCTCGACCAGCGGCGGGCGGCCCCAGGTCGTCTTGTCCAGCAGGTTGTAGAACTCGTCGAAGGCCTGGTAGGCGGCGACGAGCAGCAGCAGGACGACCGCGGTCGAGGTGGCCCTGAGCTGCGGCAGCGTGATGTACCGGAAGGTCTGCCAGCCCCGCTTGGCACCGTCGATGGCGGCGGCCTCGTACAGCTCGGCCGGGATGTTCTGCAGCGCCGCGATGAACAGGATCATGTAGAAGCCGGACTGCAGCCACAGCCGGGCCGTGACGATGACCAGCCAGTACCAGGGCGGATTGGGGTCGGCGAGCCAGGCGATGTTCTCGATCCCGAACCAGCCGAGGACCGTGTTCATCAGACCGAAGCGGACACCGCTGAAGATGGACATCTTCCAGATCAGTGCCGCGGCGACATAGCTGACCGCGGTCGGCAGGAAGAACACCGACCGGAAGAACGCCCGCATGAACCTGAGCCGGTTCACCAGCAGCGCGAGGCCCAGCGAGAGCGCCCAGGTGGTGGGCACGATGAACGCGGCGAAGACGGTGAAGGTGCCCAGTGAGCCGACGAAGTCGTCGTTCGTCAGCATGTGCCGGTAGTTGTCGAGGCCGATGAACTTCTCCGGCGTGACCGTGAACCGCGCCTCGAAGAAGCTGAGGTAGACGCTCCAGCCGATCGGGACGTAGATGAAGATCGCCAGCCCGATGAGGAACGGCCCGGTGAAGAGCCAGAAGTTGAAGGTGCTGTTGCCCCGCAGTCCCCGCCGCGACCTGGCCGGGGAGGCCTTGGCCGGGGCGGGGCTCGCGAGGTCGAGCTCGGAGGTCGTCGACATGTCGTGGTCCGTCCGCCGGCCTATCCGAAGAGCTTCTTGAGCTCGCGGTTCACGGCTTCGTCCGCCTTGTCGAGGGCGGCCTGCGGGTCACCGCCCTTGCGGACGCAGTTCGCGAAGACGTCCTCCAGCGCGCTGATCATGGCCTGGGTCCAGCCGATGTTGTCGAAGTGGCCGAACTCGTTGAAGAGCTTGACGCCCTCGGCCGGCAGGCCCGACTTCAGCTTGTCCGCGCTCTCGGCGATCGACGTGCGCGGCGGGATGTGGAAGCCGTAGGAGGTGGCCCAGTCCTCCTGGTACTCCTTCTGGTCGATCCACAGCCACTTCACGTACTCCTTGGCCGCGTCGACGTTCTTGCTCTTGGCGTTGACGAACATCGACCAACCGCCGTTGTAGACCGACTGCTTGCCGTCGTCCGTGACCTTCGGGAAGGGGAAGACACCGATGTCGTCGCCGTGCGCCTGCTGCATCTGCGGCATCGCCCACATGCCGCAGAACTGCATCGCGCACAGGCCCTGGTTGAACGCGGACGGGTCCCAGTAGTCGGTCGGGGCGCCGAGCAGGAGGTCGCCGCTGGTGAACAGCGAACGCATCTTCTTCAGGCCGTCGACGACGCCGTCCGTGTGGTAGGCGATCTGGTTCTTGTCGTCGAGGGTGTCGGCGCCCGCGGACCAGATCATCGGGTTGATGACGGCGTGCAGGTCGTTGCCGAGGTACAGGCCCTTGACCTTGCCGGTGGTCAGTTTGGCGGCGGCCTCGATCAGCTCGTCCAGGGTCTCGGGGACCTTCACTCCCGCCTTCTCCAGCAGCGAGGGGCGGTAGAAGAAGAACTGCGGGTCGTCGATCATGCGGACGCCGTATATCTTCCCGTCCACCGTGTGCGAGGCGATGTCGGCCGGGTTGAAGTCGTCCTTGACCGGATCGATGATGTCGGTCAGGTCCGCGACCTGGCCGCTCTTGACCATCTGGATCTGCGGGTGGAACTCGAACAGGTCGGGTGCGTTGTCGGTGAGCAGCGTCGCGAAGAGCTTGTTCTCGAAGTCGGCGGCCGTGATCCACTGCGTGGTCACGTTGGCGCCCTTGTACGCCTTGGCGTACTTCTTGACGGCCTGCTCGGTCCCGGCCTCGCCGTAGGCGTGGAAGTACTGGTTGAGGTTGACACCCGAACCGGAGCCGCTGCCACGCCCGTTGTTGCCGCCGCACGCGGCGAGCCCGCCGGCGGCGGCCAGGCCCAACGCGGCCCGCAGTGCGGTTCGGCGGCTGAAGTTGCTGTTGTTCGGTGCCGACATGGTGACGTCCTTGTCTCGAGTGCGGCTGCGGCGATGCGCCCCGGGCTGAAGCGGCTCAGCGCCAGATGGCTCAAATGGGGGTGCGGTGCGGGACGTTAACCTTCGGCTAAGGCTTCGGCAAGGGGTTGGACGAAGTCTGCATGAAGCGTTGTGCAATGTTCGGGATACCGGACGAGAGGGGGTTGCGGACCGCCGCACCAGGGACCCGCAACCCCCTTTGAGCAGAGGGGAGTTACTGCCGGATCCAGGTCTGGTTGGTGCCACCGTTGCAGGTGTAGACGCCCACCTTGCTGCCGTCGGCGGTCGCCTGCCCGCCGACGTCGAGGCACTTGCCCGAAGCCTCGCTGACGATCTGCCCGCCTGAGTTCAACAGCCACCGCTGCCCGGCCTCACCGGTGAAGCCGGCGGCGGCCGAGAGTCCCGAACTCCCCACCGTCAGATAGCCGTTGGGGCCCTTCAGCGCACCCCGGCGGTCGTACGACCACTGCTGCGCGGCCGTGCCCGTGCAGGCGCCGATCACCGCGCCCGAGGCGTCGGCGGTCAGGCACTTGCCCGACTGCTCGCCCTGCCAGGCACCGGTCAGGGCCGAGGTGGCGGCGTACGGCTTCTGGTCGAGGACGTACGTCGTGATGGAGCGGGCCGGCAGTGACGCGGACACCGTGCCGCCCTTCACCGAGGGCCGCGCGACATTCGCCCAGTTCTCGTCGGCCGACGTACGGACCGCCTTGGCGGCGCGCAGCGGCGACTTGCTGTTGAAGTGCAGGTTCAGGTCCGTGTCGGTGGAGTTGTGGTTGTTGACCACGACCACCCACTTGCCGCCCCGGTCGTAGGCGGAGGCCTCCACGCCGTCCGGCAGCCCGGTCACGTTGTGCATGACCGAGCCCGGCTTCACGAACTTGCTGTACTGGCCGAGCGCGTAGTAGCGCTTGGTGAAGTACAGCGTCTGGTTGCCGTTGGTGGCGTAGTTCGGGTCGTAGTAGATCAGGCCGTCGTTCCAGCCCTGGTCGTTCTTGGCGAGCGGGTCGGAGCCGATCATCTCCGACAGGGCGACCCACCAGTGGAACGCCGAGTCGTGCGCCGTCGCGAAGTCCTTGTAGATGATCCGCGACAGGCTCAGACCGCCGTCGATGGTCGGGTCGTACTCCTGCGCCCAGCCCGTGCCGCCCTTGCCGAAGCAGCAGATCTCCGTGGACCAGGACGTCTTGCCGACCGACTTCGACGTCTCGTACACCTTCGCGCGGTTGGCGTCGGAGGGGTTGTCGTAGGTGTGGTGGGCCAGCTTGTCGACGTACCGGGCGGTGCCCGGCTCGTTGATCCAGCGCGGGACCTCGTCGTTGAACTTCACCGTGCTGGTCGACTCGTCGGCGATGATGCCGGTCCGCTGCTTGCGGGCCTCCAGCTCGGCGCCCAGCGTCCGTACGATGTCGTCGCGCTGCGGGACGTCGACGAGCATGCCCTCCTGGCCGCAGGAGTCGAAGCTGTTCGTCGGCTCGTTGAAGGGGCTGATGTAGTCGAGCTTCACGCCCTGCTTCGCGAAGTGGCCGGTGACATCGGCGACGTACTTCGCGAAGTCCTGCTCGTTCTCCGTCTTCAGATAGCCGCCGCAGCTCTTGGAGTTGGTCTTCCACTCGGCGGGCGCGCTGTTGACGAAGCCGATCAGATCCTCGACGCCGTACTTCGCGGCGGCGTACAGGAACGTACGGCCCGCCTTGTCCTTGCTCCAGTCGTAGGTGCCGTCGTCGCTGCGGAAGTCCTCGGGGGCGCGCGGCGCGTAGGTCACGCCCGTGCCACCGCCGCCGATGTTGTAGCGGTAGGCGCTCAGGTCCAGGCCGTCGGAGGAGAACAGCAGCCTCGCGACCCGGGCCTGGACCTTCGGGTCGAAGTTCTTCAGGTCGTTGACCCACCACGCGCCGGAGGCACCGATGTTGTCGATGGCCTGCGCGGCGTGCGGGGAGACCTCGGCCGCCGGGGTGGGGGCCGCGCTCGCGGGCGGGGCCGATATGAGAGGTCCCGCGACGGCCAGCGCGGCGGCTGCCGTCAGCAGGACCGATCTGCGGGGGTGGGGGTTGATGCGGGGGAGAGTCACGTGCATCCCTTCCGTCGTCACGAAGGTGGTGCGGTACGGCTCCTTGCGGGGGTGGTGCGTTTTGCGGCAGTCCTCTGGCCCACGGTCTGGAGCGCCCCTTCGAGCGCGAACGTCGCCGCGCCCAGGCACACCGGGTCGGTGGGGATGGCGGAGAGGACGATCTCGGTGGCGGCCAGCGGCCGCCTGAGCGCGTGCCGGGCGACGGCCTCGCGCACCTCGTGCAGCAGCGGTTCGCCGAGTGCGGCGGCGACCCAGCTACTGAGCACGACGACTTCGGGGTTGAACAGGTTGACCAGGTCGGCGATCCCGGCGCCCAGATAGCGGGCCGTGTCCCGGACCACCTTCAGCGCCACCGGATCGTGCGCCGCGACCCCACGGGCCAGCGCGTCGATCGTCGCCGTCTGGTCCTCCGGGTGCAGCAGCGCGCTCTCGGCGGCCAGCTCCCGCAGGTTGACCATGATTCCGGGCGCGCCGACGTACGTCTCGACGCAGCCGTGGTTGCCGCAGTGGCACAGCCGCCCGTCCAGCACGAGCGTCGTATGGCCCCACTCGCCGGCGCTGTTGCTCACGCCCCGGTGCAGCCCGCCGCCGAGCAGGAGGCCCGCGCCCACGCCGGTGCCGAGGTTGACCACCACGGCGTCCCCGCGACCGCGCGCCGCCCCGAACCACAGCTCGGCCACCGCGCTCGCGCGCAGCGGATTGTCCATGTACAGCGGGTAGGCGATGTGCTCGGCGAGCAGATCGAGCAGCGGCACGTCGTGCCAGTCCCAGTTGGGCGCGTACTCGGCGACACCGGTGTCCCGGTCCACCTGCCCCGGCACGCTCACCCCGACGCCGAGCACCCGCGCGCCCTCCACGCCGGCCTGCGCGACCACCGAGCCGACGGCGGCGGCGACATGGCCCACGACCTGCTCGGGGCGGCTCTCGCCGGGGCGCATGTCCTCGTCGGCGCGGGCCAGGACGTTCAGCGCGAGGTCGAACAGCTCGACCCGGACGTAGGTCTCCGCGATGTCGACGCCGATCAGCGCGCCGCCGGACGCGTTGACCGCCACGAGCCCGCGGGGGCGGCCGCCGGCCGAGTCCTCGAACCCGACCTCCGTGATCATCCGGAGGTCGAGCAGCTCGCCCACGAGCGTGGCGACCGTGGCGAGGCTGAGGCCGGTGGCGGCCGCCAGCTCCTGCCGGGAGGTGGGTGAGGCGGCGATGATCTGGCGCAGCACCTCGTAGCGGTTCGCCGTGCGGATGTCGCGTGATGTGCGCTTCACCGGGTGCCCCCGTCCCTTCGCCCTGGCCGGGTCGTCGTCGGCACCGGCGCGGCGCAAGGCTATGGTGTGCGGCGGACTTTCGACAAGGGGTTAGGAAAGGGGCTGTAGAAAGTCTTTCCGCTGGAAGCACCAGGTGTGCAGAGACTGGCGAGTATCAGTCGCGGGTCAGTCGCGCATCAGTCGCCGAGGATATCCCGCACAAACGCGTTGGCGAACTTCCCCGCCGGGTCCAGCTCCCGTGCCAGCGCCCGGAAGTCGGCCAGCCTCGGATACCGCCCCCGTACGACCTCCGCCGGCAGCGCGGACACCTTCCCCCAGTGCGGCCGCGGCTCGAAGCCGGCCAGCACCTCCTCCAGTCGTCGCACCACCGGCAGCACGGCGGCCGTGTCCTCGATCCACGTGAAGTGCAGGGCCACCGTGTCCCGTCCGTAGGCGGGGCTGAGCCACTGCTCGTCGGCCGCGACCAGGCGCACCTCGCAGGTCTGGAGCACGGGTGCGACCGTCGCCCGGATCGCGTCGATCGCGTGCAGCGCGTCCAGGGCGTGCTCGCGCGCCAGCAGATACTCCGACTGGAGTTCCGCCCCGCTGCTCGGCGTGAACTCCGCCCGGAAGTGCGGCAGTCGCTCGTGCCACGGCCCCGGCACCCCGAACTGCTCGGTGCAGTTGACCGCGGGCATCCCCGGCACCGGGTGCAGCTTCTCGGTGGCCGGCGCGGCCCAGGGGAAGTCCGGCAGCGGCTGGTCGGAGCGCCGCTTGAGCCACACCTGCCGAAAGCCCGGCGCGCCCCAGTCGGTGAACAGGCTCACGCTGTACGCCGACGACATCACCGTCTCGAACGACGCCAGGTCCAGCCCGTCCAGCGGCAGTTCGGTGAACAGGTGCTGCTCGACGTCGAAGGACGGCTCCAGGTCGAGGGTCAGCGCGGTGACGACCCCGAGGGCGCCCAGCGAGGTGACGGCGCCGCCGAACCGCCGGTCGCCCCGGCCGATGGTCACCACCGACCCGTCCGCCGTGACCAGCTCCACCTCCCGCACCGGCGTGGCCAGCGAGCCGTTGCCGATTCCCGAGCCGTGGGTGCCGGTGGCGACCGAGCCGGCCACCGAGATGTGCGGCAGGGACGCCATGTTGGGCAGCGCGAGACCGTGCGCGTACACCGCGCGGGCGAGTTCGGCGTACCGTACGCCGCCCGAGACCCGGACCGTACGGGCCGCGCCGTCGACGTCGATCACCGGAGGCAGATCGGCGATCGACAGCAGGACGCCCTCGGGGCCCGGCTCGGCGATCTCGTTGAAGGAGTGCCCGCTGCCCAGCACCCGCACCCGCCCGCTCCCCGCGACCAGCGAGCCGATCGCGGCGACCGAGTACGGCCGGTGCAGCTCCTTGGCGGCGTAGGTGATGTTGCCCGCCCAGTTGGTGATCGTCTGCGTCATCCTCGCCGTCCTCAGGGTGAGTGCCTGCGCGTTGACCCTCTCATCCGCGGCTGCCTACCGTAGAGACCGTTTTCCATCGCCACCACACCCGTCCCGCCCCACCTCGCCGAGCCGGAGGCCCGTCCTTGACCGAGCGGCCGCACGCCCTGTTCGCCATGTCCGCCCAGAACGTGCCGCTGGTCTTCCCGCCGGGGGTGCTGGCGCGACTGCGGGAGTCGGTGGACATCGACCCCGGCCTGGTGGCCGAGGACTTCACGGACCCGCGCCTCGCGGACCGCCTCGCCCGCACCGAGATCCTGGTCACCGGCTGGGGCTGCCCCCGCCTGGAGGCGGCCGTCCTCGACGCCGCCCCGAAGCTGCGCGCCGTGCTGCACTCGGCCGGCTCGGTCAAGGGCCTGGCCACGCCCGAGCTGTGGCGGCGGGGCATCGCGGTCAGCTCCGCGGCGGTGGCCAACGCCGTGCCGGTCGCCGAGTACACGCTGGCCATGATCCTGCTCGCCGGCAAGGACCTCTTCGCCGCCCGCGACCGGCTGCGCGCCGAACGGGTCTTCCCCGGCTGGGGCCTGGTCCCCGGCATCGGCAACCACGGCCGCCGGGTCGGTGTCATCGGGGCCTCGCGCATCGGCCGCAAGGTGATCGAGCTGCTGCGCCCCTTCGACCTGGTCCCCGCCCTCAGCGACCCCTACGTCGACACGGCGGGCGCCGCCGCCCTCGGCGTGCCCCTCCTCCCGCTGGACGACCTCCTGCGCACCTCGGACGTCGTCACGATCCACGCCCCCGAGACCCCGGAGACCCGCCACCTCATCGGCGCCCGCGAACTCGCTCTGATGCCCGACGGAGCGGTCCTGGTCAACACCGCGCGCGGCGCCCTGCTCGACCACGAGGCCCTGATCGCCGAACTGCGCACCGGCCGCCTCTCCGCGATCCTCGACGTCACCGACCCCGAGCCCCTGCCCGCCGACTCGCCGCTGTACGAACTGCCGAACGCCGTCATCACCCCGCACCTCGCCGGCTCCCAGGGCAACGAGGCCGCCCGGCTGGGCCTCACCGTCGCCGAGGAGGCCGAACGGCTGGTGGCGGGCCGGGAGCCGGCGTACCCGGTCGATCCCATGGCGCTGGCGCGGGAGGCGTAGGGCCACGCCCGGCGCCGGCCCCGGCGGTCCGCAGGATGCATGACACCTACACCCAGGAGGGGACCCGATGCGGCCCCGGCTCCGCCGGGGGCATACCGTGAGGAGTCGTACGCCTGAGCCGGGAGGAGATTACGGATGGGCAGCCGCACCGCACTGGTCGAGGATCTGATGGAGCGATTCCCGCACGTTCCGCGGGAAGCCGTCTTCAAGGAGGATCTGCTCCGGGGCGGGGTCGCCTTCGACCCGTCGGCCCTCAGCGACAACGAGGGCGGCGAGGTCAAGCCCAAGTCGTACTTCATCTTCTCCTTCGACCACGGGACCCTGCCGGAGCTGGGTGAGGCCGCGCTGCGGCGGCCGCCGGAGGAGATCATCCTCACCGGCGGGCCGTACGACCTGCGCCGCACCGTCGTCTCCGTGCGCGTGAACCCGGCCTCGCCCTATCGCGTCGCCGCCGACGAGCACGGCGTGCTCGGCCTCTACCTCGACGGCAAGCGCATCTCCGACGTCGGTGTGCCGCCCATGCCGGAGTACTACCGGCACACCCTCTCCAACGGGAAGTCGGTGATGGAGGTCGCCCCGACCATCCAGTGGGGCTACCTGATCTACCTGACCGTCTTCCGGGTCTGCCAGTACTTCGGCGCCAAGGAGGAGTGCCAGTACTGCGACATCAACCACAACTGGCGCCAGCACAAGGCGGCCGGGCGGCCGTACACGGGCGTGAAGGACGTCGACGAGGTCCTTGAGGCGCTGGAGATCATCAACCGGTACGACACCGCGAAGGCGTCGACCGCGTACACGCTCACCGGCGGAGCCATCACCTCCAGGCTCCAGGGCCGCGACGAGGCCGACTTCTACGGCATGTACGCCAAGGCCATCGAGGAGCACTTCCCGGGCCGCTGGATCGGCAAGGTCGTCGCCCAGGCGCTGCCAAAGGACGACGTCCAGCGCTTCAAGGACTACGGCGTGCAGATCTACCACCCCAACTACGAGGTGTGGGACGAGTACCTGTTCAAGATGTACTGCCCGGGCAAGGAGCGGTACGTCGGCCGGGACGAGTGGCACAAGCGGATCCTGGACTCGGCGGACGTCTTCGGCGCGCGCAACGTGATCCCCAACTTCGTCGCGGGCGTGGAGATGGCCGAGCCCTTCGGGTTCAAGACGGTCGACGAGGCCATCGCCTCGACCACCGAGGGCCTGCGCTTCTTCATGTCCAACGGCATCACGCCCCGCTTCACCACCTGGTGCCCCGAGCCGACGACTCCGCTCGGCAAGGCCAACCCGCAGGGCGCTCCGCTGGAGTACCACATCCGCCTGCTGGAGGCGTACCGCGCCACCATGGACGACTTCGGTCTGTCCTCGCCCCCCGGGTACGGTCCGCCCGGCCCCGGCCGCGCGGTGTTCTCGGTGAGCTCCTTCATGGACAGCCTCCCGGCGCGGGAGACGACGACGGAGACGACGCCGGCGGTCTAGGCGGGGCGGCAGGGATGCCGGTACAGGTGAGACGGACGGGGCTCGCGTCCGTACCAGTGGCTGGAGTTGTCGGTCCGCCACGGTCTGTCATGACATCTGAACACGACGCTTGTCAGTTGTGTTGAAAACGTGAAAGGCTCATGTCCTGCCGCGAGGTTCCCCCCAACTCCATTGCCAATATGGCGAGTTGACCTCGCATGTGGATGCAGGAGACCCATGCCCGACCTGCCGACCCCTCAGGACGCCACCGAGGCCGCGCTGTTCTCCGAGTGCTGGGACGCCGTGCTGTCGTACGCCGACCTGTGCACGGCCGGGTCCTCGGCGGCCAACCAACTGGCCGCCGAGGCGTTTTCCGCCGGCATACGTGAGGCCCGCGAGGCCGAGACGACAACCTTCCGCAGTGCGGGCCGCCGCCCCGCCCGCCTGCCCCGGATCCCCCTCCTCCTGACCGCCGTACGCACCGCGGCGGCCGCCTGGGAGGAGAGCGGGCAGGGCCACAAGCTGGACCCCGACCTGCGCCTGTGGCTCAACTCCGACAAGGCCGCCCGCTACGCCGGACCCCCGCTCCAGCGCCCGCTCGCGCTGCGCGCACTGCGCGACATGCAGGAACCCGACGCGGCGCTGCTGTGGCTGGCCGAGGTGGAGGCGCTGCCGCAGGCCGTGGTGGCCCGCCGGCTCGGCCTCGACCCGGCCACCCTCGCCGAGGAACTGACCCAGGTGCGCGGCGTGTTCCGGGACCGCTGCCAGCGCAACCACCTCGACACACCGATGGACGCGCGCTGCCGCAGCTACGCCCGCCTCCTCGACGCCGTCACCCGCTCCACCGCGGCCGACACCCCAGGCGACCTCTCCCGCCATCTCGCCACCTGCGTCAACTGCGCCGAGGCAGCCGCCTGTCTGCGGCTGCACGGCGGCGGGCTGCCCGGGGCCCTGGCCGGCGGAGTGATCGGCTGGGGCGGCCTCGCCTACCTGGAGCGCCGCCGCCGGGCCGCCGAGGTGCGCGGCGCCGGGCGCCCCGACCCGGCGGACACGGACGCGGGACCGCCGAACCCCGGCGCGCACAAGGCGCGCGTGGTGCGCAGCGGCCTCCTCGTCGCCGCCGTCCTGGTCTCCGCGCTCGCCCTCGCGGTGTCGATGATGCCGGGCGGCTCCACCGGTGGCGACGCCGCGGCGGGCGGTGACCCGTCCGACCGTCAGCCGGTCTCCGACCCCGGCTTCTCCCTGCCGGTCACGGCCGCCACCCAGCCCGCCACCGGCTCCGCCGAGCCCTCGCGCAGCGCCCCGCGCGAGGACTCGCCCGAGCCCAAGAACCCCAAGCCCGAGCCCCAGGGCACCCAGTCCTCCACGGCCCACGAGGACGACCCGGAACCGTCCGCGAGCGCGGCCCCCACGTGCGAGGTCGCCTACGACCTCGTCAACGAGTGGCCCGACGGCTTCCAGGCCACCGTCACCGTCACCACCGAGGAGGCACTGGACGACTGGCGCGTCGCCTGGTCCTTCCGCGACGGCCAGACGGTCGGCCAGATGTGGGACGCGAGCTTCGCCCAGAACGGCTCACGGATCACCGCGCGCGCCGCGGACTACAACCGGACGGTCCCCGCCGGCGGTTCGCTGGCCTTCGGGTTCCTGGCCTCCTGGGAGGGCGAGAACTCACCGGCGTTCGACTTCACGCTCAACGGAGACGACTGCGTGTCGTAAATTCGGTTGACGGCCCTTCACGGGCCCCGGCTAAAGTGACAGCGGTTCAAGGCGGTGGCCCATCGGCCACCGCAGTCGAGCGGACGTGTATGAGGAGGTGTCGACCGATGGCTGTCTTTGCGACGAGCGCTGCCCGCATCCAGATCATCAAGTCCACCTCCGTGGCCGCCGGCTGAACCCAGAATCCACTTCCTTCCGCGCCCGTGCGCGCGGCTGCCGGGGCCTGTCTTCGTGAAGGGTCACCCCGTTGACTTCCACCTCTGTTTTCCCCGCGTTGGCTCCCTACGGCTGGGACTCGGCCTGGGCCGACGCGTTCACCCCGTACGACGCCGAGGGGCTGCTGCCCGGGCGGGTCGTGCGGGTCGACCGCGGGCAGTGCGACGTCGTCACCGCCGACGGTGTCGTACGCGCCGACACGGCGTTCGTCACCCCGCACGATCCGATGCGGGTCGTGTGCACGGGCGACTGGGTCGCCGTCGAACCCGCGGGCAATCCGCGTTACGTACGGACGTATCTGCCGCGCCGTACCGCTTTCGTACGCTCCACCTCCTCCAAGCGGTCCGAGGGGCAGATCCTCGCCGCCAACGTCGACCACGCCATCGTCGCCGTGTCGCTGGCCGTCGAACTCGACCTCGGCCGCATCGAGCGGTTCCTCGCCCTGGCGTGGGAGTCCGGCGCACAGCCGGTCGTGGTCCTCACCAAGGCGGACCTCGTGCCGGACGCGGTGACGCTCGGGTACCTCGTCCAGGACGTGGAGACCACCGCGCCGGGTGTGCCGGTGCTGACCGTCAGCGCCACGCTGGGCGACGGGCTCGACGTCCTGTCCGCGGTCGTCGCAGGCGGTACGTCCGTGCTGCTCGGGCAGTCCGGCGCGGGCAAGTCGACGCTCGCGAACGCGCTGCTCGGCGAGGACGTGATGGAGGTCCAGGCCGCGCGCGACGTCGACGGCAAGGGCCGCCACACGACCACCACCCGCAACCTCCTCGCCCTGCCCGGCGGCGGCGTCCTCATCGACACACCGGGGCTGCGCGGCGTCGGGCTCTGGGACGCCGAGGCCGGCGTCGGCCAGGTCTTCTCGGAGATCGAGGAGCTGGCGGGGCGCTGCCGCTTCCATGACTGCGCGCACGAGAGTGAGCCGGGCTGCATGGTGCTGGCCGCCGTCGACAGCGGTGAGCTGCCGGTGCGACGGCTGGAGAGCTACCGCAAGCTGATGCGGGAGAACCAGTGGATCGTGGCCAAGACCGATGCGCGGCTGCGGGCCGAGATCAAGCGGGACTGGAAGCGGAAGGGGGCGGAGGGGCGCGCCGCGATGGAGGCGAAGCGGGGGCGGCAGCGGTAGCGCCAATGGGGGTGCCTGGTCTGCCGGCCGGCTGCTGCGGGTTCGTTGTGGCTGGTCGTGCAGTTTCCCGCGCCCCTTGGGGGCGTTGCGGTGCCGTGTCTGATTTCTGCTGGCATCACCTGCCGGCCGGCTGCTGCGGGTTTGTTGTGGCTGGTCGTGCAGTTTCCCGCGCCCCTTGGGGGCGTTGCGGTGCCGTGTCTGATTTCTGCTGGCATCACCTGCCGGCCGGCTGCTGCGGGTTTGTTGTGGCTGGTCGCGCAGTTTCCCGCGCCCCTTAAGGGGCGTTGCAGTGCCGTGTCCGATTTCCGCTAGCAGCTCGCTTCGGCCCGGCGGAGACTGGACAGCGTGATGGACGAAGACACCAGGTACGAGGCGGTCCGCAGTCGTGATGCGCGGTTCGACGGCGAGTTCTTCTTCGCCGTCGAGACGACCGGCATCTACTGCCGTCCGAGCTGCCCGGCGGTCACGCCGAAGCGGCGCAACGTACGGTTCTTCCCGACGGCCGCCGCCGCGCAGGGCTCGGGTTTCCGGGCCTGCCGGCGGTGCCGGCCGGACGCCGTGCCGGGGTCGGCCGCGTGGAACGTGCGGGCCGATGTGGTCGGCCGTGCCGTGCGGCTGATCGGCGACGGGATCGTCGACCGGGAGGGCGTCGCCGGGCTCGCCACCCGCCTCGGATACAGCGCCCGGCAGGTGCAGCGGCAGCTCACCGCTGAGCTCGGCGCGGGCCCGGTCGCACTGGCCCGGGCCCAGCGGGCGCACACCGCGCGGGTCCTGCTCCAGACCACCGAGCTGCCGATCACGGAGATCGCGTTCGCGGCCGGGTTCGCCTCGGTCCGCCAGTTCAACGACACAATCCGGGCGGTGTACGCCTCGACCCCGAGCGAGCTGCGCGCCGCCGCGCCGAGCGGCGGCCGGTCCTCGGGCCGTACGGCCACACCGGCGGCCGGCATACCCCTGCGGCTCGCCCACCGCGGCCCCTACCAGGCCGGCGCCGTCTTCGACCTGCTGGCCGAGGAGGCCGTACCCGGCATCGAGGAGGTCTCCGGCCCGACCGGGCACCGCACCTACCGCCGCACGCTGCGGCTGCCGCACGGCAGCGCCATCGTCGCGGTGGAGGAGGCGGCGGGCGACGGGGCAGGGCAAGGGCGCGCCGCTCACCCCGGCGGCTGGCTCGACGCCCGGCTCCACCTCACCGACCTCCGTGACCTGACCACCGCCGTGCAGCGGCTGCGGCGACTGTTCGACCTGGACGCCGACCCGTACGCCGTCGACGAACGGCTCGGCGCCGACGCCCGGCTCGCTCCACTGGTCGCCGCCCGGCCGGGACTGCGCTCGCCCGGCGCCGCCGACGCGGACGAGCTGGCCGTACGGGCGCTGGTGGGGCCGCGGCGGGCCGCGGAACTGGTGCGCCGGTACGGCAAGGCGCTCGACGCGCCCTGCGGCAGTCTCACCCACCTCTTCCCGGAAGTGGCCGTGCTCGCCGGGGCCGAGCCCCGAGGGCCCCTCGGCGCGCTCACCACCGCCCTCGCCGACGGTGCCGTACGGCTGGACCCGGGCGCCGACCGGGACGAGGCGCACGGCGCGCTGCTGCGCCTGCCCGGCCTGGACGCCCGCACCCTCGCCGTGATCCGCACCCGGGCACTGGGCGACCCGGACGTCGCCCCGCCCGGTGCGGACACCCCCGACAGTTGGCGCCCCTGGCGCTCCTATGCCTTGCAACACCTGCGTGCAGCAGGGGAGTTGGAACAGTGATGACGACGCACACGACGATGAACACGAGGACCGCCATGGCCGCCGACGCCACCCCCACCCCGTGGACCGAGCTCGACAGCCCGCTGGGCCCCCTCCTCCTCACCGCCGACCCCGCCACCGGCGCCCTGGCCTCGCTCTCCGTGCCGGGCCAGAAGGGCGGGCGGACCGTCCAGGACGGCTGGCGGCGCGACCCGGCGCTCTTCCGCGCGGCCGAGGAACAGCTCGCCGCCTATCTCGCCGGTGAACTCAAGGACTTCGAGCTGGAGTTCAGCACGAGGGGCAGCGAGTTCCGGGAGCGGGTCTGGGCGGCTCTCGACGACGTGCCGTACGGCGCCACCACGACGTACGGCGCGATCGCCACGCGGATCGGCGCTCCCCGCGCCGCCGTACGGGCCGTCGGCGGCGCGATCGGTGCCAACCCGCTGCTGATCGTCCGCCCCTGCCACCGGGTGATCGGCGCCGACGGGTCATTGACCGGCTATGCGGGCGGCCTCGACCGCAAGGTGCGGCTGCTGACGCTGGAGGGTTCCCTCTAGGCGTCCTCCAGCCCCCAGTGGGGTGCCTCCTCGTTCGGCCGGACCGGTGCGATCGTCAGGTCCGGCCGGTCGCCCCGCGCCGTGATCAGCGCCGAGTTCCCCTTCGGCAGGGCGATGCGGATCGCCCCGTCACCGGCGTCGGAGTACCGCAGCGGCCGGCCCCGGCCGTCCCGCACGTCGACCGGACCCGCGACGCCGTGCCGTACGACGCATGGCTCACCGGCCTCGCTGGTCAGCCGCACCCAGCGGGTGACCCCGCCCGTGCGCACCGCCGACAGCAGGAACGCGCCCTGGGTGCGGAAGTCGTGCACCGTCACATCCGCCCAGACGTCCGGGAGGGCCGGGAAGACGCGGATCGTGCCGCCCCAGGACTGGCACACCATGTCGTGCAGGGACTGGGCCGCCGACAGCGGCGTCTCGATGACCGGGCCGGACTCCTTGTACATGGTGTTGGGCTGCACGAACCGGGTCATGAGCTCGCCCAGGTACCGCAGGGCGTCCTCACCCTTGCCGAGCAGCGCGGACATCGACGCCGCGCCGGTGAAGGTGTAGCCCTGCAAGGCACCCTCGAAGCCCACCCAGTGGGCCAGCGACCGCTCGATCAGGGCCCGTTCGGCGGCGGTGCGGCCCGTCAGCTCGTACAGCGGGTACACCGCGAGCAGATGGGAGTAGTGGCGGTGGGACTTCGTGAACGGGATGTCCGCGCCGATCATGAAGCCGTTCGCGTCGGTCGGATACGCCGCCCGCTTGGCGAGCACCTCGCGCCAGCGGGGCGCCGACGCGTCGTCGATGCCGAGGAGTTCGGCCGAGTCGAGCAGCGTGCGGCAACCCCAGGTCAGCAGCATCAGGTCGTAGTTGCAGTCCCGTGAGTCGCCGCCGTACTCCGGGGAGAACGTCGCCGGCAGATGCAGTTTCCCGTCCGGGCCCGGTTCCAGGAAGTGCAGGTAGTAGGCGACCGCCTTGCGCAGTAGCGGGAACAGGACGTCCCTGAGGATCGACTCGTCCATGGAGTGGCGGTAGCTGAGCCAGACGTTGTGCAGCGCCCAGGTGAGGTTGCCGACCTCCGGGGTGGGCGGGTCCTGGCCGGGGACGCCGACGCCGTAGCCGGTGAGCGGATCGGCGGCGCCGTTGACCAGTCGCGGGTCGGTGGTGCGCGGGATGCCGAGGGAGTCGGCGCGGTACGGTGCGGGCGTCTCCGCTGCCAGGTTGTCCCGGAACTCGCTCAACGACCTGGTGATCGCGTCGAGTTCGAGGTGGTTGGAGCCGTGGATCGGCCAGTACTCGAGCTGTGCGTTGAGGTTCCACCAGGTGTTGGGCCACGGGGTGGGCTCCAGCCAGGGCCCGCATGTCGCCATCACGGGGGCGTCACGGCGGGCGGCGGAGGCGGTCTTGTACAACTGGATCCAGTAGAAGCGCTGCATCCGGGCGTCTGGCAGGGACAGGAAGCTCTTGCGGTAGTAGGCGTGCCACCAGGCCCGGTGCGACACCGCCAGCTCGGAGTAGGGCAGCGGGCTCGCGCGGCGCACGGCCTTCAGCGCCCGCTCCAGTGCGGATGTCCCCGGGTACGAGTGCGCGACATGGACGTACAGGGTCCGCGCCCGGCCCGTGCTGCGCTCGCGCCACGCCGTCACGTGCTGTCCGCCCGCCAGCAGGGGCTGCACGGCGGCGGACACACCGTCGTGCTCGGCGACCTCGGCGGGCGGGTTGCCCCGGTAGCCGTCGGGCAGCGGCTTGAAGGCCGCGCGGGGGCTGATCGCGTCCGCCGGATGGAAGACCCACCGGAACGCGCGCTCGCCCGCGCTCGGGGTGACCTCGACGGCGAGGACCGAGCGGTCGTTGTGCACCAGTGCCCGCAGCGCGAGCGTGCCCCGGTCCGTGGTGAGCGTGCCGGTCAGCTCGGCGTCGCGCAGCCCGAGCCGCCAGTCCAGGCCGGTGATCGTGCCCACCGGCTCCAGTGTGAAGTGGCCGATCGGCAGGCGGGCCAGCCCGAAGAGCGAACCGAACTCGGGACGGTGGTCCTGCACCTCGGAGTGCTGGACGTTGAAGCGCACGGCGCTGGTCGTGGCACCCGGCTCGGCGTAGATGCCGGAACCGAGGAAGCCGTTGCCGAGGAAGGGGCCCTCGTACCAGGTCGCCGGCATGCGGCGCCACACGAGGTCGGCGTCGTCGAGGACGGTGCGCCAGGGGTCGCGGGAGGCCTGCGCCTCGGGTCTCGCGGTGGCCGCGTTGGCCTGTTCGGGCAGTCCGCCGGTGAGGAGGGTCCCGCCCAGAGCGGATCCGGTGGCGAGCACGGTACGTCTGGACGGGCTGGGCATGGCGCCTCCCGGCGGCTCGTACAGGAACGTGGAGATTCATCGGAGCTATCCCGGGACGCAACGTAGAGAACGTGCCATGGCTCGTCAATAGTGGAGTGGTGTTGAGATAGAGACCCGATGTATCAGCCCCAGATCACGGCACCCAACCACGCCCCCGCGATGAGCTGGCAGGTGAACAGCTCCGCCAGCACGCTCGACCCGCCCGACCGCATCGCCGTCCGCAGCGCGGCCTTCGCTTCGCCGCGGCGGCCCAGGCGCAGCCGTTCCTCCAGGTAGATACCGGCCATGAAGCCGGGGATCGAGCCGATGACGGGGATCAGGAAGAAGCCCAGGAACGACCCCGCCCCGGCGTACACGGTCATCCGGCGGCCGGCCCAGTTCGGGCGCATCCGGCGGGGCGGGAGCGCCCAGCGGACCACCTGGGACAGGAACAGTGCGACGGTCGCCCCCACCAGCACCCACCACGCGACCGGCTGGGGATCCTTCACCGCCCACCACATGACCGCGGCCCACACCAGCCACGACCCCGGCACACCGGGCACCAGCACTCCGCACAGGCCGAGCAGGAGGACCAGACCGACCAGCAGCAGGTCCCAGACTCCCATCTGACCAGAGTGCCGGAGCCCGCGAGAACGCGCAGATCAGCGATGCCGCACGGGGTACGACCCGGCACGCCCGCCGCCCGTCACCCCTGTCGCTCCCGCGCCACCCACCCCCGCTCGTACGCGTGCCACCCGAGCTGCAGCCGGGTGGACACCCCGGTCAGCTCCATCAGGTGCTTCACCCGGCGCTGCACGGTCCGCAGGCCCAGGTCGAGCTGCTTGGCCACGCTCGCGTCGGTCAGGCCGGCCAGCAGCAGCGAGAGCACCTCCAGATCGGTGTCGTCGGGGCCCTCCGGCTGCTGCTCGGTGACGCCGGACGTGCCGAGGCTGACCGGCAGCGCGTCCCGCCACACCGACTCGAACAGCCCGCAGAGCAGCTCCAGCAGCCCGCTGGCGTGCACGACCAGCGCGGCCGGCTCCGCGGTGTGCGAGGTCAGCGGCACCAGGGCGAGCGTCCGGTCGGCGATCACCAGCTTGGTCGGGACCTGGTCCACCACACGCACCTGCTCCTGGCGGCCGAGGGCGGCGGACAGCTCGGTGACACCGTGCGGCTGGTCGAGGACCGCGCGCTCCAGGACCACGCGATAGCGCACCCCGCGATCGGCGGCCTGCTCCTCGGCGTCGTTCTCCATGCCGGTCACGGCGACAGGGCTGCCCGTGACCAGCGCGCACACCTCGTCACTGGCGCCGAGCTGGAGCTGGAGGAAGCGCTGCGACACCGCGGCCGCGCCGATCACCACCTCGACCAGGTCGTGCACGGCCGTCTCGGTGGCCCCCGCCCGGTACTCCTCGGCGAGCAGCGCGGCCGCCAGCTCCGCCTTCTCCAGCTCGTGGCGCTGCTGGGTGAGCAGCGCGCCCAGCGCCACCCCGGGCGGCGCGGCGACCCAGCGGCCGGGGCGGGCCGAGGACTGGGCGGCGAGCCCGTGCCGCTCCAGGCGGCGCAGGGCGCGTTCGGTGTCGTGCTCGCCGAGCGTCAGCCGTCTGGCGAGATCGGGGACGTCGGCGGCGCCCGCGGACACCAGGGCCCGGTACGCCGACTCGTGCGTCTCGTCGAGACCAATCGCTCCCAGCATCGGGCCGCGTTCCTCCCCAGGTCGAACACCGGTGTCCGGTCCGTGGCGGAAAACGGCCACGGCGCAAAACCGCCTCCGCACATCATCGCGGTACCACCGCTCACTCTGCCAAGGTGTCGCCACCGCAGCATCAACCACCGCCCGCAATGCCCGACTTGGGCCTCCTTGGCCTGCGCTTTGGCGCTCGCGGGCATGCGGCAGCAAGGGAAGAGGGCGATCTTGGGGAGAGCGATTTCGCGTACGGCACTGGGCGCGGCCACCGCCGCGATCCTGGCCGTGACGCCGGCCGTACCCACTCACGCGGCCACCGCCGGGCCGAGACCGCCGGCCGGCACCGGCGACCGGGCCACCCCCGGTGCCGACGCCGGTTCCGTCGTCACCCTGGTCACCGGCGACCGCGTCCTCGTCACCCGGGACGGGGCCGTCGCCCTGCCCGGCCCGGACGGCACCACCCCCTTCACCCAGACCCGCCGGTCCGGCGACGACCTGTACGTCTACCCCGAGCGCGCGACCGGGGCACTCGCCGCCGGCCGGGTCGACGAGGAACTGTTCAACGTCACCGGCCTGGTCCGCCAGGGCTACGACGACGCGCACCGCGCGACGCTCCCGCTGATCGCCACCTACGACCGCTCCGTCGCCCGTTCCGTGCCGCCCACCCCGCGCGGCGCCGAACGCGGCCTCGTCCTCGACCCGATCGACGGGGTCGCGCTGGAGGCCGACAAGAAGAAGGCCGCCGACCTCTGGGCCGACCTCACGAGCCCCCGCTCCCGCGCGGCTGGCGACCTGAAGAAGCTGTGGCTCGACGCCAAGGTCCAAGCCACGCTGGACCGTTCGACCCGTCAGGTGCACGCCCCCGAGGCGTGGGCCGCCGGCTACGACGGCAAGGGCACGAAGGTCGCCGTCCTGGACACCGGCGTCGACGCCGGACACCCCGACCTCAAGGGCCGGATCAGCGCCTCGAAGAACTTCACCGACTCCCCGGACGCCGACGACCACGACGGCCACGGCACCCACACCATCTCAACCGTCGGCGGCACGGGCGCCGCGAGCGACGGCAGCAAGAAGGGCGTCGCCCCGGCCGCCGGGCTCCTCAACGGCAAGGTCCTGAACGACTACGGCTACGGCGAGACCTCGTGGATCATCGCCGGCATGCAGTGGGCCGTCGACCAAGGAGCCGACGTCGTCTCGATGAGCCTCGGCAACCCGGCCCGCACCGACTGCACCGACCCGATGGCCCAGGCGACGGAGGAACTGGCCCGGTCGAGCGAGAACACCCTGTTCGTCATCGCGGCGGGCAACACCGGCCCCGGCAACAACACGGTCTCCTCCCCGGGCTGCGCCCCGAGCGTCCTCACCGTCGGCGCCGTCGACCGCGACGACACCACGGCCTCCTTCTCAAGCCGCGGCCCGGCGTACGGCTCGCACACCCTCAAGCCGGAGATCACCGCACCGGGCGTCGGCATCTCCGCCGCCCAGGCGGGCGGACGCGGCGTGTACGCGTACCAGTCGATGAGCGGTACGTCGATGGCGACTCCGCATGTCGCGGGCGCGGCGGCCATCGTCAAGCAGCGCCACCCCGACTGGAGCGCCCGGCAGATCAAGGCGGCCCTCGTCTCCTCCGCGGAGGCCTCCGTCCCCGGCGACGTCCGCGAGACGGGCGGCGGACGCCTCGACGTGCGGGCCGCGATCGGACAGAAGGTGCTGGGCGCACCCGCCCTGCAGGCCGGCACCTTCAACTGGCCGCAGGACGCGAGCGACCGTACGACGGTCGCCGTGCCCTACACCAACACCACGGACAGGGCGGTGGAGTTGAAGCTGACGGTGCCCGCCGTCACCGGCAACGACGGCTCCACCGTCCGCTCGCACCCCGCCCGGCTCGACGCCCGCAAGGTCACCGTCCCGGCGGGGCGGACGGTCGAGGTCCCGCTGCGGATCGACCCGACGGCTCAGTTGGAGCGGGCCCAGTACGGCGACGTCACCGGTCGCGTCCTCGCCACGGCCGACGGCGTCACGATCTCCACGCCGTTCTCGCTGTACGTCCAGCCGGAGACCGTCACGCTGCGCGTGAAGCTGCTCGACCGCCTCGGCAAGCCCGCCGGCGGCGCCTCCTCCGTCGACCTGATCGGCACCGACGACGCGACCGGCGAACGCCGCTTCAACGAGGGCGCGACCGACCAGACGTACCGGATCCGTCCCGGTGCCTACTTCCTCTCCAGCTTCGTCGCCACCCCGGACACCGAGGGCACGCTTCTCGACTCCCTCACCTACCTCGGCCGTCCGCAGCTTGAGATCCGCGACGACACGACCGTCGTCCTCGACGCCCGCAAGGCCCACCGCCTGACCGTCGGCGCGGACCGGCCCACCGAACTCCGCGGCGCCACCCTCGGGTTCGCGCGGAGCTGGGACGAGACCTGGCTGCACGCGGGCACGGCGGCCGGCGGGCGTGAACTGCGCGGCTACTACGCCTCCGTCACCGGCCGGGCGACCGACGGGGACTTCGAGTTCGACAGCTTCTGGCGGGCGGCGGCCCCGCAGATCACCGAACTCGCCGTCGTGGGCGGCCCGTCGCTGCACCCGACCACCGCGTCCTACAGCTCCGCCAACCTCGACGGCAGCGGCCGGGCGGCCCTGTTCGACGCCAAGTCCGGTACGGCGGAGGAACTTTCGGGTGCCGCCGGGAAGATCGCGCTCGTCGGGATCCCGGACGGCGGGAGCGCCTACGAGATCGCGACACGCGCGAAGGAGGCGGGAGCCGTGGCCGTCCTCGTCCACCGTGACGCGCCGGGCCGCTGGTACCCGTCGGCCGGCTTCACCGGCGGCCCGCTGCCCGTCCTCGCCCTCCCGGCCGAGGAGGCGAAGGCCCTGCTCACGGCCGGGGACGTGACCCTGCGCTGGACGGCCACCGCCAAGAGCCCGTACGTCTACAACCTGGCCTTTCTCGAGAAGGGCCCGATCGGCGGCGACCGCGCCTACCGCGTCCGGGACCGCGACCTCGCGGCGACCACGGCGACGTACAACTCGATGTCGGGCGGCGCCACCGACCACGTCGACCTGACGTCCATGACCCGCCCCAACGGACTGACCGGCTACTTCAGCGGCCTTGAGACGGTCCCCGCGCCCTTCCGGCGCACCGAGTACCACTCGCCGGGCACGACCGGCTGGGAGCACGAGGTGTCCAGCAGCTTCCCATGGGGCGAGTTCATGATCGACCCCATGCGCAGCTACGCGAAGGGCGAGCGGCGCACGGAGGAGTGGTACGGCGGCGTCCTCGCCCCCGCCGCCCCGCGCGACGACCACGGCCGGCCCGCGCTCGCCGCCGAACGGCAGGGCGACCTGATCGGCGTGGCACCCGGCTTCTGGGGCGACGGCCAACACCAGGGCGTCCAGGGCAGCTTCGGCGACATCGGCAGCATGACCCTGACCCGGGACGGCGAAACCGTGGGCGAAAGCCCCTACCCCTTCGGCGTGTTCGCCGTCCCGGCCTCGGAGTCTACGTACGAACTCACCCTCCACACCGCCAAGATCGGCCCTCCGGCCCGGGCGTGGAACCGCTCCACGAGCACGACCACGACCTGGTCCTTCCGCTCCGCACACGACGAGGACACCTACTCGCAGGGCATACCACTGCTGTTCCCGTGGTACGCGCTGCAGGAGGACGGTCTGAAGACGCTCCCCGCCGCGGACGGACAGACCATCACGCTCTCGGCGACGGGCCACGCGGGCTACGAGCCCGGTGAGTTGACGCGGGCCCGGCTCTCGTATTCGTACGACGAGGGCCGGACCTGGACCGAGGCGCGGACGGTACGCCGAGGCGACGGGAGCTGGAAGGCGACGGTGAACCACAGCGGAGCTACAGGAAAGCGGGTCACACTTCGATCGGTCCTGACCGACGCGCACGGCGCCTCGGTCACCCAGATCGTGACCCGGGCCTACGACGTGCGCTGACGCGCGCGAAGGGGATCGGGGCCCGGGTCACCCGGCAGTCGCCGGGCGGTTCTCCCGTGGGGGGTGGGGCCGCCCGGCGACGTGTGTCTCCCGGTGTTTCGCAAGACTGTTCAAGACCTCACCCGACATGCCGTCCGGGTGGGCCCCGCGAGGCCGGATTTTCCGGATGCCCCGTTTTCATCCGGGCCGTGCGGTGGACAATTGGGGGCATGAACCAGCAGGGGGGTAAGCCCACCGGCCGCGAGGACGACTGGTGGAGGCAGCTCTACGGTGACCGTACCGATGACACGGGCCCGACGACGGCCCGCGACTCACTGGACGACCGCTTCGCCTCGGCCGCCGGGGCGGTGAGCCAGCGGCCGGGAGCGGCTGTGCCGGTTCCGCCACCACGAGCCGACGCGGATGCCGTGGAGCCCGCGTCGACGTTCCCGGCCGGGCTGCCGAAGCCGCCGGGGTTCACGGTGGAGGCACCTCCCGCCGACGTGGGGCCGCCATCTCCGACCGACTTGGGGCCACCGCCTCCGCCCCCGGTCGTGACCGCTGAGCGGCCCGGCCCGGCCGTCGAGCCCGCCCCGCCGCCACGCCCCCTCGCCTACGTGGGCGACGGCCCGCCCACCTACGCGGCCGAGCCCACCGCCCTGCCGCCCGCCGACCCGGACGACCTCGACGACCTGGTCGCCGACACCGTCCTCGACGGCGCCCACTACGGCGCCTGCACCCTGCGAGCCGTCTCCCTGCGCGGCGACTCCGCCCGCTACCGGGGCGAACCCCGCCGCGACTCCCTGCTCACCGCCCGCTTCGGCACCGGCGACCACGCCCTGCTCCTCGTCGCGATGGCCACCGGCGCCCGCGCCACCCCGGGCGCGCACCGCGCCGCCGCCGAAGCCTGCCACTGGATCGGCCGTGCCGTCGGCCGCAGTCACGCGAGGCTCTCCGAGGACATAAGGGCCGCACGGCGCGGCGACCTGAAGTCCGGACTGCACCGCCTGACCGACCGCAGCCTCGGCAAACTCCGCGCCAGCGCCGCCGAACAGGGCATAGAACCCGAGGAGTACGCGGCGACCCTGCGCTGTCTTCTGCTGCCCGCCGACCCCGAGTGCCGTACGCGCGTCTTCTTCGGCGTCGGCGAGGGCGGACTCTTCCGGCTGCGGAACGGCGAATGGCAGGACATCGAACCCCGCGTCACCGACGCCACCGGCGAACCCGTCGTCGGCTTCGGCTCGCTGCCGGCCGAGACGCCCGAAGGCGACCGCCTCACCATGGACCTCGGCATCACCACACCGCCGAGCCCCTACGACCCGGACCCCGAGCCGCACCGCGAACCCTTCCGCTTCCGCGCCTCCGTCGCCCGCCCCGGCGACACCCTCCTCATGTGCACCAGCGGCCTCGCCGACCCCGTGCGCGGCGAGCCCGAACTGGCCGCCCACCTGACCGGACGCTGGTCCGCCCTCGAACCGCCCGGTCTCGCCGAGTTCCTCGCCGACACCCAGGTCCGGGTGAAGGGGTACGCGGACGACCGTACGGCGGCCGGCGTATGGGAGGCGTGACGGGCCCCGAGCGCTCCTACTCCTCCCAGGGCACCCAGGCGCGGGCCGAGGTGTCGTAGGCGAAGTTCTTCAGGCCCTTGGTGCTTGTCGTGCGGAACGGGCGGCCGTGGTCGTCGATGCGGACCGTGCCGGTGCGGCCCTGGGACGACCAGTCCAGTTCCAGGTACCAGGTGCAGTCGCAGGTCACCGTGCGCGCGTCGACCAGCAGTACCTCCGGGTCCTCGGCGGACACGCGGTACGGCAGTCGCATCGCCGGGATGGTGACGCCCGTGTCGTTGCCGTCGGCCGGGCGGGCGATGGGCCGGTCCTTGTCCAGGTCGACCTCGAAGTAGCGGGGCGTCAGCGCTCCGCCGCAGCCGTGGTCCATGGCGTAGTCGGTGCCCTCCACGGGCGCCGAACGGCTGACGACACGCACCCGCAGCGCCTCCAGGACCACGGCCGTGGACGACCGGCCCTGCACCGTGATCTTCACAAGGGTCTGCCGCCCGTGCACGGCGCTCTGCGTCGCCGCCCAGACCGCGGCGTCCTGCGGGTTCGGCGGCGGCGGGACCTGCTGCGGCGGCTTGTCGATGACGTAGTCGTGACCGCAGCCGGCCTGCCAGACATGGGAGTCGGCGCTCCAGGTGAGGGGCACGCCGGTCGAGGGCTGCGGCGGGCCGGCCTTCTTCGAGGGCCGGTCGGCGGTTTCGGTCGGCTTCGCCGAGGACTTCTTCGACGGGTCGGCCGAGGGGGAGGGCGTGCTGGGGGAGGGGCTCGGGGACTTGGACGACTTCGGGCGCCGGGTGTCGGGCTCCGTCGTACGGGGCGGATCGACGGCCTCGACGGAGTCGCTGCCGCTGCGGCGGTCGTCCGGGAGGGCGGAGAGGCTGCCGAGCGTGGCGAGGAGCGCGGTCGCCGCGGCCCCCGTGACCAGCAGGCGCCGGCGGCGGTACCAAGGGCGGTGGGGAGGGGCCGGCGATACCGGGCCCTGGATCGGTTCCCCGTCGAGTTCGGGGGGCGCGTCCGAGGGGGCCGTGTCCGCGGGGGGCCCGTCCGAGGGGGACGCCTCCGACGCCTCCTTCGCCTCGGCGGCCGTGGGGCCGGAAGCCGCCGCGGTGGCGGCGGCCGTACGCGACCGCTGCCGCGCGGCCAGCGCCAGGATCCACCATCGGTGCAGCTCCAGGCGCTCCTCCGGCGTCGCCCCGCACAGCGCGGCGAACCGCTCGACCGGGGCGAAGTCGAGGGGGACCGCGTCACCGGCGCAGTAGCGGTGCAGCGTGGAGGTGTTCATGTTCAGGCGGCGGGCCAATTGACCGTAACTGCGGTCGGTGCGTTCCTTCAGGCGTCTGAGTAACGCCGCGAACTCCTGCACGTCGTCGTCCTGTGCTTCCGACACTGTTCTCCCGTGTCCTCCGCGTCCCGGGACGGCATCCCAGGCACTCCATATACCTGCACGTCAGAAGGGCTGGGATGGTTCCACCGTCGCCGATCGGGCGACGGCGCTTGCGGCCGCCCGCTGTGACGGCTGATGCTCAAGGTGTCGCACCGACACGGGCCGGGGGGACCAACCGGCGTCGGCGACGATCCACTTCCGCACGTTCACGCAGTCATGCACTCATCTCATCCACGGGGGACCACCCATGCTCAAGCGCACCCGAGCCGGCATGCTCACCGCACTCGTCGCCGTCGGCCTCACGGCAGGCGCCGCACTCTCCGCCGCGCCGGCCGGCGCCGCGCCGAGGACGCCCGCTCCGAAGTTCCTCGCGGCGTCCGAACTGCCGCCGCACTCCACCGGCTGGACCGCCGACAAGGTCAAGGGCGGCATCCCGGAGGAGATGCAGTACTGCTTCGGCGAGGCCCTGCTCGCCTACGACTCCCGTTACCGCACCTTCCGCACCGAACTCGAAACCGGTGCCGAGCAGCTCAACATCACGGTCGGCGACAGCGCCAAGGCCAAGGCCCTGGCCACCCGCCTCGACAAGGAGGTCAAGCGCTGTGTCACGCGCATGGACGCCGACCCGGACGTCGAGGCCGACTACAAGAGCTACGGCAGCCTGCCGGTCGAGGAGGGCGCCCGCGTGCACGGCTTCGCGACCCGTGCCTCGTGGGGTGCCATGGACATCCACCTCGTGTCGGTGGGCCGGGACGGCGGCACCGTCACGGTCGTGCAGTGGGGGCAGATGGGCGACTTCACGGACGCGCCGGTGAAGGCCTTCAAGAAGACGACCACTACCGCCGTCAACAAGCTCTACTGACCGACGCGTCACCGGACCGTCACCACAGCGGGGCCGCCCTCCCGGACGGGGGTCGGGCGGGCGGCCCCGCGCCCATGACCGCACCGCCCGGAACAAGGAACCCTGGCGCCGCCGCCCCTTTCCACGGGCGGACACCCGCGAATTCCGGCCAGTTTCAAAGGCTGCCGAAAGGTGGCCCGAGGCGCCCTGTTGCCCGGCCGCAGGACCTATGGGCGTCCAGCCCGCCTACGACCCCAACCGCCCCACCGCTTCGCCGACTACGGCCGGATCGACAGGGCGGCATCGACGTACGGGCCGATCCCCTGCGGTCGGCGCGACCGCAGGGCAGTCGGTCCGATGCCGTGCACGACCGCACGGGCGGGCCGTCTCCCTCCAGCACCGGATGCCTCGCCCCGGCTCACCTCGCCGCGAGCGCGCCTTCGGCCGGGAAGCCGGGGTGCGGCCGGTCGCGGACCCGGACCGGTCGACGCCCATGGCGGCCTCCGGGCGGCCGACGGGTGACGTTTCGGCTTTCATCCATCCTGCCTGGACCGCCCCAACCGTGGCCGAACACCTGGTCGTTCACGATTCGACATGACTGGCGCCGAGTCCCACTGGGAAATGGTTCCCGTGAACGTGTTCGAGCCAGGAGGGGAACCGACATCGGCACGCGGGCGGGGGTCATGAAGAGGCAGGCGCGAGGAGGCGGTCCCGTGACATTCGGGGCCTCCTCGACGGAGGCAGTGGAGGACAGGGCCGCGAGCGCCGGGGAACACGCGCAGCCGCCTCAGCTCAGGCGCAGACTCGGGCGGCGGGACCTACGAGCCGTACCGGAGGCACGAAGGGCGCTGCGGGAGCTGTTACGGCACTGGGGGAGGGCGGGACGATCGGACGTGGCCGAACTGCTCACCAGCGAGCTCGTCACCAACGCGCTCGTGCACACCGACCGGGACGCGGTCCTGACGGCGACCGTCGGGCCGGGCGGACTGCGGGTGGAGGTGAGGGACTTCGTGACCCGGCTGCCCAGACCGCGCGTACCGAACGCCGACGACGGTACGAGCGGCAGGGGCCTGATCCTGGTCCAGTCCCTCGCGGACGCCTGGGGTGTGCGCACGCACGCGGTCGGGAAGGCGGTCTGGTTCGAACTCGACGCGGGCGCCGCGTGACGACGAAGGGGCGCGACCCGTCTCGGGTCGCGCCCCTTCGTCGATGACGTCGATGCGTCGCTGACCGGCCGGCTCAGCCGAACTGCTGCTCCAGGTCCTTGAGCTTGCGCTCAAGGGAGTCGAGACGGGGCAGCGCCATTGTGTCGTCCTCCGCGGTGAGGTCGACGGTCATCGCGTCGGAGCCGGTGCGTACGGGCTGCAACGAGGGACGCGTACGCACGGGCAACTGTTCCGGCGTGGATATGGCAGGCTCCGCGGAGACCTGCGTCGAGGCGCGCTCCAGGGCCTGCGGCTCTGCCTGTCGGCCGTTGCCGCGGCCGATGAAGCCGCGGTGGCCCCGGCTGATGGCCTTGAGCTGGGCCCGCTCCATGCGCTGCTGGTCGCGCCGGCGCAGCCGGCTCTCGTCCTTCTGCCGCTTGTCCTCGCGGACCTCGTCGACCGCCTCGTCCAGACTGCGCACGCCCTCCAGGAGCATCAGCGACCAGGCCTTGTAGGTCTCACGGGGCGCCCGCAGCCAGCGGACGATCCGGATCTGCGGGAGGGGCCTGGGCACCAGACCCTGCTCGCGCAGGGCGGCCCGGCGGGTCTGCTTCAGGGCCCGGTCGAACAGCACGGCCGCGGAGAGGGACATACCGGCGAAGAAGTGCGGTGCCCCGTCGTGACCGAGACCCCTGGGCGCGTGCACCCAGTTGAACCAGGCCGCGGCGGCCGCGAACGTCCATACGAGTATCCGGGAGCCGAGGGCCGCGTCACCGTGGCTGGCCTCGCGCACCGCGAGGACGGAGCAGAACATCGCGGCGCCGTCCAGACCGAACGGCACGAGGTACTGCCAGCCGTTGTGGAGGCCGAGGTTCTGCTCACCGAAGCCGACCAGGCCGTGGAAGGAGAGGGCTGCGGCCACGGCCGCACAGCAGAACAGCAGCACATAGGAGGCGGTTCCGTATATGGCCTCCTTGCGCCTGCGGCGCTCTTCGCTGCGCTCCCACGAGTCGTCCGCGCCTGCGTCCTTCCCCGAGGTCTTCCCGCGCCGAAGCACCGCTATCGCCACCAGCAGGCCCAGGAGCAGGACGGCGCCCGGAAGCAGCCAGTTCAGCGATATGTCGGTCAATCTCATCTGGGGGTCCCTTGCATTGGGATAGGGCGTAACGCCCGCCATAGTGGCCCAATCCCACTGGCCCTCAGGGGGTTTCGGGGCAAGAGGCCGCCAAGGAAGTGCAAGGGGATGCCCAGGGCGGCGTTCTGCTCGAACTGCCGCTTGAGGGGCGGGAGTTGAGTTCGAACAAGACTACCCGTGCGGGTGGTTCCACGGAAAGTTCCTGCGCGAAGTGAGGAAATTGTGAAACGCCTGTAACCGTAACGGGTGTCCCGCTCATGGGTGATCTTACGGCACGAAGAGTTACGCGCCGTCTGAGGGGGCCTCAACTCACGCTGCTCAACCGGCGTTGGGCGCGAAGTTCAGCTCGCCGCCGCCAGGAGTTTGGTGACGCGGTCCGCGTCGCAGGTGCGCGGGCAGGTGGCGCAGGTGTCCGCGGGGCGCAGTGTGTAGAACATGCAGCAGCTCGCGCGGTCCCGGGTGGGCAGCGACTCGCCGTTCGGGCCGGTGAGTTCACGGAAGGCGGCCGAGCCGACGTACGGCTGCGTCGCGCCCGGCAGGAGCAGTTCCAGCTCGCGGCGGGCCCGGTCCTGCTCGCCGTCGCCGAACAGGTGGGCGACGTACCACAGGCCCTCGACTATCTCGTCGGTCGCCATGCCCCACAGTGCGCGGCCGCGGCGGCGCATGCGCGGGCCGAAGCCGGCGAGGACGGGTTCGAGGTGCTCGGCGATGGCGGCTCGTACCTCGGCGCGCAGTGCCTCCTCGTCCGGGACGACCCGGGCGCCCGGCAGGATGGCCGCCGGGTCGTCGGGGAGGCAGGCGAAGGTGGTCGCGCGGGCCGCCAGGCGGCCTATCGCGAGGCCGGGGGCCGTGCGGTCGTACGAGACATGTGTCACGGGGAGGCGGGGGACGCGGCGGTGCAGGAACCAGGGCACGGTGATCAGCAGGCAGACGGGCCAGGCGTAGCGGTGCAGGCCGAAGCTGGCGACTACGTCGGGGCGGGCGGGCTGTCCGTAGTCGCGCAGTACCTGCGCCTCGTCCCAGGCCAGGAAGGCGTCCAGGGGTCCGCCGCCGTCGGCGAGGGAGGCCGCGGTGATCCATCCGGCGTGATGCGGCAGCGGTTCGGGGGTGGGCGGCTGGATGATGTCCAGCCCCGGGAAGGCCGTGGTGAGACGGGTGTAGGCGTCTGCGAGGGCCGTAGGGGGCACGGACATGTGGGCCGCCGATCCGTGAGGCTTCAGAGGTAAGCCTTACCTTACCCAAGATCGCTGAGGTTTGAACTGTCGCGTTCTGCGCCTATGGTGCTTGACGGGTGAGTAACAACCCGCCGTAATGACCCCAAGTACCGACACGTCCGGAGGAGGACCGGTGAAGCAGAGCGCGCAGGGCTCCGCGGTTACGGGGAATCCGGAAGGCTCGGGTGTGGAGGGCGTGGGCGTGAGCGTGGGGAGCGGTGGTCCGGAGGTTCGTGCGGACGTGCCGCGGGTGCCTGCGCAAGGCCGGGGCGTCGACGCGCGGGGTGTACGGGCCGTGGATGTCGGTCCGGACCCGGGTGGTGCCGCGCCCGCGGCGCGTGGTGAGCACACGCACAGTGAGACGCCGATTCCGCGGCCGCGGCCGTTGGTGCAACGGGCCTCGGTGCGGGGGCAGATCCTGGACGCTCTGCGTACCGCGCTGGTCACGGGTGAGCTGACGCCCGGGGCGGTGTACTCGGCGCCTGCGCTGGGGGAGCAGTTCGGGGTCTCTGCCACGCCGGTGCGTGAGGCTATGCAGCAGCTCGCGTTGGAGGGGGCCGTCGAGGTCGTGCCCAACCGGGGGTTCCGGGTGGTCGAGCGGGGGGCTCGGGAGCTGGCGGAGCTGGCCGAGGTGCGGGCGTTGATCGAAGTGCCGGTGATGTTGCGGCTCGCGCGTACGGTGACTGCCGAACGGTGGGCGGAATTGCGGCCGTTGGCGGAGGCTACGGTGCGGGCGGCGTCGACCGGGTGCCGGGCCACGTACGCCGAGTCGGACCGTGGTTTCCATCGGGCTGTGCTCGCCTTGTGCGGCAACGAACAACTCGTCCGACTCGCCGACGATCTGCACCGGCGGGCTCAGTGGTCGCTGGTGAGTCCCGTACGGGCGTCCGGGCGGGGGCATGCCGATCTGCTCGCGGACGCGGCTGAGCATATGGCGCTGCTGGATGCGTTGATCGCGCGGGATCTGGATGTGGTGCGGTCGCTGGTGGGGGAGCATTTCGCCGGGTCGCGGTGAGCTGGCTGCGGGATGCGATGCCTGCGGCGCCTGTGCGGGGTGGGTGGGGGTGCGTGTAGCGCCGACGGTTCGGTGGGTGGGTCGGGGCCGCGCCGGGGGGTGTCCGTCCTCGGTCGGGCGGTTGCTGTTGCGCAGGGAGGGGCTGTTTGTTGACGCCCGCCGCTGCGGGCGGACACCCCCCGGCACGTCCCCTTGCGCCGTACGCGACTGCGGCCACGTCTTGGCACAGGCCCCTTGCAACCCCCTTAGGGGCGCGGGGAACTGCGCGACCGGCCACGACGGACCCGCAGCCGCCCCACCCGGGGGCGGCCACGTCCTGATGCAGGCCGCCTGCACCCGCCTAGGGGCGCGGGGAACTGCGCGACCGGCCACGACGGACCCGCAGCCGGCGTACGCGGTGGAGCCGTCGCCTCGTTCAACCCGCTCGTGGCCGTGGTACAGGGTGTTATGCCGTTGCCGCGTCCGGGGACTGTGGGGTCAGTTGGCGGGCCAGCCACGTGGGGACGCCTCCGAGGAGGCGGAAGAGGCGGGCGGCCTCCTCGCGTAGGCGGGACGCCTCCGGTTCGGTCTCCGTGTCCGCCAGGGAGGCCAGGGCGGGGGCCGTGCCGACCAGGTAGCCGAGTTCCTCACGGATGCGCAGGGACTCGGTGAAGCCGTGCCGGGCCTCCGCCAACTCGCCGTCGCGCAGGGCCAGTCCGGCCAGGTGGCGCCAGGTGAAGGAGAGCAGGAGGGGATCGGCGTGCGCCGTGGCGCCGGCGTGGGCCCGGCGGTAGGCCGCCCGCGCGGCCTGGGGTGAGCGCGCCAGGTTCTCCGCCAGCAGGCCCCGGCGGAAGTCGAGGAGGGCGCGGCCAGGTGCCCCGGGAGGGATCAGCGCCGCCGCCCGGCCCAGCGCCGCCCGCGCCTCGTCCGCCCGGTCGCGCACTTGGTGCAGGGTCGCCGCGTACGCAAGTTGCCCGCGTTCACAAGCGGCGGCACCCCGCTCGTCGTCACTGTGGGCGAGCGCCTCGGCCGTGCGGAGCGCGTCCTCGGCCTCCTCCCAGCCCTGCTCGGTGTAGAGGCAGCGCTCCACCAGCAAGGACGCCCGCTGGAGCGAGGCCGGCGCGGTCACCGGCTGTAGCAGGGCCGCCGCGTCCGCCCAGCAGGCGCGTGAGCGCAGCCGCCATACCGCGGTCTGGAGTGGATCGTCACCGGCGGTCGTTCCGTTACCAGACATGGCGGTATACGCCACCTCGCCCTCCCCGAGCACACCATTGAGCTGTTGAGTGGTGGCGGCATCTCAGCACGAATCTCCCGGCCCGGCCAAGAGGGTGGGTGAAGGATTTCACAAAGTCGTGGGACAGTGGCGGCACTTGGTGCCATCCGGCGGGACGGCCGGGTGAGGTCAACTCATCCGCAATGCCAAGAAGAAATCGAGCTTGTCCTCCAGTCGGGAGAGGTCCCGACTCGTCAACTGCTCGATCCTGCCGACCCGGTAGCGCAGTGTGTTGACGTGCAGGTGGAGACGGGTCGCGCAGCGGGTCCAGGAGCCGTCGCAGTCGAGGAACGCCTCGAGGGTCGGGATCAGTTCGGCGCGGTGACGGCGGTCGTAGTCGCGCAGGGGGTCGAGGAGGCGGGCCGTGAAGGCCCGGCGTACGTCGTCCGGGACGAAGGGGAGGAGGAGGACGTGCGAGGCCAGCTCCTGGTGGCCTGCCGCGCAGACCCGGCCGGGGCGCGCCGCCGCCACCCGGCGGGCGTGGCGGGCCTCCTCCAGGGCGCCGCGCAGGCCCTCCGCCGAGTGCACCGCGGCGCTGACGCCCAGCGTGACCCGGCCGTCGTCGTTCAGGCCCGCGGACAGCGGGGCGCGGACCGACTCCAGCAGCGCGTCGGCGAGGATGCCGGCCTCCGAGCCGTCGTGTTCCGAGGAGACGGCGGGGAGGGGGACGAGAGCGATGGCCTCGTCGCCCGTGTGAGCCACCGCGATGCGGTCGGAGGGTTCGGGGCCCGTGGCGACCGGGTCCACCAGGATCTCTTCCAGGAGGGACTGGGCGATCGGGCCCGCCTCGATGTCGGCGCCCTCCCACTCGGCCCGCGCGACCACCACCTGCCAGTGCGGGGCCGCCCCGAGGCCGGGCAGCAGGACCGGTGCGGCCACCCGGAGGCGTGCGGCGATCTCGGCCGGTGCCGCGCCCGTCTGGACCAGTTCCAGTACCTCCTGGGCGAGACGGCGGCGGACCGTGCGCGCCGCGTCCCGGCGGTCCCGTTCGACCGCGATGAGCTGGGTGACGCCCTGGAGGAGGTCGAGCCGCTCCTCGGGCCAGTCGCCCGCGTCCGCCTCCACGGCCAGCAGCCAGTCCGACAGCACCGTCTCGCGCACGTCCCGCGAGCCCTGCGCGGAGCGGCCGCTGCTGCGGATCGGGAACAGGGAGTACGTCGATGCGCCGAGGGTGATCCGGTGCGGCCCGCGGCGGCCCGTGCGGGCGGCCGTCAGATGCTCCGCCGCCAGCCTCGCGCACAGCTCGGCGGGCAGGGCGGGGCCGCCGACCTCGGAGCCCGCGATGAGCCGGCCCGTCGGCGACAGCACCCATGCCCGCAGGTCCAGGTCCGAGCCGAGGAGGTCCAGGACCACGTCCGGGCCGCCGCCCGCCGGGCCCGAGGTCATCATCCGGCGGTGCCGGTCGACGACGGCCGCCAGGTCCCCGGCCCGCTCGCCGCTGACCTGCCGTACGACATGCTCGGTGACCGTCGCGAACGCCACCGACTCGTGCACCGCGAAGAGCGGGAGGCGGTGGCGGGCACAGGCCGTCACCAGGTCGTCGGGGATGTCGCCGAGCTCTGCCTCACCGGCCGCGAGGGCGGCCACACCGGCCTGCGCCAGGATGCGCACGAAAGGGTCGGAGTCCGCGGCGTTGCGGCGCCACGCCAGCCCGGTGAGCACCAGCTCACCGCCGGAGAGGTAGCGGCTGGGGTCCCTGAGGTCGGTGGTCATCACGCCGCGCACGGTGCGATCCAGCTCGTCCTCGCCGCCGAGCAGCTTGAGGCCCAGCGCGTCAGTTTCCAGCAGTGCGCGCAGCCGCATTCTCGTCGCCGCCGTTCTTTGTCTCGAAATCTACGATGAATCTTGAAGGGTCTGTCGGGGCGGCCCGTACGGCGGGCCGATGAGCGGCGCCGGGGGCGGTGCTCATCGTCTTTCGGACGGTGTCCCAGGTCACAGGGTTGTGTCCGCTGTTTCCGGAGAAAGACGTGGAGGTTACTGGTGACCTCTCTTCATACGAATCTACAAGATGCCCACCCTGGCCAGCCAACTCCTTCATGGTTTCCGTGACTGACCCCGGTGGAGCAGCGCGCTGTGTACTGACGTCAATGCGCGTTAACAGCACATGAACGAGCCGGGCCCGCCGCACCTGATCTGGCTCAAACCGTACGACCCACGAGACGAAGAAGAGAGCCGGTCATGGACTTCCTTCGCCCCGCCAGTTGGGAGGAGGCGCTCGCCGCGAAGGCCGAGCACCCCACCGCTGTGCCGATTGCGGGTGGCACCGATGTGATGGTCGAGATCAACTTCGACCACCGTCGGCCCGAGTACCTTCTCGACCTGAACCGCATCGGCGACCTCTACGAGTGGGAGGTCGGCGAGGAGAGCGTTCGGCTCGGCGCCTCTGTGCCGTACACGCGGATCATGGAGAACCTGCGCGCCGAGCTGCCGGGCCTCGCGCTCGCCTCGCACACGGTCGCCTCCCCGCAGATCCGCAACCGCGGCGGCGTCGGCGGCAACCTCGGCACCGCCTCCCCGGCCGGCGACGCCCACCCCGCCCTCCTCGCGGCCGGCGCCGAGGTCGAGGTCGAGTCGGTGCGCGGCAGCCGCCGTATCCCGATCGACGAGTTCTACACCGGCGTGAAGCGCAACGCGCTCGCCGCCGACGAGCTCATCCGCGCCGTGCACATCAAGAAGGCCGACGGGCCGCAGCAGTACTCGAAGGTCGGCACGCGGAATGCGATGGTCATCGCCGTGTGTGCCTTCGGACTCGCGCTGCATCCCGAGACGCGGACCGTGCGTACGGGGATCGGCTCGGCCGCCCCCACGCCCGTGCGGGCCAAGACCGCCGAGGAGTTCCTGAACGCCGCGCTCGAAGAGGGCGGCTTCTGGGACAACGGCAAGATCATCACCCCGTCGGTCGCCAAGCAGTTCGCCGAGCTGTGCTCGGGCGCCTGCAACCCGATCGACGACGTCCGGGGCACGGCGAGCTACCGCCGGCACGCGGTCGGCGTCATGGCCCGCCGCACGCTGACCTGGACCTGGGAGTCGTACCGCGGCGAGCGCCGCCTCACGGAGGGAGCCGCGTAATGCGTGTCAACTTCACTGTCAACGGACGTCCGCAGGAAGCCGACGACGTGTGGGAGGGCGAGTCCCTGCTGTACGTGCTGAGGGAGCGGATGGGCCTGCCCGGGTCGAAGAACGCCTGCGAGCAGGGCGAGTGCGGGTCCTGCACCGTCCGCCTCGACGGCGTGCCCGTGTGTTCGTGTCTGGTCGCCGCCGGGCAGGTCGAGGGCCGCGAGGTCGTCACCGTCGAGGGCCTGGCGGACTTCGCCAAGCAGCGCGCCGAGCAGGGTGGCTGCGCGAGCGGCGCCTGCGGTACGTCCCTGCAGGACGCCCAGCAGTGGGCGGCCAAGGGGCAGGACTCGCAGACCGGTGAGGGCACCGAGCTCTCCCCGATCCAGCAGGCGTTCATCGACGCCGGCGCCGTCCAGTGCGGCTTCTGCACCCCGGGTCTGCTGGTCGCCGCCGACGAGATGCTGGAGAACAACCCGAACCCCAGCGACGCGGACATCCGCGAGGCGCTGTCGGGCAACCTGTGCCGCTGCACCGGCTACGAGAAGATCATGGACGCGGTCCGCCTCGCGGCCGCCCGGCAGTCAGAGGCGGTCTGAGCACATGCCCACCAATGGCGCTCCCACGAAGATCACCCAGGGTTCCCAGACCAAGGGCGGCATCGGCGAGTCCACGCTCCGCCCGGACGGCACCCTCAAGGTCACCGGCGAGTTCGCGTACTCCTCCGACATGTGGCACGAGGACATGCTCTGGGGCCAGATCCTCAGGTCCACCGTCGCGCACGCCGAGATCGTGTCCATCGACACGAGCGAGGCGCTGGCGATGGCGGGTGTCTACGCCGTCATGACGTACGACGACCTGCCGACCGACGTGAAGAACTACGGCCTGGAGATCCAGGACACCCCGGTCCTCGCGCACGGCAAGGTACGCCACCACGGCGAGCCCGTCGCCATCGTCGCCGCCGACCACCCTGAGACGGCGCGCCGCGCCGCGGCGAAGATCAAGGTCGAATACCGCGAGCTGCCCGTCATCACCGACGAGGCCTCGGCGACCGCGCCGGACGCGATCCTCGTCCACGAGGGCCGCGACGACCACCACATCGGTCACGTCCCGCACCCGAACATCGTCCACCGCCAGCCGATCTTCCGCGGCGACGCGGCCGAGGCCGCCGAGCGGGCCGACGTGATCGTCAAGGGCGAGTACACCTTCGGCATGCAGGACCAGGCCTTCCTCGGCCCGGAGTCCGGCCTCGCCGTGCCGGACGAGGACGGCGGCGTCCACCTCTACATCGCCACCCAGTGGCTGCACAGCGACCTCAGGCAGATCGCCCCGGTCCTCGGCCTGCCCGAGCGCAAGGTCCGTATGACGCTGTCCGGCGTCGGCGGCGCCTTCGGCGGCCGCGAGGACCTGTCGATGCAGATCCACGCCTGCCTGCTGGCGATGCGCACCGGCAAGCCCGTCAAGATCGTCTACAACCGGTTCGAGTCCTTCTTCGGGCACGTCCACCGCCACCCCGCCAAGCTCTACTACGAGCACGGCGCCACGAAGGACGGCAAGCTCACGCACGTGAAGTGCCGGATCGTGCTCGACGGCGGCGCGTACGCCTCCGCCTCCCCGGCGGTCGTCGGCAACGCCTCCTCGCTGGCGATCGGCCCGTACGTCGTCGAGGACGTCGACATCGAGGCCATCGCCCTCTACACCAACAACCCGCCCTGCGGCGCCATGCGCGGCTTCGGCGCGGTCCAGGCGTGCTTCGCCTACGAAGCGCAGATGGACAAGGTGGCGAAGCAGCTCGGCATGGACCCGATCGAGTTCCGGCAGCTCAACGCCATGGAACAGGGCACCATCATGCCGACCGGGCAGCCGGTCGACTCCCCGGCGCCGGTCGCCGAACTCCTGCGCCGTGTCCGGGCGATGCCGATGCCGCCGGAGCGCCAGTGGGAGTCCAGCGAGGGCTCCGACGTACGGCAGCTTCCCGGTGGTCTGTCCAACACGACGCACGGTGAAGGCGTCGTACGCGGCGTCGGCTACGCGGTCGGCATCAAGAACGTCGGCTTCTCCGAGGGCTTCGACGACTACTCCACCGCCAAGGTGCGCATGGAGGTCGTCGGCGGCGCGCCGGTGGCCACCGTGCACACCGCGATGGCGGAGGTCGGCCAGGGCGGCGTCACCGTCCACGCGCAGATCGCCCGCACCGAGCTGGGCGTCGCCCAGGTGACGATCCACCCGGCGGACACGCAGGTGGGCTCGGCGGGTTCGACCTCGGCCTCCCGGCAGACATACGTCACCGGCGGTGCCGTCAAGAACTCCTGCGAGCTGGTCCGCGAGAAGGTCCTGGAGATCGGGCGCCGCAAGTTCGGCTCCTATCACCCCGCCTGGGCCACCGCGGAACTCCTGCTGGAGGGCGGCAAGGTCGTCACCGACGGCGGCGAAGTGCTCGCCGACCTGGTGGACGTGCTGGAGGGCGAGGCCGTCGAGGTCGAGGCCGAGTGGCGGCACCGTCCGACCGAGGCCTTCGACCTGCGCACCGGCCAGGGCAACGGCCACGTCCAGTACTCCTTCGCCGCGCACCGCGCGGTCGTCGAGGTGGACACCGAGCTCGGCCTGGTGAAGGTCATCGAGCTGGCCTGCGCCCAGGACGTCGGCAAGGCGCTCAACCCGCTGTCCGTCATCGGCCAGATCCAGGGCGGTACGACCCAGGGCCTCGGCGTGGCGGTCATGGAGGAGATCATCGTCGACCCGAAGACGGCGAAGGTCAGGAACCCCTCCTTCACCGACTACCTCATCCCCACGATCCTCGACACGCCGACCATCCCCGTCGACGTGCTCGAACTCGCCGACGACCACGCCCCCTACGGGCTGCGCGGCATCGGCGAGGCGCCCACCCTGTCCTCGACCCCGGCCGTCCTCGCGGCGATCCGGAACGCGACCGGGCTGGAGCTCAACCGCACGCCGGTACGGCCGGAACACCTCACCGGCACGGCGTAAGGAATCCCGCAAGGCCCTCCGGGCGGTGTGAGGGAACGTCACACACTCCGCCGCACCGCCCGGAGCACTCGATGTGCCGCACCGCTCGCGGCAGTTCGAGGAACCGCAAGTACCAGCACCACAGTTCGTTCGCCTCGGGCCGTCCCCCGGGTCGTGCGGCCGAAGCACCTTCCCAAATCCCGCTGCCGTCAGGGCGGCCGCGCGGGTGCCCCTTTGAACCTTGGGAGTAGGCCCACATGACCCAGCAGTCACTGGAGCCGGCGACCACAGCCGACGACGCGGGAGAAGGCACCCGCGTCCCGGCCGGCAGGTCCTGGCTCGACCGGTACTTCCACATATCCAAGCGAGAATCCACGATCGCGCGTGAGGTGCGCGGCGGCATCACCACCTTCATGGCGATGGCGTACATCCTCCTGCTCAACCCGCTGATCCTGTCCGGCAAGGACGCGGCAGGAGACACCCTCGCGCAGAAGGCCCTCATCACCGCGACCGCGTTCGCGGCGGCCTTCACCACGCTGCTGATGGGCTTCTTCGGCAAGGTGCCACTCGCCCTCGCCGCCGGCCTCTCCGTCTCCGGCGTCCTCGCCTCGCAGGTCGCCCCGCAGATGTCCTGGCCGCAGGCCATGGGCATGTGTGTGATGTACGGCGTGGTCATCATGCTGCTGGTCGTCACCGGCCTGCGCGAGATGATCATGAACGCGATCCCGCTCGCGCTCAAGCACGCGATCACCATGGGCATCGGCCTGTTCGTCGCGCTGATCGGCTTCTACAAGGCCGGCTTCGTGCACCAGGGCGAGGCCACCCCGGTCACCCTCGGCCCCGCCGGCGAACTGGCCGGCTGGCCCGTCCTGCTCTTCGCGGTCACCCTTCTCGCGATCTTCATGCTCCAAGCGCGTGGCATCCCCGGCGCGATCCTGATCGGCATCGTCGGCGGCACCGTGCTCGCCGTCGTCCTCAACGCCTTCGGCGTCATCGACCCCAAGCAGTGGGCCAGCGGCGCTCCCGAACTGCACGGCAGCGCGGTGTCCATGCCGGACTTCTCGATCTTCGGCAACGTCGAGTTCGGCGGCTGGGGCGAGGTCGGCGCGATGACGGTCGGCATGATCGTGTTCACCCTGGTGCTCGCCGGGTTCTTCGACGCGATGGCCACCATCATCGGCGTCGGCACCGAGGCCAAGCTCGCCGACGACAAGGGCCGGATGCCGGGCCTGTCGAAGGCGCTGTTCATCGACGGCGCGGGCGGCGCGATCGGCGGCGTGGCCGGCGCGTCCGGGCAGACGGTGTTCGTCGAGTCGGCGACCGGCGTCGGCGAGGGTGCCCGCACGGGCCTGTCCTCGGTCGTCACCGGCCTGTTCTTCGCGGCCTGCCTCTTCTTCACCCCGCTCACGGCGATCGTGCCGGGCGAAGTCGCGGCGGCGGCCCTGGTGGTCATCGGCGCCATGATGATGATGAACGCCCGGCACGTGGACTGGGCCGACCGGGCCACCGCGATCCCGGTGTTCCTCACCGTCGTGATCATGCCGTTCACCTACTCGATCACGGCGGGTGTCGCGGCCGGCGTCGTCTCGTACGTCGCCATCAAGATCGCTCAGGGCAAGGCGCGGGAGATCGGGGCGTTCATGTGGGCCCTGACAGGCATCTTCATCGTCTATTTCGCCCTCAATCCCATTGAGAGCTGGATGGGCGTGCACTAGCCGTGCGCGAACCGCCCTCCACACAACCGCTTTAAGGAGACCGACAGATGCTGGACATCGCCGAAGAGCTGCACCGGTGGGTCGAGCAGGGACGCGACTTCGCCGTGGCCACCGTGGTGGCGGTCGGCGGCAGCGCACCCCGCCAGCCCGGCGCCGCGCTCGCGGTGGACGCCGACGGCACGGCGATCGGCTCGGTCTCCGGCGGCTGTGTGGAGGGCGCGGTCTACGACCTGTGCCAACAGGCCCTTCAGGACGGCGAGACGGTCCTGGAGCGCTTCGGATACAGCGACGAGGACGCCTTCGCCGTCGGCCTGACGTGCGGAGGCATCATCGACATCCTGGTCACCCCGGTGCGGGCGCAGGACCCCGCCCGGCCGGTGGTGACGGCGGCACTGGCCGCCGCGTCGGCCGGCGAGGCGGCGGCGGTCGCCCGGATCGTGTCCGGCCCGTCCGAACTGATGGGCCGCGCGCTGCTGGTCCGCCCGGACGGCTCCTACGACGGCGGCTACGGCGGCCACCCCGAACTGGACCGCACGGTCGCGGCGGAGGCGGGGGCGTTCCTGGACGCTGGCCGCACGGGCACGCTGGAGATCGGCGAACAGGGCTCGCGCTGCGGAGCCCCGCTCACGGTGCTCGTCGAGTCCTCGGTCCCGCCGCCCCGGATGATCGTCTTCGGCGCGATCGACTTCGCGTCGGCGCTCGTGCGGATCGGCAAGTTCCTGAACTACCGCGTGACGGTGTGCGACGCCCGCCCGGTCTTCGCCACCGAGACCCGCTTCCCGGAGGCCGACGAGATCGTCGTGGAGTGGCCGCACAAGTACCTGGAGCGCACGGAGGTGGACGCGCGGACGGTCCTGTGCGTGCTCACCCACGACGCCAAGTTCGACGTACCCCTGCTCCAGCTCGCGCTACGGCTGCCGGTGGCGTACGTGGGCGCGATGGGCTCGCGCCGCACCCACCTGGACCGCAACGAGCGGCTCCGGCAGGTCGGCGTCACCGAACTGGAGCTGGCCAGGCTCCGCTCGCCGATCGGCCTCGACCTGGGCGCCCGTACGCCCGAGGAGACGGCCCTGTCGATCGCCTCGGAGATCATCGCGGGCCGGCGAGGCGGCAGCGGCGTCTCACTGACCGGCGCGCACACGCCGATCCATCACGACGCGACGTCCACGTCCGGGCCGGCGGGACGGATCGGGTCGGTGGCCTGAGCCCGCGGCACCGGCTGGTCGGGCCAGGCGAAGGCGTAGGCAGGGGCACCGCCGCGGGAGATCCTCACGTGGCGCAACAGCTCCCGCACGATGCCCGCGTTGCCCATCGCCCACCCGGTCTGCGGCTCAAGGCCGCTCGGGGTGGCCCGGTGCTCGACGTTGGACCAGCGGGCGCCGTCGGCGTCCCGGGTGGCGTGCGCGGCGATGTCGGCGACGAGGACCTCGGCGAAGCCGGGGGAGTCGCCCTGCTCGGCGATCCGGTCGCACGCCAGCGCCAGGACGCCCGCCGTGCCGCAGCAGCGGCCGTTGTTGTCCCAGAAACCGGGGCGCAGCCGGCTCGGCAGGCCCGAGTGCGTGACGGTGTGCCAGCAGCGGTCGGCTAGCACCGGCCACGCGGGGTCGCCGGTCACGTCCCGCAGCAGGCGGAAGACCTGCGCGTCGCCCGAAGGGCCATGGCACCAGCCGTAGTTGTGGCGCTGGACCAGATCGGGGCGGTGCTGCGGATCGGAGTGCGGGGCGAGGAAGCCGTCGGGCCCGTCCTCGTCGCGGGCCACGACGTCCGCGGCACCGGCCAGCGCGAGCTCGACCAGATCGGTGCGGCCGGCCGCGTGGCCCACGGCGGCCAGGCCGTAGACGATGCCGAGGGTGCCGTGCGAGATGTGGTGCATGCGGCCGGGCGCGCCGGGCCGGTGCTGCCACTGCACGCCGTGCGCGGTCCGCTCGGCGGTGCGTGCGTACGACTCCACGGCCTGTACGGCGAGATCGTCCGCTCCCATCAGCAACGCGCCGAGCCCGATGCCCGCGTTGCCGCCCATCAGCTCGTACAGCTCACCCCAGCGCTCCCCGTCGCCGCATCCATCAGCGGCTTTGCCGCGGGCCGCCCGCACCAGCTCCAGGGCCCGTTCGGCGGCGGCCCCGGCGGCCGCGTCGCCCAGCTCGTCGTGCACGGCACGCAGCGCGAGCGCCATGCCGGTGCGGCCGAAGTAGAGGGAGTCGTCCGCGTGGCCCTCGACGGAGGCGGCCAGCGAGCGGGCCGCGCGCTGGGCGGCGTCCGCGTAGGAGTCGTCACCGAAGTGCCGCCAGGCTTCCAGGAGGACCGGGACGATACCGGCGGTGCCGTTGTAGAGCATGGGGTCGACGTCGGCGTCGGACGGCCTGACGGGCCAGCCGATCCCGCCGCCCCCGCCGTCGCGCGCCACGGAGAGCAGCCAGCGCAGCCCGTCCACGGCCAGCGCCTCAATCTCGTCCGGTTTCATGGTCGTTGCATCGGTCTCCGTCATGGGACCCACTCTGACACGGCCGTCCGCGGGCCTCACCTGCGCACCGACCCGTACCGGACGCACCCGGCCGAAGGGCCGTCACCCCCGTCTGAGCAACCGATTCACCGCCCGCCCGAACACGAACCGAGCCGTACGCTCCACCACCCCGTCCAAAACCCCCGGCACGAACCGCACCCGCAGCTCCTCCCGCCACACCACCCGTGCCCGCCCGCCCGGCCCGGGGCGCACCTCGATCTCGGCCCAGCCGCGCATCACCCGGCCCCGCTTCTCCAGGCGGCACAGGCCAGGTGTGGCGTCGTCCGACGGGGGCTGCCAGACCGTCACCTCCATCGGGTCGTCGAAGGAGAGGGGGCCGAGGCCGGAGCGGGCGACGACGCGCGTGCCCACGTGGGTCGGGGCGGGGGTGGTGACCCGGATGCGGGTCAGGGGCACGACGTCGGCGTGGCGGGGCCACTCCGTCAGGCGGCGCCACGCCTCCGTGAGGGGCAGTGGAACCGTGCGCTGAAGGAGGAAGTTCGCCACGGAGCGATCTTACGGAACGGTCCCGGGGCATCAGGGCTGGTCACGGCGCGGTGGCCGGGCGGAGCGCGTGGCGTATACGGGGCGTGCAGGTGGTCCAGCCGCCCGTCGGCGTGCAGACGTACGTGAGGTGAACTCGGCCTCGGCGAACCCGCCCACCGTCCTACCCTGCCTCCCATGGGCGGGCAATCCGCCTGCCTCCAGGGGGAGTTGATCGTCATGCCACTGAAGACCTACGGCGTACTGATCGGACGGGCCGTCGACACCCGGCGCGAGGGCGGCAGCGACTCGCCGCACTATCAGATCCATGTCACCGACGACGCCGGCAACCACTACCGCGCCGCCGTCAACGTTCTCTCCCAGCAGCAGCCCTCCGAGCTGCTGTACTTCGTCAGCGACGACTTCCGGCACCCGATCACGGCCCGGCTGGCGGGACTGGCGAGCGGCTGGAACACCCTGCCGCCCGGCCCCGGCGGCCCGAACCTCGACTTCGTGCGCGGCAACCTCTTCGACCCGGCCCTGATGCGGAAGCTGCCCCCGGACCTCGAAGGCCCCGACAACGACCTCGCCGACCTCCTCGACCACTCCGTCCGCCGCGCGGTCACAGACCAGGAGGCCCGGCTGTACCTGTTCGGCGAGCGCTGGGGTCCCGAGGCCAGGGTGAAGGACAAGATCTTCGGCTTTCAGCCCGGCAACGGCGTGCACGACATCCATATGAACCAGGGGAACAGCGGCCGATTCCGGGACGCCGACGGCGTCTGGCAGGACGGCGGACTCCTCGTCCACTTCCCGGCGCAGTCCCGCTGGGTCGCCGTCTTCCTCGCCTTCCAGAGCCAGTCCTGGAAGACGGACGACGTCACCGGCCACACCATCGACGACGTCGACCCGTCGCGCCCGGAGCCCGGCACGCGTCCTGTCCGTATCGTCGCCGCGCTCGTCAACCCGCGCGGCCCCGCCCCCGAGGCCGAGAGCGTCACCCTGCTCAACGCCTCACCCGACCCAATCGACCTGACCGGGTGGCAGCTCCAGGACCGGCTGGGCCAGCGCTCCGCCGTGCCCGCCGGACCGCTCGCGCCCGGGACCGCCCTCACCGTGCCCCTCGACGGCGGAGCCCAGCTCGGCAACCACGGCGGTGAGATCAGCCTCCTCGACGCCAGGAAGCTCAAGGTGGACGGCGTCTCGTACACGGCCGCGCAGGCCGGACGGGAGGGCTGGTCCGTCGTCTTCTGACCGCGGCCGTCTACCACGCCCTCCCACCCGTACGGCACCATGAGCGCGACCCGGACCGCACTCGGGAGGGCATCCCATGGACCGTGCGCCGCACGACCTGCTCGACGCGTTGCAGAGCGATCCCTACCCGCACTACGAGCGCGCCCGCCGCGTGCCGGGGCTCACGCACGTTCCCGAGCTCGACGCCTGGCTGGTCGCCCGGGACGCCGACGTACGCGAAGTGCTACGCCGCCCCGAGGAGTTCTCCTCGGCGAACAGCCTGCGCCCGGACGTGCTCCCGTCGCCTGCCGCCCTCGCCGTCCTCGGCGGCGGCTTCGGCGGGCGGCCCGTCGTCGTCACCACCGACGGCGCCCGGCACCAGCGGCTGCGCGCACCCGTCGTCCGCGGGCTGTCACCGGCGCGCGTCGCGGCCGTCCTGCCGTATGCGGCGGAGCGGGCCGCCGCCCTCGTCGACGGCTTCGGCAAGGACGGCGAGTACGGCCGTCTCGAGCTGATGTCCGCCTACGCCCGACGCCTTCCCGGCGACGTCATCGGCAGGCTCGTCGGCCTCGACCCCGCCGACGTGCCGGCCGTCGTGCACGGCGGACACCGCGCCGAGGAACTCCTCTTCCGCCCGCTTCAGGAGGACGAGCAGATCGCCGCCGCCGAGGACGTCGTCGCCATGCAGCGCGTCCTGGAGCGGTATGTGCGCGAGCGGCACGCGCACCCCCGCGAGGACCTCGCTTCGGAGATCGTGGCGTCGGTCGGCGAGGGCGAACTCACCCTGGAGCAGCGGCACGAGGCCGTCGGCCACCTGCAGAACCTGCTGATCGCGGGGCATCTGACCACTACCGCCCTGATCGGCACGACGGTCCTGCACCTGCTCCGGAATCGCGCGCAGTGGGAGCTGCTGTGCGCCGAGCCGGAAAGGATCCCGGCGGCCGTCGAGGAGGCCGCCCGTTACGACGGTGCGATCCAGGGCTTCCGACGGCTCACCACCCGGCCGGTCACCCTCGCCGGTACGGAACTGCCCGCCGGCGCAACGCTGTTCGTCGCCTTCGGCGCCGCCAACAGGGACCCCGCCTGTCATCCGGACTCCGACACCTTCGACATCACCCGCACCCCGGTCCGTCATCTGGCCTTCGGCCTCGGCGCGCACGGCTGCCCCGGCGCACAGCTCGCCCGTGAGCAGGTCCGGCTCACCCTGAAGGAGTTGACGGGTCGGCTGCCCGGTCTGCGACTCGCTCAGGAGCACCCGGTCGAGATGCGCCCGACGATGATCCACCGTTCCCCGTACCGTCTTCACCTCACCTGGTGAGACGGCTCACCGGTACACCTTCCCCGGCTCGGCCTTCCCCGGCGCGAGCAACTGCGGCACGGTCACGAACACGTACCCCCGCTCCTTGAGCGCGTCGATGATCCCGGGTACGGCCGGCACGGTCCCGTCGTAGATGTCGTGCAGCAGGATGATGCCGTCCCGTTCGGTCTGATCGAGGACGCGCTGCTCTATGAGCTCGGAGTCATTGGTCTTGTAGTCCTTGGCGGTCACGCTCCACAGGACCTCCGACATCCCCAGCTCGCGGCAGATGTCGTGCACCGTGTCGTCGGTCCGGCCCTGCGGCGGGCGCATCAGCGTGGGGCGCCGTCCGGTGAGGCGCTCTATCTCCTTGTTGGGACGCTCTATCTCCTCGCGTATCTCGTCGGGTTCGAGTTCCGTGAGTCTCTTGTGGTCCCAGGTGTGGTTGGCCACCTCATGGCCCTCGTCGGCCATCCGCTCGACGAGCTCCGGGTACTTGTCGATGTGCCGCTTGCCGAGGAGGAAGAAGGTCGCCGGGACCTTCTCGTCCTTGAGGATGTCCAGCAGCCGCGCGGAGTGCTCGCTCGGCCCGGCGTCGAAGGTCAGCGCGACGCATTTGGCCTCGCGGCAGTCGACGCCGCCGGAGAGGGGCCTGGCGGTGGACGTGGCCTGAGCCCGGGCTGCGCTGGGTGAAGTGGTCTCCAGACGCACGTACTGCGTGAAGGCCACCACGGAAGCGGCCGCCACCAGAACGGCGGCGGCACACAACCAGACCCACGGTTTTTTCATCTTCTTGATCGGAAGAGACATGAAGCGACTATACATGGCGATTATACTCGCCATGTATAGACACTGTTTATAGTGTCTGACCTGCGCTTTCTGACGGTCTTACTGGGCGTGGAACGTGGCGTCCGCCCGGTCCGTCGCCGCGCTCGGCGTCTGACCCCTTCTCCGCTCAGGTGGCGGTCGGCGGGTTGGCGCCGGTGCCCTCCAGGACGTACATCCGGATCGCCCACACGTCGTTGGTGGCGCCGGCGGCGAAGCAGACGTACCACTTGCCGTCGATGAAGTGGATCTCCGGCGCCCAGATGTGCGGCATGCGGGCCTCGGTCTCGTCCCGCGTGCCGGGCAAACCCGCGTGCGGACGCACGCCCGGCGCGGCCGCATGATGGTGCGCTTGCCCGTTCAGGTGATGAACCGACAGTTGGACGCTCCAGCGGCCAACTTCCCCCGTATTCAAGGCACATGGACAAACAACGCGCGTCTGTCGGCCCAACCGGCCTCTCCCGGAGGCAGTTCACGACCGCCTCCGCCACCACGGCCGGCCTGGCCGCGCTCACCCCCACAGCGGCGGTCGCCGCCCCCACCGCCCCGCACCGGCCGAGGTCCACCGCCGACTGGGACACCTGCCTGGCCGTCGCCCGCGCCCTGCTGCTCGTCGACGACCGGGATCAGCCGCTCGCGCCGGCCTACCGGAAGATCCTCGACTCCGGACTGCCCCGCGCACAGACCGGGACCGCCCGCAAGGTCCTCGTCGTCGGCGCCGGCCCCGCCGGACTGGTCGCCGCCTGGCTGCTGAAGCGGGCCGGACACCACGTCACGCTCGTCGAGGCCAACGGCAACCGCGTCGGCGGCCGTATCAAGACCTTCCGCACCGGCGGGCACGAGCACGCGGCACAGGCGTTCGCCGACCCGGCCCAGTACGCGGAGGCCGGTGCGATGCGCATCCCCGGCAGCCATCCGCTGGTGATGCAGCTCATCGAGCAACTCGGCGTCGAGCGGCGCCCGTTCCACCTCGTCGACGTCGACGCGGACGGAAAGCCCGTCAACAACGCCTGGCTGCACGTCAACGGCATCCGGGTGCGCCGCTCCGAGTACGCGAAGGCACCCCGCAAGGTCAACCGCTCCTTCGGCGTCCCGCGCGCATACTGGGACACCCCGTCCTCGACCATCCTGCGCCGCGCCCTGGACCCCGTACGCGACGAGTTCAGCACCGTCGGCCCGGACGGCAAGCGCGTCGACAAGCCGATGCCCGAGCGGGTCAAGGGCTGGGCGCGGGTCGTGCAGAAGTACGGTGACTGGTCGATGTACCGCTTCCTGACCGAGGAGGCGGGCTTCGACGAGCGGACCGTCGACCTGATCGGCACCCTCGAGAACCTGACCTCACGGCTGCCGCTCTCCTTCATCCACAGCTTCATCAGCCAGTCGCTGATCAGCCCCGACACCGCGTTCTGGGAGCTGGTCGGCGGCACGGCGACCCTGCCGGACGCGCTGCTGAAGCAGGTCGCCGACGTCCTGCGCCTCGACCGGCGCGCCACCCACGTCGAGTACTGGGCCCCCGGCCGGCCCGGCGCCGACGACACCTCCCACGTCGACGCCAAGGGTCCGCACGTCTGGATCGACACCGTCTCCGAGGGCCGCGACGGCAAGGTCGTGCGCGAGCAGTTCACCGGTGACCTCGCGATCGTCACGGTGCCGTTCTCGGGGCTCAGGCAGGTGCAGGTCAGCCCGCTGATGTCGTACAAGAAGCGGCGCGCGGTCGCCGAGCTGCACTACGACAGCGCGACCAAGGTGCTGCTCGAATTCGGCCTGCGCTGGTGGGAGTTCACCGAGGCCGACTGGAAGCGGGAGCTGGATGCCGTACGGCCCGGCCTCTACGACGACTACCGCAAGGGCAAGGCACCCGCCGACGGCAGCCTCCTCGGCGCCCACCCGTCCGTGCCGCCCGGCCACATCGGCGACGCCCAGCGCGCGCACTACGCCGCCAACCGCTGGGCAACCCGCGACCAGCCCGAGGCGGCGCACATCGTCGGCGGCGGCTCGGTCTCCGACAACTCCAACCGCTTCATGATCAACCCCTCGCATCCGGTCGAGGGCAGCAAGGGCGGCGTCGTCCTCGCCTCCTACAGTTGGGCCGACGACGCCTCGCGCTGGGACTCCCTGGACGAGGACGCCCGTTACCCGCACGCGCTGCGGGGCCTGCAACAGGTCTACGGCCAGCGGCTGGAGGTCTTCTACACCGGGGCCGGGCGCACCCAGAGCTGGCTGCGGGACCCGTACGCGTACGGCGAGGCGTCCGTCCTCCTGCCCGGCCAGCACACGGAGTTGCTGCAGGCGATCCGGACCCCTGAGGGGCCGCTGCGCTTCGCCGGGGACCACACCTCGGTGAAGCCGTCGTGGATCGAGGGCGCCGTCGAGTCGGGCGTGCGGGCGGCACTGGAGGCGCACGGCGACTGAGCCGCCGCGGCGCTGTGCGGCATCCGCCCGCGCCCTGGCCCGTACCGCGTCGGCCGGACCCCGGCCCCGGCGCGGTACGCAGGCCGGCAGCGGGCGGGTGAACGGGTCCTCGGGTGCGTCGGGCACCCGGTCCGTCGGCCACCAGCATGGGAGCCTGCGGCCGGGCTTCGAACGTGGTCATGCCTCTGCCGTGCGGGCGGCCTCGGTCACCGGCCCGGCGTCAGCGGCTGTTCCGTCCAGATCACCTTGCCGGACGCCGTGTACCGGGTGCCCCAGCGCTCGGCGAACTGGGCGACCAGGAACAGGCCCCGGCCGCCCTCGTCGGTGGCGGCGGCGCTGCGCAGGTGCGGGGCGGTGCTGCTGCCGTCGGAGACCTCGCAGATCAGGGCGAGGTCGCGGATCAGGCGGACCCGGATCGGGCCGGTGGCGTGCCGCAGGGCGTTGGTGACCAGCTCGCTGAGGATCAGCTCGGTCGTGAACGCCTCCTCCGCCAGACCCCAGTCGGTCAGTGTCCGGGCCGCCGCCGCCCGCACCCGGGCCACCGCGGAGGGGTCGTCCGGCACGTCCCAGGACGCCGTGCGGTCCGACGGGAGCAGCCGTGTCCGGGCGACGACGAGGGCGACGTCGTCGCGGGGACGCACGGGCAGCAGGGTCTCCAGGACCGCCTTGCAGGTCTCCTCCGGAGTGCGGCCGTGCGTCGGGGGCGTCGCGGCGAGCGCGCCGCGCAGCCGCTCCAGCCCCTCGTCGATGTCCCGGCCCAGGTCCTCCACCAGCCCGTCCGTGTACAGCACCAGCCCGCTGCCCTCGGGCAACCGCACCTCGGTCGCCTCGAAGGGCAGGCTGCCGCCCAGGCCCAGCGGCGCCCCGCCCGGCACGGTCAGGAACTCGACCTCGCCGTCGGGGTGCACGAGCGCCGGTTCGAGGTGGCCGGCGCGGGAGAGGGCGCACATCCCGGTGGACGGGTCGTAGACCGCGTACAGGCAGGTCGCCCCGGTGATCGGCGCCACCTCGCCCTCACCCTCGCCCTCGTCCTGGTCGATGCGCGCCACCAACTCGTCGAGATGGCCGAGGAGTTCGTCGGGCGGCAGGTCGAGCGTGGAGAAGTTGTCGACCGCCGTGCGCAGCCGGCCCATCGTCGCCGCCGCGTGCAGCCCGTGGCCCACGACGTCGCCCACGACCAGGGCCACCCGCGCGCCCGGCAGCGGGATGAGGTCGAACCAGTCCCCGCCGACCCCGCCCTGCGCCGCCTGCGCGGGCAGATAGCGGTAGGCCACGTCGAGGGCGCTCTGCTCGGGCAGGGCCCGCGGCAGCAGACTGCGCTGGAGCGTGACCGACAGGGTGTGCTCGCGGGTGTAGCGGCGGGCGTTGTCGATGCTGACGGCGGCCCGCGCCACCAGCTCCTCGGCGAGGGAGATGTCGTCCTGCTCGAAGGGATCGGGCCGCTCGGCGCGCCAGAAGGTGGCCATGCCCATGATGACGCCACGGGCCCGCAGCGGGACCGTGAGCATCGAGTGGAACCCGTATCGCACGAGCCTGCGGGCGTTCACGGGATCCTGCTCCTGCCAGCCGGCCAGGGCGGGCATGTCCGTCTCCAGCACCGACTTGCCCGTACCGAAGCCGAAGGCCTGCGGGGTGGCCGGGGAGAAGTGGATCAGCTTGCCGATCGGGTAGAGCGGGCTGTCGTCCCTGACGCCCTGGAACGCCACCCGGCGCATGTCGGTGCGGCCCTCCTTGGGCTCCTCACCGCGCAGCACCGGATCCGCGAGATCGACGGAGACGAAGTCGGCGAACCGCGGCACCGCGAAGTCGGTCAGCTCCTGCGAGGTGCGCGTGACGTCGAGGGTGGTGCCGATCTCAAGGCCGGCGTCGTACAGCAGCTTCAGCCGCTCCTGCGCCACGTCCGCCCGGCCGGTCAGAGTCCGCAGCTCGGTGGTGTCCCGCAGCGTCGCCACACTGCCGGGCGGCCCGCCGTCCCGGTCGGTCGAACGCTGGCTGACCGCCAGCAGCCGGCCCTGCGCCAGATGCACCTCGTCGGTGGCGTCCCGCCCGGAGGCGAACAGCCGGGCCAGGTCGCTGCCGATGCCGAGGGCGATGCAGGGCCGTCCCTCCGCCTCCGCGGTCAGCCCGAGCAGCCGGCGCGCCTCGTCGTTCGCCAGCGCCAGCCGGCGCCGGTCGTCCATGATCAGCACGCCTTCCCGCACGGAGTGCAGGACGGCGTCGTGATGCTCGTACATCCGCGTCATCTCTTCGGGACCGAGCCCGTGCGTCTGGCGCAGCAGCCGGCGGCTGACCAGCGCGGTGCCGGCGGTGGCGAGGGCGAGCGCGGCGGCCGCCGAGCCGAGCAGCGTCGGCAACTGGTGGTTCACGACCCCGCCGACGCTCGCCAGCGTCACCCCGGCGGCGACCAGGGCGACGACCGTGCCGTCGTCGTCGGTGACGGGGACCACGGCCCGCACGGACGGACCCAGGGTGCCGGTGTACGTCTCCCGTACGACCCCGCCCGCCGCGGCCGGGGCGATGGTGCCGACGAAGTGCTTGCCGATCCGGTCGGGGTTGGGGTGGGTGTAGCGGATCCCGTCCTTGGTCATCACGACGATGAAGTCCACGTCCGTGGCCTTGCGTGCGGCCTCGGCGCGGGGTTGCAGCGCAGCGCTGGGGTCGGGGTTCGCCAGGGCCTTTTCGATGCCCGGCGCGTTCGCGAAGGACTCGGCGACGGCGAGGGAGCGGTTGCCGGCCTCCCGCCTGGTGTCGGAGCGCACCTGGAGCACCAGAGCCACCACGGCGGCGACGACGAGGAGCACGACGATGGCCGCCTGCAGCACGAAGACCTGCCGGGCCACGGTACGTGCGCTCAACAGCGAGCGCAGGCGGCCGAGGAATCCGGCCATGCCTCATTTCTAACACCGTTCCATGCGGTGGGCACGGTGCCTGTCGAAGGAAGGTGCCGGCAGCGGTCGGCGGGAGACGGATCCGCGGTGCGTCCGCGGATCTACGACGAGCACGACTCGACGCGCCCGGCCGCCGGCGGCTCGGGGGCGGCCGGTGCCCCGGCCGTGGCCGGCATGCGCAGCAGCAGCAGGGCCGCGTCGTCGTGGAGCCGGCCGCCTACGTGGGCCTGGAGTTCGCCGTGCAGTGCGGTGACGGTGTCCACCGGCTCGTCGCAGGTGTGCCGGGCCAGCCCCTCGGCGAGCGGGTAGAACTCGCGGTCGTGGTTGCGGGCCTCGGTGACACCGTCGGTGTACAGCAGGAGTTGGTCCCCGTCCGCGAAGGGCAGTACGTGCAGCTCGGGCGCCTCGCCCGACAGGTTGCGCAGGCCGAGCGGCGGCGCCGGACGGTCCGGCTCCACCGGTACGACGACGGAGTCCCGCACCAGCAGCGGCGGCGCGTGCCCGCAGTTGACCACCTCGAGCTGCCCGTCCCGGGGGTACCCGGCGACCACGGCGGTGACGAAGTCGTCGCTGCCCAGGTTCCGCGCCAGGCTCCGCTCGATCCGCGCGACGACGTCCAGGAGATCGGGCTCGTCGTGGGCGGCCTCGCGGAACACGCCGACCACCAGCGCCGCCGTGCTCACGGCCGGCAGCCCCTTGCCGCGCACATCGCCGACGATCAGCCGGACACCGTACGGGGTCGACACCAGGGCGTACAGATCCCCGCCGATGCGGGCCTCGGCCGCGGCGGCGCTGTAGCGCACGGCCACCTGGAACGGTCCGACCGTCGCCGGTATCGGCTGGAGCAGCGCGTGCTGGGCGGCCTCGGCGACCGAGCGCACCGCCGCCAGCACCCGCTCGCGCCGGATGCGCAGCGCGCTGGTCGCGGCGCAGGCCAGGGTGACCACCAGCAGCGAGGCCAGGGCGACCGCCAGATCGCTGTCCGGAGCGTCGGCGCGGACGCCGACGGCCACGCCGGCAACGGCGGACATCAGCCCCACGCACAGGACGCCGCGCGGGCCGCCGGTGGTGGCGGCGAGCGCGGGCCCCGTGGCGAGCAGCGGTACCCAGGTCACGCCCGAGCCGCCGACGAGATCGACGAGCACGAGACCGCAGACGATCAGTACGGGCAGTACGGGCAGTACGGGCATGAGAGCGACCATGCGCCTCGGCCAGTGGTCGGGGTCGTGATCAGGGGCCTTGCTCATCGCTTGTCCGCTGTCCTCACCTGTGCGCAGGGCGTACACCCAATGAAATGTCCGGTTTATTCAGGAAACGGGTTCGACCCCGGATGGGACAAGCACAGGAATTTCAGATAGTGAGCGACAGGCCCCTGGTCACCCGGTTCGCGGTCGGAATCAGCCGCGCCGTGACCTCCTCCAGCCGCGAGCGCCGGTCCGCCCGCAGCGAGACGCCGAGCGAGCCGAGGGTGTTCCCGCTGTACACGGGCACCGCGACACAGACCGTGCCGAGGGAGTACTCCTCCATGTCCGTGACCGCCGGGGCCAGGGGTGAGGAGTCGAGCCGTCTGAGCAGCTCAGGGCGATCGGTGATGGTCCGGGGCGTGAGGTCGGCGAGCCGGTGCCGGGACAGGTAGTCCTGGCGCGCCTCCTCGTCCAGCTCCCGCAGCACGGACTTGCCGAGCGCCGTGGCGTGCCCCGCGTCCTCGAACCCCACCCACAGGTCGACGCGGGGAGCGCGCGGACCGTCGACGATCTCGGCCACCCTGATCTCCCCCTCCTCGTAGAAGGTGAGGTAGGCGGCGCTGGACAGCTCGTCCCGCAGCGCGGCGAGCGTGGGCCGGATCCGGCTGAGCAGTGCCTGCGCCCGGCCCGTGGTGTGCAGCGTCTGCAGCCGCTCGCCCAGGATGAACCCGCCGTCGTCGAGCTTGCGGACATAGCCGTCGTGGACCAGCGTCCGCAGCAGGTGGTACGCCGTGGCCAGGGGCAGGCCCGTCTCCCGTGCGAGCTGTTTCGCGGGCGCGCCGTTCTCGTGCGCGCTCATCGCCTCCAACAGGCGGAAGGCGCGCTGCACCGAGCCGATGAGCGTAGGGCCCTCACTGCCACCCATAGGAACAGAGTGCGCCGGGTGCCCGGCGCGGGCAAGGCGGGTCGGTCGGCGCGGGCCTACAGCACCCGGGCGACGAGCAGCGCGACGTCGTCGTGGTCGTCGGGATGGCGCAGGCCGTACAGGAGCAGGTCGCAGGTCTCCTCAAGGGGCCTGCGGGGTTCGTCGAGGAAGCCGAGCATGACGTTCAGCCGGTCGTCGATGGAGTGGTGCCGGGTCTCGACGAGGCCGTCGGTGTACAGGACCAGAAGATCGCCGGGGCCGAGCTCGACGGTGGTGGTCCGGAACGGGATGCCGCCGACGCCGAGCGGGGCTCCGGCGGGCAGTTCGAGCAGCTCCGGCGGCCGGTCGGGGTGGGCGAGCGCGGGCGGCATGTGTCCGGCGTTGGCGATGTGACAGTGCCTGGTGCGCGGGTCGAAAACCGCGTACAGGCAGGTGACGATGTAGTGCTCCAGATCGCAGGTGATCTTGTCCAGGTGCCGCAGCACGGCGCCCGGATCGAGATCGAGGTCGGCGTAGGCGCAGGTCGCGGTGCGCAGCCGGCCCATGGTGGCGGCGGCGTCGATGCCGTTGCCCATGACGTCGCCGACGACCAGCGTGGTCTTGTCGTCCTCCAGCGGAATGACGTCGTACCAGTCGCCGCCGACCTCGCTGGTGGCCTGCGCGGGCTGGTAGCGGTAGGCGATCTCGAGGCCGGTGTGGTGCGGCGGATGGTCCGGCAGCAGGCTGCGCTGGAGGGTGAGGGCGGTGTTGCGCACGCTCTGGAACCAGCGGGCGTTGTCGATGGCGACGGCGGCCCGGCTGGCCAGCTCGCTCGCGAGGACGACGTCGTCCTCGTCGAACGGCACCGGATTGCGGGTCCGCTTCAGGTCGAGGGCGCCCAGCACCTCGCCGTGCGCGATCAACGGCACCGCGAGATAGGAGTGCACGCCGGCCCGGGCCAGCAGACTGGTCGCCTCTGGGTCCCGGGCGATGCGCCGCAGATCGTCCTCGCCGACGTGCCGCACCAGGACGGGCCGACCGGTGTGCACGCACAGGGTGACCAGCCGGTCCCCTTCGTACGCGGCGAGATCGCCGGGCGGGTCGGCCGCGCGCAGCGCCACACTCGGGTACGACGACTTCAGCGAGAGCGCGCGGAACAGCTCCGGGCCGTTGTCGGGCTGCCGCATGCGCCGGCACGCGAGCGCGGAGTCCAGCACGTCCACGGCGACGACGTCGGCCAGCTCGGGCGTGGCGATCTCCGCCAGCTCGTCCGCGGTCCGCTCCACCTCCAGCGTGGTGCCGACCTTGGTGGAGGCGTCGGCGATCAGGGCGAGGCGCCTGCGGGCCCGGTCGGCCTCGGCGGCGGCCCGGTGCCGCTCGGTGACGTCGACGAACGAGATGGCCGCGCCGAGGACCCGCCCGCCGGGATCCTCCAGCCGGTAGAAGGACAGCGACCAGGCGTGCTCGTGCTCGGGGTCGGCCGGCGGGCGGCCCACGTGGTACTGGTCGAGCAGCGGGGTGCCGGTGGTGAGCACCTGGCGCAGGCAGGACACGATCGTGTCGATGTCGGGCAGCGGCAGGGTCTCCATCAGCCGACGGCCCACATGGTCCTCCGCGGCGGTGCCGTCGATCCGCTCCAGCGCCGGGTTGACCAACAGGAAACGCAACTCGGGGTCGACCAGGGCGATACCGATCGGGGACTGGTTGATCAGCCGTTCGCACAGCGCCAGATCCGTCTCGACGCGCTGGAGCAGCGTGTGGTCGGCCGCGATGCCCAGGGCGTAGACGTCCCCGAGATCGTCCAGCAGCCGCATGTTGCGGAACTCCGTCAGCCGGGTGCTGCCGTCCTTGTGCCGCACGGGGAAGGTGCCCGCCCAGCTCCGGCCGGTCTCCAGCACCTCCGTGAAGAGCTGCACCACGGCCGGCAGATGCTCGGGGTGGATGAACAGCCGCGCCGCGGGCGTGCCCAGCGCCTCCTCGGCGGTGTACCCGAAGAGCTCCTCGGCCTGCGGGGTCCAGAACACCACGCGCCCGTCCGCGTCCACGACCACCGCGGCCACGCTCAGCACGTCGAGCAGGCCGGTCGGCCGGGGCGGCTGCACGCCGTACCCGCCACTGTCGGACTCGAAGGTCTCGGCTGTCATTCCCAGCTCCTCCGCCACCGGACCGCAGGGCCCCGCCGGCCGTGGCTCCCCCGGGTACCACGATTGCGACGACCGGCACCTCCATGCTCCCTCCGCGTCCGCGCCTTGCCCACCCCGGCGCCGCACGGCGGCCAGGGGACGGGACATGTGCCGTGGGCCCGTGCACATCGGGCGGACTAGCAGGAACATGGTCCTGTAGTGGACGGGACCCCCAGGGACGCTGCGTGAGGACCCATGGACGCTCCGCGAGAAAAGCCCGACGCGTCCGCGTCGGCAGGACCGCACGCGCTCTTCGACGCATCCACCGACGCCGCGGCGGTGGTGTCCGGGCACGGCGTCGTGCTCGGCTGGACCCGGGCCGCGGAGGAACTCCTCGGCCTGCCCGCGTCGCAGATCGTCGGCGGCTCCGCCGCACGGCTGCTGGCGATGCCCGGCGACCCGGTGCGGGTGGCCGGTGTCGCCGAGCGCTGCCGGGCCGGCATGGGCTGGAGCGGCCGCATTCCGCTGCGGCACCGTGACGGCAGCCGGGTCGACGTGGATCTGCGGGTCTCCGCTTCCTTCCGGATCGGCGCCGACGAGTGCTTCCTGCTCTCGGCGCGCGAGCACCACCAGCAGTGGGCCGTGGGCGAGTCCGTCCTCGACGGCTTCCTGACCCGCGCCCCGGTCGGTATGGCCGTGATGGACACCCAGCTCCGCTACATCTGGCTCAACGACACCCTGGAGCGCTTCGGCGGCGTGCCCCGTGCGCAGCGGCTCGGCCGCCGGCTGAGCGAACTGCTGCCCGGACTCCAGGCGGACACCATCGAGGGCCTGATGCGCAAGGTCCTGGAGACCGGCGTGCCGGTCACCGACTACGAGTACGTCGGCTGGAGCTGGGCCGACCCGCGCCGGCAGCACGCCTACTCCACGTCGTTCTTCCCCCTCACCGGCCCCGAGAACGCGATCAGCGGGGTCTGCTACATGGTCTCGGACGTCACCGAGCGGTGGAACGCCCGCCAGTTGCTGTCGCTGGTCAACGAGGCCGGGACCCGCATCGGCACCACCCTGGACGTGCTGTGGACGGCCCAGGAGCTGGCCGACTTCGCCGTGCCGCGGTTCGCGGACTTCGTCGTCGTGGACCTGCTGGAGCCCGTGCTCAGCAACGAGGGGCACGGAGCGTGGCTGACCGACGCGGGCCCGGCGCCCGCGAAGCCCGTGATGCGCCGGGCCGGCATGAGCTCGGTGCGCGAGGGCTGCCCGGAGGCCGTGGCGCGGGTCGGGGAGCGGGTGGACTTCGTGCCGCCACCGCACGGCGCGCATCTGCTCATCGACGGCGATCCGATCCTCATCCCGGTCCTCGACCCGGCCGACGAGCTGTGGGCCACCGAACAGCCCGCACGGGCGGCCAGCATGAGGGAGTTCGGTCTGCACTCCCTCATCTCCGTGCCGATGCGGGCCCGCAACACCGCGCTCGGCCTCGCCACGTTCATCCGGTCGCTCAACCCGATCTCGTTCCAGCCCGACGATGTCCTCGTCGCCCAGGAACTGGTGGCCCGGGCGGCGCTGTGCGTCGACAACGCCCGCCGCTACACCCGGGAGCACACGGCGGCGGTCACCCTCCAGCGCAGCCTGCTGCCGCAGGCCCTGACGGGCGGTACGGCACTGGAGGTGGCGTCCTCCTATCTGCCGGCGGACCCGACGGGCGGCGTCGGCGGCGACTGGTTCGACGTGATTCCGCTGTCCGGCGCCCGGGTGGGCCTCGTCGTCGGCGACGTCGTCGGGCACGGGATCACCGCCGCGGCGACCATGGGCCGGCTGCGCACCGCCGTACAGACCCTCGCCGACATGGAGATGCCGCCCGACGAACTGCTGGCCCACCTCGACGACCTCGTGCTCCGGCTCAGCGAGGAGCGATCCGAGGACGGGCCCGAGGCGGCCCACCGGGGCACGGCCGGCTTCCTCGGCGCGACCTGTCTGTACGCCGTCTACGACCCGGTCACCAGATGCTGCACGATGGCCCGCGCCGGGCACCCGCCGCCGGTCGTCGTCACGCCCGACGGCCGGGTGTCCTTCCCCGAGCCCCCCGCCGGGCCGCCGCTCGGGCTGGGCGGGATGGGGTTCGAGGCCACCGAGATCGAGCTCGCCGAGGGCAGCCTGCTCGGCCTGTACACCGACGGTCTCGTCGAGGCGGCCGACCGTGACATGGAGCGCGGCATGGCCCGGCTCGGCGAGCTGTTGTCCCGTCAGGGGCTCGACCTCGCCACGCTGTGCACGTCCACGGTGCGCGAAGTCGTCCCCGCACCGCAGCCCGACGACATCGCCCTGCTCCTGGCGCGCACCCACGCCCTGGGCACCGAGCAGGTCGTCTCCTTCGAGGTGCCCGTGGACCCCGCCGCCGTCGCCGACGTCCGGGCCCGCGCGACCCGCCAGGTGGAGGCGTGGGGGTTCGGCGAACTGGCCATGACGACCGAGCTGATCGTGAGCGAGCTGGTCACCAACGCCATCCGCTACGCCGAACCCCCCATCCGGCTACGGCTGCTCCGCGACACCCGGCTGACCTGCGAGGTCGCCGACGGCAGCAGCACCGCCCCGCGACTGCGGCACGCCCGGAGCATGGACGAGGGCGGACGCGGCCTGTTCCTGGTGGCCCAGCTCGCCCATCGCTGGGGCGCCCGCTACACGGCCGACGGGAAGATCATCTGGGCCGAACAGGAGCTACCGCGGGTCCACTGACCCTCGGGGGCGGAACCGAGGCGGAGGCACGCGGCGGGCGCGCCGGCAACTCACCGTAGGTCCGCTGCGACACCCATACGCCCGGCGCCCGCACAGCGAAGTGCCGGGCCCGGTTCGACCGGGCCCGGCACTTCAGGCGGCACCAGACAGGATCAGGTGCTCCTGGTTACCACTGGTCCTTGTCCTGGTGCTTGGTGTGGGTGGGCTTTGACGGGTAGTCAGGCTTGTCGGGGTGAGAGGGCTTGTCCGGGTGAGAGGGCTTGTCGGGGTGCGCGGGCTTCGACGGGTAGTCGGGCTTGTCCGGGTGCGCGGGCTTGGAGGGGTAGTCGGGCTTCGCGGGATGCGCAGGCTTCGAGGGGTAGTCAGGCTTCGCCGGGTGTGCGGGCTTTGACGGATAGTCAGGCTTCGCGGGGTGCGCCGGCTTCGACGGGTACTCGGGCTTCGCCGGCTTGGCCGGATAGGCAGGCTTCTCGGGGTGGGCGGGCTTCGCCGGGTACTCGGGCTTGGCGGGCTTGGCGGGGTACGCGGGCTTGGCCGGGTATTCAGGCTTGGCGGGCTTCGCCGGGTAGGCGGGCTTCGCGGGGTATTCGGGCTTGGCGGGCTTGGCCGGGTAGGCGGGCTTCGCGGGGTATTCGGGCTTGGCGGGCTTGGCCGGGTGGACAGGCTTCGCCGGGTACTCAGGCTTGACGGGCTTCGCGGGGTAGACAGGCTTCGCCGGGTACTCGGGCTTCACTGGCTTGGCCGGATAGGCGGGCTTGGCCGGGTATTCGGGCTTGACCGGCTTGGCCGGGTAGACGGGCTTCGCCGGGTACACAGGCTTGGCCGGGTATTCGGGCTTGACCGGCTTGGCCGGGTAGACGGGCTTCGCCGGGTACACAGGCTTGGCCGGGTACTCCGGCTTCACCGGCTTGGCCGGGTAGACGGGCTTCGCGGGGTACTCCGGCTTCACCGGCTTCGCGGGGTACTCGGGCTTCGCCGGGTAAACCGGCTTGGCCGGGTGCACGGGCTTCGCGGGGTATTCGGGCTTGACCGGCTTGGCCGGGTAGACGGGCTTTGCGGGGTAGACGGGCTTGGCCGGGTATTCGGGCTTGACCGGCTTTGCCGGATACTCGGGCTTCGCCGGGTGGACCGGATGCGCGGGCTTCGCGGGGTACTCCGGCTTGGCGGGGTGCACCGGCTTGCTCGGGTGTACCGGCTTGCTCGGGTGTACCGGCTTGGCGGGGTACTCCGGCTTCGCCGGGTGTACCGGCTTGCCCGGGTGTTCCGGCTTCACGGGGTGCATCGGCTTCCCCGGGTGCTCCGGCTTCGCCGGATAGGCCGGCTTCGGGGCGTGGGCCGGGTGGACCGGCTTGCTCGGGTACGGCGGGTGGGGGTTCGCGTGGTCGTCGGCGTAGACGGTGCCCCCGCTCGCCAGGGCGGCTGCGGCGAGCGCGGCGGCCAGGGCGGTCGGCGTCAGAACAGATCGCCACCTCGGCGATGTCGTCATCTTCCACTCTCCTCGACTTGGTTCAGGGCCTCGTGACGGTTGGTCAGCACCAAAAGCCGGACAGTGGAATGGATAGGAAATAGGGTGATATGAATAACACTCGGGCGGCGAGAAGCCACCGGATGGTGTAGCTCGCGCCCGCCAGTTGGCCCGGCGTCAGGCAGCCGGCCGGACGAGACCGGACTCGTACGCGAACGTCACCGCCTGGACGCGAGCGCGGGCGCCGATCTTCGTGAGGATATTGCTCACATGCGTCTTGACGGTGGTGGGCGCGATGGAGAGCCGTTCGGCGATCTCGGCGTTGGACCAACCGCAGGCCACGGCGACGAGGACGTCCCGCTCGCGCCCGGTGAGCGTGTCGAGCCCCGAGGTGCGCGACAGGTGGCGTACGGTGCGCTGTTCGCGGACGGCGTCGATGAGCGCGCGGGTCAGGGCGGGCGTGACGACGGCGTCCCCGGCGGCCACGACCCGGACGGCCGAGGCGAGTTCGTCGGGCGCGGCGTCCTCCAGGAGGAATCCGTCCGCGCCGGCGCGCAGGGCGGCGTAGGCGTACTCCTCGTGGCCGGCGGGGGTGAGTACCAGGATGCGGGGGATGTGCGTGTCCGCGTCGGCGGGTCCGAGGGAGCGCGGAAGACGGTCCCGGCGGGCAAGGTGCCGGATGGTCTCCAGGGTGTCCGCAGGCCCGGACGGGCGGCCGGCCACCAGGACGACGTCGGGACGCAGCGCGGCGCCGAGCCGCACCGCCTCGGCCTCGTCCGTCGCCTCCGCGACGACGTGCAGATCCGGCTCGGCGCCGAGGAGCATGCGCAGGGCGAGGCGCTGGAGAGACTGGTCGTTGACCACGAGTACGGAGACCATGCCTGTCTTCTTCCTGGTCGAGGCGGGTGGCGGCCTGCCCAGCAGAACGAAACGGTTTCGTTCACCAAGCTAGCGTAGCTCTTGTAAAGGCGGAGTAGGAGAGGGGTCAGGACTTCGCCCGAACAGGACCGGCGTCGTATGCACGCCGCACCTCCGTGAGACGCGGGCGCCTACCGTCACAACTCGAACAACCGCGCCCCGTTGTCGTGGCACACGCCGCGCAGCCACTCGTCCCCGAGCTCCAGGCGCTCCAGGGCCGCGAGCTGATGGGCGTACGGATAGGGGATGTTGGGGAAGTCGCTGCCGAGCAGGATCCGGTCGCCGAGGTCGGCCAGGCGGGGCAGCGACCGCCGCGGGAACGGTGCCAGGCGCTCGCTGAAGTCGGTGAACGCCATGGTCGTGTCGAGGTGCACCTCCTCGTACCGCTCGGCGAGGTCGAGGAAGTCCTCGTACTCGGGCAGCCCCATGTGCGCGATGACCAGCCGCAGCCGCGGATGCCGGGCGAGCACACGGCCCACCGGCTCGGGCCCGGTGTACTTGCCCGGCATGGGCCCCGAGCCGCAGTGGATCACGACGGGTGTCCCGGCCTCGGCCAGCAGCCCCCAGGTGGCGTCGAGGGCTTCGTCGGCCGGGTCGTACGCCCCCACCTGCACATGCGCCTTGAAGACCCGGGCGCCCGCCTCGACCGCCTCCCGGACGTAGGACTCGACTCCCGGCTCGGGGAAGAAGGTCGAGGTGTGCAGGCAGTCGGGGGTGCGGCGGGCGAAGTCGGCGGCCCAGCCGTTGAGCCACCCGGCCATGTCCGCCTTGTGCGGATAGAGCATCGACGTGAAGGCTCGAACCCCCAGGTCCCGGATGACCGCGACTCGTGTCGCCTCCTGCGCGCGGTAGGTGATGGGCCACTCCATCCCGCCGGTCAGCGGGCCGAGCGAGTCGAAATAGCCCCAGACCTTCTGCATCACGCGCTCGGGCATGAAGTGGGTGTGCACATCGACCAGCCCCGGCAGCCCCAGCCGCTGCCAGAACCGCCGCACCTCAACCGCCTCGTCGGCCGTGCTCATGCAGTGCCTTTCAGAGTCGTGTCGCGTTTCGAAACCGATTGTCTTCCGGGTGCGGAGATCCGTCCGTGTCCCGGTGCCGAATCAAGAGCATGGGTGGTTCTGGCCAAGGTCCGCGTGGTTCGCACTCGGTAGCAGTCCGAAACCGGTGTGCGACGCGAGCCGGTCAGCGCCGGTCGGTATTTTCTCGGCACCTTTTCAGGAGCTGACATGGTCGAAAAGCCGGTGGAAACATTGCCCTCCGCCCGGGAGGAATCCACGGCCCTCCTGGACGGGGGCGGCGAACCCACCGCGGTCGAGAGAGCCCTGGCCGCGGTGCTCGCCTCTGTCGTGCGGAGCGAACAGGTGCCGGTCGACAGCCACTTCTTCGACGACCTGGGAGCCGACTCGCTGGTGATGGCGCACTTCTGCGCGCGAGTCAGGAAGCGTGCGGATCTGCCGTCGGTGTCGATGAAGGACGTCTATCGGCACCCGACGGTCAGGAGCCTCGCGACGGCGCTCTCGCAGGACCCGCCCCTTTCGCAGCCGGAGCCGGCCGCCACGGCCCCGGCAGCGGAGTCCCTCCCGGCGTCGGCGCAGCGCCCGCCCCGCATGCGGCAGTACGTCCTGTGCGGCACTCTCCAGCTCCTGGCCTTCCTCGGATACGTCTACCTCATCGCCTTCGCCACCGCCGTCGGCTATGGGTGGATCTCCGCCGGATCGGGTGTGCCCGACACCTACCTGCGGTCGGTCCTGTTCGGCGGTGTGGCCTTTGTGGTCCTGTGTGCCCTTCCCGTCCTCGCGAAGTGGACGCTGCTCGGCCGGTGGAAGCCTCGGCACATCCCGGTCTGGAGCCTTTCGTACGTCCGCTTCTGGATCGTGAAGACGCTGGTCCGGTCGGATCCACTGGTGCTGTTCAGCGGTTCGCCGCTCTATCTGCTCTACCTCAGGGCACTGGGCGCGAAGGTCGGGCGGGGCGCGGTGGTCCTCTCGCGGCACGTGCCCGTGTGCACCGACCTGCTCACCATCGGTGACGGCACGGTCATCCGCAAGGACTCGTTCTTCGCCTGCTACCGGGCTCACGCCGGAGTGATCCAGACGGGCCGGGTCACCCTCGGCAGGAACGTGCTGGTCAGCGAGGCGACGGTGCTCGACATCGACACCTCGATGGGCGACGGGGCCCAGCTCGGGCACGCCTCCTCGCTGCACCGCGGGCAGGCGGTGCCCGACGGCGAGCACTGGCACGGGTCCCCGGCACAGCGGACCGACGTGGACTACCAGGTGGTGGGGTCCGCCCGCTGCGGTGCGCTGCGCAGAGCCGCCCACAGCGTGCTCCAACTGCTGGTCACGCTGGCCGTGTACGCACCGCTGGCGGTCGGCGGCCTGGTCGCGCTCCTCGTCGAGGTCCCGCAGCTCAGCAGGGCGCTGGATCCCGGACCCGCGGTCCTGGGCGAGGGGACCTTCTACCTGGAGGCCCTGGTGATCTCCCTCGCGCTCGTCCTCGGCGCCGTACCCGTCGGCCTGCTGATCCTGACCGCCGTTCCCCGACTGCTCGGCCTGACCATCACGCCGGGCCGGACCTACCCTCTGTACGGCTTCCACTTCGAGGTGCACCGGACGATCGCGCTCCTGACCAACTGGAAGTTCCTCAAGCGCCTGTTCGGTGACAGCTCCGCCATCGTCCACTACCTGCGAGGTCTCGGGTACGACCTCTCCCGCGTCGAGCAGACCGGGTCGAACTTCGGCACGGAGATGAAGCACGAGACGCCGTACCTGAGCTCCGTCGGGCGCGGAACGATGGTCGCGGACGGCCTGTCGATCATGAACGCCGACTTCTCCGGCACCGCGTTCCGCGTGTCCCGGGTGTCGATCGGACCGCGCAACTTCCTCGGGAACCGGATCGCGTACCCCACCCGGGGCAGGACCGGGGACAACTGCCTCCTCGCGACGAAGGTGATGGTGCCGGTCGACGGGGAGGTCCGCGAGGGCGTCGGGCTGCTCGGCTCGCCCAGCTTCGAGATTCCCCGTTCGGTCCTGCGGGACAGCAGCTTCGACCGGCTCAAGAGCCCTGAGGTACTACGGCGCGGCCTTGCCGCCAAGAACAGGCACAACATCGCCACCATGGCGTGGTACCTGCTGTCGCGCTGGATCTACGTCTTCGCTCTCGCCCTGCTCGTCACAGCGGCCGCGGAGCTGTACGGACCGCTCGGCGTGACGGGGATCGTGCTGAGCGACCTCCTTGGCGTGCTGCTCACCATCGCGTACTTCGTGCTGGTCGAACGCCTCGTCACAGCGGTCCGCCCCCTGAGGCCGCTGTTCTGCTCGATCTACACCCCGGACTTCTGGCAGCACGAGCGCTACTGGAAGGTGCCGTCGGAGACCTACCTGAAGATCTTCAACGGCACCCCCTTCAAGAACGTGATCTGGCGGTTGCTGGGCGTGCGGCTCGGCCGCATGGTCTTCGACGACGGCTGCCATGTGACGGAACGGGCCCTGGCCGCCATCGGGGACGGCTGCACGCTCAACTCGGGGAGCGTGGTCCAGTGCCACTCGCAGGAGGACGGCGCCTTCAAGTCCGACCGGATCACGATCGGCTCCGGATGCACCCTCGGTGTCGGCGCCTTCGTGCACTACGGCGTCACGGTGGGCGACGGCGCGGTGCTCGGCCCCGACTCCTTCCTGATGAAGGGCGAGGTGGTTCCGCGGGACGCCTCGTGGGCCGGGAATCCGGCAAGGCCCATCCGCTCGTACAACGAGGAGCAGATCCGCTCGTGCAACGAGGAGCAGATCCGCTCGTGCAACGAGGAGCAGATCCGCTCGTGCAACGAGGAGCAGATCCGCTCGTGCAACGAGGACCCGATCCGCTCGTGCAACGAGGACGAGAGGAGGTCGGCCCCATGGCAGTCATGACGACGTCCGCGACGGCCGGCCGGGACTTCTGGCGGGGTGTGCTCACCGCCGGCGGCGTCACCACGATCCCCCGGTGGACCGCCGACCCGGTGAACCGCGTCACCGAGCACGAGACGACGCTTCCCCGGGATCTGACGGACGCGCTGAGCCGCCTCGCGGACGATCTGGCGGTACCCCTGCGCTCGGTTCTGCTGGCCGCGCACGCCAAGGTGCTCGCCGTCCTGTCCGGCGAACACGACGTCACGACCGGCTATGTCGCCGTGCCGGCCGGGCGGCCGCTGCCCTGCCGGCTGACCGTCGCCCCCGACTCGTGGCGGACGCTGGTGCTCCGCACCCACCAGGCCGAATCGGAACTGCTGCGGTACAAGGACTTCCCCGTCGACGGACTCCGGCGTGAGCTGGGCCTGCCCGGACCGTCCGGCGAGGCCGTGTTCGATCCGATCGGCGACGGAGGGGAACTGGTCGGGAGCGCCGTGCTGCGCGTCCAGATCCCGCGCCGCGGCGACCGGCACACGCTGCGACTGCGCTACCGGACCGACGCACTCGACGCGGCCGACGCCGCGCGGATCGCCGGCTACCACCTCACCGCGCTCACGCTGATCGCCGCCGATCCGGACGCCGCGCACGAGCGGCAGAGCCTGCTCTCCGCCGAGGAGCGCCGCTTCCAGCTCGAAGATCTCGCCGGACCCCGCAGGGAACTGCCCGACCGCCGCGTCCACGAGCTGTTCGAACAGCGCGTCAGGGCGCATCCGGACGCCATAGCCGTCGTAAGCGGCGACCAGCGGTTGACCTACCGGGAACTCAACGCGCGCGCCAACAGGCTGGCGCGGGCCCTGCTGGCGCGGGGGCTGCGCCGCGAAGGCGTCGTCGCGGTGGTCATGGAGCGGAACCTGCACTGGGCGGCCGCCGTCCTCGCGGTCTTCAAAGGCGGCGGGGTGTACCTGCCCGTCGAGCCGCACTTCCCGGCCGAGCGCATCAGGACCATGCTCGCGCGCGCCGGGTGCCGCCTCGTGCTGACCGAACCGGGCAGCACCACGATGCTCGACCGTGCTCTCGACGCCCTGCCCGCGGTCCGGGCTCTGTCCATGGACGCGGCCTGCGCGGAGGGCCACCCGGACTCCGACCTCGGAGTCGGCGTCGCGCAGGACCAGCTCGCCTACATCTACTTCACGTCCGGCTCCACCGGCGAGCCCAAGGGCGCCATGTGCGAGCACGCGGGCATGCTCAACCACCTCTACGCCAAGATCGACGACCTGGGGATCGGCGAGGGGCAGGTCGTCGCCCAGACCGCGCCCCAATGCTTCGACATCTCGCTGTGGCAACTGACCGCCGCGCTCCTGGCCGGCGGGCGGACCCTGCTCGTGGAGCAGGACGCGATCCTGGACGTCCCACGGTTCGTCGACACGATCGCCCGCGGCGGGGTCGACGTGCTCCAGGTCGTGCCGTCGTACCTCGACGCCGTCGTGTCCTGCCTGGAGCGGCACCCGCGGGCGCTGCCGGATCTGCGGTGCGTGTCGGTCACCGGCGAGGCCCTGAAGAAGGAGCTCGTACAACGTTGGTTCGCGGTCGCGCCCGGTATCAGGCTGGTCAACGCCTACGGGCTGACCGAGACGTCGGACGACACCAACCACGAGGTGATGGACCGGGCGCCGGACGGCGAACGGGTCCCGCTCGGCCCACCCGTCAACAACGTGCACGTCTACGTCGTGGACGAGTACCTGTCCCCGGTGCCGCTCGGTGCCCCCGGTGCGATCGTCTTCGCCGGGGTCTGCGTCGGCCGCGGCTATGTCAACGACCCCGAACGCACCCGGCGGGCTTTCATGGCGGATCCGCACCACCCGGGCCGGCGGCTCTACCGGGGCGGCGACCGAGGCCGCTGGGTGCCCGGCGGGAAGCTGGAGTTCCTCGGCCGCCAGGACACCCAGGTCAAGATCCGCGGATTCCGGATCGAGATCGGCGAGGTCGAGAGCGCCATGCTGCGGGCACCGGGTGTCCGTGACGGTGCGGCGGTGGTCGTCGAGCGGGCGGGGCAGGGCGGCCGTCTGGTGGCCTTCTACTGCGCCGAGGGCCCGCTGGAGGACGGCGTCCTGCGCGACCGGCTCGGCCGGTCGCTGCCCGAGTACATGATCCCCTCGGAGTTCCACCGGCAGCAGAGCCTGCCGGTGACCGCGAACGGCAAGGTCGACAGGGAGGCACTGACGGCGCTCGCCGCACGGCTCGGCGCCGTGGCACCCGATGCCGGATCCGACGGCACCGGGCTCGGCACGGTGGGGGCGGACCGCGACGCGCCCCGCACGCCGACCGAGCTGCGGCTGGCCCCCCTGTGGGCCCAGGTGCTCGACGTACCGCAGGAAACGATCCGCCGGCACGACCACTTCTTCGACCGCGGCGGCACCTCTCTCGCGGCGGTGCGGCTCGCGATCGCCCTGGACCGCGCGGTGGACATCAAGGACCTCACCCGCCACCCGGTCCTGGCCGACCTGGCCCGCGTCGTCGACGGCAGGTCCAGAGCCGTCCCGCCACCGACCTCCCCCTGAACCGCCGTGGAAGGAGACCGAGATGCCGTCCTCGCTGCCCCTGTCGATGCCCGGCGTCGACCTGGAGCCCGGCAAACCACCGATCCTTCGTGCCGACTCCACCGGCGAAGCGGAAAACTGGGCCGCCGAGCACCGGGACGCGCTGCGCGCCCTCGTCGCCGAGCACGGCTCCGTCCTGGTCCGCGGCCTCGGGCCGGTCGACCGGGCCGGCACGGCGGCCGTCTTCAGGCGGCTGGCCTCCGGCCCAATGACCGAGAAGGAGGCCTTCGCGCCCCGGCAGGCCTACTCCGACGGCATGTACTCGTCCTCGAAATGGCCGCCGCACCAGCCGATGTGCATGCACCACGAGCTCAGCTACACCCTGGAGTTCCCCGGACTCATGCTGTTCGCCTGCCTCACCGCACCCGCCGTCGGCGGAGCGACCGCGCTGGCCGACGCACCGACCGTGCTGGGCGCGCTGCCCACCGATCTCGTCGGGCGGTTCCTGAAGGAGGGCTGGCTGCTCACCCGCAACTACAACGAGGAGATCGGGGCGTCCTTGGCCGACGCCTTCGGCAGCGAGGACCGCGGCGCGATCGAGAGCTACTGCCGAGCGGCCGCCATCGACTTCGAATGGCAACCCGACGGCGGACTGCGGACCCGGCAGCGCCGCAGCGCCGTGGTGCGGCACCCGGTCTCCGGCCGGCGCTGCTGGTTCAACCAGATCGCGTTCCTCAACGAGTGGACGCTGGCCCCCGAGATACGCGAGTACCTGGTCGACGTCTACGGCGCCGACGGGCTGCCCTTCAACACCCGCTACGGGGAGGGCGCACCGATCGGCGAGGACACCGTCGAACTGCTCAACGAGGTCTACCGCTCCCACACCGTGCGCGAGCCATGGCAGGACGGCGACCTGATGCTCGTCGACAACGTCCGCACCGCCCACAGCAGGGAGCCGTACGAGGGGCCGCGCGAGGTGCTCGTCGCGATGACGGACGCGGTGCGCCTGGCCGACTGCTCGCCGACCGTGGAGGTGATCGCCGAATGACCGCCACTCGTTCCACCACCTGGGAGCCCGCCTCCCGCGGGCCGGTCACCGTGCCACCGTTCGCGGTCGTGTCCGGCGGCCAGGTCGAGCAGGCGCTGCGGGGGCGGGAGAAGCAGATCACGCAGGTCGTCGAGGACACCTACCGGCTGCACAGCGCCGGCGATTCGGTGAACCCGCCGTCCCACTTCCTGCGCTTCCCCGATCGCCCGTCGTCCCGGATCATCGCGCTGCCCGCCTCGATCGGCGGGGAGGCAGGGGTGGACGGCCTGAAGTGGATCTCCAGTTGCCCGCAGAACGTGGCGGCCGGCATCCCGAGGGCGTCGGCGGTGCTCATCCTCAACGACCGCCGCACCGGCTACCCCTTCGCCTGCATGGAGGCGTCGATCATCAGCGCCACGAGGACGGCCGCGTCGGCGGCACTGGCGGCGGACACACTCAGCCGCGGCCGGCGGCGCCCGACGCGCGTCGGTTTCATAGGGACGGGCCTGATCGCCCGCTACATCCACACCTTCCTGGCCGGTACCGGCTGGTCGTTCGACACCATCGGCATCCACGACGTGTCCGCCCACAGCGCGGCCGGCTTCCGCTGCTACCTGGAGCAGTCCGGCGCCACCGGCTGGATCGCCGTGCACGACAGCCCCGAGGAGCTGATCCGCCGCAGCGACCTGGTCGTCTTCGCCACCATCGCCGCACGGCCGCACGTCAGCGACCCGTCGTGGTTCGCACACCGTCCGCTCGTGCTGCACGTGTCGCTGCGCGACCTGGCCCCGGAGATCGTGCTCGCCTCGGACAACATCGTCGACGACGTCGAGCACTGTCTGAGGGCGGAGACCTCCGTCCACCTGGCCGAACGCCTCACGGGAAACCGCGACTTCCTGACGGGCACGCTGGCCGACGTGCTGGCCGCACGCGTGACGCCGTCGGCGGACCGGACGGTGGTGTTCTCGCCCTTCGGCCTCGGAGTGCTCGATCTGGCGGTCGGCAAATACGTCTACGACGAGGTGAGCGCCTCCGGAGAGCTGCACGTCGTCGACGGCTTCTTCCACGAGCTGCGCCGGTACGGGTGAACTCCGTCCGGCCCGGCCGCTCTTCAATCCGCGGAGGCCATCGTGTCAGTCATATCCGCCCCCTACACCTTCAACGAGGAGGATCTCTACGTCGACCTCCGGCCGGTACTCGGGCACGGGCTCTACCTGAAGTGCGAGGGCTTCAACTTCGCCGGCTCGATCAAGCTGAAGCCCGCGACCGAGATGGTGGAGGCCGCCGAACGGGCGGGGGACCTCACCGCGCGGTCCATCCTGCTGGAGTCCTCGTCCGGAAACATGGGCGTGGCGCTCAGCATGATCGCGGCGAGCAAGGGCTACCGGTTCCTGTGCGTGACGGATTCCCGCTGCAACCTGTCGACCAGGCTGGTGATGAAGGCGCTGGGCGCCCAGGTGCACGTGGTCACCGAGCCGAGCGCCGAAGGCGGCTTCCTCCGTGCGCGGATCGACTACGTCCGCGCGCTGTCCGCCCTCGACGACCGGTACGTGTGGCTGAGCCAGTACACCAACCCCGAGAACTGGAGAGCGCACTACCTCAGGACCGGGCCGGCCATCGCCCGCTCGTTCCCCAAGCTGGACGTGCTGTTCGTCGGGGCCGGCACCACCGGGACACTCATGGGCTGCGCCCGCTACTTCCGGCACTGGCACCGGCGGGTCCGCATCGTCGCCGTGGACAGCGTCGGCTCGGTGACCTTCGGCGGCACCCCGGGCCGCCGCATGCTCCCCGGCCTCGGCATGAGCGTCAGTCCGCCACTGCTCGACGAGTCCTACGTCGACGAGGCGGTGCACGTCGAGGAGGCGGACACCATCAGGGCCTGCCACCACCTGGCCCGCCGCGGCTTCCTCTTCGGCGGCTCCACCGGCACCGTCGTCAGCGGCGCGCTGCGCTGGCTGGCGGCACATGACTCGGCCGGCCTCACCGCGGTGGCCATCGCCCCGGACCTGGGCGAACGCTATCTGGAGACCGTCTACCAGGCCAACTGGGTCCAGGCTCTGTACGGCGAGGACGTGCTGCGCCCCGGCGGCCCGGTCGCCGACGGCCTGCGGACCGCCGGCCCCGCACCACCGGCGCCGGGCCCCCGGGTACGCCAGAGGAGCCGGGACGACGAAGCCGGGACCGCCGGTTTCACGACCGTGGGCCCGGGCCGGCCGTCACCGGGCTCCTGGACGGCCAAGCCCGCCCCACTCCGGGATGCGGGTGACGGCCGGGCCTCGGACACTGTGGGGGAGGGCGCATGACTCCCGGCGCGCATCGAGGCACACACAGGCGGGAGAGGGTGTGGCGAAGCGGCAGGCCTCCCAGGCCAGGCACATCGGTGCATCCGAGACGGATCGTCTCCTGGTGTCCGTCGCCGCCGGCAGTCAGGACGCCTTCAGCCGCCTGTACGACGTGGCCGCCGGCCCGATCTACGGAATGGCGTGCCGAGTCCTCCAGGACCCGGGACGGGCCGAGGAGGTCGCCCAGGAGGTCATGCTGGAGGTCTGGCAGAGCGCCCCCCGCTACCGGCCCGAGAGCGGGCACGCCATGACCTGGATGATGACCATCGCCCACCACCGCGCCGTGGACAGCGTCCGCACCCTGCGAAGGTCCGCCGAACGCGAGCGCACCGTCTCCCGGCAGGAGTCGGCTCTCGCCTACGACGACGTGGTGGAGACGGTGGAGTCGCTCGGAGAACGCGAACAGGTCCGCACCTGCTTGAAGGAACTCTCCGCCGAGTTGCGGCAACTGGTGGTGCTCGCCTACTACCAGGGCCTGACCCAAACCGAGATCGCCGCGGCGCTGTCCCTGCCGCTCGGCACCGTCAAGAGCCGCCTGCGCAGGGCACTGACCCGCCTGCGGCACTGCCTGGGAGCCGCGTTGTGATCACCGCCGACGCGCACGACCTCGCGGGTGCCTTCGCGGTGGACGCCCTCACCCGGGAGGAGCGCGCGGAGTTCCTGCGGCACGCCGCCGACTGCCCCGACTGCGCGCACGAGGCCGCCCGCCATCAGCAGACCGCGGCCTGGCTCGCCCTCGCGGCAGCCCGCACCGCTCCGCCGGATCTGAAGGACCGTGTCCTCGCCGAGGTCGCCCGCACCCCCCAGTTCCCCGCTGCGCTTCCCGGTCAGGGGGCCGCGCGCCCCCGCCGGCGATTCACGCCACGGCTGCTGAATCTCGCGCTGGCCGCCTGTCTGGCCGCGGCCGCGGCGTTCGGCGGGCTGGCGGCCTGGCAGCACCAGGAAGCGCAGCAGGCACGCCAGGAGGCCGGCAGCCGGACCGCCGACCTCGCCCGGCTCCTGGCGGCCCCCGACACCACTTTCGTCAAGAAGGACGTGGCCTACGGCGGCTCCGGCACCGTCGCGGTCTCACGCCACCTGGACCAGGCCGCCTACTTCTGCGAGGACCTGGCTCCCCTGCCCCCGGACAGGACCTACCAGTTGTGGTACCTCGCCCCCGGGAACGCCGTCCGCTCCGCCGGGCTCCTCACCGCCAAAGGCGCCCGTCAGGCCGTGTCCCTTCCCCCGCCCGGCACCGCCGCCTCACTCGCCATCACCGTCGAACCGAGCCAAGGCTCCGCGGAACCCACCACCCGTCCCCTCGCCACCTGGCCCCTCCCCGCCTCCTGATCGTGGACTCAGAGCCAGTCGCGCCGCTTGAAGATGACATACAGACTGGTACACACCGCGGCCATCAGCCCGATCGCGAAGGGGTAGCCGAGGATCCAGTGCAGCTCCGGCATGTGGTCGAAGTTCATGCCGTAGATGGTTCCGACGAGCGTCGGAGCGAACAGGATGGCCGCCCACGAGGAGATCCGCTTGATCTCCTCGTTCTGCTCGAACCCCGCCTCCGCGAGCGCCCGCATCTCCGCGTTCTGTTGCTGCGTGACCAGGGTCGCGTTCACCGTGAGGATCTCGGTGAGGGCCTGGCGGAAGCCGTCGACGCGTTCGCTGGTGTGCGTGACGTGGTCGGCCACGTCGCGCAGATAGCGCTGGAGTTCCTCGTCCGTGCCGTATTTGGAGAAGCCCGCCATCAGCCCGTGCAGCATGCCGACGAGCGGGCGGGTCGCGCGCTGGAACTCGACCATTTCGCGGGAGAGTTCGTAGATACGGCGGGAGACCTCGGGGTCGCCGCGGAAGACCTCGGTCTCGATCTCGTCGATGTCGATCTGGACGCCCGCCACGACCGGCTCGTAGCCGTCGACGACCGCGTCGAGTATCGCGTAGAGCACTGCTTCCGGACCGAGTTTGAGCAGCTCGGGCGACTCCTCCATGCGTCGGCGCACCGCCGACAGATCGGGGGCCGCGCCATGGCGGACCGTGATCACGAAGTCGGGGCCGACGAAGACGTGGAGCTCGCCGAAGTCGACCTCCTCGGGCGCGTCGAGATAGCGGGCCGCGCGCAGCACCACGAAGAGCGTCTCGCCGTAGCGCTCCAGCTTGGGCCGCTGATGTGCCTCCATCGCGTCCTCGACCGAGAGCGGATGCAGGTCGAACTCGGCGGCCAGGGACAGCAGCTCGGCCTCCGTGGGCCGGGCCAGGCCGATCCACGCCATGCCGGACGGCTGGTCGCGCAGCTCGCGGAAGGTCTCGGCGAGCGTGGCGGGGGAGGAGACCCGCACGCCGTCCCGGTACAGCGCCGCCTGCACCACACTCGCCACCTCGGACGGCTCCGCATCGGTGGAGGACGGCGCGGGCGTCGGGGCGGGGGGTTCGGGCGGCGGTGGCGTGATGCCGCGGCGCCACACGGACTTCATGGGGTTCTTCGAGGCGGGGCGGGGGCGTCGCTCGGACATTGCGGCTCCCTCCCGATCAGGGCGACGGGTGCAGGTGCGTGATCACCGAGCAGGATATACGGGGCGAATGACATGGGCCGGGTGAGGCGATCCAGGACCGCGTGAGAGTTGCGGACAGAAGGTGTCCGCAAGCCTCGCTAGCGTGCTCGGTATGACGAAGCGGACCACGGCAGAGCCCGTCCTCAGCACCCGCGCCCTCAACCGCGCCACCCTCGACCGCCAGCTCCTGCTGCGCCGCTCGCCGATGTCGGCCATGGCGGCCGTGGAGCATCTGGTCGGCCTCCAGGCGCAGGAGGTCAAGCCGCCGTACTACGCGCTCGCCGCCCGCCTCGACGGCTTCACGCCCGAGGAGCTGTCCGGGCACCTCGCCGACCGCTCGGCCGTGCGGATCGTCACCATGCGCTCGACGATCCACCTGCACAGCGCGGGTGACAGCCTCACCCTGCGCGCGCTGGTGCAGCCCGCCCGGGACCGCGAGATCAACATCTTCCGCAAGGGCCTGGTCGGCGTCGACCTGGACCGGCTCGCCGTGATCTCCCGTGAGCTCGTCGAGGCGGAGCCGCGCACCATGAAGCAGCTTCGCGAGGCCCTCGGCGCCCAGTGGCCGGACGCCGACCCGCAGTCCCTCGCCGTCGCCGCCCGCTGCAAGCTGCCCCTCGTCCAGGTCACCCCGCGCGGGATGTGGGGCCGTGGTGCCCAGGTCTCCCTCACCACCGTGGAGCACTGGCTGGGGCGCCCCGCCGAGCCGGCCGCCTCGCCCGACGCCACGGTCCTGCGCTATCTGGCCGCCTTCGGGCCGGCGTCCGTGAAGGACATGCAGACCTGGTCCGGACTGACCCGGATGCGTGCCGCCTTCGAACGCCTGCGCCCCGAGCTGCTCACCTTCCGGGACGAGAGCGGCGTCGAACTCTTCGACCTCCCGGACGCCCCCCGCCCCGACCCGGACACCCCGGCCCCGCCCCGCTTCCTGCCGGAGTTCGACAACCTGCTGCTCTCCCACGCCGACCGCACCCGGGTGATCCCGCCCGCGAACCGCGGCCGCACCTGGCAGGCGAACACGGTCCACCGCCCGTTCCTCGTCGACGGCTTCCTCGCCGGCGTGTGGCGCATCATCGGCGACGCCCTCGTCATCGAGCCGTTCGGCGACCTCACCGAGGCGCGGCGCGCGGAGGTGACCGAGGAGGCGGCGCGCATGCTTCAGGTCATGCACCCGCAGGAGTCGTACGACATCCGGTTCGGGACCGTCATCCCGTAGCCGGGCGGCGGCCCTCAGTCCGCCCGGCCCGTCACCGCCACCGTCACGCCGAGCCCGATCATGGTGAATCCGCCGGCGCCGCCGATCAGCGACAGCCGCCGGTCCGAACGCGCGAACCAGGTGCGGGTCGCGGACGCGGTCAGGCCCCACAGGGTGTCCGTGACCAGGCCGATCATGATCGGGATCAGGCCCAGCACCAGCATCTGGAGGGGTACCTGACCGGCCGACTGGTCCACGAACTGGGGGAGTACGGCGGCGAAGAACACGATCCCCTTGGGATTGGTGACGCCGACCAGGGCGCCGTCGAGGACCGTCCGCAGGTCGCCGCGGGCCGCGGGCGCCGAGGCGGGATCGGCCGCCGTCACCCGCAGTTCCTTGCGGTGCCGGAACGCCTGGACGCCCAGGAAAACGAGGTAGGCCGCGCCCGCCAGCTTCACTGCGAGGTAGATCGCCGCGGACCGCTCCACGAGCGAGCCGATGCCCACCGCGACCGCGATCACCAGCGCGTACGAACCGAAGACGTTGCCGATGGCCGTCGCCACCGCGGTGCGGCGGCCGTGGGCCAGTGCCCGTCCGATGACGAACAGCACGCTGGGGCCCGGGATCAGGACCACCAGTAGCGACATCGCCGCGAAGGCCAGCAGCCGGTCGGCGGACACCATGTCGATCACCTCCGTACGATCCCGGCCATTCAACCCCGCGGCGGGCGGACATGGATAGGGGGCGTTGCGGGCCGCTCGTGGAGGCCCGCAACGCCCCCTGGTCTCTCACCCGAGGTGTGCTCGGGGGACCTTCTGGACGACGTTTCCGGTCAGGACGCGACCTGCTCGGTCACCTCGTCCGAGAACGTGGTCAGCCGGGTGTAGACACCCGGGTAACCGGCCTGGGCGCAGCCCTCGCCCCAGGAAGTGATCCCTGCCAGGACGCCCCCGATGAGCAGGGGACCGCCGCTGTCGCCCTGGCAGGTGTCGACGCCACCGGAGGTGTATCCGGCGCAGACCATGTCGGACGCGATGAAGTCCGAACCGTAGGAGCTGGAACAGCTCGAGTTGGCCACCGTCGGGACGGTCGCCGTGCGCAACTGGTTGGAGGAGCTGCCGTTCGAGGAGGTGGTGCCCCAGCCGAGGATGCGGGCGGTGGTGCCGGCGGCGTACACGCCCGTGTCCGAGGAGTCGACGTACGAGGCCGGGGTGTACGGCATCGACGTGGACAGGGTCAGCACGGCCACGTCGTTGCCCTCGGTGACGTCCTGGTAGTCCGGGTGGATCCAGATGTCGCTGACCCGGCTGACCGTGCCGTTCGTGCCGTTGAGGTAGGTGCGTCCGCCGACCACCCGGACACTGCTGTTGCTCTCCCCGACCATGCAGTGGGCCGCGGTGACGACCTTGGTGGCCGAGACCAGCGTGCCGCCGCAGAACTGGCTCTGCGAGGCGTCGGTGATCTGCATCATGAACGGGTACGTGCTGGTCGTGGTCGTCGAACCGCCGACGATGCGCGAATCGGCGGCCTCAGCGGTGGGGGCGCTGAGCAGGGCTGCCGCCGCGGCGGCGACGGTGGCCGCCACGGCGGCCGTCTTTCTGGCACGGGTGAGCCCGAACATGAGACTCCTCAAGGGGGATTGCCGGTGGGGGGTCGCGCGGGTGTGGGGGGTTGCACGGGGGCCGCGGGACCGAACCCCGTGTGCCCGGGCGAGCGGCACACCCATAAGGTAGGTCCCGGAAGTTCCCCTTCCCAATGAGGGAACCCCCTAAGGGAGTTGGGCAGGGAAAACCCTCGGTCGTGTAGCGCTAAACCTGCTTCGACCGACAAGGACGGGTGAACTCACCTCGTGCGGCCCCGCACTCACGTGGTCCGACGCCCCGCCGCGAGTCTGACGATGTCGACCCGCGATCGGATCCCGAGCTTGCGGTAGACACGGGTCAGGGTCGCCTCGACCGTCTTGACGCTGATGAACAGCCGCGCGGCGATCTCCCGGTTCGTCGCGCCCTCCATGACCAGCGCGGCGACCTGACGCTCCATCGAGGCGAGCCCGTCCAGCCCGTCGAGGCCGTCCGGCGTGACGACGGGAGCGGGAGCCGGCTCCACGGTACCCACCGCGGCCGCCGCCTCGACCCTCTGCAGCCACGGCAGCGCCCGGCAGCGGCGGAACAGCCGGGCCGGCTCGTCGTACGACGTCGGACCCGAGGCACCGGAACGCAGTTGGGCCAGCGCGAAGGCGGCCCGCGCCTCCTCCAGGCCGTAACCCAGCTTGCCCAGCCGGTCCTGCGCCGACGTCAACTGGGCGAGAGCGGCGTCCTGTTCGCCGCGTGCCGCGCGCACCAGCGCCTCGGCCCGGTCCAGCACGGCCAGTACGCTCTCGCGGTCCAGCCGCAGCGCCTGCTCGCGGGTGACGTCGATGACGTCCTGTGCCTCCGCGATCTCCCCGCCGCGCACCAGGGCCTCGGCGAGGTCGCCGTGCCAGCGGCCGCGCGCCGGATCGGTGATGCCGAGGCCCTGCTCCACCTCGCGCACCCGGCGCAGCGAACGCACCGCCGCCTCGGTGTCCCCGGCCACGAGCTGGGCGTGCCCGAGGGCGGCCAGGGCACGGGAGACGTACATCTGGTCGCCGTCCTCCTCGGCGTGCTCCATCGCCTCCCGGGCCAGCGTCAGCGCCCGCTCCGTCTCGCCGCCCGCCGCCTCCGCGAGCGAGGTCAGCACGGCGGAGGCGACCTCGCCGATCCCGGTGTCCCGGGCCAGGCGCAGGCTCTCGCGGGCGAGGTCCAGGGCGCGGCCGCAGTGGCCGGAGTGCAGCTCGGTCTCGGCGACCCCGCGCAGGAAGTGCACCTCGCTCTCGACCCAGCCGTGCCGGCGCACCTCGCGCAGCAGCGCGGTGACCGCCGCGCGGGCATCGGGCAGTTGGTCGCTCATGATCAGCCAGCGGAAGCGGGAGTAGCCGGCCCCGTTGTGATGGCAGGCCACCCTCGGGTCCTGGGGCTCCTCCAGGGCGCGCCGGATGGTCGCGGGGGCGTCCGGGTGGCCCATCAGCGTCTCGATCTGCGCCTTGAGGGCGAGTGCCAGGAGCTCGGTGTAGCGGTCCCCGGCCCGCGCGGCCAGCTCCGCCGCGTACCCGGCCTCCTCGCGGGCCTCGTCGAAGTCGCCCTCCACGAGCAGGGCGCGCCAGGTCAGTTGGTAGTGGACCAGCGCGAGCAGCTTCGGGTCCTCGCCGGCGTCGGCCAGCGCCTGCGGGAAGATCGAGTCGACCTCGGTCATGGCGTGGCCCGCCGTCTCGATCACCGCGATCCAGGCCCGCACCCGCTCCGCCGGCACGGCCGTGCGGGCGAGCACCTCACGGGCGATGTCCCGGGCGAGGTCCAGCTCGCCGGCGGTGATCGCGTCCTCGGTGGCGGCGAGCCGCAGGGTGTCCGGGCTCGGCGTGCCGTCCGCCGGGGTGTGCCGGGCGGCGAGCAGCGAGAGCTGCGCCGCCACCGAGGGCGCTCCCCGGTCCCGGGCCAGCGTCGCGGCCTCGGCCAGCCGGGCGGCGACCTCCGGGTCGGTGCCGGTGGTCGCGAGGGCCAGATGCCGGGCGCGTTCGATGGGGTCGGAGGCGGCCGTGGACAGCGCCGCGTGCGCTGCCCGGCGCTCCTGCGCGGGCGCCTCCGCGTACAGCGCGGCGGAGATCATCGGGTGCGCGAACCGGACGGCGGGGCCCTCGGGTTCGGTCGCCAGCAGCCCGAGTTCGGCGGCCTGGGCGGTCTCGGCCTCGGCGTTGTCCCGGCCGGCTGCGTGCAGCAGCGCCAGCGTGGGGCGGGCGCCCGCGCTCGCGACGAGGAGCGTGCGGCGGGCCTGGTCCGAGAGCATCTCCAGCCGGTTCAGCACCAGGGCGCGCAGCGAGGTGGGCACCGGCAGCGGCTCGCCGGGGCGGGGCGGAGTGGCGTTCTCGGCGAGGGCGCGGCCCAGTTCGAGGGCGAACAGGGCGTTGCCGCCGCTGGTGCGGTGGATGTCCCGGACGGTGGAGCGGGGCAGGCCGGTGTAGCCGCGGTGGTCGAGCAGGGCGGACATCTGGGCGCGGGACAGCGGGCCCAGCCGTACGGCGAGGGTGTCCGGCGGAGACGCGCGTAGATGGCGGTCGTACTCCTCGCCGTCGGTCCGCACCGCGAACAGCATCCGCACCGAAGTGTCGCCGAGGCGCCGCGCGGCGAAGCCGAGGAGTTCGGCGCTGGCCGGATCCAGCCATTGGAGGTCGTCGGCGACGACGAGGACGGGGCCGGTGTCGGCGAGGGCGCGCAGGGCGGACAGGACGGCCAGGCGCAGGGCGAGGCCGTCGCGCTGGAGGGTGGACTCACCGCGGCCGGTGAGCGCTGCCTCCAGGGCGGTGAGCTGGGCTGCGGGGAGCCGCTCGGAGACCTCGTCCAGGACCAGGCCGAGGAGGTCGGCCAGGGCCAGGAACGGAAGGTGGGATTCGGACTCGGTGGGCGAGCAGCGCAACACGGTGCGCGCCGTCCCGCCGTATTCGCCGGCCAATGCCCGCAGGATCGTCGACTTCCCAATTCCGGCAGGGCCGTGAAGCAGCACGCTGCCGCCCCGCGCGAGCTGCTCACGTGCCGCCGCGAACAGCTCTTCCCTGCCGATGACCTGGTCGGGGCGGCATCTGGCAGGCTCCTTGAAGTCCCGTCGCACGGTCACCGCTCCCCTCCGTGTGTCGTGTCCGGGCCAATATTAGGCAATAGGTCTTTGAAATTCGGACCGCTGGCAAGGTGAGCCAAATAACAACCGCGGAGCATGGGGAAATTCAAAGCGCGGATGAATGAATGAGGGGTTGTCGCGGTGGTCCGGACCACCACCGTGCTGGTCCGGACCAGGACCGCGCCGGGCGGGACCACCACCGCACGCACGGGGCTACGGCAACAGCCCCGCCCTGCGCGCCGCCGCCACCGCCTCACCCCGTGTGTGGGTGCCCAGCTTTCGCATGGCCGACCGCAGATAGCCCTTGACGGTCTCCGCGCGCAGCCCCAGCCGCTCGGCGGTGGCCGCGTTCGTGGCGCCGGCGGCCACACACGCCAGCACGTCCAGTTCACGCGGGGCGAGCTGCACGCCGTTCGGCGCGGGCCCCTCCGCCAGCAGGCCGCAGGCGTCCAGCAGTTCGGCGCGCAGGGCCGGGTCGCCGATGCGCGGGGCGAGCGCGCGCAGGGCCGCGTGCGCCTCGCGGACCTGCTCCCACACCGCACCGCGGTCGGGCGGCGCAAGCTGCGGCCGGGCCGCCTCCAGCAGCCCCCGCGCCTCCTCGCGCACCACCAGCGCCTGCTCGACGTCCCGGGCCGCCTCCACGGCCGCCGTCAGCGTGCGGTCGCCCAGCGGCTGGGCCGTGCGCAGGGCGCCGTACAGGACACCGCGCACCCGGCGCCGTACGACGACCGGGACCGCCACCACCGAGCACAGGCCCTCCATGGCGACCGCGGCGTCGTACTCGTGGGTGATCTGCCGTGAGGCGGAGTAGTCCGTGACGGCGCACGGGCGGGCCAGCGCCACGGCCTTGCCGCCGAGGCCGTTGCCGGCGGTCACCGCGAGTCTGCGCAGCGAGTCGGTGGCCGTGCCGTTCAGTTCGCTGATGCGCACCCGCGGGTGCCCCGGCTCAACCAGTCCGCCGAAGGCGACCGGCAGCCCGGTCGAGCGGCGCAGGCGCACCAGCGCACGCCCTATCTCCACCGATGCGGCCGCGTTCACTGCCACGTACTCGCCCTTTCACCGCTGCTTCCCGAGCGCACACCCCCGTTCGGGGGTAGTGAGACCCACGTCACGGATTACACGATGGCAGAGAGCCGCCCGGCAAGGTCCGGCAACTAGGAGGACAGATGACGACGGGGACGGAGTTGTTCCGCAGCGCGCGGGACTTCCTGTTGGCACACCGCGAGGACTACGCCACCGCCTACCAGGACTTCTCCTGGCCCCGGCCCGAGCGATTCAACTGGGCGCTGGACTGGTTCGACGTGATCGCGGACGGGAACGACCGCACCGCGCTGCACATCGTCGAGGAGGACGGCGCCGAGGTCCGGCTGTCCTTCGCCGAGATGGCCGAGCGCTCCGCCCGGGTCGCCAACTGGCTGCGGGAGCGCGGCGTCCGGCCCGAGGACCGTGTCCTCGTCATGCTCGGCAACCAGGCCGAGCTGTGGGAGACCGCCCTTGCCGCGATGAAGCTGGGCGCCGTCGTCATCCCGGCCACCCCGCTGCTCGGCCCGGCCGACCTGCGCGACCGGGTGGAGCGCGGACGCGTCCGGCATGTGCTGGTGCGGTCCGAGGACACCGGCAAGTTCGACGAGGTGCCCGGCCGCTACACGCGGATCAGCGTCGGCGGGGCGAGCGAGGGGTGGCAGACGTACGAGGACGCGTACGCCGCCTCCGCCGAGTTCACCCCCGACGGGCCCACCGGTGCCGACGACCCGCTGATGCTCTACTTCACCTCCGGCACCACCGCCCGCCCGAAGCTGGTCGAGCACACCCACACCTCGTACCCCATCGGGCATCTGGCCACCATGTACTGGATCGGCCTCAAGCCCGGCGACGTGCATCTGAACATCTCCTCGCCCGGCTGGGCCAAGCACGCCTGGTCCAACCTGTTCGCGCCGTGGAACGCCGAGGCGACCGTCTTCATCCACAACTACGCGCGCTTCGACGCGGTCCGGCTGATGGCGGAGATGGACCGGGCGGGCGTCACCACGTTCTGCGCCCCGCCGACCGTCTGGCGCATGCTCATCCAGGCCGACCTCGGCGCGCTGCGCACCCCGCCACGCGAGGTCGTCGCGGCGGGCGAGCCCCTGAACCCCGAGGTCATCGAGCAGGTCCGGCGCGCCTGGGGCGTGACCATCCGGGACGGCTTCGGGCAGACCGAGACCGCCGTCCAGGTCTCCAACAGCCCCGGCCAGCCCCTGAAGACCGGCTCCATGGGCCGGCCCAGCCCCGGCTTCCGCGTCGAACTCCTCGACCCGGTCTCCGGCGCACCCGGCGCCGACGAGGGCGAGATCGCCCTCGACCTGTCCGAGCGTCCCGTCGGCGTGATGACGGGCTACCACGGCGACGCCGACCGTACGGCGGAGGCGATGGCCGGCGGCTACTACCGCACCGGCGACATCGGCTCCCGGGACGCCGACGGCTACATCACCTACGTCGGCCGGGCCGACGACGTCTTCAAGGCGTCCGACTACAAGATCTCCCCGTTCGAGCTGGAGAGCGCCCTGCTGGAGCACGAGGCGGTGGCCGAGGCGGCCGTCGTGCCCGCGCCGGACGAGGTGCGGCTCGCGGTGCCGAAGGCGTACGTGGTCCTCGCGGAGGGCTGGGAGCCGGGCCCCGACACGGCCAAGGTGCTCTTCGAGCACTCCCGGGAGGTCCTCGCGCCGTACAAGCGGGTGCGCCGCCTGGAGTTCGCGCCGCTGCCCAAGACCGTCTCCGGCAAGATCCGCCGCATCGAGCTGCGCGAGGCCACGGCCGCCGGCTCGGACGCCGAGTACCGCGAGGAGGACTTCCGGTGACCGCCGAGTCGTCGTACACGCACGGGACGAGCGGGACGGTCCTGCTCGGGGACACCATCGGGGCCAACCTGGACCGGGCCGTCGCGGCCTGGCCGGACCGGGAGGCGCTGGTCGACGTGCCGTCCGGGCGGCGCTGGACCTACGCCGAGTTCGCCGCCGACGTCGACGAGCTGGCGTACGCGCTGCTCGCGAGCGGGATCGCCAAGGGTGACCGGGTGGGCATCTGGGCGGTCAACTGTCCCGAGTGGGTCCTGGTCCAGTACGCCACGGCCCGCATCGGCGCGATCATGGTGAACATCAACCCGGCCTACCGCACCCACGAGGTCGAGTACGTCCTCAACCAGGCCGGGATCTCGCTGCTGTTCGCCTCCCTCAGTCACAAGGCCAGCGACTACCGGGCGATGGTCGAGCAGGTGCGCGGCAAGTGCCCGGGGCTGCGGGAGACGGTGTACATCGGGGACCCGAGCTGGGAGGCGCTGATCGCGCGCGGGACGCCGGCCGAGTACCCGGAGCTGTCCTGCGACGACCCGATCAACATCCAGTACACCTCGGGCACGACGGGCTTCCCCAAAGGGGCCACCCTCTCCCACCACAACATCCTCAACAACGGCTATTTCGTGGGGGAGTTGATCGCGTACAGCGAGCAGGACCGGGTGTGCATCCCGGTGCCCTTCTACCACTGCTTCGGCATGGTGATGGGCAACCTCGCCGCCACCTCGCACGGCGCCTGCATGGTGATCCCCGCCCCCTCCTTCGACCCGAAGGCCACGCTGGAGGCCGTCCAGCGGGAGCGCTGCACCTCGCTGTACGGCGTCCCGACGATGTTCATCGCGGAGCTCAACCTCCCCGACTTCGCCTCGTACGACCTCTCCTCCCTGCGCACCGGCATCATGGCGGGCTCGCCCTGCCCGGTGGAGGTGATGAAGCGGGTGGTCGCCGAGATGCACATGGCGGAGGTCTCCATCTGCTACGGCATGACCGAGACGTCCCCGGTCTCGCTCCAGACCCGCAGGGACGACGACCTGGAACACCGCACCGGCACGGTCGGCCGGGTCCTGCCGCACATCGAGGTGAAGGTCGTCGACCCGGCGACCGGTGCGACCCGGCCGCGCGGCACGGCGGGCGAGCTGTGCACCCGCGGCTACAGCGTGATGCTCGGCTACTGGAACGAGCCCGAGAAGACCGCCGAGGCCGTCGACGCCGGGCGCTGGATGCACACCGGTGACCTCGCGATGATGCGGGAGGACGGCTACGTCGAGATCGTCGGCCGCATCAAGGACATGATCATCCGGGGCGGCGAGAACATCTACCCGCGCGAGATCGAGGAGTTCCTGTACGCCCACCCCAAGATCGCGGACGTCCAGGTCGTCGGGGTGCCGCACGAGCGGTACGGCGAGGAGGTCCTGGCGTGTGTCATCGCGCGCGACGCGGCCGACCCGCTGACGCTGGAGGAGCTGCGGGCCTTCTGCGAAGGGCAGCTCGCGCACTACAAGATCCCGAGCCGACTGCGCATCCTCGACGCCTTCCCGATGACGGTGTCCGGGAAGGTACGCAAGGTGGAGCTGCGCGAACGGTTCGCGGACGGTTCGTCAACGTCCTGAAGGGGCGCGGGGCTGTATCGATATGCGGCTCCGCCGCGTGGGCGCGACCGGCCACGACGGCGCCGCGGGCGAGCGATGACATTGCGCGGCACTTCCGGCGGAGCGCTCAGTCCCGCCGCATGCAAACCCGCGGCCATCGGTCCAGGCCGAGTTCCGCCTCGTGGGCGCGGATCTTGCGCAGACCCGGGGTGAGCTCGGCCTCCTCCAGAGTGCGGAAGCCCAGGCGCGTGTAGTACGGCGCGTTCCACGGGACCTCGGTGAAGGTGGTCAGGGTCAGTCCGGCCAGACCCTCCTCGCGTGCGCGGTCGGCGGCGTACGCGAGGAGCGCTCCGCCCACGCCCCGGCGGGCGGCGTCCGGGTGCACCGAGACCTGCTCGATGTGCAGGGCGCCGTCGACCGGCTCGCAGATCAGGTACGCGACCGGGCGGCCGTCGCCGTCGCAGGCGGCCCACGCCCGGCCCGCCCGGCGGTAACGCTCCAGGACCTCCCGTGCGGGCGGCTCGTCGTCGGCGACGGCCGCCATGCCGAGGTCGCGGAAGGCGGCGCCCGCGGCGCGTTCGATGTCCTGGAGGACCGGGAGCTCGTCGGACGTGGCGGGGCGGATGCGCATGCGCCGAGTCTCCGTCGCCGGCCGGGTCGGGGGCGAGCGGATTACCGGGGGCGGCGCGGTCAGTGGGCCCCGGTCGCGTCCAGCTCGTCGGCGAGGGTGTTGACCGGCTGGGGCGTGCCCGTGAGGTCCAGGACGAAGAGGGGGACGCCCAGGGAGTCGGCGCGGGCGCGGGCGTCGGGGGCGTAGCCGGACAGGGAGAAGTAGACGCAGGCCGCCGACTCCGTCATGGCCGTCAGCCACAGGCACTCCACGTCCCGCAGGGAGGCCGGCCGTACGGTCGGGTCGACTTGGGCGAGCAGGCCGTGCGCGGCGATGCCGATGCCGGACGTGGGGCGCTGGTCGGCGCGGCGGATGTCCCGGTAGCCGAGCCAGCGCAGATACACGGCGGCCGCGGTGACCGCGTCGCGGGCGGTGCGGATCGTGATGGGCTGGAAGGCGCGTCGCGGGGCGGGTGCCTCAGGTGGTTCCGTCTCCTCGCTTTCCGCGCTCGCCCGGGCCACCGGCACCCGCAGCAGGGTGCCGCAGGAGCAGCCGAGCTCCGGACGGGGCCACTCGCCCGCGCGGCCGCATGCCGTGCAGCGGACGCTGATCCATTCGTCGTCCCAGGCGCGATGCGTGACGGCCTTCGCGGTGCCGGCCGGGTCGAGCGGCGGCACGACGGGCGCCCCGCACTCACAGGGATAGGCGGGCGCCGCGTACAGATGCTCGCGCCGGCAGGCCGGGCAGCGCACCGACACGCTCTCGGACATGACCCACTCCAGGACGACCTCGCATCGGGACAGCGCACCCATCGTCCTCCAGGTGGCGCCCGGTTGTCCCCCTCTTGACGGTCTTCACCCGCCCGCCTACATTGCTTCCAGATAGCAGAAAAGAGTTTCCGCAATGTGGAAGTCGATGGAGTCGTCCATCGGAGTCCGCGAGCGGAATCGAATCGTCACGGAATTGCTCACCGCGGGGCGCGACGGGAGTGCGAATCCGACAGCCGAAGCAGGAGTACTCAATGGCACGTATGACCGCTGCCCGAGCGGCAGTCGAGATCCTCAAGCGCGAGGGCGTCAGCAACGCGTTCGGCGTGCCGGGCGCGGCGATCAACCCCTTCTACGCGGCGCTCAAGGCCTCCGGCGGCATCAGCCACACCCTCGCCCGCCATGTGGAGGGCGCCTCGCACATGGCGGAGGGCTACACCCGCACCCACCCGGGCAACATCGGCGTCTGCATCGGCACCTCCGGCCCGGCCGGCACCGACATGATCACCGGCCTGTACTCCGCGATCGGCGACTCCATCCCGATCCTGTGCATCACCGGCCAGGCCCCGACCGCGGTGATCCACAAAGAGGACTTCCAGGCCGTCGACATCGCCTCGATCGCGGCCCCGGTCACGAAAATGGCGGTGACCGTCCTGGAGGCCGCGCAGGTTCCCGGCGTCTTCCAGCAGGCGTTCCACCTGATGCGCTCGGGCCGCCCCGGCCCGGTCCTCATCGACCTGCCGATCGACGTCCAGCTCACCGAGATCGAGTTCGACCCGGAGACGTATGAGCCGCTCCAGGCGTACAAGCCGGCCGCGACCCGCGCCCAGATCGAGAAGGCGATCGGGCTGCTGAACGAATCCGAGCGGCCGCTGATCGTCGCCGGCGGCGGTGTCATCAACGCCGACGCCGCCGAACTCCTCGTCGAGTTCGCCGAGTTGACGGGCACCCCGGTCGTCCCGACCCTGATGGGCTGGGGCCTGCTGCCCGACGACCACGAGCTGAACGCCGGCATGGTGGGCCTGCAGACCTCGCACCGCTACGGCAACGCGACCTTCCTGGAGTCCGACTTCGTCCTCGGCATCGGCAACCGCTGGGCCAACCGCCACACCGGCAAGCTCGACGTCTACACGGCCGGCCGCAAGTTCGTCCACGTCGACATCGAGCCCACCCAGATCGGCAAGATCTTCGCCGCGGACTACGGCATCGCGTCCGACGCGAAGGCCGCCCTGGAGCTGTTCGTCGAGGTGGCACGGGAGTTGAAGGCGGCCGGCAGGCTGCCCGACCGCTCCGCGTGGGCCGCCTCCGCGCAGGAGCGGAAGGCGACCCTCCAGCGCCGTACGCACTTCGACGACATCCCGATCAAGCCGCAGCGCGTCTACGAGGAGATGAACAAGGCCTTCGGCCCGGAGACCCGGTACGTCTCCACCATCGGCCTCTCGCAGATCGCCGGCGCCCAGATGCTGCACGTCTTCAAGCCGCGGCACTGGATCAACTGCGGCCAGGCGGGCCCCCTCGGCTGGACCATCCCGGCCGCGCTGGGCGTCGCCAAGGCCGACCCGGAGGCGCAGGTCGTCGCCCTGTCCGGGGACTACGACTTCCAGTTCATGATCGAGGAACTGGCGGTCGGCGCCCAGCACAGGATCCCCTACGTCCACGTCCTGGTGAACAACTCCTACCTGGGCCTGATCCGTCAGGCGCAGCGGGCGTTCGAGATCGACTTCCAGGTCAACCTGGAGTTCGAGAACATCAACTCGCCCGAGCTGGGCGTCTACGGCGTCGACCACGTCAAGGTCGCCGAGGGCCTCGGCTGCAAGGCGATCCGGGTGACCGACCCGGCCGACCTGGGTGCGGCCTTCGAGCAGGCGAAGAAGCTCGCCGCCGAGTTCCAGGTCCCGGTGGTCGTCGAGGCCATCCTGGAGCGGGTCACCAACATCTCCATGTCGACGACCAACGACATCGGCAACGTCGTCGAGTTCGAGGAGATCGCGACCGAGCCGGGCCATGCGCCGACGTCGATCAAGACGCTGAAGGTCTGACGCGTCCAGCGAGTCCGCACTGCGAGGGGCGGCCCAACCGAAAGGTTGGGCCGCCCCTTTCCGTGTGCCCCCGTCGAGGCCCGCCGCCCCCGTGCCGGCGGGCCCCGTGTGAGGAGAATGTGCCCGCGGCGGGGGGCGGTTGAAGCCTCCCGGCGCCTGTTCAGAGGTTGATCTGAGGATTCCGTAGCCGAGGTACGTCCGAAGGCGTACGCGGCCGTCTATTCCTCGTGGTGCTGTTCCTCGTGGTGTTCCGACAGCCCCGGCCAGTCGTCGGGGCCGCCGCCCTGCCAGTCGATGAAGTCGCTCTCCGCCACATCGGTGACGTACAGATCGGCGAGCCGCAGGATCTCGCCGACATCGTCGACATGCGTGGCGATTCCCAGTGTCGTGTCGCCCTCGGTGACCCGCCGGGACCCGTCCAGGGCCGGAGGGTGCACCACGACGTGCGGTTGCTCCGTCGGATGTGCTGCCATGCCTTCAGACTCCTGCGAAAGGGCCGCTCGCGCACCCCGGACGCCGAAGAGCGCCGGGTACGGGACCGTCCGTACCCGGCGCTCTTCAGCCGGTGAGGTATTCGGTTGTGGCCGTCCGACGGTGCGAGGCTGGGCGCGACAGGACGTTCGCGCCGCCGGACGGGGTCTGGAGGGCTTGGGACCGCGGCGGCAGCGACGGAACCGGTCTCCTTCCCTCTGGTCGAAGAAGGAGGCCGGACCTTCACCACCGCACTGGCTCGCACGCCGCCGCGGTCCTCGCGTTGCCCGCGCCCGTCGCCTGCGACCACCCCTCATCCGGGTCGCTCGGCGTCGTGTGCGGGCGGTGCGTCCGTCTCATGACCTCCCGTCAGGAGCCGGACGCAGTCTGGGGGTTCTCAGTCCTCGCGCAGGGCGCGGACCGCCTCCTCCACGCGCTTGCCGTACTCGGGGTCGGCGGCGTGGAAGTGGGCCAGGTTCTTCTCGATCACGTCGTCGCGGGAGACCTGGGACAGGCCGCCGGCGATGTTCGCGATCAGACGGGACTTCTCCTCGGCGGACATCAGCCGGTACAGCTCGCCGGCCTGGAAGAAGGCGTCGTCCTTGGTGTGCAGCGGAGCCTCGTGGGTGCCGGTCCAGCCGGTCACCGCCAGCGGCGCCGACAGCGGGCGGCCGGTCTCCACCGGGCCGTCGTAGGAGTTCGGCTCGTAGTTCTTCGCCCCGCGGCCCTGGGAGTTGGCCGCCATGAGGCCGTCGCGGCCGTAGTTCTGCGCGGTCGTCGCCTTCGGGGCGTTCACCGCGAGCTGGGTGTGGTTGACGCCCAGGCGGTAGCGGTGGGCGTCCGCGTAGGCGAAGAGACGGCCCTGGAGCATCTTGTCGGGGGAGGGACCGATGCCGGGGACGAAGTTGTTCGGGGAGAACGCGGCCTGCTCGACCTCCGCGAAGACGTTGTCCGGGTTGCGGTCGAGGACCAGCCGGCCCACGCGCCGGAGCGGGTAGTCCTTGTGCGGCCAGACCTTGGTCAGGTCGAACGGGTTGAAGCGGTAGTCGGCCGCCTCGGCCGCCGGCATGAGCTGGACGTACAGGGTCCAGGACGGGTGCACGCCCCGCTCGATGGCCTGGAGCAGGTCCGTCTGGTGCGAGCCCGGGTCCTTGCCCGCGAGCTCGGCGGCCTGCTCACTGCTCAGGCAGCGGATGCCCTGGTTGGTCTTGAAGTGGTACTTGACGAAGAAGGCCTCGCCGTCGGCGTTCGTCCACTGGTAGGTGTGCGAGCCGTAGCCGTTCATGTGGCGGTACGACGCCGGGATGCCGCGGTCGCCCATCAGCCACGTCACCTGGTGCGTGGCCTCGGGAGCGTGCGCCCAGAAGTCCCAGACGTTGTCCGGCTCCTGCTTGCCGGTGAACGGGTCGCGCTTTTGCGAGTGGATGAAGTCGGGGAACTTGATCGGGTCCTTGATGAAGAACACCGGGGTGTTGTTGCCGACGAGGTCGTAATTGCCCTGCTCCGTATAGAACTTGAGGGCGAAGCCGCGCGGGTCGCGCACCGCGTCCGCGCCGCCGAGGCTGTCGGCGACCGTCGAGAAGCGCAGGAACACCTCGGTCCGCTTGCCCACCTCGCTCAGGAAGTCGGCGTGGGTGAAGCCGGTGACGTCGTCGGTCACCTCGAAGTGGCCGTACGCCCCGGAACCCCGGGCGTGCACCACGCGCTCCGGGATGCGCTCGCGGTTGAAGCGCGCCAGCTTCTCCAGCAGGTGCTGGTCCTGGAGGAGGAGCGGGCCGCCGACGCCGGCGGAGGCTGAGTTCTGGTTGTCGGCGACCGGGGCGCCGGCCTCGGTCGTGAGCACGCGCTTCGACATCGGGGACCTTCCGTGCGAGTGTCAGCGGAAAGCTGTTTCCGCTTCGTGGAGCCTAGAAGTGGGGCGATCTGAGCGTCAACAGTTTGTTGAATCAAATCAACGGTTTGTTGAAGAGGATTCCGGGCCGCGGCGCCGCCTGGGCGCGACAGGACAGGTGTCAGCGGCGCCACGGCCCGGAAGTCTGGGAAGGGTCCGGCTCAGACCTGGGCGCCGGACAGCCGCTCCACGGCCCGCAGCAGGGCCGAGTGGTCCAGGCCGCCGTCGCCCTGCGCCCGCAGGGACGCGACCAACTGGGCGACCACGGCGCCGACCGGCAGGGCGGCGCCGACGTTGCGGGCGGCGTCCGTGACGATGCCCATGTCCTTGTGGTGCAGGTCGATACGGAAGCCCGGCTTGAAGTCGCGGCTGAGGAAGTTGTCCTTCTTCCGCGTCAGCACGGTCGAGCCAGCCAGGCCGCCGTTGAGGACGTCCAGGGCCGCCGTCAGGTCCACGCCGGACTTCTCCAGGAAGACCACGGCCTCGGCGCACGCCTGGATGTTCACGGCGACGATGAGCTGGTTGGCCGCCTTCACGGTCTGGCCCGAGCCGTGCGGACCGCACAGCACGATGGTCTTGCCCAGCGCCTCGAGAATCGGCTTCGCGGTGTCGAAGTCGGCCTGCTCGCCGCCCACCATGATCGACAGCACGGCCTCGATCGCGCCGGCCTCACCGCCGGACACCGGGGCGTCCAGCACGCGTATGTCCTTGTCCTTGGCCGCCTTCGCCAGGTCGACCGAGGTCTGCGGGGTGATCGAGGACATGTCGATCAGCAGCGCGCCGGACCTCGCGTTCTCCAGGATGCCGTCGGGGCCGTAGGCGATGGCCTCGACGTGCGGGGAGGCCGGGACCATCGTGATGACGACGTCGGCGTCCCGCACGGCCTCGGCGATCGAGGCGGCGGCCGTGCCGCCGGCGGCGGCGAGGCGGTCCAGCTTGTCCTGCTCCAGGGTGAAGCCGGTGACCTGGTAACCCGCCTTGATCAGGTTCTCGGACATGGGGGAGCCCATGATGCCGAGGCCGATCCAGGCAATCGCCGGGCGGGTCGGGTGGGAAGAAGCTGCGAGGTTGCTCATGATGGGGGTACCTCTCTGAACTGCTGTGGTACGTCTACGAATTGGCGCCGGTCGGCGAAATCCGGCCCGTCCGGCGTTTGAGGGCGAGGCCCGTTCAGGGCCGAAGAGGGGGTCCGGGGGCGGCAGCCCCCCGGGGTCGGTCCCGTCAGCGGGCGGCGCGTGCCTCCGACGGCAGCCAGTCGAAGGCCTCGGCGCTCGGGCGGTCGCCCGGCTTGTACTCGAGGCCGACCCAGCCGTCGTATCCCGCCTTCCCGAGCTGGTCGAGCAGCTCCTCCAGCGGCAGCGTCCCCGTGCCCGGAGCACCGCGGCCCGGGTTGTCGGCGATCTGGACGTGACCGGTCTTCGCCGCGTACTGCTCGATCACCGCCGGCAGGTCCTCGCCGTTCATGGACAGGTGGTAGAGGTCCATGAGGAAGCGGGCGTTGCCGAGCCCCGTGGCCTCGTTGACCCGGTCGACGACGCTCACCGCGGCCGGCGCGCTGACCAGCGGGTACAGCGGCGACTCGGGCTTGTTGAGGGCCTCGATCAGCAGGATCGCGCCGATCCGGTCGGCGGCCCGGGCCGCGAGGGCGAGGTTCTCCAGCGCGAGCGCGTCCTGCTCGGCCGGGTCCACCCCCTCGACGCGGTTGCCGTACAGGGCGTTGAGCGCCGTGCAGCCGAGCGAGGCCGCGAAGTCGGCCGCCACGTCGATGTTGGCGCGGAACCTCTCCGACTCCTCGCCCGGGACCGACAGGGCGCCGCGGTCGGGGCCGGGCAGTTGGCCGGCGTAGAAGTTCAGGCCGGTGAGCTGGACCCCTGCGTCCTCGATCGCCTGCTTCAGGGCGTCGAGCTCGGAGCGCTCGGGGGTGGGGGAGTCGACCCAGGGCCACCACAGCTCGACCGCCGTGAAGCCGGCCGCGGCGGCGGCCGCGGGGCGCTCCACGAGCGGGAGTTCCGTGAAGAGGATCGACAGGTTGACGTTGAAGCGCTGCTCTGCGAATCCCATGGGGGTCGGCGCTCCCTTCCGTGTCGAGATTCCGTATTGCGGAAGTTTGTTTCTGCTTAATGGAAGATTGCCGTTCGCGCCCGTGGCTTGTCAAGAGGAGAGACAGGCGAAAACGCCGGCCTCGGGCAGTGAGCGCGGGTGCACGGGGAGCGCTGACCTGCTGTGACTTCCCCCACCCACCCTTGCCGGGGCGGGGAAGGCTTACCTACGTTCGGTCGCATGTCCTCCCACGGCCCCGCACCCGTCGAGTTCTCCGTCGACCTGAGCGCGCACGAGATGCTCCGGCGGGCCCACGTCCTGGACGCCCTCGGCCCCGACTGGGACCCCGTCGCCGCCCTGCGCGGCGAGGAGGAGGCGTACGAGCTGCTGTACTCCGGCCTCGACGCGGACCAGCAGCGGGTCTACGACGAGCTGGTCGCGGCCGGCGTGCTCCCGCCGCGAGGAGACGGGCATGCTGCCCCGTGACCCGCAGGCGGACATCGGGCGCCGCGCCTGGGTGGCCTGCCCGAACTGCGACGACCGCCGCGGCTGCGACGACTGCGAACAGCAGCGCACCTGCTCCCGGCACTGGCGCTATCTGCTCTCCAGCACCGGCAGCCTGCTGCACCTCCAGTGCCGCTCCTGCACCCATGTCTTCACCCACGAGACCGGGTTCGGCGCGACGCGCTCCCTGTGGCAGCGCATGACCCGCGCCTGGTGAACCGGTCGGCGTTCCGGCCCGCGAGCAGCGCATGACCCGCGCTGCGGCGACACCGGCCGACACCCCGCCGTGCGCGTTCGGACTATGTCACCGTCTGTCATTCGGATGACCCCACCGTCTGTCACCGCGCAGGACGGGCCGGCGTGACCGAGGATCGCGGTCGGCGGCCACCCCCGGCCGCCGGTCGTCCGCCCGGAGGCAGCCGTGCAGATCCTGCTCGTCGCCAGCGCGTTCAACAGCCTCACCCAGCGCGTCCACGCCGAGCTGCGCGACCGGGGCCACAAGGTGGCGGTGGAACTCGCACTGCCGGACCGCTCCCTCACCGACGCCGTACGGCGCCACGCACCGCAGCTCGTCGTGGCGCCGATGCTGAAGACGGCGATCCCCGAGGAGGTGTGGGCGGCGTACACCTGCCTGGTGGTCCACCCCGGGCCGCTCGGCGACCGCGGCCCGTCCTCCCTGGACTGGGCGATCCACGAGGGCGCCGAACGCTGGGGCGTCACGGTCCTTCAGGCCGCCGCGGAGATGGACGCGGGCGACGTGTGGGCCTCGGTGCCCTGCCGGGTGCCCGCGGTGGCCAAGAGCGACCTGTACCGGGGTGAGGTCGCCGACGCCGCGCTCACCGCCGTCCTCCTCGCCGTCGAGCGCTTCGCGGGCGGCACCCACGTCCCGGCCGTACAGGACGAGGCGGGTCTGGCGGGCGCTCCCGTGCGGGTCCGGCCGTACCTCGACCAGAGCGTCCGGCGCATCGACTGGGCAGCCGACTCCACCGAGGCCGTCGTGCGCAAGCTGCGGGCCGCCGACTCGCAGCCCGGCGTGCTGGACGTGCTGCTCGGCGGTGAGTGGTACCTGCACGGCGGCCACCCCGAGAGCGCCCTGCGGGGCCGCCCCGGCGAGCTCCTGGCCACCCGCGCCGGAGCGATCTGCCGGGCCACCACCGACGGCGCCGTGTGGATCCCCGAACTGCGGCCCCGCCGCCTGCCCGGGCAGCCGCCCACCCTCAAACTCCCCGCCGTGCGGGCCCTGGGCGACCGGCTGCCGCCCCTGCCGGAACACGCACCGCCCCCGCTGCCCGACGCGCGTGAGCGCACCTGGACGGACATCCGCTACCGGGAGGACGGCGCCACCGGCTTCCTGACGTTCTCCTTCCCGGGCGGCGCCATGAGCACCGAGCAGTGCCGGCGCCTCCTGCACGCCTACCGGGAGGCGTGCACCCGGCCCACCTCGGTCCTTGTGCTGGGCGGGGAACGGGACTTCTTCTCCAACGGGATCCACCTGGGCGTCATCGAGGCCGCCACCGACCCCGCCGCCGAGTCCTGGGCGAACATCAACGCCATCGACGACCTCGTGGAGGCGGTCCTGACCACCACCGACCGGCTCGTGGTCGCGGCCGTCGCGGGCAACGCCGCCGCGGGCGGCGCGATGCTCGCCCTGGCGGCCGACGAGGTGTGGTGCCGCTACGGCACCGTGCTGAACCCGCACTACCGCCTTATGGGCCTGTACGGCTCGGAGTACTGGACCTACACGCTGCCCCGCAGGGTGGGCCCGGCCCTGGCCGAACGGCTCATGCGGGAGGCGCTGCCCGTGAGCGCGGCGAGCGCCCTGCGGCTCGGACTCGCCGACCGGGTGATCGACTGCGGCCCCGGCGACTTCGCCCGGGAGACCGCCACCCTGGCCGCGCACCTCGCGGCACTGCCGGCGACCGCCTCCCGGATCGCCGCGAAGAAGGCGGAGCTGGACCGGTGCGAGGCCACCACTCCGCTCGCCGCCTTCCGTGAACGGGAGCTGGCCCGCATGCGCCGGACCTTCGACGACCCGGACGCCCCCTATCACGCCCTGCGCCGAGCGTTCGTCCACAAGCTCCGTCCCCGGTGCACCCCGGAGCACCTCACCTCGCCCCCGGTTGCGTGAAGCGGTCCCGCCACCAGTGCCGTCGGCGTCACGCGAATGGCCCACGGTGTGTTTCACCCCGGCCGGACCGCTGATACCAAGAATCCGACAGACCGAAATGCGGTTCTTCATCCCTTACCTCCCCTGGAGGCGGTCCCATGACTGAGGCGACGCCGGACACGGTCGGCGCGGCGGACACCACAGGCGCGCCCGCCGACGAGACACCCACGATCCACATCCTCTGGATCAACGCGGGCCTGAGCTGCGACGGCGACTCGGTGGCACTGACCGCGGCCATGCAGCCGAGCATCGAGGAGATCGTCCTCGGCGTGCTGCCGGGGCTGCCGAAGATCCAGGTGCACTGGCCGCTCATCGACTTCGAATGCGGTCCCGTAGGCGGCGCGGACACCTTCATCGAGTGGTTCTTCAAGGGCGAGCGCGGCGAGATCGACCCGTTCGTGCTGGTCGTCGAGGGGTCCATCCCCAACGAGGCGATCAAGCCCGAGGGCTACTGGTGCGGCTTCGGCGACGACCCCGAGACCGGCCAGCCGATCACCACCAGCGAGTGGATCGACCGGCTCGCACCGAAGGCCCTGGCCGTGGTCGCCATCGGCACCTGTGCCACGTACGGCGGCATCCACGCGATGGCCGGCAACCCGACCGGCGCGATGGGTGTCCCGGACTACCTCGGCTGGGACTGGAAGTCCCAGGCCGGCATCCCCATCGTGTGTGTCCCCGGCTGCCCGATCCAGCCCGACAACTTCGCCGAGACGCTGACCTACCTGCTCTACCAGGCCACCGGCGCCGCCCCGATGATCCCGCTGGACGACAAGCTGCGTCCGACCTGGCTGTTCGGGGCCACCGTGCACGAGGGCTGCGACCGGGCCGGCTACTACGAGCAGGGCGAGTTCGCCGAGTCGTACGACTCACCGAAGTGCCTGGTCAAGATCGGCTGCTGGGGCCCGGTCGTGAAGTGCAACGTCCCCAAGCGCGGCTGGATGAACGGCATCGGCGGCTGCCCGAACGTCGGCGGCATCTGCATCGCCTGCACCATGCCGGGCTTCCCCGACAAGTTCATGCCGTTCATGGACGAACCCCCCGGCGCCAGGCTGTCCGTCTCGGGCAGTTCCGTCTACGGCGCCGTGGTCCGCAAGCTGCGGCACGTCACGGGCAGGACGGTGGACAAGGAGCCCAAGTGGCGCCGTACCGGAGAGAAGATCGCCACCGGATACCGGCCCCCGTGGTGACACTTCGCCACCCCTGATCCGCCTCTGCTTCGTGCACCACCCGACACACGAGACCCGAACCTCCCGCGCAACGAAGGGCACGGCAAACGACGATGGCAGCGAAGACGAAGGCGGCCGGCGACGGCAGCGGCCTGGTGGAGATGTCCTGGGATCCCATCACCCGGATCGTGGGCAGCCTGGGCATCCACACGAAGATCGACTTCAAGCAGAAGCGGGTCGCCGAGTGCTACAGCACCTCGTCCGTCTTCCGCGGCTACAGCGTCTTCATGCGTGGCAAGGACCCCCGCGACGCCCACTTCATCACCAGCCGCATCTGCGGGATCTGCGGCGACAACCACGCCACCTGCTCGGTGTACGCGCAGAACATGGCGTACGGCGTGAAGCCCCCGCACCTCGGTGAGTGGATCATCAACCTCGGCGAGTCCGCGGAGTACATGTTCGACCACAACATCTTCCAGGAGAACCTGGTCGGGGTCGACTACTGCGAGAAGATGGTCCGCGAGACCAACCCCGGCGTCCTCGAACTCGCCGAGCGCACCGAGGCCCCACACGCGGCCGAGCACGGCTACCGCACCATCGCCGACATCATGCGCTCGCTGAACCCGCTGGAGGGCGAGTTCTACCGCGAGGCACTCCAAGTCAGCCGCTACACCCGGGAGATGTTCTGCCTGATGGAGGGGCGCCATGTGCACCCCTCCACGCTCTACCCGGGCGGCGTCGGCACGGTCGCCTCCGTGCAGCTCTTCACCGACTACATGAGCCGCCTCATGCGGTACGTGGAGTTCATGAAGCGGGTCGTGCCCCTGCACGACGACCTGTTCGACTTCTTCTACGAGGCCCTGCCCGGCTACGAGGAGGTCGGCCGCCGCCGCGTCATGCTCGGCTGCTGGGGCGCCCTCAACGACCCCGAGTACTGCGACTTCACCTACGCCAACATGACGGACTGGGGCCGGCGGATGTTCGTCACGCCCGGTGTCGTCGTCGACGGCAAGCTGGTCACCAACGACCTCACCGAGATCAACCTCGGCATCCGGATCCTGCTCGGCAGCTCCTACTACGAGGACTGGGAGGGCCAGGAGCAGTTCGTCAGCCACGACCCGCTCGGCAACCCGGTCGACCCGCGCCACCCGTGGAACCAGCACACCATCCCCGCCCCGCAGAAGCGGGACTTCGACGACAAATATAGCTGGGTGATGTCCCCGCGCTGGTTCGACGGCAAGGACCACCTCGCCCTCGACACCGGCGGCGGCCCCATCGCCCGCCTGTGGTCCACGGCCCTGTCCGGACTCGTCGACATCGGGTACGTCAAGGCCACCGGCCACAGCGTGGTCATCAACCTGCCCCGCACGATGACCAAGCCGGAGACCACCTTCGAGTGGAAGATCCCGCAGTGGTCCAACGCGCTCGAACGCAACCGCGCGCGCACCTACTTCCAGGCGTACGCCGCCGCCGTCGCCCTGCACTGCGCCGAGAAGGGCCTCGAGGAGGTCCGGGCCGGACGCACCCAGACCTGGGAGAAGTTCGAGGTCCCGGACCAGGCCATCGGCTGCGGCTTCACCGAGGCCGTCCGCGGTGTCCTCTCCCACCACATGGTGATCCGCGACGGCAAGATCGCCAACTACCACCCGTACCCGCCCACCCCGTGGAACGCCAGCGTCCGCGACAGCTACGGCACTCCGGGCCCGTACGAGGACGCCGTGCAGAACACCCCGATCTTCGAGGAGAACTCCCCGGAGAACTTCAAGGGCATCGACATCATGCGCACCGTCCGCAGCTTCGACCCCTGTCTGCCCTGCGGCGTCCACATGTACGTCGGCGGCGGCAAGACCGTGAAGAGCATGCACGTCCCCACCGGCCTGAGCGGGCTGGGCGGATGAGCGCGACGACGACGGCGCGGCCGGCGAGCGCGGAGGAGACCGGCCGCCGCATCGAGGAGATCCTCGACCGGCTGAGCGCGAGCGGCGAGCCGGCGGGTGCCGCCGCGGCCGAGGAACTCGTGAGGTGCCTCATGGACTTCTACGGCTCCGGACTGGCCCGCGTCCTGCACCTGCTGTCGGACGCGCCCGGCGATCCGCTGCCCCGGCTCCTCGGCGACGAACTCGTCGCGAGCCTGCTGGTCCTGCACGACCTGCACCCCGAGGACCGCGACACCCGCATCGGCCGGGCCCTGGACAGCGTGCGGCAGCACGACCTGGACGTGGCGGGCTTCGACGAGGAGACGGGCACCCTGCGGCTGCGGGCGGCCGCGAGCGGCGGCTGCGGTTGTGGCTCCGGCACCGGCGCCCGGGAGGCCGCCGAGGCGGCGCTCGCCTGCTTCGCGCCGGAGGTCACGGCCGTCGAGGTGGAGTCGGCGCCCGCCCTGTTGCAGATCGGGACGAAGGCCCGGTGACCGCGGCCACGATCGGCCTGCGGAGGTTCCTGACCGAGCGTCCGCCGCAACCCGAGCGATGCGAGCTGTGCGCGGCCGAGGTGCCGGAGGACCACCGCCACCTGGTCGACACCGAACAACGCGCCCTGGTCTGCGCCTGCACCGCCTGCGCGCTGCTCATGCAGCAACCCGGCGCCGCCGCGGGCCGCTTCCGCGCGGTCCCGGCCCGCTACCTCACCGACCCCGGGCACCGCCTCGACGCGCGGGCGTGGGAGGCGCTGCGGATCCCGGTCGGCGTCGTCTTCTTCTTCCGCAACGCCGCGCTCGACCGGCTCGTCGCCCTCTACCCCAGCCCGGCCGGCGCCACCGAGAGCGAACTCGAACCGGCCGCCTTCGAGGAGGTCCTCGGCGGCAGCCGGCTCGCCGCACTCCTCGAACCCGACGTGGAGGCGCTGCTGCTGCGCCGCCACGACGACGCCTTCGAGTGCCACCTCGTCCCGATCGACGTCTGCTACGAACTCGTCGGCCGGATGCGGCTGTTGTGGCAGGGGTTCGACGGAGGCGCGGAGGCGCGGGCCGCGCTGGACGCCTTCTTCGGCGACGTCCGCAGTCGCGTCCGGCCCCTGGACGAGGCGGAGCGCACGTGACCGAGTTCTCGTTCGCCTGTGTCGGCGTGCGCGCCGACCGGTACGCCGCCGGCCCCACCCTCGTCTTCCGGCTGCGGGTCACCGCCTCCGGCGACACCCCCGTGCACGCCATCGCCCTGCGCTGCCAGATCCGCATCGAGCCCGCCCGCCGCGGTTACGCGCCCGCCGAGGCCGACGGGCTCACCGACCTGTTCGGCGAGCGCGCCCGCTGGGGCAGCACGCTCCAGCCGGTGCAGTTCGCGCAGGTCCCGCTGATGGTCTCCGCGTTCACCGGCGAGACCGAGACCGACCTCGTCGTGCCCTGCACCTACGACATGGACATCGCCGCGACCCGCTACCTGGACGCCCTCACCGACGGCGAGGTCCCGCTGCTGATGCTGTTCTCCGGCACGGCGTTCACCGGCACCGGGGGCTTCCGGGTGGAGCCCGTCCCGTGGGACCGCGAGGCGTCGTTCAGGATGCCGGTCGCCACCTGGCGGGAGATGGTCGAGCAGCACTTCCCCGGCTGCGGCTGGATCCGGCTGCCCGGCGACACCATGGACGCCCTCCTCGCCTACCGCTCCCGGCACGCGCTGCCGTCCTGGGAGGCGACGCTGAAGGCGCTGCTCGCCTCCGCCGAACCGCCGGCGAACGACCCGCTGCGCACGCTCACCGGCACCACCGGAAGGACCCGGCCGTGACCGCCCCCGCGTTCGCCCCCGAGACCGAGGAACGCCTCGCCCTCGCCCGGCAGGTGGCCGACGCCGTGCTCTTCGAGGGCTATGTGCTCTATCCGTACCGCGCCTCGGCGGCCAAGAACCGGCTGCGCTGGCAGTTCGGAGTCCTGGTGCCGCCCGCCTGGGGCGCGGAGCGCGAGGAGCACGAGTTCCAGCACACCGAGTGCCTGATGGAGCCGAGAGCGGGCGCGACCCTCGCGGTCGAGGTCCGCTTCCTGCACGCCCGCCGCCGCACCGTGCAACGCGCCCTGCCCGACGGCGGCTTCGAGACCGTACCCGAACTCCACCTCGACGACCGGGTACTGGTGCCCTGGGACGAAGGGGCCGAGGAACGCGTCGCGTTGGTCGCATCGGTCGAACAACTGACGGGCGACGGGATCGAGTTCCCCTTCCGCAAGCCCGCCGTCGAGGACACCGAGCCCGTCCTCGACGCGACGGGCCGGACCGTCGGCCGGCTGATCCGGCGCAGCGCCGAGGTCACCGGGGTGGTGCGGCTGTCCGCGAGCGAACTCGACGGGCCCTACCGGGTGTCGCGGCTCACCGCCGTCGTGGAGAACACCACCCCGTGGACGCCGCCGGAGGGCCACGCCGCCGACCGGGACGCTGCGCTGCCGCACTCCCTCGTGGCCACGCACCTCCTCATGGCCCTGAGCGCCGGCTCGTTCCTGTCGATGACCGATCCCCCCGAGTGGGCCAAGGGCGCGGTCGCCGCCTGCCGCAATCTGCACACCTGGCCCGTGCTCGCCGGTGAACCCGGCCGGGCGGACCTCGTGCTGTCCTCGCCGATCATCCTGGAGGACCACCCGGCCATCGCCCCCGAGAGCCTGGGCGCCCTCTACGACGCCACCGAGATCGACGAGATCCTCGCCCTGCGCACCGCCGCCCTCACCGACGCGGAGAAACGCGAGGCCCGCGGCACCGACGCACGGGCCGCCGCGGTCATCGACCTCGCGGACTCGATGCCGGCCGAGGTGCTGGAACGCCTGCACGGCGCGGTACGCGGCCTGCGCGAGATCACCGGCGAGCCCGACGGCTTCCCCGACGAGTTCGGCGTGACCCGCCCCGAAACCCCCTGGTGGGACCCGGCGAGCGATGCGGGCTTCGACCCCGAGCTGGACCGGGTCATGGTCGACGGCCGGCCCGTCGGCAAGGGCAGCCGCGTCGAACTGCGCCCCGGCCTGCGGCACACCGACGCCCAGGACCTGTTCCTCCACGGCCGCACCGCGACCGTCGAGGCGGTGCTGCACGACGTCGACGGCGCGGTGCACCTCGCGGTGACGGTCGACGGCGACCCCGGCGCCGACATCCGCCGCGAGCAGGGCCGCTTCCTGTACTTCCAGCCGGACGAGGTCGTCGCGAGGGAGGATCCCCGATGACACGCACGCTCGTGGCCGGCATCGGCAACATCTTCCTCGGCGACGACGGCTTCGGCGTGGAGACCGCACGCCGGCTCGCCGAACGGCCGCTGCCGGGACACGTCGAGGTGGTCGACATCGGCGTACGCGGGGTGCACCTCGCCTACCAGCTCCTGGACGGCTACGACACCCTCGTCCTCGTCGACGCCACAGCGCGCGGCGAGGCACCCGGCACGCTGTACGTCATCGAGCACGACGGCGCCGGCGGCGCCGGCGACGCCGTCCCCGCGATCGATGGCCACCGCATGACGCCCGACGCGGTCCTCGCGCTGCTGGACACCCTCTGCGCCGGCACCGGCGGACAGCCGCCGGGGCGCGTCCTGGTCGTCGGCTGCGAACCGGCCTCCACCGAAGAGGGCATGGGTCTCAGTCCGCAGGTGTCCGACGCCGTACCCCAGGCCGTGCGCCTGATCGAAGAGTTGCTGGAAGGCGGGACGCCGGCCTCCGCAGGGGCCCCGACCGCCGAAGCTTCCACAGGAGGAGAGACGGGATGAAGAAGATCCTCGCCGTCGGGGCCGCAGGCGCCGCGCTGGCCGCCGCGGCCGCCGTCGCCACACAGGTGCTGCCCGACATCCGGCGCTACCTCCGGATCCGCCGGATGTGAACCCACGCCCTCAGGGTGACCGCCGGGTGCGCCGCCGTCTTGCGTCGAACGGCGTACCCGGCGCCCCGGCCACGGCGTGCCTGGCCCCTGCGCCCGGGGCGCTCGCCTCTAATGAAGGCCGGCCCCTGGAGGACGAGGACCCATGCACGAGATGTCCGTCGCGCTGGCCGTGATCGACCAGGTGGAAACGGCCGCCGCACAGACCCGGGACGTCACCGCGGTGCGCGCGGTGCGGCTGCGCGTGGGCGAGCTGGCCGGCGTCGTACCCGACTCCCTCGCCTTCTGCTTCGAACTCGCCTGCGCCGGGACCCTGCTGGAAGGCGCCGAACTCGTCACCGAACCGGTGCCCGGCCGGGCCCGCTGCACGCCCTGCGCGCACGAGTGGGCCGTCGGCATGCCGCCCCGGCTGACCTGCCCCGAGTGCGGCGGCGCCGAGGTCGAGCTGCTCGCGGGCCGGGAGCTGCAGATCGCCGAGGTGCGGTGGGAGGACGGCGGCCCGCCGCACGCCGCCGCCCGCGAACCGATCCCCGAGGAGTGCTGAACCATGTGCCGTGTCGTCGACCTGCAACAGGCCGTGCTCGCGAAGAACGACGCGAGCGCTCACCTGCTTCGCATGCACCTGGAGTCCCGGGGCACCACCGTCGTCAACCTGCTGTCCAGCCCCGGCAGCGGCAAGACCGCGCTGCTGGAACGCGAACTGCTGCTGGCCCGGGAGCGGTCGGTCGCCGTCGCGGCGCTCACCGCCGATCTCGCCACCGAGAACGACGCCGAACGGCTCGCTCGTTCCGGCGTCCCGGTCAAGCAGGTGCTCACCGACGGGCTGTGCCATCTGGAGGCGGCGATGCTCGCCGGGCATCTGGACGGATGGCTGCCCGACGGTACCCGACTGCTGTTCGTGGAGAACGTCGGCAACCTGGTCTGCCCCGCCTCCTACGACCTGGGGGAGACCCTGAGGGTCGTCCTGGCCTCGGTGACCGAGGGCGAGGACAAGCCGCTCAAGTACCCCACCGCGTTCGGCCTGGCCCATCTGGTCGTGGTCACCAAGACCGACATCGCCGAGGCGGTGGAGTTCGACGAGGGCGCGTTCCGCGCGAACGTGGAGCGCGTCAACCCGGGCGTGGAGGTGGTCCTGACCTCGGCGCGCCGGGATCGGGGCGTCGGCACGCTGCTCGACCGGGCGCTCGCCGCGGCCGACGGCGCGCCCCTGCACACGCCGGTCATGGCCGGCCGACCGGACGCCGAGAACACTCACAGCCACACCCACGGCCACACCCACTCCCACTCGGTCGCGGCAGCCACCGCGGCCGCGGCGCCCACGCACTCGTGACCGCCCCGCCGCGGCCGGCCGCCGTCGCCCCGGACCCGCCGCACCGGCGGCGGGTGGTCGTCCGGGGCGTGGTGCAGGGCGTGGGCTTCCGGCCGTACGTCTACGGCCTCGCCACCGAACTCGCCCTGGTCGGGCATGTGACCAACACGCCCGAGGGCGTCGTCGCCGAGGTCGAGGGCAGCGTCGCGGCCGTGGCCCGGTTCTGCGACCGGATCGCGGTCCAGGCCCCTCCGCTGGCCCGGGTGGAGTCCGTCGACCACCAGGTGCTGCCCGCCGCCGGGGGCGAGGCGTTCACCATCCTCGCCTCCCGCACCGGCGGTCCGGCCCGCACGCTGGTCTCCCCGGACACCGCCACCTGCGCCGACTGTCTCACCGAACTCGCCGACCCGGCCGACCGGCGCCACCGCCACCCCTTCGTCAACTGCACCCACTGCGGGCCGCGCTTCACGATCGTCACCGGCGTCCCGTACGACCGGGCGAACACCACGATGGCCGCCTTCCCGATGTGCCCCGACTGCGCCCGCGAATACGGCGATCCGGCCGACCGCCGCTTCCACGCACAGCCGGTGGCCTGCCCGGCCTGCGGGCCCCGACTGAGCCTGATCGTCCCGGGGGCCGAGAACGCCGCCGGGGCCGGCCCGTTCACCGAGCGAACCGCCCGGGCCGGCCCGTTCACTGAGCGCACCGCCGGGTCTGGCCCGTTCAGCGAGCGCACCGTCGGGTCTGACCCGGTCACCAAGCGCACCTCCGGGAGTGAGCCGGGGGCCGAGCGCACCTCCGGGTCTGAGCCGGGGGCCGAGCGCACCTCCGGGTCTGAGCCGGGTGCCGAGCGCACCGCCGGGGCCGGCCCGTTCACCGAGCGCACCGCCGTGGCCGGCCTGTTCACCGAGCGACTCGCCGGGGCCGACCCGGTCACCGAGGCCCGCGCCCTGCTCGCGCGCGGTGCGATCCTCGCCGTGAAGGGACTCGGCGGCTACCACCTCGCCTGCGACGCCACGAACGCCGGCGCCGTCTCTCTACTGCGCCGCCGCAAGGCGCGGGGCGACAAGCCCTTCGCCGTCATGGCGAGAGGCGCGGGCGACGTCGAGCACCTCGTCCGGCTGGGCCCCGAGGAGCGGAGGCTGCTCGAAGACCCCGTAAGGCCCGTCGTCCTGCTGCGGCGACGCCCGGACCCGTCGTACGCCGAGGGGGCGGTGCGACCCGCCGAGGCCGTCGCGCCCGGCAGCCCCGACCTCGGGGTGATGCTGCCGTACACGCCGGTGCACCACCTCCTGTTCGGTCTGCCCGGCGACCCGGACGGCCCCCGGCTGCTGGTCATGACCAGCGGCAACGTCTCGGGCGAGCCGATCGTCACCGACGACGCCGAAGCCCTGGAGCGGCTCGCGCACCTGGCCGACGGCTGGCTCACGCACGACCGGCCGATCCATGTGCCGTGCGACGACTCCGTGGTCCGCGTCTGCGACTCCGAGCCGCTGGTGCTCCGGCGCTCCCGCGGCTACGCCCCGCTGCCGCTCACCCTCCCCTTGCCGGTCCGCCCCGCCCTCGCCGCCGGAGGGGACCTGAAGAACGCCTTCTGTCTGGGCGAGGGCCGCCAGGCATGGCTGTCGGCGCACATCGGCGACATGGACGACCTCGCGACGCAAGGGGCCTTCGAACGCGCCGTGGAGCAACTGGAGTCCATCACGGGAGTACGGCCGCGCAGCCTGGCCTGCGACCGGCATCCCGGCTACCGCTCCGCCCGCTGGGCCGACCGGAACGCGGCGGGCCGCAGCGTCGTACGCGTCCAGCACCATCACGCCCACGTCGCCTCCGCGATGGCCGAGCACGGCCTTGACGGCACCCGGCGGGTGATCGGCGTCGCCTTCGACGGCACCGGCCACGGCGACGACGGCGCGGTGTGGGGCGGGGAGTTCCTGCTCGCGGACTACACCGGCTTCACGCGCTTCGGACATCTGGCGTACGTCCCCCTGCCCGGCGGTGACACGGCGGTGCGCAGGCCGTACCGCATGGCGCTGGCCCAGTTGCGCGGCGCCGGCCTCGACTGGTCCGGCGACCTCGCCTGCACGGCCGCCTGCCCGCCCGATGAACTGCGCCTGCTCCAGCGGCAGTTGGAGCGCGGCCTGAACTGTGTGCCGACCTCCAGCATGGGGCGGCTCTTCGACGCCGTGTCCTCGCTCGCCGGTGTCTGCCACCGCGCCGGCTACGAGGCGCAGGCCGCGATCGAGCTGGAGGCCGCCGCCCTGGGCGCGCCCGACGGCGACAGCACCGCGTACGCCTTCGGACTGCGCGACGGCGAGCCGGTGCGGGCCGATGCCGCGCCCGTCGTCGCCGCGATCGTCGGCGACCTGCGGGCGGGGGCCGGGGCGGCCACGGTCGCGGCCCGCTTCCACCGCGGCGTGGCGGCGCTGGTGCACGCCATGTGCCGCCGGGCGCGGGAGCGGCACGGGCTGGACACGGTGGCACTGACGGGCGGCGTGTTCGCCAACACGCTGCTGTCCTCGGCCTGTGCGACCGCACTGCGCGAGGACGGCTTCACGGTGCTGCGGCACCACCTGGTGCCACCGGGCGACGGCGGCCTGGCGCTGGGCCAGTTGATGGTGGCCGCCCGCACGACGACCGACGACTGAGCACCCGCGACCCACGAAGCGACCACGAAGCGACCCGCGAACCACAGCGAGGAGAGGCCCATGTGCCTGGCGGTACCCGGCAGAGTGCTGGAGATCGAGGAGCGCGACGGCACCCGGATGGCCACCGTCGATTTCGGCGGCGTGGTCAAGGAGGTGTGCCTGGAGTATCTGCCGGACCTACGGGTCGGCGAGTACGCCATCGTCCACGTGGGGTTCGCCCTGCAGCGGCTGGACGAGGAGTCGGCGAAGCAGACGCTGGAGCTGTTCGCCGAACTCGGCATGCTCCAGGAGGAGTTCGGCGACGCCTGGGAACTGGCGGCGGCCGAGGCGGGCGTGGCACCTGCGGAAGAGGTGGGCAACCAGTGAAGTACATCGAGGAGTTCCAGGACCCGGAGCTGGCCCGCCGGCTGCTCGACGAGATCCGGGCCACGGTGACCAGACCGTGGGCGCTGATGGAGGTGTGCGGAGGGCAGACGCACAGCATCATCCGGCACGGCCTCGACCAACTTCTGCCGGACGAGGTCGAGTTGATTCACGGACCGGGCTGTCCGGTCTGTGTGACCCCGCTGGAGGTCATCGACAAGGCACTGGAGATCGCCTCCCGCCCCGGGGTGATCTTCTGTTCGTTCGGCGACATGCTGCGCGTGCCCGGCACCGGCCGGGACCTGTTCCAGGTGCGCGGCGAGGGCGGCGACGTACGGGTCGTCTACTCGCCGCTCGACGCCCTGCGGATCGCGCAGCAGAACCCGGACCGCGAGGTGGTGTTCTTCGGCATCGGCTTCGAGACCACCGCGCCCCCCAACGCCATGACGGTGCATCAGGCCCGGAAGCTGGGCGTGGGGAACTTCAGCATGCTGGTGTCCCATGTCCGCGTCCCGCCCGCCATCGAGGCGATCATGTCGTCGCCGAGCTGCCGGGTGCAGGGCTTCCTCGCGGCCGGGCACGTGTGCAGCGTGATGGGCATGGGGGAGTACCCGGAGCTGGCGGAGCGCTTCCGGGTGCCGATCGTGGTGACCGGCTTCGAACCGCTGGACATCCTCGAAGGCGTACGCCGCGCGGTGGCGCAGCTCGAGCGCGGCGAGTACGCCGTCGACAACGCCTACGCGCGTGCCGTACGGCCCGAGGGCAACCCGGCCGCGCGGGCCATGCTGGAGGACGTCTTCGAGGTCACCGACCGCGCCTGGCGGGGCATCGGGGTGATCCCCGACAGCGGCTGGCGACTGTCGCCGAAGTACCGCGACCACGACGCCGAGCACCGTTTCTCGGTCGACGGGATCCGGACCGAGGAGCCGGCCGAGTGCCGTAGCGGAGAGGTCCTCCAGGGCCTGCTCAAGCCGCACGAGTGCGCCGCCTTCGGCACCCTGTGCACCCCTCGTACCCCGCTGGGCGCCACGATGGTCTCCAGCGAGGGCGCCTGCGCGGCGTACTACCTGTACCGGCGGCTGGACGTGCCCGCCGCCACGGCCCGGGAGGCGAGCCCCGTTGTCTGACACCACCGATCTGGCCGCCCCGGCCCTGGACGTCGAGGGCTGGACCTGCCCCGCTCCGCTGCGCGACCGGCCGCGCGTCGTCATGGGCCACGGCGGCGGCGGTGCCCTCTCCGCCGAACTGGTCCAGCAGATTTTCGCCCCCGCCTTCGGCGGCGAGGTGCTCGCGCAGATGGGCGACGCCGCCGTCGTCTCCCTCGGCGGGGCCCGGCTGGCCTTCTCCACGGACTCCTACGTCGTACGCCCGCTGTTCTTCCCCGGCGGCAGCATCGGTGACCTGGCGGTCAACGGCACGGTCAACGACCTCGCCATGAGCGGGGCCCGGGCCGCCTATCTCTCCTGCGGCTTCATCCTCGAAGAGGGCGTCGAGTTGGAGACGGTCACCCGGGTCGCCGAGGCGCTGGGCGCCGCCGCGCGCACCGCCGGCGTGGAGGTGGCGACCGGTGACACCAAGGTGGTGGAGGCCGGACACGGCGACGGCATCTACCTCAACACGGCCGGCATCGGTGTCGTCCCGGCCGGTGTCGACCTGCGTCCGCAGCGGGTCGTCCCCGGTGATGTCGTGATCGTCAGCGGTGCCATCGGCGTCCACGGGGTGGCGGTGATGAGCGTCCGGGAGGGCCTTGAGTTCGGTGTGGAGATCGAGAGCGACAGTGCGGCGCTCGGCGGCCTGGTCGACGCCATGCTCGCCGTCACCCCGGAGCTGCACGTGCTGCGCGATCCCACCCGGGGCGGTCTCGCGGCCTCGCTCAACGAGATCGCGGCGGCCTCCGGCGCGGGGGTGGTCGTGCGGGAACGCGACGTCCCCGTCCCGCCCGCCGTGGCGAACGCCTGCGCCATCCTCGGCCTGGACCCGATGTACATCGCCAACGAGGGCAAGCTGGTGGCCTTCGTCCCGCGCGAGCACGCCGACGCCGTGCTCGAGGCGATGCGGGCCCACCCCCTGGGCGCGGACTCCGTGATCATCGGCGAGGCCGTCGAGGCCCACCCCGGCATGGTCGTGGCCCGCACCGGGCTCGGCGGCACGCGCGTGGTCGACCTGCCGCTGGGCGAGCAGCTACCGAGGATCTGCTGAACCGGATTCCGGCCCGCGCCCGCCTCCGCAGGCATACTTCCGGCAGTCGGAATTAAGATTCCGACTGCCGGAAGTCCATAATGGCCTGCCGAGGCAGGTCGCGCCGGTGGTGAAGGGCTGCCCGAACGATCGCGGGCGCGTTAGGTTGAGCGCGTGCGATTGAGAGTGGAGTTCACGACCGAGCCCTTCGATCTCGACGAGGCACCCGCGCATGCGCTGGTCGCCCGCCAGGTCATCGAGGCGGCCGAACTGGACGCGGTGGACGTCGGCCCGTTCGGCAACACGGCGGAGGGCGGTGCCGACGTCGTGCTCACCGCCGTGGACGCCCTGCTGCGCAGGAGCCTGGAGGCCGGAGCCACCCGGATCTCGCTCCAGGTCAACGTGGTCGGGGAGGGGCAGGAGTGACCGGCACCGGGGACGAGCCCTTCATCGCGGCCGTGAAGCCGCTGGTCGACGCCATGGGCGGCGAGATACTCCCGCCGGACGAGGCCGGGCCCGAGGATGTCGTGCTCTCCTGGGAGGGCGCCGACGTCGTCGCGGTGCGCCTGCCCCAGCTCGCCGACTCCCTCGATCACATCCTGGCCGCCATGGAGCGCCGCAAGGGCAAGCCGCTGGCCGACCTGGACCGCAAGGCCAAGCAGGAGGTCGTGCGGATACTGGAGGCGCGCGGTGCCTTCTCCGTACGGCACGGCGTGGAGACCGTCGCGAGCGCGCTCGGCGTCAGCCGCTTCACGGTCTACAACTATCTGAACCGGGACAAGAACGCCTGACACGTCCCACCCGGTTTCGACATCGCGAATTTTCAACAAAGTGTTGACGTCTCGTCGTCGTAGGGCGTTAGCTATCGGCACGCCCGTTCAGTACGAAGGCCCTTCGCGGCCACGGAGGCTCCCGTGACGTCGAATTCCACGCCCCCGGGCCTGGCCCGGTTCAACGCCCTGGAGGAGCACGCGGCCCACGCCGCCCTCCACGAGGCGTGCGCCTCCACGGCATGGGTGCGCCGACTGCTCGCCGGCCGCCCCTACGCCACCGCCGACGCCCTCTACACCGCCAGTGACGCCGCCATGGCCGAGCTGACCGCCGAGGACCTCGCGCAGGCCATGGCCGGGCACCCGCCGATCGGCCGCCCCAAGCCGGGCGACCCGACCTCGGCGCGGGAGCAGCGCGGCATGGCCGGCGCCTCCGAGGAGCTCAAGGCGGAGATGCTCGAACTCAACCTGGCCTACCAGGACAGGTTCGGCCACGTCTTCCTGATCTGCGCCACCGGCCGGACCGGCGAGCAGATGCGCGACGCGGTCAAGGAGCGGATCGGCAACTCGCCGGAGCAGGAGCGGGAGATCGTCCGCACCGAGCTGGGCAAGATCAACCGCATTCGGCTCGCCCGCATCGTCGAAGAGGACTGACAGCAGCATGAGCACCAGCACCACCGCCTCCGTGTCCACGCACATCCTGGACACCTCCGTCGGCCGCCCCGCCGAGGGCGTCGCCGTCCAGCTCTCCGCCCGCTCGGGGCGCGAGGCCGACTGGCAGGCGCTCGGCGGCTCCGCGACCGACGCGGACGGGCGGTGCAAGGACCTCCCGGCGCTGCCGGAGGGCACCACACACGTACGGCTCGACTTCGCCGTCGAGCCGTATTTCGAGAAGAAGCAAGCCGATGCGCAGCAGGACGCCCCCGCGAATCGGGACAGCGGTGCCGTGTTCTTCCCCGAGGTGGCGATCACCTTCGCCGTGACGCCCGGGGAGCATTACCACGTGCCGCTGCTGCTCAACCCGTTCGGCTACTCCGTATACCGAGGGAGCTAGCAGACACCATGCCCACGATCCTGGGACAGAACCAGTACGGCAAGGCCGAGAACCGAGTCGTAAAGATCACGCGGGACGGCGCCACCCACCACATCAAGGACCTCAACGTCTCGGTCGCCCTGTCCGGCGACATGGACGAGGTCCACTACTCCGGCTCCAACGCCAACGTCCTGCCGACCGACACCACCAAGAACACGGTGTACGCGTTCGCCAAGGAACACGGCATCGAGTCCGCCGAGCAGTTCGGCATCCACCTGGCCCGGCACTTCGTGACCAGCCAGGAGCCGATCAAGATCGCCCGGATCCGCATCGAGGAGTACGCCTGGGAGCGGATCGCGGCCTCCGACGCGAACTCGCAGTTCATCGGCGCTGACGAGGTCAAGCACTCCTTCGTCCGCAAGGGCCAGGAGACGCGGGTCACCCAGATCACCTACGACGGCGAGAAGTGGGAGGTCATCTCCGGCCTCAAGGACCTCGTCGTGATGAACTCGACCAACTCCGAGTTCTGGGGCTACGTCAAGGACAAGTACACAACGCTCCAGGAGGCGTACGACCGCATCCTGGCCACGCAGGTCTCCGGCCGCTGGCGGTTCAACTGGACCGACGACGAGCAGCGGATGCCCAACTGGGAGAAGTCCTACGAGCAGACCAAGAAGCACATGCTCCAGGCCTTCGCGGAGACCTACTCCCTCTCGCTCCAGCAGACCCTGTACCAGATGGGTTCGCGGATCATCAACAACCGCAGCGAGATCGACGAGGTGCGCTTCTCCCTCCCGAACAAGCACCACTTCCTGGTGGACCTGGAGCCGTTCGGGCTGAAGAACGACAACGAGGTGTACTACGCCGCCGACCGGCCCTACGGCCTGATCGAGGCCACCATCCTGCGGGACGGCTGCGAGCCGAAGATCCCGGTGGACCTCACCAACCTGTAGTAACTCCACATATCGGCACCCGCGGCCGGTGAGGTCCCCGATCCGGCCGCGGCACTCAAATCCCCCAGGGTCCTGCCGTGCCCTCTCCACAACAGCGCAAAGGACGAATCATGGCAGCAGCCCAGCGCATCGTCATCGAGAACTGTTCGATCGCGACGGTGGACGCGAACGACACCGAGTACGCCACCGGCCACATCGTCGTCGCGGACAACCGCATCGAGTCGCTCGGTGCGGGCAAGGCCCCCGAGGGCCTGGAGAACGTCGTACGCCGCATCGACGCCACCGGCCATCTCGTGACCCCCGGCCTGATCAACACCCACCACCACTTCTACCAGTGGATCACCCGGGGCCTGGCCACCGACCACAACCTCTTCAACTGGCTCGTCGCGCTCTACCCGACCTGGGCGCGCATCGACGAGCCGATGGTCCGCTCGGCCGCGCAGGGCTCCCTGGCCATGATGGCCCGCGGCGGTGTCACCACCGCCATGGACCACCACTACGTCTACCCGCAGAACTCCGGCGACCTGTCCGGCGCCATCATCGGCGCCGCCCGCGACATGGGCGTCCGCTTCACCCTCGCCCGCGGGTCCATGGACCGCAGCGAGAAGGACGGCGGCCTGCCGCCGGACTTCGCCGTCGAGACCCTCGAAGGCGCGCTGGCCGCGACCGAGGAGACCGTCAAGCAGCACCACGACGCCTCCTTCGACGCGATGACCCAGGTCGCCGTCGCCCCGTGCTCGCCGTTCTCCATCTCCACCGAACTCCTCAAGCAGGGAGCCGAGCTGGCCCGCCGGCTCGGCGTGCGCATGCACACCCACGGCTCGGAGACCGTGGAGGAGGAGAAGTTCTGCCACGAGCTGTTCGGCATGGGCCCGACCGACTACTTCGAGTCCACCGGCTGGCTCGGCGAGGACGTGTGGATGGCGCACTGCGTCCACATGAACGACTCCGACATCGCCGCCTTCGCCCGCACGAAGACCGGCGTCGCCCACTGCCCGTCCTCCAACGCCCGCCTCGCCGCCGGCATCGCCCGCGTCCCCGACATGCTCGCGGCCGGCGTACCGGTCGGCCTCGGCGTCGACGGCACCGCCTCCAACGAGTCCGGCGAACTGCACACCGAACTGCGCAACGCGCTGCTCATCAACCGCCTCGGCGCCCACCGCGAGGCCGCCCTGAACGCCCGGCAGGCGCTGCGGCTCGGCACCTTCGGGGGAGCCCAAGTCCTCGGCCGCGCCGCCGAGATCGGCTCCCTGGAGCCCGGCAAGCTCGCCGACCTGGTGCTGTGGAAGTTGGACACGCTCGCCCACGCCTCCATCGCCGACCCGGTCACCGCGCTGGTCTTCGGCGCTGCGGCCCCGGTCACCGCGTCGTTCGTCAACGGCCGCCAGATCGTGGAGAACGGCCGGCTGCTCACCGCCGACGAGGACGCGATCGCCCGCTCGACGCGCGAGCAGGCCCAGCGTCTGGCGCGGATCTCCGCGCAGGCCTGAGCAGCCTGAAGATCTCCGGTCGGGAGGGACGGCTCCCGACCGGTGGCCGTGGACCCGAGCGGGGTCCATGGCGACCGTCTCCGGGGCGCGCGTGACGCGTGCGCCCCGGAACGGTCACCGTTTCCCCCAGAACGGCCCGTTCCCGGTCCCGCACGACCGCGCACCACCTCCTTGAACCCGCGTCAGAGTCGACGCGTTTAACCGACCGGAGGAGAGCCGCAATGTCCGCCCACCCCGTAGACGAGAAACTCCCCGCGCTGAAAATGGCGACGACCGGCCTTCAGCACGTGGCCGCCATGTACGCGGGAGTCGTCGCCCCACCCCTGATAGTCGGCGCGGCGATCGGCCTGACCGCCGCCGAGCTGACCTTCCTCACCGGCGCCTGCCTGTTCACCGCGGGCATCGCGACCTTCCTCCAGACGCTCGGCATCTGGAAGATCGGCGCCCGGCTGCCCTTCGTCAACGGCGTCACCTTCGCGGGTGTCGCTCCCATGACGGCGATCGTCGCATCCACCGACGACAAGTCCGACGCCCTGCCGGTCATCTTCGGCGCGGTCATCGTCGCCGGCCTGCTGGGGTTCCTCGCCGCCCCCTTCTTCAGCAAGGCGGTGCGCTTCTTCCCGCCGGTGGTGACCGGCACGGTCATCACGCTGATCGGCATCTCGCTGCTGCCGGTCGCCTTCGGCTGGGCCCAGGGCCCCAACCCGGCGGCCCACGACTACGGTTCGGCGACGAATCTGGGCCTGGCGGCCGGGACGTTGCTCATCGTGCTGATCCTGCGCCGCTTCACCCGCGGCTTCGTCAAGCAGATCGCCGTACTCCTCGGCCTGGTGGCCGGCACGCTGATCGCGATCCCGTTCGGCGTCACGGACTTCGGGCCGGTCGCGGACGCGGACGTGATCGGCTTCCCGACCCCGTTCCACTTCGGCGCCCCGCAGTTCCAGCTCGCCGCGATCATCTCGATGTGCGTGGTGATGGTGGTGTCGATGACCGAATCGACCGCCGACATGCTGGCCCTCGGCGAGATCGTCGAGCGCCCGGCCGACGAGAAGACCATCGCGGCCGGCCTGCGCGCCGACACCCTCGGCTCCGCGATCAGCCCCCTGTTCAACGGCTTCATGTGCAGCGCCTTCGCCCAGAACATCGGCCTGGTCGCGATGACGAAGATCCGCAGCCGGTACGTCGTCGCCGCGGGCGGCGGATTCCTGGTGCTGATGGGCCTGTGCCCGATGGCCGCCTCGCTCATCGCCGTCGTACCGCGCCCGGTGCTGGGCGGCGCCGGCGTGGTCCTGTTCGGGTCGGTCGCCGCGAGCGGCATCCAGACCCTCGTACGGGCCGGCCTGGAGAAGGACAACAACATCCTGATCGTCGCCGTCTCGCTGGCCGTCGGCATCATCCCGATCACGTCGCCGGAGTTCTACCACGCCTTCCCGGAGACGGTCAGGATCGTCCTGGACTCGGGCATCTCGACGGGCTGTGTGGCGGCGGTGGCGCTGAACCTGGTCTTCAACCACCTGGGCAGGGGCCGCGACGCCCAGGACGTCACTCACCCCATGGAAGCGGGAGAGGAGATCACCGGGGCGACCCGGGCCCCTGCCACTCCATGAGGTTGGCGAACAGCTCGGCCTGCTCGACGGCGTCGTCCAGCGCATGGTGCGTGTGACGACGCCGCGACAGCAGTTCACGCGGCATCGTGCCCTTCGCCACCGCCCGCAACGGCAGCCCCGCCTTCGTCGCGTACAGCGTCTTCATGTCGAGGCAGCCCGAGTGCCCGAACGGGCTCGTGCCGGTGAAGCGGATCAGGTACCAGTACAGGAACGTCCAGTCGTACGACGCCGGATAGCCGCACATCACCGGCTGCGCGCCGGCGCTCACCTCACGCACCCAGTCGCTGAACTCCGTGAGCGCGACGGCCGGTTCACTGCCCTCGACCCGCAGCCGCTCCCGGTCCAGCCCGCTCACGGCCAGCGCCTCGGGCACGAACTCCTCGCTGATCGGCCGCAGCTCCCGGTAGAAGGTGTGCTGCTCCGGGTCGGCCGCCGTGAACCCGTCGCCGCCCTGCACCCCGGCGACCGCCGCGCCGATGCTCAGCATGGAGTAGGGACCCGGGATCGGTCCGTCCGCCTCGATGTCGACGGAGATGTAGCGGCTCGGTTTGACGCGTCGTGCGGCCATGGAGAGGGAGCCTCGCAGGCGCCAAGCGCTGACCGCATCCGAATTTCGGTGTCCACGCCCACACCGGGGTCGTCGCAATTCAACGGCGCGCGGCGACCCGGCACGGCTGGGCGGCGGGAAGGCGGCCGCTGAAGTACGAGCGGGGCGGGACGCCCATGAGGGTGCGGAAGTCGGACGTCATATGAGACTGGTCGTAGTAGCCGGAGGCGACGGCGAGCTGTGCCCAGGGCACGTCGTCGGCCTGGGCCAGCACCGCCTGGACCCGGTCGATACGGGCGTAGTGCTTCGGGGAGAGGCCGACGCCCTCGGCGAAGAGATTACGCAACTGGCGCTCACTGACGGCGAGTTCACGTGCCACGTCCCGCACCTGCCCGGGGACGTGGCCGACGCGCATCGACAACGCGTCCGCACCGGCCTGCAACAGGGCGGTGCGCGAGCGGTCCGCGGTGGCGGACAGCCGGTCCGGGAGCGCCTCCGCCAGATGCGGCACCACCTGCTCCGGCGCCATGTGCGAGAGCTCGCGGGCCAGTTGGCGCGCGGCGGCACCGGGCAGTTCGTCCAGGGGCACGGCGTCGCCCACGAGCTCGACCGCCGGGACACCGAGCAGGGGACGGGCGGTACCGGGCGCCAGCCGCATCTCGAGGCAGGACGTGAACCGTTTGCCCCGGTGGTAGGAGGCGCGGGTGCGCGGGCCGACGACCATGGCGCTGCGGCGGCCGTCCTCAGTCACCCGGAAGACCATCTTCGTGCTGGTGTCCGGGAGTTGGACGTACGGGTCCGCCGACTCGGCGCTCACCGACACGGACCCGATGCCCGTGATCCACGGGCGCAGCGCCTCCGGCGTCGGCAGGACCTGTCGGGAGAAGGTGTTCGTCACCCCTCCACCGTATGCCCGGCACACGGCAGTGCGGGCCGGTGAACCGTGCCGGAATTTCCAAGAGTCCGGCGCCGCCCGAGGGCCACCGTGGTGGACATGATCCTTGTGACGGGTGCCACCGGCACCATCGGCAGTGAAGTCGTACGGCAGCTCGCGGCGCGTGGGGAGAAGGTGCGCGCCCTGACCCGGGACCCGGCGGCGGCCCGGGTGCCCTCGGGTGTCGAGGCCGTACCCGGCCACCATCGGGACCGGGCCTCGGTCGAGGGGGCGATGGCGGGCGTGCAAGCGGCCTTCCTGGTCGGCGTGTTCGGCCCCGACGACGCCGAGTACGACCGGGGCCTGGTCGAGGCGGCACGGGCGGCCGGGGTACGGCGGATCGTGAAGCTCTCCTCGATCGGCACCGGAGACCCCCGACTGCCAGGGTTCGGCACCTGGCACCTGCCCGGCGAGGAGGCCGCCCGGGTGAGCGGCCTTGAGTGGACCGTGCTGCGCCCCTCCGCCTTCGCCTCCAACTCCCTCGCCTGGGTGGAGGCATTCCGGCAGGGCACCCCGGCGCCCAACCCGATGAGTGACGGCAGGCAGGGCGTGGTCGACCCGCGGGATGTGTCCGAAGTCGCCGTGCACGCACTGCTCGACCCGCGCCACGCGGGGCACACCTACACCCTGACCGGACCCGAGGCGATCAGCGCCGGCGACCAGGCCGCGGTCCTCGGCGAGATCCTCGGCCGCCCGCTGGAGCTCCTCCAACTGACCCCGGACCAGCGCCGCGAACATCTCCTCGGCGCGGGCCTGGGCGCCGCCTACGCGGACAGCCTCATGGCGAGCGCCCGCTTCATCGCGGAGGGCGGCAACGCCGTCGTCACCGACGACGTACCGCGGATCCTGGGGCGCCCGGCGCGCAGCTACCGGGAGTGGGCCGAGGACCACAGGACGGCCTTCGAGGCGGACTGAGCACGGCGTAGGGGCGCCGGTCCCGGTGGATCCGACGCCCCTCCCAGCCCCGCCTCCCCACACGACCCGCGCTCGCACCGGCACTACCAGGGCTCGGCGTCAGGGCAGGTGTGACTAGAGGCCGAACAGGCTCGGGTCCGTGGACAGTTCCTTGAAGTAGTCCTGCGGATTCGCCACCAGCTTGCGTTCCCTCAGGTCCAGCAGCCCGCCGACGCCCGTGAGTTCGGCCGCCACCGTGCCGTCGGCCTTGCTTATGGTCTGCCGGACGTTGAACGTCTTGCCGCCCGACCACTCGAAGGCGCACGTCACATCGACCTCGTCACCGGCGAGGAGCTCGCGTTCGTAGCGGATGGTCGTCTCCAGTGCGACGGGACCCACCCCCTTGCCCGTCAATCCCGTCTGGGTGATGCCCGCGGCCTGGAGCAGCGACCAGCGGGCGTGCTCGGCGTAGTTGATGTACACGCTCTGGTTCACGTGCCCCTGGGTGTCGGTCTCGTAGCCGCGGACGGTGACCCGGACCGAAAACTGCTCGCTCACTGCTTCCCCTTCTCACATCCGGTGCCCAGTGCACAGATCTTGGCACGCACGTCATGCCCGGCGCGGGGACGCCAGCAGATAGCGCGCCCTGGTCCGCGGTTCGGTGTGCTCGCCGACCTGCCAGCCCGCCTCTTCCAGTGTGGCCGCGCAGGCCCGCAGTCGCGCGCCGTCGCTCTCGTGCACGGCGATGGCCTCCGGCTGCGGGGTGGCCCGCACCCGGTACCCCTCCTCGGAGTCCGGTCCGGCCGGCGGGTGGCCGGCCGCCTCCAGCGCGAGCGCGGCGGCCTGCACCAGATGCGTACGCTCCCAGCCGCACGGCCGGTCCACGGCGCCGTCCGGATTGGTCATCCGGCGCAGCTCCAGCAGCCCCTGCCAGGCCCCGCGCACCTCACGCAGCCGGGCCGGGCCCAACTGCGGGGCGTCTCCCTCACCGCCGATCCGCGCGGCGAACACGCCCCTCGCGGCGGCGGCCTCGGTCCGCGCGGGCGGCGTCTGCTCGGAATCCCGTATCCGATGTCCCGCCGGTGTCAGAAAGTGATCGTGCGGGGGTCGCGGGTGCCGGAAGGCGAGGCCCCGCTTCACCAGTGCCGCGAGTTGTGTCTCCGTGCCCCGCAGCCGTCCCGTGTCGGGATCGGCGGCGTCGATGACACGCCGCTGGGCCGCGGTCGGTGGTCTGGTCACGGCGTGCTCCTCCCCGGGCGTTCGGGCGCCGGCCCCGCCCCGCGGCAGGGCGGCAACCCCATCTGCCGGGAAGGCTACGGCGTGGGTCTGACATTCCACCCCGCGATCACCGGCCGCCCGTGTTCCGTGCTCAGCCGGCACACGGTTCCCGTGGCCAGTTGGAACAGCGCACCGTCCGCGGGCGGCAGCCCGAGCCGCCGGGCCGTGAGCACGCGCAGGAAGTGCCCGTGGGCCACCAGCACCACGCATCCCTCGGTGTTGGCGAACGCGGCGTCCACCTTGGCCAGCATCCGGTCGGCACGCTCCCCGACCTGCTCCGGGGTCTCCCCGGGATGGTCCGGCGGCCCGGGCGCGACACCGTCCCGGAACAGGAACCAGTCGGGCCGTTCGTGCTGGATCTCGACGGTCGTGATGCCCTCGTAGCCGCCGTAGTCCCACTCCCGCAGGTCGGTGTCGACCTGCGTGCCGTGCAGCCCGATCAGCTCGGCCGTCTCCCGTGCCCGCTGTGCCGGGCTGACGAACGACGCCCCGATCCTGTGCGAGCGGATCAGCGGCACGAGCCCCCGCGCCTCCTCCCGCCCGTGCTCGGTGAGCGGTACGTCGGTCCAGCCGGTGTGCCGTCCGGAGCGGGACCACTCGGTCTCGCCGTGCCGGACGAGGAAGAGATCACTCATGGTCCCAGGCTAAGAGATCACTCATCGTCACAGGCGCAGAGCCCAGCGCTCCAACTCCGCGAAGTCGTGCTCGCGCAGCCCCCTGCGCGCGTCGACCGGGAGCAGCAGCGCGGCGCCGCCGTGGTGGGCCGCGACATGCCGTACGTCCCGGTCGGTGACCATGTCGTCGACCCAGACGAAGGGCCGCCCCGCCGCCCACGCCACCACGTGCCGGGTCTTCCAGTACAGCCCGTCGGCATCCTCGGCGAACATCTCGGGCCACTCGATGACCGGCAGGTCACGGGGCAGCCCGATCACCGGCGCGATCATCTCGTTGGCCTGGTGTTGCCAGGTGGTCGCCCAGGCCAGCTCGTACGGCAGCGCCAGCAGCCTCGCTCCGTGCCCCGGATGCAACCGCACCCTGAGCCCGCGCCGCTGCCGCAGCGACCCCGGCCGCTGCCGCTCGGACCAGTTCGCCGGGTGCAGCCGACGCGTGACATAGCCGCGATGGCCGAGGTACAGGGCGCGGAACGGGTTCAGGGGGCCGTCCACGTCGAGGAGCAGAAAGGGGCGGGTGCTCATGGAAGGGTCCTACCCACCCCGGGCGGTCATGTCTGCCGGTACCCGCTCAGGAATCGCCCGATCCGCCCGATCGCCGCCTCCAGGTCCTCCGCGTACGGCAGGGTCAGGATGCGGAAGTGGTCGGGCGCCGGCCAGTTGAAGCCCGTGCCCTGGACCACCTGGATCTTCTCGCGCAGCAGCAGGTCCAGGACGAACTTCTCGTCGTCGTGGATCTTGTGCACCTTGGGGTCGATGCGCGGGAAGGCGTACAGCGCGCCCTTCGGCTTCACGCAGGACACGCCGGGGATCTCGTTGAGCTTCTCCCAGGCCACTTCGCGCTGTTCGTGCAGGCGGCCGCCGGGGGTCGTCAGGTCCTTGATCGACTGGCGGCCGCCGAGGGCCGCCTGGATGGCGTACTGGGCGGGCGCGTTGGCGCACAGGCGCATGGAGGCCAGCATGGTCAGGCCCTCCAGGTAGTCCTTCGCGTGCTGCTTCGGCCCCGTGACCACCAGCCAGCCGGAGCGGAAGCCCGCCACCCGGTACGTCTTGGAGAGGCCGCAGAAGGTGAGGACCACCAGGTCGGGGGCGAGGGTGGCGACCGAGTGGTGCACGGCGTCGTCGTACAGGATCTGGTCGTAGATCTCGTCGGCGAAGACCATCAGGCCGTGCCGGCGGGCGAGGTCGAGAATGCCCTCCAGGATCTCCTTGGGGTAGACCGCGCCGGTGGGGTTGTTCGGGTTGATGATGACGACCGCCCTGGTGCGGTCCGTGATCTTGGACGCCATGTCGTCCAGGTCCGGGTACCAGTCGGACTGCTCGTCGCACAGGTAGTGGACCGCCTTGCCGCCGGCGAGTGTCGTCACGGCCGTCCACAGCGGGAAGTCCGGGGCGGGGATGAGGATCTCGTCGCCGTCCTCGACCAGTGCCTGTACGGCCATGGAGACCAGCTCGGACACGCCGTTGCCGAGGAAGACGTCGTCGACGTCGACCTCCAGGCCGAGCGTCTGGTAGCGCTGGGCGACGGCGCGGCGGGCGGAGAGGATGCCGCGCGAGTCGGTGTAGCCGTGCGCCTGGGGGAGCATCCGGATCATGTCCTGGAGGATCTCCTCCGGCGCCTCGAAGCCGAAGAGCGCGGGGTTGCCGGTGTTCAGGCGCAGCACACTGTGGCCCGCCTCCTCCAGCGCGTTCGCTTGCTCGATCACCGGGCCGCGGATCTCGTAACAGACCTCGCTCAGCTTGCTCGACTGCCGGAACTCCATGCGCGCTCGCCCCTCCGGTTTCGTGTGTTGCTTGGTTTTACCAAGTTCGAGCTTGGAAAGTCCAACAACATGTCTAGACTGCGTCGCATGTCACCTCGCCGAAGCTACGACCAGTACTGTTCCGCCGCCCGCGCGCTCGACGCCGTCGGCGACCGCTGGACCCTGCTGATCGTCCGGGAGCTGCTGGCCGGCCCGCGGCGCTACACCGACCTGCACGCCGACCTCCCCGGCGTCAGCACGGACGTCCTCGCGTCGCGGCTGAAGGACATGGAGCGGGACGGCATCAGCACACGGCGCAGGCTGCCGCCGCCCGGAGCGGCCTACGTGTACGAACTCACCTCGCGCGGCCGGGAGTTGCTGCCCGTGCTCCAGGCGCTGGGGGAGTGGGGCCAGGCCGAGCTCGGCGAGCGGCGGCCCACCGACGCGGTGCGCGCGCACTGGTTCGCGCTGCCGCTGCTGCGAGCCCTGCGGGCGAACGGGGAGGGCGAGGGGCTGCTCGAAGTCCAACTGGAGGAAGGGCACTTCCATCTGTACGTCGGCGCCGAGGACGGGCAGGTCTACGGCGACGGACCCGCCCCCGGGGAGCCCGACGCACGGCTGGTCCTGGACTCCGGGACATGCGAGGCCGTCGCCCGGGGCGAGTTGAGCGTGACCGACGCCGTACGGGGCGGCCGTATCGAGGTGACCGGCGAGGGCACACTCGCCAAGGCGCTCAACGAGGCGTGAACGGCCAAGGGGCCCACCGCCCTCGCGATGAGCCCCTCGTGACGGTATGTCAGGCGCCCGGCGGCACCCGGGTCGGCCGCCCAGCCCCGCGGGTCAGCGCGTAACCGCCGATGCCCGCGAGCGCGGCCAGCACCCCGCCGATCGCCGTCCACACCCAGCGGTCGGACCACCAACCGGAGGCCCAGCCGTCCTCGGGCTCGATGCTGGACAGCACCGCCGAGGCCGACGAACTCTCCTCGTCCTCCTGCGACTTCACGGCCACGCCGGGCACGAGCGGCTGCGAAAGCGCCCCGTCCACCGCGGCCGAACCGCCGATGTCCTTGGAGTCGACCCGGACCTCGGCGCCGACCGGCAGACCGAGGTCGGAGGTGGGTACCTCCACGACCGTCAGCCGGATGTAGTAGGTGCCCGGCAGCGGGTCGTCGGCCCACTGCTCCGACCAGGCCCGCACGGTGCGCAGGACGCAGGTCAGCTCGACCGAGGCGGAGTTCGCCGCGGCGGTGCGGGTCTGGGCGCCGTACTGGCAGGCCTGACGGCGGCGCAGGCCGTCGTACACGTCGATCTGCCAGGTCTCGGCGGCATGCGTGTCCGGCAGCTTCACCGTCGCCTTCACGGTGGGGCGCTGTCCGGCGTCCGCGGGGAACGACCAGTACAGGTAGTCGCCCGTGGACGCGCTCGCCGTGGCCGTCTGCCCCTGCTCGACCTCGGCCGCCGTACGGAAGGACGTGCCCGCCGTGGTCGGCGCGCCGCCCTCCTCCGAGGCGCTCGGCGACGGTGAGGAGTCGGCCGCGGCGGGACCCGCCGCAAGCCCCAGCGCCAGCAGGGCGCCGCTCAACACTCGGGTGATCCGCATCAGTTGGTCCTCCAGACCGCGACGCGCCAGCGCGACAGCCAGCCCCAGACGAGACCGGCGAGGAAGCCGGTGAGGATCAGCGCGCCGAGCAGCCACCAGCCGCGCCCGAGACCGAAGGAGGCCACATCGCTCGACGACGACGGCCCGTCCACGACGTCGACCGTCAGCTCCAGCGGCAGACCGGGCGTGGCCTGCACTCCGGAGCCCGCCGAGAAGGACTGGGTGACCTGGAGGCACACGGTCTCGGCGGGCGCGGTGTCCTCGTCGTCCCCGTCGGCCTCCGCCTTTGGGTAGCGCAGACCGGTCGACACGACGTCGGTGCGGCCGTTGCCCGCGGCCTCGCCGCGCACGATCTCCCGGCCGCGCTCGGTCACCGCCCGCAGCAGCACCCCGTAGGAGGGGTTCACGGCCCGGTCGGCCGACACGCTCACCGACGCGCGCAGCTCCTGGCCGGGCTCGACGTCCACGCGGTACCAGCGCTGCTGCCCGAACTCCTCGCGGTCGGTGTACAGGCCGGACTTCAGCGTCGGTGCCTTCGCGCACTGGTCCGCGCCCGTCGTCGCGACCGGCGTCACCACCGGGTCCGCCGCCCGGTCCACCAACTGGTTGACCTTGTCGGCGAGTTCGTCGGTGTGCTCGACCGAGGTGAAGGTGCCGCCGGTCGCCTCGGCGATGCAACTGAGCTGCTGACGCAGCTTGGTGTTCGGGACCAGGCCGAGCGTGTCGATGGTCAGGCCGATGCCCTTGGCGGCGATCTCCCGGGCCACCTCGCACGGGTCGAGCGGGGCGCAGGTGTCCTCGCCGTCGCTGATCAGCACGATGCGTTTGGAGCCCTCGCCGCCGTCGAGGTCGTCGGCCGCCTTCAGCAGCGCGGGGCCGATCGGGGTCCAGCCGGTGGGCGTCAGCGTCGCCACCGCGGTCTTGGCCTCGGTGCGGTCCAGCGGGCCGACCGGGTAGAGCTGCGCGGTGTCCTTGCAGCCCGTCCTGCGGTCGTCGCCCGGGTAGTTGGCGCCGAGGGTGCGGATGCCGAGCTGGACCTCCTCGGGGGTCGCGTCCAGCACCTCGTTGAAGGCCTGCTTCGCCGCGGCCATCCGCGACTGGCCGTCGATGTCCTTCGCCCGCATGGAGCCGCTGACGTCGATCACGAGATCGACCTTCGGGGCGGTGGCGCTTATCTCGTCGGCGACCGCCCCGGCCGGGAAGGCTGTCCCGGCCGTGAGCGCGGCGAGCAGGGCACAGATCCCTGCCGCCAGCCGTTGTGTTCTGATCATCGGCGGATCCTATTGATCTCAGGTGTCCCGCTTCAAAACGAGGTCAGAACACCTCGCTGACCAGCGGATTGGCCAGCTCCGCCCACTGGTCCCCGGGCGTCCCCGGCGACAGCCGCATCAGCGTCAACGCCTTCGTCGGCAGCGGCTCCTCACACAGCGCCGCCAGGTCCACGGTGTCCGGCAGGTCGCGTACGACCGCTTCCAGCGCTGCGCGCAGCGCGGCACCCGAGCCCGCCGTACCCGCGAGCGCCCCCGCCACCAGCGAGCCGGACAACTTGCGGCGCAGGGCCGTCACATCGTCCGTGACGATCCGGCCCGTCAGCTCCGGCACCGGGATGCCGTGCCGGGCCAGCCGCGCCGGACTGACGCGGATGTCGGCCAGGTCGCGGTAGACCAGACGCACCGGCGAGCCGTCCGCCGACAGCACCACGAGCAGGTTCTGCCCGTGCGCCTCAAGGGCCACGCCCAGCTCCAGCAGCCGCAGGCCCACGGTGAGCGCGAGCCGCGTGAAATCCGCCAGCCACGCCGGGGACCCGGGCAGCTCCGTGGTCGCCAGCGCGGCCACCGGCACGACCCGCTCACCGGGCCCGGCGTACTCCTGCGGCGACTCACGGACCACCGCCGCCAGATCGGGGGAGCCGGCCGTGGCCGCGCCCAGCGTGCGCGTGACGTGCAGCAGCCCGTCCATGCGGGCCGCGAGGAGCTGACCGAACGACGACAGCGTGGCCGACAGACCGATGGAGTACACCGAGATGTCCCGCACCGACGAGGTCAGCCGGGCGCTCAACGCGGTCTTGACGTGCGGTCCCCCGGGCACAGCGAGCGTGCGCAGGGACATCAGCGGATGCGCGGCGACCGCGTCGTCGTAAGGATCGCGAGGGCGCTTCAGGACGTGCTCCGCCTGCCACGGATGCACCGGGATCAGCAGCCGCTCCCCGTCCGACATCCCCTGCGGCCACTCGCCCGTCACCAGACACTCGTCCGCCCGCACCGGCACCAGGCCCAGCCTCACCACCGGCCGGTGCTCGGGACCGTACGCCAACTGCTCGGCCACCGAGAAGCCGGGCCGGGAACGGCAGTTGGGGTGGAACGGATGCCCGTCCACCACCCGCTGCTCCCACTCCCAGTCCAGCTCCGGCCACTGAATCGAGTGAGCCTCCTGCCCGGCCCGTGACAGCGCCGTCGAGGCGACACTGTGGCCGAGTTCGGCGGCGAAGGACGTACCGTGCGGCACGGCCAGATCGGTCAGCAGCCGGGCCGGATCGTCGTAGGAGGTCTCGTCGAGCCGGACGGCGGTGACGTACGCGGCGGTGGCGTACGGGTCCGCATGCGGGCCGTGCAGTCGGCGGCCGTCCGAAAGGCGCAGGGTCAGGCCCGCCTCGCCCCGCTCACGGCCGGCCACCCAGGGCAGCGGCTCGCAGGCGAGCGCACGCCACAGCCGGGTCAGGACGGCCGCCCGGGCTCCGGGGAGTTCGGCCGTGTAGCGCGCCGCGAGGTCGGGGCGCACTTCGGCCAGTTCGGCGGCGACCTCGGCCTCTGCGCTGGGAGGACGGTGCACGGGTGGGCTCCTCGGGTACGAGTAGGGCGTCGGGGCAGGCGCCGACGACAGACATACTGATCGTCATCCCACCGGAACGGACCGTAGAGAACGAGTGGATCACGTGCACCTCACCCCTCCGACAGCAGCCGACGTCGCGGACCGCGCCGACGCCCGCGCGCTCGCGCCCCTGCTCAACTGCCTGCTGCGCGAGGTGGCCGAGCCGTACGCGGGGTCCGGCGGTGCGGAGCCGGCCGCGGTGGACGGGGAGCCGCGGGTGTACCGGCTGGGCGGCACCGGCCGCCTGCTGCGGGTCCGCGGCGGCCGGCGGCCCGCCGAGCCCGAGGTGCACGTGGACGGCGCGTGGCAGCGCGTCGGCCACACCGAAGTGGTCAAACTCGTGGCCGACGAGCTGCGCCGGCACACCGGACTGTCCAACCACGAACTGCCCGCCGAGATCATCGACAGCCGGGACGCGGTGGCGGCGCTGCTCACGGCACGCGCGCGTGCCACGCCGCCGGACGACCTCTACCTGCGCTCCGAGCAGTCCCTCCTGACCGGCCACCCCTACCACCCCGCGCCCAAGGCGCGCGGCGGCGGCCCGGTCGCCGCCTGGCTGCCCTACGCCCCCGAGGCGCACGCCCGCTTCCCGCTGACGCTGCTCGGCGTGCGCGAGGACGCGGTCGTCGAGGAGGGCGACACCACCGCTCTGGACGCCCTGGGCGAGGCCCCGCCCGGCTACCGCCTGCTGCCCGCGCACCCCTGGCAGCTCGACCTGACCGGACGGGAGCTCGTGGACGCGTTCGCGGACGGCCGGCTGGTGCGGCTGGGCACGACCGGCTTCGACGCCTGGCCGACGGCCGCGATCCGCACGCTGTACGCCCCCGGGCACGACCTCTTCCTGAAGTTCAGCCTGGATGTGCGCATCACCAACGACATCCGTCGGCTGTGGCGCCACGACCTGCTGAGACTGCGCCGCACCGACATCGCCGCGACCGCCGCCCTCGCCGCGCAGGACGGCCCCGCCGCCTGGCTCGCCGACCGCGGCTACCGCACCGCCGACTTCGCCTTCGAGGAACTCGCGGTCCTGGTCCGCGACGGACTGCGCGGGAGCGTGCTCGCGGGCGCGACGCCGCTGCTGGCCGCGGGGCTGGTCGAGGGCTTCCAGGGCAGCCCGCTGGACGGTGTCGAGGATCCGGACACCTGGTGGCAGGCGTATCTGGCCCAGGTCGTCCCGCCCGCCCTCGCGGCCTTCGCCGATCACGGCGTCGTCCTGGAGGCGCACCTGCAGAACACGCTGGTCGCCGTCGACCGCGCCGGAATGCCGGTCCAGGCCCTGTTCCGGGACGCCGAGGGCGTCAAGCTGCTGCCGGAGGTGTCGCGGGAGGCCGGCTGGGAGCGGCTGGTGTACTGCCTGGTCGTCAACCACCTCGTGGAGATCGCCGGCGCCCTCGTCGAACAGCACCCGGCCCTGGATCCCTGGCCGGCGGTCCGCCGCGAGCTGTGCCGCCATGACCTCCCCGAGATCCCGGCCCTGCTGTCGTCCCCCACGCTGCCCGGCAAGACCAACCTGCTGCTGCGCTGGACGGGCGCGGACGGCGCGGCCGCCCGCTATCTGCCACTGCCGAACCCACTGGCGGGGTGAGTGCCGAGAGCGGCGGCGGGACCCGCGAAGGCCGGCGCCGTGCCGACCGGGCCACCGGCCGTCGGTACCGGATCGCCCGTCTCCGCAGGCGGTCACCCGCATTCATGGAGCCGACGATGTCGGGAACTCGGACCGGGCATCTTCCAGCACTGCGGAAGGCGGCGGCCATGACCGTTCGACACCCTGCCGCCCGGGCGGACGGGCGCTTCAAGCGGCTGTCCGAAGCCGCGGCCCACTTCACCAGCTCCCCGGCCTTCTACGTGATCTGCCTGGTACTCGTGGCCTTCTTCATCGTCACGCACGTCGCCGGGCTCGATGGCGAGTGGATGTTCCTGGCCGGGGACCTGATGACCGCGGTGACCTTGATGCTGCTGGCCTTGCTGAAGAACTCCGAGCAGCGGGCCGAGCACGCGATCCAGCGGAAGCTGGACGCCATCGCCGCGGCCCTTCTGGAGGAGCGGGAGGGCAAGACCGGCGAGGCCACCGAGGACCTGCGAAAGTCGATCAGGATGGACGAGGAAGTCTGACCGGCCGTATCTGCCCTTGCGGGAAGCCCCGGCTGTCCCGCCTGGTTAAGGTTTCCAGGATCGCACCGGGCGGAGCTGGTCTTGGAATGATGGAATGTAAGGCAAACGAGATGCGGGGCCTTGGAAGATGTTGAGAGAGGTCACCGCGACCCGCTACGTCGAACCCCTGCGCTCCGGCGGCTCCGTCCCCGGCGTCGTCGAGGCCGACGACCTGGGCACGTACGTAGTCAAGTTCACCGGCTCCGCGCAGGGCCGCAAGGCGCTGGTCGCCGAGGTGATCGTCGGAGAGCTCGCGCGGGCCCTCGGCCTGCGTTTCCCCGAGCTGGTCCTGGTGCACTTCGACCCCGCCGTCGCGGACAGCGAACCGCACCAGGAGGTGCGCGAACTGCACGCCGCCAGCGCGGGCGTCAATCTCGGCATGGACTTCCTGCCGGGCGCGCGGGACTTCACCCCGCAGGCCGCGAAGACCTTCCCCGTGGACCCGCTGGAAGCGGGCCGGATCGTCTGGCTGGACGCGCTGACCGCGAACGTCGACCGAACGATCCACAGCTCGAACCTGATGATCTGGCCGACGCTCGGCACCGTACCGCCGCGTCTGTGGCTGATCGACCACGGAGCGGCCCTGATCTTCCACCACCGCTGGGACGGCTCGGACCCCGAGAAGGCCTACGACTTCCGGCACCACGCCCTGGGCCACTACGCCCCCGACGTGCGCGCCGCGGACGCGGAGCTGGCGCCCAGGGTGACCGAGGAACTGCTGCGCGGGATCGTGGCGGAGGTACCGGACGCCTGGCTGGCCGATGAGATGGGCCCCGGGACGCCCGACGCGGCCCGTGAGGCCTACGTCGCCCACCTCCACGCGCGCGTGCGGGCCTCCGCCGCCTGGCTCCCCACCGACTTCCCCACCGGGGAGGAACTCGCCGCCGAAGAGGCCCGCAGGGCGGCGAAGTCTCAGCAGGGCCGGCCGAAGTGGCTGAAGCAGGTCCCCGACCTGCACGGCAAACCGGCCGCGGAACAGGATTGGTCGGTGCACCTCGGATGAGCGCTCGTGTGGAGATCGAGTACTGCACCCAGTGCAGGTGGCTGCCGCGCGCGGCCTGGCTGGCGCAGGAACTGCTGACGACCTTCGAGGCGGAGCTGTCCGAGCTGGCGCTGAAGCCCGGCAAGGGTGGCGTGTTCGTCGTCCGCGTGGACGACGAGGTGGTCTGGGACCGTCGCGAACAGGGATTCCCCGAGCCGACGGCGGTCAAGCAGGCCGTACGCGACCGAGTGGCCCCGGGGAAGTCCCTGGGCCACTCGGACAAGCCTGCGCAGGAGTAGGTCAGCCCCTGAGCTGCTCGTACGCGGGCAGCGTCAGGAAGTCCGCGTAGTCCTCGTCGAGGGAGACCTCCAGGAGCAGGTCGTGGGCCTGCTGCCAGTGGCCGGCCGCGAAGGCCTCCTCGCCGATCTCGGCGCGGATGTTCGCCAGTTCCTCGGCGGCGACCTTGCGGGCCAGTTCGGGCGTGGCCTTCTCGCCGTTCTCGAACTCGACGCCCGCGTTGATCCACTGCCAGATCTGCGAGCGGGAGATCTCGGCGGTGGCCGCGTCCTCCATGAGGTTGAAGATGGCGACCGCGCCGAGGCCGCGCAGCCATGCCTCGATGTAACGGATGCCGACCTGGACGGCGTTGATCAGACCCGGGTACGTCGGCTTGGCCGCCAGGGAGTCGATCGCGATGAGGTCGGCCGCCTCGACGTGGACGTCCTCGCGCAGCCGGTCCTTCTGGTTCGGCTTGTCGCCGAGGACCTTGTCGAAGGACTCCATGGCGATCGGGACCAGGTCGGGGTGGGCGACCCAGGAGCCGTCGAAGCCGTCGCCGGCCTCGCGGTCCTTGTCGGCGCGGACCTTCTCGAAGGCCACCTTGTTGACCTCGGCGTCGCGCCGGGACGGGATGAACGCCGCCATGCCGCCGATCGCGTGCGCGCCGCGCTTGTGGCAGGTGCGGACGAGGAGTTCGGTGTACGCCCGCATGAACGGGGCGGTCATCGTCACCGCGTTGCGGTCCGGCAGGACGAACTTGGCGCCGCCGTCACGGAAGTTCTTGACGATGGAGAACAGGTAGTCCCAGCGGCCGGCGTTCAACCCGGAGGCGTGGTCGCGCAGTTCGTAGAGGATCTCCTCCATCTCGTACGCCGCCGTGATCGTCTCGATCAGGACGGTCGCGCGGACGGTGCCCTGCGGGATGCCGACGTAGTCCTGCGCGAAGACGAACACGTCGTTCCAGAGGCGGGCCTCCAGGTGCGACTCCGTCTTCGGGAGGTAGAAGTACGGGCCCTTGCCGAGGTCGAGCAGGCGCTGGGCGTTGTGGAAGAAGTACAGGCCGAAGTCGACGAAGGCGCCGGGGACCGGCTCGCCGTCGACCTGGAGGTGACGCTCGTTCAGGTGCCAGCCGCGCGGGCGCATGACGACGGTCGCGAGTTCGTCGGCGGCCTTGAGGGCGTACGACTTGCCGGACCTGTCGTCGGTGAAGTCGATGTTCCGGGTGTACGCGTCGCTCAGGTTGACCTGGCCGAGGACGACGTTCTCCCAGGTGGGTGCGGAGGCGTCCTCGAAGTCGGCGAGCCAGACCTTCGCGCCCGAGTTGAGGGCGTTGATGGTCATCTTGCGGTCGGTGGGGCCGGTGATCTCGACGCGGCGGTCCTGGAGCGCGGGCGGGCACGGGGCCACTCGCCAGGAGTCGTCCGCGCGGATCGCGGCGGTCTCCGGGAGGAAGTCGAGCGTGGACGTCCGGGCGATCTCGGCGCGGCGCTCCGCGCGGCGGGCGAGCAGCTCGTCACGCCGGGGGGTGAACCGCCGGTGCAGCTCGGCCACGAAGGCGAGGGCCGCCTCCGTGAGGACCTCCTCCTGCCGGGGCAGGGGCTCGGCGTCGACGATGGCCAGCGGGGACGGCGCTGGTGCGGACATGAGCTGTCACTTCCTTCAGCGAGCTACGTGGACGAGCTGTCGAGCTTCTGGCACCGGGTGCCAGTCTTCCCGGATACGGCTAGCGGCGCCTGTGGAGCGGTCAGGCGCTTCTGAACAGTGGATACTAGTTTCCTCATGGTGGAAGTTCAATGGTTTGTTGATGTCGAGATTCTCTGAGTCGAGCAAAGGTGGCGCTCGGTGCCACCCCGCTCACTCAAGGTGGCTCAGGTCGGCCTCCGTGTCGATGTCGTACGGCCGTGCCACGTCCCCGCACTCGACGAGCCGGACCTCCTCGGTGTGCTCCCTGAGATAGGCGCGTGCCCCCCGGTCGCCGGTCGCGCTCGCCGCGATGCCCGTCCAGTGGGCGGCCCCGAACAGGACGGGGTGACCGCGTACCCCGGCGTAGGCGGCCGAGACGAGCGACGTCTCGTCCACGTAGGCGGCGAGTACGCGCGCGACCGCCTCCGCTCCGATGCCGGGCTGGTCGACGAGCGAGACGAGCGCCGCCTGCGCCCCCGTACCGGCGAGCGAATCGAGCCCGGCGCGCAGTGAGGAGCCCATCCCATCGGCCCAGTGCGGGTTCTCCACCAGGACGCAGTCGCCGAGTTCCGCCCGCTCCCGTACGGCCTCGGCGCCGGCTCCCAGCACCACGTGGACGCGGGCGCAGCCGGCCGCGCGCAGCACTCCGGCGGCGTACTCCACGAGGGGCCGGCCGCGGTGCGGGAGCAGGGCCTTGGGGCGTCCGCCGAGGCGTCGGCCGCCGCCGGCGGCGAGCAGCAGACCGGCGATCGGAGGCGGTCCGTTCTCAGTCATGCGTCAGGTCTTTCTCCGTCATGCGTCCTGCATACCCGACACCTGCGCGCAGGCCCGACTCCCAACGACTGAAATTCCGTCCGTGCGGTGGCGCTTCGGCATCGGGTGGCGTTTACTGACCCGCGTCCCCGGCGCCCGAGCTACGCCAGGGGTGCTCGGCGGGGATTGCGCGATGACTGGCGCACAACGGCGTGCGAGGGGGGAGCTTTGTTGCGGAGCTTGGGGCAGAGGCCGGTGGCGGGCAGCGACGAGGACTCGAGGGTGGCGGAACTGCGGACGGCGGTGTCCCGTCTGCGCCGCGAACTCGCCGCGCATCCCGCCGAGTTCCCGGACCGTGCGATCGCCGAGGACGAACTCGCGGTGCTGGCCGCGATGGCGGTCTCGGGAGTGCCGGAGACTCCCCGGCTGCGGAGGTCGCTGCTGCTGATCGCCGGGGCGATCGGGTCGGTGAGCGCGCTGTCCCCGGGGCTCACGCAGGTGCGCGACGCGGTGGAGATGTTCGGCGAGCCGCGCCGCTAGTTCAGGGGCGGAACGGGAGCGGGCCCCGGTAGCCCGGGGCCGAAGACGATCTCCTTGTGCCGTGCCGGTCCGTGTAGCTGCCCGGCCGGCGCACCGACGCGCTCACGCGGGGTTCTGGCTGGCCAGTGCCTCCGACAGTTCACCGGCCACCTGCTGGAGCACCGGCACGATCTTGTCCGTGGCCGCCTCGGTGACCCGGCCGGCCGGGCCGGAGATCGAGATGGCCGCCGCGGTCGGGGAGTTCGGCACCGGGACCGCGAGGCAGCGGACGCCGATCTCCTGCTCGTTGTCGTCGACGGCGTAACCCTGGCGGCGGACGTCCTCCAGCGCCGCGAGGAAACCGTCCGGCGTGGTGATCGTCTTCTCCGTGGCGGCCGGCATCCCGGTACGGGACAGCAGTGCGCGCACCTCCTCCGGCGGGAAGGAGGCGAGCAGCGCCTTGCCGACGCCGGTGGAGTGCGGCAGGACGCGCCGGCCGACCTCGGTGAACATGCGCATCGAGTGCTTGGACGGCACCTGGGCGACATAGACGATCTCGTCGCCGTCGAGCAGGGCCATGTTCGCCGTCTCGCCGGTCTCCTCGACCAGTTGGGCGAGGTAGGGGCGGGCCCAGGTGCCCAGCAGCCGGGACGCGGACTCGCCGAGGCGGATCAGGCGCGGGCCGAGGGCGTAGCGGCGGTTGGGCTGCTGGCGGACGTATCCGCACGCCACGAGCGTGCGCATGAGGCGGTGGATGGTGGGCAGCGGCAGCCCGCTGCTCGCGGAAAGCTCGCTCAGGCCCACCTCGCCGCCCGCATCCGCCATCCGCTCGAGCAGGTCGAAGGCGCGCTCGAGGGACTGGACGCCGCCGCCGTTGGACTTGGCGGTGTCGGTGGTGCTGGCGCTGGACGTCGGCACGGCGCGTTCCTTTCGGGACCGGTGGAAGGGCTGAAGCCTACCCGTCGGTCGGTTGACTCCCTGGTTGTACGTAGCTACGTTCTGCTTGATGGAATTGTAATTCCGCTTTGTGGAAACGTCCAGAGAGTGGCGCACAGGTGCACTGTGGAGAAGTGTGCCCTTGACGGCACCGGAACGGGAGTGAAGACTCTTCAACAGAAAGTTGAATTCCGTTACGCGGAAGTCAACGGCGGCAGAGAGGGGTCCGGGTGTCCGACGCTGAACTGGTGCTGCGCTCGACGCGTGTCATCACCCCGGAAGGGACGCGGGCCGCCTCGGTCGTCGTGTCCGCCGGCAAGATCACGGCCGTACTCGGCCACGACGCCGAAGTCCCGTCCGGCGCCCGACTGGTGGACCTCGGTGACGACGTCCTGCTGCCCGGCCTGGTCGACACGCACGTGCATGTCAACGACCCCGGGCGTACCGAGTGGGAGGGCTTCTGGACCGCCACGCGCGCCGCGGCGGCCGGCGGCATCACGACCCTCGTCGACATGCCGCTCAACTCCCTGCCGCCGACCACGACGGTCGACAACCTCCGTACGAAGCAGGAGGTTGCCGCGGACAAGGCGCACATCGACGTCGGCTTCTGGGGCGGCGCCCTGCCCGACAACGTCAAGGACCTGCGCCCGCTGCACGAGGCCGGGGTCTTCGGCTTCAAGGCGTTCCTCTCGCCGTCCGGGGTGGACGAGTTCCCGCACCTCGACCAGGACCGGCTCGCGGTGTCCCTGGCGGAGATCACCTCCTTCGGCGGCCTGCTGATCGTGCACGCCGAGGACCCCCGCCACCTCGACGCCGCCCCGCAGCACGGCGGCCCCAAGTACGCCGACTTCCTCGCCTCGCGCCCGCGCGACGCGGAGGACACGGCGATAGCCCAGCTCATCGCACAGGCGAAGCGGCTCCACGCGCGCGTGCACGTGCTCCACCTCTCCTCCAGCGACGCGCTGCCGCTGATCGCCGAGGCCAAGCGGGACGGCGTACGGATCACCGTCGAGACCTGCCCGCACTACCTCACCCTTACCGCCGAGGAAGTCCCCGACGGCGCCAGCGAGTTCAAGTGCTGCCCGCCGATCCGCGAGTCCGCCAACCAGGACCTGCTGTGGCAGGCACTGGCCGACGGCACCGTCGACTGCGTGGTGACCGACCACTCGCCCTCCACGGCCGACCTGAAGACCGACGACTTCGCCACCGCCTGGGGCGGCATCTCCGGACTCCAGCTCAGCCTGGCGGCCGTGTGGACGGAGGCGCGCAAGCGCGGACACGGCCTTGAGGACGTGGTGCGCTGGATGTCCGAGCGGACCGCGCAGCTCGTCGGACTCGGCCAGAAGGGCGCCATCGAGGCCGGCCGCGACGCCGACTTCGCCGTCCTCGCGCCCGACGAGACCTTCACCGTGGACCCGGCCGCCCTCCAGCACCGCAACCGCGTGACGGCGTACGCAGGCAAGACCCTGTACGGCGTCGTGAAGTCCACCTGGCTGCGCGGCGAACGCATCGTCGCGGACGGCGAGTTCACCGACCCGAAGGGGCGACTGCTCACCCGGACCGACTGAATCCCACCCATCGATCTCGAAAGGCAGACCTGATCACCGTGACGGCGATACCGAGCTTTACCGGCGACGCGAACCCCTACGGAGGCGGCGACCCGTACGCGGACTACCGCACCGCCGACCTCCCGTTCACCCAGTACGCCAACCTCGCCGACCGCCGGCTGGGCGCCGGAGTCATCGCCGCCAACGACGAGTTCTTCGCCGAGCGCGAGAACCTGCTGGTGCCCGAGCGGGCCGAGTTCGACCCCGAGCACTTCGGGCACAAGGGCAAGATCATGGACGGCTGGGAGACCCGGCGCCGCCGCGGCGCCTCGTCCGAGCACCCGTGGCCGACGGCCGAGGACCACGACTGGGCGCTGGTGCGCCTCGGGGCGCCCGGCGTGATCCGCGGGATCGTCGTCGACACGGCCCACTTCCGCGGCAACTACCCGCAGGCGGTGTCCGTCGAGGGCACGTCGGTACCGGGCTCACCGTCCCCCGAGGAACTGCTCGGCGACGACGTCAAGTGGACGACCCTGGTCCCGCGCACGCCGGTCGGCGGCCACGCGGCGAACGGCTTCGCCGTCCAGGCCGAGCAGCGCTTCACCCATCTGCGGGTCAACCAGCACCCCGACGGCGGCATCGCCCGCCTGCGCGTGCACGGCGAGGTCGTACCCGACCCCGAGTGGCTGTCGGTGCTGGGCACCTTCGACGTGGTCGCCCTGGAGAACGGCGGCCAGGTCGAGGACGCCTCCGACCTCTTCTACTCGCCCGCCACGAACACCATCCAGCCGGGCCGCTCCCGCAAGATGGACGACGGCTGGGAGACCCGCCGGCGCCGCGACCGGGGCAACGACTGGATCGGCTACCAACTGGTGGCGCAGTCCCGGATCAGGGCGGTCGAGATCGACACGGCGTACCTGAAGGGCAACAGCGCGGGCTGGGCGTCGGTGTCGGTGAAGGACGGCGAGGACGGCGAGTGGACGCAGATCCTGCCGCGGACCCGCCTCCAGCCCGACACCAACCACCGCTTCGTCCTGCCGGCCCCCGCCGTCGGCACGCACGCGCGCGTGGACATCTTCCCGGACGGCGGCATCTCCCGCCTGCGCCTGCACGGCTCCCTGACGGAGCAGGGCACGGCGGCACTGGCGGCCCGCCACCAGGAGCTGGGCGGCTGACCCAGCGGGGCGCACGGGCCGGGCAACGCTGGTGCACCTGAACGCGTGGGGCCCGCGCCGGACAATGCCGGTGTGCCCGAACTCGTGGAGCGCACGGGCCTGACCACGCCGGTGCGCCCGAACTCGTGGGGCGCACCGGCGGGCAGCCGTGTGCGCCCTACGTCGCCTCACGCCGCGTGGCCCCCGTCGACCGCGAACTCCGCACCCGTGACGTAGTCCGCCGCCGCCAGATACGCGACCGTCGACGCCACGTCCTCGGCCGTGCCGAAGCGGTCCAGTGCGGTCATGGCCGCCTGGCCGGACGCGAACGGGCCGTCGGCCGGGTTCATGTCCGTGTCGATGGGACCGGGGTGGACGATGTTCGCCGTGATCCCGCGTGGTCCCAGCTCGCGCGCCAGCGCCTTCGTCAGGCCGATGAGGGCCGACTTGCTGGTCGCGTAGAGCGTTCCACCGGGACCCGGCACCCGCTGCGCCATGCAGCTTCCGATCGTGATGATCCGGCCCCCGGCACTCATGCGGCCCGCCGCCGCCCGCGAGGCCAGGAAGACGCCCCGGACGTTCACCGCGAGGACCCGGTCCACATCGGTGAGCGACAGGCCCTCCAGCGGGCCCAGCACACCGACGCCGGCGTTGTTCACCAGCACGTGAAGGCCCCCGAGCGCCTCGGCGGCACGGTCCACCGCGCCCTGCGCCTCGTCCGCGTCACCGGCGTCCGCCCGCAGGGCCACGGCCCGCCGGCCCAGTGCCTCGACGGCCCGTACGACCTCCCCGGCCGCCTCCTTGGCGTGCACGTACGTCACCGCGACGTCCGCGCCCTCCCGGGCCAGCCGCAGTGCCGTGGCCGCGCCGATGCCGCGGCTGCCGCCCGTGACCAGAGCGACCTTGCCGTGCAGAGTTCCGTAAGTGGTTGTCATGGGTCCATCCCAGCTCCGCGCGGGCCGCGATGCTGGCGGCGAACGGACACGGAGGTCGTCGAGGGCACCGGACGCCGACTGCGGAACTCTTTCTTCCGGTTTGCTCGTTCACCTCACGTGACTCTTCAGCAAGAAATCGTCGGCAACGCCATGCAGATGGCGGTTGTCAGCCTCCAGCCCGGTCGGACCGTGTACTGCGAGGCGGGAAAGTTCCTGTTCAAGACCACGAACGTCACCATGGAGACCCGTCTGACCGGCCCGTCCGCCGGTCAGCAGCCCCAGGGCGGCGCACCCGCCGCGGGCGGCGGCATGGGCGGCATGCTGCGCCAGGCCATGGGTACCGCCATGCAGGTCGGCCAGCGCGTCCTCGCGGGCGAGTCGATGGCGTTCCAGTACTTCACCGCTCAGGGCGGCGAGGGCACCGTCGCCTTCGCGGGCGTGCTGCCCGGCGAGATGCGGGCGCTGGAGCTCGACGGCACGCGCGCGTGGTTCGCCGAGAAGGACGCCTTCGTCGCGGCCGAGTCCACGGTCGACTTCGGCATCGCCTTCCAGGGCGGCAGGACCGGCATGAAGGGCGGCGAGGGCTTCGTCCTGGAGAAGTTCACCGGCCGCGGCACGGTGATCATCGCCGGCGCCGGCAACTTCATCGACCTCAACCCCGCCGACTTCGGCGGTCGAGTCGAGGTCGACACCGGCTGCGTCGTCGCCTTCGAGGAGGGCATCCAGTACGGCGTCCAGCGCGTCGGGGGCCTGAACCGCCAGGGGATGATGAACGCCGTGTTCGGCGGCGAGGGCCTGTCCCTGGCCACCCTGGAGGGCAACGGCCGCGTCATCCTCCAGTCCCTCGCGATCGAGGGTCTGGCCAACGCCCTGAAGAAGGCCCAGGGCGGCGACAAGCAGGGTCCGACGGGCGGCCTGTTCTCGACGAACGCGGGGTGAGGCGGCACCCGGCCCACCGATGAGTTGCGGGTGCCGGTGGGGTCTGAGCTGATGACAACAGATCCGACCCCGGAAAAGAGGCACTGGCATGGGCAAGCTCGTCTCCACCCTCTTCGTCACGCTCGACGGCGTCTACCAGGCGCCCGGCGGCCGGGAGGAGGACACCCGCGGCGGCTTCGAGCACGGCGGCTGGGTCTTTCCGTACGCCGACGAGGACTTCGGGCAGTTCATCACCGAGGTCTTCGGGCGCCCCGCGGCCTTCCTCCTCGGGCGGCGTACGTACGACATCTTCGCCTCGTACTGGCCGAAGGTGACCGACCCCGCCGACCCGGTCGCGTCCAAGCTCAACGCGCTGCCGAAGTACGTCGCCTCCTCCACGCTGACCGACCCCGAGTGGGCCGGCACCACCGTGGTCAGCGGCGACCTCGGCAAGGAGGTCACCGCCCTCAAGGAGCGCACCGACGGCGAGCTCCAGGTGCACGGCAGCGGCGCCCTCGTCAGATCGCTGCTGGCCCTCGGCCTCGTCGACACCCTGCACCTGCTGACCTTCCCGGTCGTGCTCGGCAGCGGCCACCGGCTGTTCACGGAGGGCGCCGTGCCCACCGCCTTCAAGCACACCGGCGGCAGCAGCACGAGGACCGGCGTCGCCATCAACTCCTACGACCTGGCGGGCCGCCCCGAGTACGGCACGTTCGAGCTCCCCGAGAATGCGTGAGACATCCCTCGCCGGCGCTCTCGCACGGCCTCATGGAGATCGGGTGAGAGTGCCGGGGAGCACGTTAACTTCCCGAAAACTCATCGGACTCGAAGGGAAATTCTGCCCCCTTGACATTGACATGCCACTGTCTACGCGCGTCATCATGAAGCCATGAGATTCCCCCCACGAATCACTCGCATCGGCGCCGCAGCCGCCGTCCTGTCCGCCCTTCTCGTCGGCGGCACCGTCACCGCCACCCCGGCCGCCGCGGCGGTGGGCAGCATTTGCTACAGCGACCTGCCCTCCCAGGCGTACGACACGCTCAGGCTGATCGAGCAGGGCGGTCCCTACCCCTACGAGCAGGACGGCACCGTCTTCCAGAACCGGGAAGGCGTCCTGCCGAGTCAGTCGGCCGGGTACTACCACGAGTACACGGTGAAGACGCCCGGTTCCTCTACGCGCGGTGCTCGCCGGATCGTCACCGGTGAGCAGAACCGGGAGGACTACTACACGGCCGACCACTACGAGTCGTTCGACCTGGTCGACTACGGCTGCTGAGCCCGTCGGCCGAGGTCGATGCCGAGGAACGGCGCGACCGGCCGGGAGTCCGTTTCGGCTTCAGCCGGACTTCCGGCTCTCGGCGGCGGCGAACAGCGCGACCGCCAGCACGAGCAGTGCGACGCTCGCGTAGATCTCGAAGCCGTCGAGGAAGCCGACCTGCTGCACGAGACCCCAGTTCCAGTCCGTGAACTCGTGCACGAGGCCGGCGATGCCCTGTACCAGGGCGATGAATCCGAGGATCTCCAGCAACTGCTTCATGTCATGACTCTCGCCCCGCGGACCCCCCACACCCATCAGCCGCGGGGCGAGGCATGGCCGACGGAAGTCCACGTTCCGGGCGGTCCGCCGCGACCGAAGTCGATGGCGGCGCGACTTTGGTCGCTGATCGCACCCGAAGGGGCGCATCGGGGTCCCCCGCTGCGTAGATTTGTCGACCGTGAGTGGAAGCGAACCGGAACCGGAGGCCGCACAGCAGGCGTTCCCAGGACGCCGCTGGCTGTTGCCGTCGGCCCTGGTGAAGGAGCTCGATCCCGACCCTGACCGCTCCGGGCGACCCCGGCGCACCGCGCGTGACTGGGTGGTCGACTTCTCCTGCTTCGTACTCGCCGTGTTCATCGGGCTGCTGGCCGCCGACACGGTGCACAGCGAGGACCTGCCAGAGGGCTACGCCGTCCTCGACCAGGTGCTGGGAGCCCTCTCCTGCGCCGCGGTGTGGCTGCGGCGCCGCTGGCCGGTCGGGCTCGCCGTCGCGATGGTCCCGATCGGCTTCGTGTCGAACACCGCCGGCGGCGCGGGCGTCGTCGCTCTCTTCACGCTCGCCGTGCACAGGCCCTTCCGGTACGTCGCCTGGGTGGCCCTGGCGGACCTGTTGCTCATTCCGCTGTTCTTCTGGCTGCGCCCCGACCCCGACGTGCCGTACGTCTGGGCGATGGTCTTCGGCGTCCTGCTGACCGGGGCGATCGTCGGCTGGGGCATGTTCGTACGGTCGAAACGCCGGCTCGTGCTGAGCCTGCGCGATCGCGCCCGACGCGCCGAGAACGAGGCCCGGCTGCGGGCCGAGCAGGCGCAGCGGCTCGCCCGCGAGGCCATCGCCCGGGAGATGCACGATGTCCTCGCCCACCGGCTGACGCTGCTCAGCGTGCACGCGGGCGCCCTGGAGTTCCGGCCCGACGCGCCCCGCGAGGAGATCCAGCGGGCGGCCGGCGTGATCCGGGAGAGCGCCCACGAGGCCCTCCAGGACCTGCGGGAGATCATCGGCGTGCTGCGGGCCGGCGAGGCCGATGACGGCGGCCGCCCGCAGCCGACCCTCGGGGGACTGGAGGCGCTGGTCACCGAGTCACGGGAGGCCGGCATGAAGGTGACCCTCGACCAGCGCGTCGCCGACCCCGGCGCCGTACCGTCCTCCGTCGGCCGCACCGCCTACCGCATCGCCCAGGAGGGCCTGACCAACGCCCGCAAGCACGCCCCCGGCACCGAGGTCACCGTGACGGTGACCGGCGCACCGGGCGAGGGCCTGTCGGTCTCGGTGCGCAATCCCGCGCCCGAGGGCCGGGTACCGCACGTCCCCGGCTCGGGCCAGGGCCTGATCGGCCTCACCGAGCGGGCCACGCTCACGGGCGGGCGGCTGGAGCACGGCCCCGCGGCGGACGGTGGCTTCGAGGTGCGGGGCGTGCTGCCGTGGGCGTGACGTTCGTGGAACCCGGGGTGCGGCGCCCAACAGGCGCTGCGTCGTGCGCTGTTGCCCGCCGGGCCGCCGATCGGCGTCCACGCGCGCGTGAAGCGCCGCGCACGGTAACGGCCCTCGCCGCGTGCAGGCGGGCCACTCCACGCCGTCCGGCACCTGAACTCCGTGCAACCGTGATTACGTAAGGCACATGACTGCGATCAGGCTCCTCCTCGTCGACGACGACCCGTTGGTCAGGGCCGGTCTGTCCTTCATGCTGGGCGGCGCCGACGACATCGAGATCGTCGGCGAGGCGTCCGACGGCTCCGAGGTCGAGGCGCTGGTCGACCGCACCCGGCCGGACGTGGTGCTGATGGACATCCGGATGCCGTCGGTCGACGGTCTCACCGCCACGGAGCAACTGCGCGGCCGGAAGGACGCCCCGCAGGTGGTGCTGCTGACCACCTTCCACGCCGACGACCAGGTGCTGCGCGCCCTGCGCGCCGGGGCGGCCGGGTTCGTGCTCAAGGACACCCCGCCCGCCGAGATCGTCGCCGCGGTACGCCGCGTCGCGGCCGGCGACCCGGTCCTGTCGCCCACCGTGACCCGGCAGTTGATGGACCACGCGGCCGGCTCCGCCGCCGACACCCGCCGCACACGCGCACGCGCGCGGCTCACCGGCCTCAACGACCGCGAACGCGAGGTCGCCGTCGCGGTGGGCCGGGGCCTGGCCAACGCCGACATCGCCACCGAACTGTTCATGAGCGTCGCCACCGTCAAGACCCACGTCTCCCGCGTCCTGGCCAAGCTCGACCTCAACAACCGCGTCCAGATCGCCCTGTTGGCGTACGACGCGGGGTTGCTGGAGGAATTGGAGGACAACGGGCACTAGTCCGGGATGCCGTGCGTTCTCGGAGCAGTGGGAGGGGGAGCGTCATGGTGGAAGTGATCGACCTCGGGGAGTTCGGCGACGGTTTCCGTACGGACCCGCACCCCGTGTACGCGCGGTTGCGCGCCCGCGGCCCGGTGCACCGGGTGCGGCTCCAGGAGCCCGACGCGCACCACGAGACCTGGCTCGTCGTCGGGCACGAGGAGGCGCGCGCGGCGCTCGCCGACCCAAGGCTCGCCAAGGACGGCAGCAGGATCGGGGTGACGTTCCTCGACGAGGAGCTGATCGGGAAGTATCTGCTGGTCGCGGACCCGCCCCAGCACACCCGCCTGCGGAGCCTGATCACCCGTGCGTTCACGATGCGCCGGGTGGAGGAACTGCGTCCGCGGATCCGGCAGATCACCGACGAACTGCTCGACGCGATGCTCCCGCAGGGCCGGGCCGACCTGGTGGAGTCCTTCGCCTACCCGCTGCCGATCACCGTGATCTGCGAGCTGCTCGGCGTGCCCGAGATGGACCGCACGGAGTTCCGCAAGATCTCCACGGAGGCGGTCGCCCCGACCAGCGCACAGAGCGAGTACGACGCCTTCGCACGCCTCGCCGAGTACCTCACCGAACTCATCGAGGACAAGCGCTGCGCAGGCCCGGGCGCCGACCTGCTGAGCGACCTGATCCGCACCACCGCGCAGGACGGCGACCGGCTCTCCCCGCAGGAGTTGCGCGGCATGGCCTTCGTCCTGCTGATCGCCGGCCACGAGACCACGGTCCACCTCATCACCAACGCCGTCCACGCCCTGCTCACCCACCCCGACCAACTGGCCGCCCTGCGCGCCGACATGAACCTGATCGACGGTGCGGTCGAGGAGGCACTGCGCTACGAGGGGCCGGTGGAGAACGCGACGTTCCGATTCGCCGCCGAGCCCCTGGACATCGCCGGAGTGCCCATCGCACCGGGCGAGGCGGTCATGATCGGCCTCACCGCCGCCGACCGCGACGCGGCCCGCTTCCCCGCCCCCGAGCGCTTCGACATCCGGCGCGACACCCGCGGCCACATCGCCTTCGGCCACGGCATCCACTACTGCCTGGGCGCCCCGCTCGCCCGCCTGGAGGCCCGCACGGCGATCCGGTCCCTGCTGGAACGCGCCCCGGACCTGGCCCTGGACGGACCGCCGGGGCAGTGGCTGCCGGGTGTGCTGATCCGTGGGGTGCGGAGTCTGCCGGTGCGCTGGTAGCGACATGCACGGGGCAGGTGTCGCCGCATCCCACGAGTGGGGCTCGCACTCACAGCGCCGCGTTCTGGGTCCCGCCCGGCAGTTCGGCGATCGCGACCGGTCTTCGGTCCCGTCTCGACAGCTCGCACGCCTCCGAGATCCGCAGCGCCTGCAAGGCCTCCCGGCCGTCGCAGGGGTTGGCCCGCTCGCCGCGCACGACCTCCACGAACGCGTTCAGCTCCGCCTCGTACGCGGGCCCGAACCGCTCCAGGAACCCCGGCCACGGCTTGTCCGCCGCGGGCGGCCCCGTCGGCTCGGTGGACGCGACCGGCGTGCGGTCGTCCAGACCGACCACGACCGTGTCCAGCTCACCGGCCAGCTCCATGCGCACGTCGTACCCGGCTCCGTTCAGTCGTGTCGCGGTGGCCGTGGCGAGCGTGCCGTCCTCCATCGTGAGCACCACCGCGGCCGTGTCCACGTCGCCCGCCTCACGGAACATCGCGGGCCCGGCGTCGGACCCGGCCGCGTACACGTCGACGACGTCGCGCCCGGTCACCCAGCGCAGCACGTCGAAGTCGTGGATCAGCGCGTCCCGGTACAGCCCGCCGGACAGCGGCAGCCAGGCGACCGGCGGCGGCGCCTGGTCGCTGGTCAGCGCCCGCACCGTGTGCAGGCGCCCGAGCCGGCCGGACCGCACCGCCTCGCGGGCGCCCACGTAGCCCGCGTCGAAGCGCCGCTGGAAGCCCATCTGGAGGATCGTCCCTGCGGTCTCCACCTCCCCGATCGCGTGCAGTGTGCCCGGCAGATCGAGGGCTATGGGCTTCTCGCAGAACACCGGGAGCCCCGACCGCGCCGCCCGGCCGATCAGTTCGGCATGGGCCGACGTCGCCGTGGTGATCACCACGGCGTCCACGCCCCACCGGAAGATCTCGTCCACCCCCGGCGCGGCCGTCTCGCCCAGTCGGTGGGCCAGCTCCTGGGCGCGCGAGGCATCCGCGTCCGTGACGATCAAGGAGCCGACGTCTCGATGACGGCTGAGCGTGTTGGCGTGGATGGTGCCGATGCGGCCTGTACCGATGACCCCGATGCGCATGGAAACAAAGTGCGGGTTCAGTGCGTACGCTGTCAATGCAAATGTCCGGACAATCAAACTACACGACTTCCCGTCAACAACGCGTAGAGCTACAGTCGGCCCGTGCCGAAACCAGAAGTGGACCCGACCGTGGAACTCGAGCTCAGCGTGGACCGGAGCAGTCCGGTGCCCTTGTACTTCCAGCTCTCCCAACAGCTCGAAGCCGCGATCGAGCACGGAGCGCTCACGCCCGGCAGCCTGCTCGGCAACGAGATCGAGCTCGCGGCACGCCTCGGCCTGTCCCGTCCGACCGTCCGCCAGGCCATCCAGTCGCTCGTGGACAAGGGTCTGCTGGTGCGCCGCCGGGGCGTCGGGACACAGGTCGTGCACAGCCAGGTCAAGCGCCCGCTGGAGCTCAGCAGCCTCTACGACGACCTGGAGTCGGCCGGCCAACGCCCGGCGACCCGGGTGATCGTCAACACCGTCGTCCCGGCGTCCGCCGAGGTCGCGGCGGCCCTCGGGGTGGCCGAGGACAGCGACGTGCACCGGATCGAGCGGCTGCGCCTCGCGCACGGCGAGCCGATGGCGTACCTGTGCAACTACCTGCCGCCCGGCCTCCTCGACCTGAACACCGCGCAACTGGAGTCCACCGGCCTCTACCGGCTGATGCGCGCCGCCGGCATCACCCTGCACAGCGCCCGTCAGACGATCGGCGCCCGCGCCGCCACCGCCCCCGAGGCCGAGCGCCTGGCGGAGGAGGAAGGCGCCCCGCTGCTGACGATGCAGCGCGTGACGTTCGACGACACCGGCCGAGCGGTGGAGTACGGCACGCACACGTACCGCCCGTCGCGGTACTCGTTCGAGTTCCAGCTCCTCGTGAGGTCGTGAACGCCCGCCCGTACGCTCCCGGCCGAGCGCGAGAGACCGGTTGGTACGTTGCAATGTCAGGACATTGCGATGTGCCCCGAGCGCTTCGCCCCAGCGGGGGCGCGGGGCTGTGTCGATATGCGGCTCCGCCGCGGGGGCGCGACCGGCCACGACGAACCGGCACCCGGCATGTGACGCGCATCCACCTTTGCCGCCCCGTTCGGCACCCAGCGTGAGCGTGCGGCAGAATCGGCCCTGATGAGCACCTACCGCGACTTCACCGCCCCCATCGGCTCACGGCGGGCCCCCGTTCTGAGGACGGTGGGCCCCAGAGAGCGCCGCTCTCACCTGTCCGCGCCCCGAGTCCCCACCGTGGGCATCGACATCGGCGGCACCAAGGTGATGGCGGGCGTCGTGGACGCCGACGGCAACATCCTGGAGAAGCTCCGCACGGAGACCCCGGACAAGTCCAAGAGCCCGAAGGTCGTCGAGGACACCATCGTCGAACTGGTCCTGGACCTGTCCGACCGCCACGACGTGCACGCCGTCGGCATCGGCGCGGCCGGCTGGGTCGACGCCGACCGCAACCGGGTCCTGTTCGCGCCCCACCTGTCCTGGCGCAACGAGCCCCTGCGCGACCGCCTGGCCGGCCGGCTCGCCGTGCCCGTCCTGGTCGACAACGACGCCAACTCCGCCGCCTGGGCCGAGTGGCGCTTCGGCGCCGGGCGTGGCGAGGACCACCTCGTCATGATCACCCTGGGCACCGGCATCGGCGGCGCGATCCTGGAGGACGGGCAGGTCAAGCGGGGCAAGTACGGCGTCGCCGGCGAGTTCGGCCATATGCAGGTCGTGCCCGGCGGCCACCGCTGCCCGTGCGGCAACCGCGGCTGCTGGGAGCAGTACAGCTCCGGCAACGCGCTCGTGCGCGAGGCGAAGGAGCTGGCCGCCGCCGACTCTCCCGTGGCGTACGGGATCATCGAGCACGTCAAGGGCCAGATCGACGACATCACCGGCCCGATGATCACCGAGCTCGCCCGCGAGGGCGACGCCATGTGCATCGAACTGCTCCAGGACATCGGCCAGTGGCTCGGTGTCGGCATCGCCAACCTCGCCGCCGCCCTGGATCCCTCCTGCTTCGTCATCGGCGGCGGTGTGTCGGCCGCCGACGACCTGCTGATCGGCCCCGCGCGGGACGCCTTCAAGCGCCACCTCACCGGCCGCGGCTACCGCCCCGAGGCCCGCATCACCCGGGCCCAGCTCGGCCCCGAGGCCGGCATGGTCGGCGCCGCCGACCTGGCCCGCCTGGTCGCCCGCCGCTTCCGGCGCGCCAACCGGCGCCGGGTCGAGCGCTACGAGCGCTACGCGCGGTTCGCGGAAGCCCGCCGGACGTCTCAGGGGTCGGCGTGACCGTGTCCGTACCCCGCCGGGCCGATTCCTCGGGCGACCAGTCGCAGCCCGAGGACCGCCGCCACAAGATCCGCCGCCGGGCGCTCACCCTGCTCATCATCGTGCTGCTCATCGGCGTGCCTGCCGGCTACCTGGTGATCTCCGCCAACCAGAGCCGCGACAGCGGCAAGGACAAGGAGGAGAAGTACTCGGCGACCGGCCTCTCCGAGGGCTGGCCGTCGAGGGTGCAGCGCCGGCTGTACCAGATCCCGATCCCGGTGCCGTCGTACAAGGTCGCCTACTACGAGACGAACAACTGGAAGACCAGCCGTCTCTACGTCCAGTTCGAGACCACCAAGGACAACCTGGACGTCTTCCTCAAGTCCCTCGACGTCACCCGGGACGACCTGGAGGCCGACGAGATCACCATCAACGCCCGCGACCGGAAGATCACCGGCTGGGACTTCAAGGACTCCGGGCCCTGGTACGGCATCGTCCGCAAGCAGAAGGCACCGGCGCCCACCCAGGACATCGTCGTCAACCTGTCCGACGCGGAACACCCGTTCGTGTACGCGGTCTCCCGCACGGTTCCCTGACGACCCGGTGATCACCGCGTGACGGTCCCCGGCCCGCGCAGGCCGCCGGGGCCGATTGTCAGACCCCGCCCGTAGAGTCGAAGACGGTTGACCGGACTCGAAGGCGGGAGGTGACAGGACGTATGAGCGACAGGACCACGGTGGCCGAGCGGGCGGGCGGGGCCGTCCCCGTGCGGCTCGCGGCCGTCTTCCTGCCCGCGCCCCTTCCGCGCGAGGGCCGGATCGCCTTCTGGGACCCCGAGGGCGGCCCGCTGCCCGCCGAGGACACCGAGCTCACCGTCGTACGACGCCATGGCGCGGGAGTCCGCCGCAGGACCGCCCCCGCGCTCACCCTGCCGCTCGGCGAGGCGCTGCCGCTGCTCGTGCGGGCGCGGCGGGACCCCGCCGCCCACCCCGCCACCGCCTGCTGGGGTGCGGCCGCCCTGCACGCCCTGCGGCTCACCGCGCGCGGCCGGCTGCTGCCCGGCCTGACCCCCACCGGCCACGACGCCTGGCGGGCCGGCCCCCTCGACCCCGACGACATCGCGCACCTGCGCGCGGTCGCCGCCGCCCTGCCGTACGAGGGCCACGCGGTCCCCCTGCCCGGCCCGGGCCCGCTGCGGCTGCCCGAGCCGGAGGCGCTGATGCGCGCCTTCCTGGACGCGGTCGCCGACACCCTGCCCCGCACCCCCGCCGCGCCGCACGTGTCGGGAAAGCCCTTCGCCGCGCGCGAGCCCCAGCGCCTGCCCGACGCCCACGACTGGGCGGCCGAGGTCGCCGCCGGCATGGACGCGGGCGTACGGATCTCGCTGCGCCTGGACCTGTCCGCCTACGACCTCTTCGACGACCGCGACGACGGCGCACGCAGCGCGGGCGCGGCCATCGTCCAGGTGCACAGCCTCGCCGACCCCACCCTGGTGGCCGACGCGGCCGCCCTGTGGGCCGGCGAGGCGGACGACGCCTTCGGGCCACGCGCGCGGGTGGACGCGGCGCTTGCGGTGCGCCGCGCGGCCCGGGTATGGGCCCCGCTCGACCGCCTCGCCGAGCAGGACGTACCCGATGTACTGGCCCTGTCCGACGAGGAGTTGGGGGACCTCCTGGGCGTGGCCACGACCCGGCTCGCGGCGGCCGGGGTGGCCGTGCACTGGCCCCGCGACCTCGCGCAGGACCTCAGCGCGGCGGCGGTCGTACGGCCCGCGCCCGGCTCGGCGACCGACGGCACCGGGTTCTTCGAGAGTGAGGAACTGCTCCAGTTCCGCTGGCAGTTGGCGATCGGCGGCGACCCGCTCACCGAGGGCGAGATGGACGCCCTCGCCGAGGCGCACCGCCCGGTCGTCCGGCTGCGGGACCGCTGGGTACTGGTCGACCCGGCCCTCGTCCGCAAGGCACGCAAGCGCGAACTGGGCCTGCTCGACCCGGTCGACGCGCTGTCCGTCGCCCTCACCGGCAGCGCGGAGGTCGACGGCGAGACGGTCGAGGCGGTACCGGTCGGCGCACTGGCGGCCCTGCGGGACCGGCTCACGGCGGGGGTCCGGCCGGCCGAGGCGCCGCCGGGCCTGCAGGCCACCCTGCGCGACTACCAACTGCGCGGCCTGGCCTGGCTGGACCTCATGACATCCCTGGGACTCGGCGGCTGCCTGGCCGACGACATGGGGCTCGGCAAGACGATCACGGTCATCGCCCTGCATCTGAAGCGCGCCAGGACCGCACCGACCCTGGTGGTCTGCCCGGCGTCCCTGCTGGGCAACTGGCAGCGGGAGATCACCCGCTTCGCGCCCGGCGTCCCCGTCCGCCGCTTCCACGGCCCGGACCGCACCCTGGACGACATGGCCGGCGGCTTCGTCCTGACGACGTACGGCACCATGCGGTCGACGGCGCCGACGCTGGCCCAGCACACCTGGGGCATGGTCGTCGCCGACGAGGCACAGCACGTCAAGAACCCCTACTCGGCGACGGCGAAGGCGCTGCGCACGATCCCGACGCCCGCGCGTGTGGCGCTGACCGGCACCCCGGTGGAGAACAACCTCTCCGAACTCTGGGCACTGCTCGACTGGACGACCCCTGGCCTGCTCGGCCCCCTGAAGTCCTTCCGCGCCCGGCACGCGCGTGCCGTGGAGAACGGTGAGGACGAGGAGGCGGTGACCCGGCTGGCCCGCCTGGTGCGGCCGTTCCTGCTGCGCCGCAAGAAGTCAGACCCCGGGATCGTCCCCGAACTGCCGCCCAAGACCGAGACGGACCACCCGGTCCCGCTCACCCGTGAGCAGGCCGCGCTCTACGAGGCCGTGGTGCGTGAGTCTCTGCTCGCCATCGAGACGGCGGAGGGCATCGCGCGCCGGGGACTGGTGCTGAAACTCCTGACGTCCCTGAAGCAGATCTGCGACCACCCCGCGTTGTACCTGAAGGAGGACGCAGCGGCCGCATCGGCCGCCACCGCCGCCCGCTCCGGCAAGCTCGCCCTGCTGGACGAACTGCTCGACACGCTGCTGGCCGAGGACGGTTCGGCGCTCGTCTTCACGCAGTACGTGGGGATGGCCCGCCTGATCGCCGCCCACCTCGCCGCCCGGGCGGTCCCGGTGGACCTGCTCCACGGCGGTACACCCGTCCCCGAGCGCGAACGGATGGTGGACCGCTTCCAGGAGGGCGCGACCCCGGTCCTGGTCCTGTCCCTCAAGGCGGCGGGCACCGGGCTGAACCTCACCCGCGCCGGACATGTCGTCCACTTCGACCGCTGGTGGAACCCGGCGGTCGAGGAGCAGGCCACCGACCGCGCCTACCGCATCGGCCAGACCCAGCCCGTCCAGGTCCACCGCCTCATCACCGAGGGCACCGTCGAGGACCGCATCGCGGAGATGCTCGAATCCAAGCGCGCCCTGGCCGACGCGATCCTCGGCTCCGGCGAATCGGCCCTCACAGAGCTGACGGACCACGAGCTGTCCGACCTCGTGTCGCTGAGGAGGGAGTCATGACGGGGGCGGGGGAGCGGGGGAGTTCGGGGGGCGGGGGGCCGGAGGTGTCGGGGGGTGAGTGGGCAGTGTCTGGCGACATGGAGAGGGTGCCGGGGGGTGAGGGGGCGGTGTCCGGCGGCGAGGGGAAGGTGTCGGGGGGCGACCGGGAGACTGGGGCTGATGAGCGCAGGACGTCCGGCGATGACGAGCTGATGCCGCACGCCGTGCCGACCGAGGGTGGCGAGTCGAGCCGACGTGGGGGTGCCGAGCATCGACCGGCCGATGTGGCACGCCGCGCGCTGCGGGCTGCCCGGGAGCGACGCGAGGCAGAGCAAGGGGCTGCTGCGGGCGGGGAGTCGGCCGCGGGGGAGGACAAGCGGAGGGCTGATCGGCCGGGGGATGCCGCGCGCGCGGCAGTGCGGCCTACCCGAGATCGGGACCTGGGCCTGGGCCTGGGGCTGGGGCTGGGCGGCGCGGGCGTGGGCTCTGCCGATGGTCCGGACGGCGTGGAGGTCGGCCGTGGTGGGGCGCCCCGGGCATCCGGCGCGGACGCGCATCGGCCGGATGCGCATCGGCCAGGCGCGAACGCGGACTCGGCCAAGGCGGTGCCGTCAGGCGAGCCAACCGAACCAGGCATCGAGGCTCCCGCCCCGGCGTCGGGCCGACCCGGGTCTGGTCCGGGGGCACGTCCAGGGGACGCAGCGCGTGAGGCGTTGCGCGCGGCCTTGGAGGAGCGGCGGCGGGCCGAGTCGGAGGAAGGTGACAAGGGCGTCCAGGGCGCCCGTGGACCGCGTCGGCCCGTGGCAGCGACCGATGCTGGTACCGGAGTCAGGGACAGGCGTCGACGGGACGCGGGCGGCAGTGGCGTCGGGCAGCGCGGGAGCGAGCCGCTCCGTCAGCCGGGCGGCGCTGCGGGCCGCATGCGCGTCCGAGACGTACAGAGCCTGCTCGCCGGCGCCTTCCTGATGCCGTCCTCGGATCAGCCCGAAGGCGACGACGACTCGGGGCTGCCCGATTCGGCCGACGGCGGGCACGGGCCGACGAGTCCTCCGTCTGCGGCGCCCAATTGGGCCGGCGACGGGCGTTACAGGCCGACGAGTTCTCCCTCTGCGGCGTCCGATTCGGCCGACGACCGGCGGCGCAAGCCGACGCGTGCCCTTTCCGCGGCGTTCGATCCGGCAGACCAACCGCGACACAACCCGACGACTCCCCCCTCCCCGCCGCCCCCCGGCGATCCCGCCTTCCCCTCCGCCCAGCCATCAACCCCCCTGCCCGCCGATCCCTCCCCCCGCGTCCCGCGTTCCATGGCCGCCCCCTCCCGGGACGGGGAACTCCGGCGCACCTTCCCGGCCTTCGCGGCCCGTGCGGTGGACGACGTGCGGTTCGCGGAGAGTTGGTGGGGCAATGCATGGGTGACCGCGTTGGAGGAGGGTGCCCTTGACGCCAAACGGCTTGCGCGGGGGCGAGGTTATGCGCAGGAGGGGCATGTCGACGCCATCACCGTGACGCCGGGACTGGTGTTGGCGTATGTGCGGGGCAGCCGCCCGCGTCCGTACCGCGTACAGGTGCGGACGCGGACGCTGGACGACGCCGACTGGACGCGGTTCCTGGACGCCGTCGCCGAACGGCCGGGGCACATCGCGGCGTTGCTGGACAAGGAGATGCCGCAGTCCCTCGCCGACTGCGGAGTGCCGCTGCTGCCGGGACCGGGCGACCTGGACCCCCGGTGCAGTTGCCCCGACCGAGGTCACCCCTGCAAACACGCCGCGGCCCTGTGCTACCAGACCGCACGTCTGCTGGACGCCGACCCGTTCGTACTGCTTCTGCTGCGCGGCCGCGGTGAACGGCAGTTGCTCGACGCGCTGTCCCGGCTGAGTGCCGCCCGCGCGGCCCGTGCCGCACAGGAACAGCAACCGGCGCCCCTGGCGGGCGTACGCGCCATCGACGCGCTGGATCCCGAGCGTCGACTTCCGCCCCTCCCGGCCCCCTTGCCCGTGCCCCCGCATCCCGAGCAACCGCCCGTCTACCCGGCGGCCCCCGGCGGCCCGGACCCCTTCGCGCTGGACCAGTTGGCGACGGACGCGGCCGCCCGCGCACACGCCCTGCTGGGCACCGGCCGTGACCCGGTCGCCGAACTGACCCTGTGGCAGGACGCGGTACGGCTCGCCGCCGCCCGCCCCGGTTCCGGTCTCACCGCCGCCACCCGTGCCCTGTATTCCTCCCTGGCCTCCGCCACCGACCGTACCCAGGCCGATCTGGCCCGCGCGGTCGCGGCCTGGCGACAGGGCGGTCTCGAGGGGCTCGCCGTCCTCGAAGAACCCTGGGACCCGCCGGCCGGCCGCTTCGACCGTGCCCGTCCGCTCCTGCTCGCCGCCGACCTCCCCGCCTTCCGTCCCTGGCGCAACCGCCTCACCCACCCCCGCGGCCATGTCCAACTCCGCCTCGGCCGCGAGGGCCTGTGGTACCCGTACGAATCGGAGCCGGGCCACGACGACTGGTGGCCACGCGGCACGCCCGACCTGGACCCCGTCGGCGCACTCACCGGCCTCGACCCGGCCGGCGCCCTCACCGACGTCGCGTTCGCGCCACCGGAAGCCTGACCCGGAAATGCCCAACGCCGCCTGATTCGAGAACGCCCAACGCCGACGACCGCCCTTTCCCAGGAGCAACTACACTGCCGCGTTGTCGCCCAGGCGACACACGGCAACTGGCCCGAAACGAACGGCGGGAGAGGTCATGGCAACCGGGGGATGGGGTCCTGGACCCGGCGCGGGACAACCGGGCGGCACGGGACCCGGCGGTCAGGGCTGGGGCGCTCCGTACGGACCGGGACCGACGCCCAACGGCCCCTACGGGCCCAGCAACGGCGGCAATCCCTACGGCCCGCCCGCACCGCACCCGAATCCGTACCCGAACCCCAACCCGTACCCCTACGGTCCGCCGCCCGGCGCCCCCGCCCGCGTGGCGCGCCGCCGAGGCTGCCTCTGGTACTTCTCGCCGTTCTTCCTCGCCGTCCTCGTCCTGCGCTCCGCGCACCGAGTCGCCACCAAGCTGTTCGTGCACGAGAGCGGCGACCGGATCCTGGACCGCACCGTGGACCGCGTCCAGGTGGCCCGCACGGTGCTCGGCGCGCTGGCCACCATCGCGCTGATCCTCGCCTACGGCGTGGAGAAGGACCGTTGGAACAACGCGGCGGAGGCGGGCTTCGCCAACGCGATCGTCACGCCGTTCCTGCTGATCTGCACCGGGCCCCTGGTCATCCTCGGGTTCATCTACTACGCGCCCCCGCACCTGCGAACGCACATGCGCTCGCGCCTGCGCTACCCGCTCAAGGCGGTCGGCTGGTACCTGCTGTCACTCGCCCTCATCGGCGCGATCATCTACTTCGTGGGCGCCAGCGGGGTCATGGAGAGCAAGAACGCGTGGCTGGTGGTGCCGGTCGCGCTCCTCACCATCGCCGCCATCTTCTGGGGCCTGCCCTTCCTGTTCCTGGCGTCGCTGTACTCCGCCCGCAGCGCCTTCAACACCGCCCATGTCCACCCGATGCTGCCGCCCGTGGTCACCGGCGTGCTGGTCTGGGTTCTCGCGATCTTCAACCTGATCAGCGAAGGCATGCCGGCGGGCCCGCCGGTGGCCCAGTTCTGCTCCCTGCTGGGTGGCCCGCTGTCGGTGACGGCGGTCTCGGCGTGGGAGATGTGGCGCCTGCGCACCCGGTACGGCGTCACCGTCCGGGGCTGAGCCGAACCTCCGTCCCGTGAAGGCCGTGTGAGGGTTCCCCGCTGATCTGCGGGAGCCAGGTGTGAGGACGTGGGGTCCGTGGGGCCGGTGTTCGGATGCGGACGTTAGCGTGGAGCGGTGAGTGAGACGAAGACCCCCGCCCTCCAGTACCGCTTCGACGGCCCGGAAGATGCCCCGGTCCTGATCCTGGGCCCCTCGCTCGGTACCACCTGGCACATGTGGGACCGGCAGGTCCCCGAGCTGACCCAGCAGTGGCGTGTCTTCCGGTTTGACCTGCCGGGTCACGGCGGCGCGCCCGCCTACCCGGCAGGCTCCGTCACCGAACTCGCCGAACGACTGCTCGCCACCCTCGACGGCCTCGGCGTGCAGCGCTTCGGCTACGCGGGCTGCGCGCTCGGCGGCGCACTCGGGATCGAACTCGCCCTGCGCCACCCCGAGCGCATCGCCTCGCTCGCGCTGATCGCCGCCTCGCCGCGCTTCGGCACGGCGGACGAGTTCCGCCAGCGCGGCGTGATCGTGCGCACGAACGGCCTCGACCCCATCGCCCGCACCTCGCCGGACCGCTGGTTCACCAACGGCTTCGCCGCCGCCCAGCCCGCCATCACGGAGTGGGCCGTGCAGATGGTGCGGACCACTGACCCCGGCTGCTACATCGCCGCCTGCGAGGCCCTCGCCTCCTTCGACGTACGGTCGCAGCTCGCCGGCGTCGCCGTGCCCACGCTCGTCCTGGTCGGCTCGGACGACCAGGTCACCGGCCCCGCCGAGGCCCGCACCCTGGTCGCCGGCATACCGGACGCACGCCTCGCCGTGGTTCCCGGCGCCTCCCACCTCGTCCCGGTCGAGCAGCCCGCCGCCGTCACCGACCTGCTGGTCCGGCACTTCTCCACCGCCTGGCAGCCCGCCTACGACTCCACGACCGGCCAGATGGCCATCGTCGCCGCCCCCGTGAAGCCGGTCCTGACCCCCGTGCCGTCGCAGCCCGTGCCGATCGCCGAGATCGCCCCGGCCGTCGTACCGCAGCAGACGACGGGACGGGCGGATCCGTACGACGCGGGGATCAAGGTCCGCCGCGAGGTGCTCGGCGACGCGCACGTCGACCGGGCGCTGGCGCAGGCCGACGACTTCTCCGGGGACTTCCAGGAGCTCATCACCCGGTACGCGTGGGGCGAGGTCTGGGGCAGACCCGGCCTCGACCGGCGATCCCGGAGCTGTGTCACCCTCACCGCCCTGGTCGCGGGCGGTCACCTGGACGAACTCGCCTTCCACACCCGCGCCGCCCTGCGCAACGGACTCACCCCGGACGAGATCAAGGAAGTGCTGCTCCAGGCGGCCGTCTACTGCGGCGTACCGGCGGCCAACAGCGCGTTCAAGGTCGCCCAGAAGGTCATACGGGAGGAGACCACTCCCGAGGAGTGAGCATCCCGAACGGGTGCGCGCCAGGATGGACCCATGAAGCTCACGAAGAAGTCGCACTCCTGCGTCCGCCTGGAGAAGGACGGACAGACGCTCGTTGTCGACCCCGGCGGTTTCAGCGAGGAGGACGCCGCGGTCGGCGCGGACGCGATCCTCGTCACACACGAGCACCCCGACCACTTCGACGAGGGGCGGCTGCGGGCGGCCATGGAGGCCGACCCGGCCGCGCAGATCTGGACGCTGACGTCCGTCGCCGAGCAGATCTCGGCGGCGTTCCCCGGCCGCGTGCACACCGTCGGCCACGGCGACACCTTCACCGCCGCCGGCTTCGACGTCCAGGTCCACGGCGAGCTGCACGCCGTCATCCACCCGGACATCCCGCGCATCACCAACGTCGGCTACCTCATCGACGGCGGGCGGGTGTTCCACCCGGGCGACGCCCTCACCGTGCCGGACCACCCGGTGGAGACGCTGATGCTCCCGGTGATGGCGCCCTGGAGCAAGATCGCGGAGGTCATCGACTACGTCCGTGAGGTCAAGCCGCAGCGCGCCTACGACATCCACGACGCCCTCCTCACCGACCTGGCCCGCCCGATCTACGACCGCCAGATCGGCGGCCTGGGCGGCTCGGAGCATCTGCGTCTGACGCCGGGGGCCTCCGCGGAGCTGTGACCGGCCCCACCCCGGGCGGAGCCGGGTTGTCAGTCCCGCCCGGTAGGTTGTGAGGCATGCGCATCGCGACCTGGAACGTGAACTCGATCACCGCCCGCCTGCCGAGGCTCCTGGCCTGGCTGGAGAGCAGCGGCACCGACGTGCTCTGCCTCCAGGAGGCCAAGGTCGCCGAGGAAGCGTTCCCGTTCGACCCGCTGCGCGACCTCGGCTACGAGGCGGCGGTCAACGCCACCGGCCGGTGGAACGGCGTGGCGGTGCTCTCCCGCGTCGGCCTCAAGGACGTCGTCAAGGGCCTGCCGGGCGACCCCGGCTACGACGGCGGGGAGGAGCCCCGGGCCATCTCGGCGACCTGCGGCCCGGTCCGCGTCTGGTCGGTGTACGTGCCCAACGGCCGTGAGGTGGACCACCCCCACTACGCCTACAAGCTCCAGTGGTTCGAGGCCCTGAAGGCGGCCGTCGCCGGCGACGCGGGAGGCAGCCGCCCGTTCGCGGTGCTGGGCGACTACAACGTTGCGCCGACGGACGACGACGTCTACGACGTGGCCGCCTTCGAGGGCCTCACCCACGTCACGCCCGCCGAGCGCGCCGCCCTCGCCTCCCTGCGCGAGTCCGGCCTGTCCGACGTGGTCCCGCGCCCCCTGAAGTACGACCACCCGTACACGTACTGGGACTACCGCCAGCTCGCATTCCCCAAGAACCGCGGCATGCGCATCGACCTGGTCTACGGCAACGAGCCGTTCGCCAAGGCCGTCACCGACGCGTACGTGGACCGCGAGGAGCGCAAGGGCAAGGGCGCCTCGGACCACGCGCCGGTGGTCGTGGACCTGGACGTCTAGGCGCGGCCGAGCTGGATCAGCCAGTCCGGCGTTTGAGGACGAGGCCGTTCAGGCCGATGCGGGGTCCGGGGGCAGAGCCCCTGGACCGTCACGGCACCAAGGCCCGCAGGTCGATGGAGTCGGCCAGCGCGGCGAGCCCGGCATCCCCGGGGTGCAGATGGTCCCCGCTGTCGTAGGCGGGAAGCATCCGGGAGGGCTGCGCCGGGTCCCGTACCACCGCGTCGAAGTCGAGCACGCCGTCGTACACCCCGCCGCCGCGGATCCAGGCGTTGATCTCGACCCGCTCGGCATCGGCGGCGGCTGTGCAGCGCGCTTCGCCCGCGCACGGCAGGATCGTCGCCGCCAGCATCCGCAGCCCCCGTGCGTGCCCACGGTCCGCGATCTCGCGCAGCCCGGCGATGACCTGCTCCGCGGTCGTGTCCCAGCGCACATCGTTGATGCCCTCGAACACCACGGCCGTACGCGCCGACGTCTGGGCCAGCACATCCCGGTCGAATCGGTACAGGGCGCTCACCCCGGCCGTGTCCGTGGAGACCCCGTCTCCGGGATAGCGGTCGGAGACCACACGGTTGCCGGAGATTCCCTGGTTGAGCACGCCATAGCGCGGGACCACACTCTGGTTCAGCAGTCGTGTGGCCAGCACGTTGGGCCAGCGTCGGTTCGCATCCGTCGTGGACTTGTCGCCGTCGGTGATCGAGTCCCCCAGCAGCACCACGGACCCCGGCCCACCGCTCACGTCGACGCCCGTCAGCAGCGGCCAGCTCGTCAGCACGGTCGGATAGGCGGAGGCGGCGAGGTCCGCCGTGTGATCGCCCGGCTCGCTCACATACGACCGCTGCTGCGCGAGCCGGTGCACGGGCGCGGCCGGCACGGTCCCCGGCAGATGGAAGCTCACCAGCAGGTTGGCGTCCGCGGGCACGGTGAAGCCGAGCGGATCGCTGTACGCCTGCGCCCCCGCCGGGATCTGAACGCCCGCCGCACCGCCGAACGACACCCGGACCGGCGCCGCCTTCGCCGCCGCCCCCGACTGCTGCACCGCCACGGTGGCGCCACCGATCCGCACCGGCCCCGCAGCGAAGGTGTTGTCGAACCGCAGCCGCACCCGCGGACCGCCCGCCGAGGTGTGCACGACCAGGCGCAACGTCCGGTCGGTCCACGGCCCCACGGTCGGATAGCCGCCCGTCGCCGCAGCCCAACTCCCCGTCCAGCCCGGGGCCGCGGCCCGCACCGCCACCGCGAACACATGCAGCCCGGGCGCCTGCGGCAGCCGCACGGAAGCGACCGGGCGCCCCGCCACGAGCGGCACGGTCACGACGTACAGCCGCGCCCGCTCGGCGAGTTGACCGCCGGGCGTGTTGATGTGCGGCACCGCGACCGCCTTGGTGGCGAGCGGGCCGGTGCGCCAGTCGGACGCGGTCAGCCCGTAGCCGGATCGGGCGCCGTCGGCGTAGACCACAGTCCCCGTCGCGCCGACGTCGATGCCGGCCGTGCCCGCCACCAGGAAGGCGAGCGCGTCGCCGTGGCCGCGCACCCGCACGTCCTGCCCGGCGGCGAGGACGTTGTCCGGCTCGCCAGGCTGCCGGTCGGGCCAGGTCAGCCGGGCGCCCTGCACGGTCAGCGCGCGGCCCGGCGTCCACCCGGCGGCCGCGAGGTCCTGCGCCGACAGGGAGGCGCCCGCCCCGTCGAAGTCGGCTGCGGCGGGCCGGGCGTCGTCGCTGACGGCCCTGTTGTCGAAGAGCCGCTCCAGCGGGAGCGGCACGGCTCTGCGCTCGGTGGCCGCGTGCGCGGAGACACCCGGCACCAAGGCGGCGAAAAGGGCAAGGACGACCGCGGAAATCCACACACATCGGCGCACGGCCGACTCCTCCCGTTCACGACCGCTCAGGGCTGCGTATGACTGCGCATGACAACTTCGGGCAGGACACTCGGGCGTTCCGACGAGACGCAAGACGCACGGAGAAGTTAGAGAGGCACCCGTGACCCGTCAACGAGCCATGCCACAAGTCGGCGTGAACTCGACCGGAATCGACGGTCCGCGCGCCTGTGGTGCGTTCGGCCGTGCGAATGACACGCTGTGCGTATGAAGATCCCTTTTCTTGGCCATCGGCCCGAGAAGCGCGGGGCCCTCGACCCCGAGGGCATCGCCGAACTGCTCTCCGAGTGCGAACTGCTGCGTTCCCACGCGTCCCGGGCGGGGATCCAACTCGATGACACCGTGGCCTCGTTGGAGGCCCTCGACCAGTTGCTGCCGCGCTGGCGGGACGACGAGGAGATTCTGCCCTGGCTGGGCAACGACGCCGGGCTGTACCTCGGAACCGTCATCGTGCGCACCGTGCCCGGGGCCGCCTGGCAGATCTGGCCGGACGGCCAGCCGGTCGTCCGGCTCGCGTCCGGGCGGGAGTTCGACGTCGTGGCCTCGGGGCGGGAGTGGGCCGTGAGCGGCGTTCCCGAGTTGTCGCAGCTATACGCGGAGGTCGCGGAGGCGTGAGGTCCCGGCCGTGAGCCGTGCGGACCTGACATAAGCACCAAGTAAATACGGCTTATGTCCGAAAAGCGCGTGTCGTCCGATAAGTCGGTTCCTGCCCGGATAGTTTGCGGGGCATCGCTACCGAGCCGAACAGGACTGGGGCTGGGCATGGCCGGCGATCCACCGATCGTGCTGCGTGACGTCGACACCTATGTGGGGGACCTGTCGCTTCGTGGTCTGACAACGCTTCCGACCCCGCCGGGTCCGACCTCGACTACGATGTTTCGTCCGTCCCCAAGGTCGTGGCGGTGGCCCCGCCCACGACCAGGGACGCTGCTGCCGGGTGGGGATCCCCCCACGGCCCCTGGGGACAGGGGCAGCAGGGGGCAGCAGTCACAGAGCCATACCCGTCCGGCGCCGGCCGGAGATCACTGTTCGCGCAGTGGAATCGACACGTACGACGGGTCGTTCGCCGGCGAGGAGAAGGTCAGCCGCGCGCCGGACGGGTTGTGCTCGATGTAGAGCGGGTCGACCGTGTCGACGACCAACGCGAGGCGGTGCCCTGCCGGGACGTCGTAGGACGTGGAGTACAGCTCCAGGTCGAGACCGAACGGCTGTCCGGGCGTCTGTCCGTGGAAGGTGTACGGCGCGTTGCTGACCAGCTTGCCGAGGCCGAGCGGGCCCACGTCGTACAGATAGGCGACGAGGGTGCCGCTCTCCTTGGTCGGAGTGACGGTGGTGTGCAACTTCGAGGTCCCGCGCACACGTTGGGCAGTCGAGTACTTCTCCGACTGCCACACGGCCGCCCAGCGGCGGGGCAGCAGCGGTATCGAGGCCATCGGGGGGAGCTGGGCCACCTGGTCGAGGATGCTGGACAGGAAGACGACCCCGCCGTTGGCTCCCGAGTCGACGTTCGCGTGGATCGTCGTCGTGCCCGCCAGGGAGATCTTCTTGTCGGTCGCGCCGACCGACTTCCAGTCGGAGTAGCCCTCGTAGCCGCCGCCGGCCCGGGACTTGAGCTGGACCGGCAGCTCGCGGTTGATGCCGTTGTCCTCGCCCTTGAGGTAGTGGTCGAACCAGCGCTCGGTGTCCGTCCACACGTCGTTGGGCAGGCCGAACAGCCCGGTCAGCTCGGCGGTGGCGTGGTCGCCGGGGCGGAACTCCAGCCGCTTGGGGCCGGTGAGCTTCTCGTAGAAGTCCGCGTACTGGTTGGGCGGGAAGACCGTGTCTCCCCAGGCGTTGGCCATCATGACCGCGGCGCCGCTGTCGTTGAGCTGGTCCACGTATGTGGCGACCGAACGTTTCTTCCCCCAGTTGATGATGTCCTGTTCGTGGGACAGGTTGGAGGCGTAGAAGTCGTCGAAGATCTGCCGGATCTCGGCGCTCTGGCGGCCGGCGACCAGGCCCGCGCCGTCGAGCAGCGCGGCGGCCTGGACGTGCTGGGTGCGGCCCCCGTAGATCGAGCCGATGAGGTCGGCCCAGCCGCTGAGGGCGGCGACCGCCCGGACCCGCTTGTCGTGCGCGGCGGCCAGCAGGCTGATGCCGGCGCCGTAGGAGACGCCCGCCATGCCGATCTGCCGTGCGTCGGCCGGGGTGTTGGCGAGCGCCCAGTCGATGACCTTGGAGGCGTCGGCTATGTCGGGCGGCCCGGCCACTTCTATCTCGCCGCCCGACTGCCAGAAGCCGCGCACGTTGTAACTGACGACGACGTAGCCCGAGTTCGCGAGCTTCTGGGCCTGTGCGAAGTACTCGACCTGGGGCAGGCCCCAGCTCGTGGGCATGACGAGCAGCGGGTAGCGGTGCGTGCCGTCGGCGCCGGCCGGAGTGACGACGTTCGCCTTCAGGTTGGTGCCGCCGTCGCCGCTGATGTCGACGAAACGGACGCTGTTCGGGGCCGCTTGGGCCGCGGGGGCGAGCCCGAGGGCGCTACCGGCGACCAGGGTCGCGGAAACGGCGCCCACGGCGGTCGTACGCAGGGCCTTGCGATGGTGCCCACCCGTCTCCCACCGCCACCCTATTCGAAGGCGCTTCGCGCCCCTTTGGACCATGGGTCACTCCTCACTCGTGTCAGTGCAAAGTGACCCGACGGTAACCGCGGCCTCTTACCGTAAGTAACCCGTCGGTAAGTTACGTGCCAGTAACGATTAGTGGAATGTGGCGGACCTCAGGAGGCACGGTGGCTGTTGCGGGGAGCCGCGGGTGTCGGCAAGGGCGTCTGCGCGGCGCGTGTGACATCGGCGACCAGCTCCACCACATCCGGGCCGTACGCCTGCGAGTTGACCACCTTCAGCAGCAGGGCGAAGGAGCCGTTGCCGTGCTTGCGGGTCAACCGCTCGTGGTTGCGGGCGAGATAGCGGGTGGCCGCCTGGTTGGTGATGGCGGTCTGTCCGCAGAACAGGAAGACGGGGCGCGGGCCCTGGCTCTCACCGACGGTGAGCCGGGCGAGGAGCGCGTACTCCTCCTTGCCGACCTCCACCCGGTAGCGCTCGGAGCCGATCTGGAACGCTCCCCGGTCCGGGCCGGGTTCGGAGTCCACGTTCACCAGTACACCCGGCAGGAGCGAGGCCAGGTGCGCCGCCATGCGCCGGTTCGACGCCGGGCCGCCGACGCAGAACTCGGTGCGCTCGCCGAAGCCCTGGCGGGCCGCGTCATGCGGGATTATCTGGGCATGGGCGTTGCAGTCCTTGATCAGGGCGGCCAGTTCGAGCAGCGCGAACACGTCGTACCGCATCACCGTCAACTCGGGTCCGCCGGCCCCGCGGTTGACCACCAGCAAGGACTCGGCGTTGTCGGGCAGCCCGAAGAAGGCCTGCTTGCGGCGCAGCCTGCGCTTCCACAGATAGGTGCGGGCGAGCCAGCCGAGCGTGGCGCTGATGCCGGCCGCGACCACGCCCAGGACGATGTTGCGTACGTCGTCATTCATGGGCGCGCATGGTAGCGGGCGAACGCAAACCCACGTTCGAGGAAAGCCGGCCGAGGGCGGGCTGACGCGGGCATGCCGATCGAATAGGCTGCGCGGACGGTCCCTGACTGGAGGTGCGAATGCGTCGCCCTGTCGCGCGGAAACTGTCGGTCCTGGCGATCTCGGCCACTGTGGTGTCCGTGGGAGCGGCGGCGCCGCCCGGCCCCGGCACCCACGCAGTCGAGAAGGTCCCCGTGGCCGTCGGCTACGGCGGAGCCGTGTCGAGCGTCGACGCGGACGCCTCCGCGGCCGGCATCGAGGTCCTGCGCAGGGGCGGCAACGCCGTCGACGCGGCCGTCGCCACGGCCGCCGCACTCGGCGTCACCGAGCCCTACTCCGCCGGCGTCGGCGGAGGCGGTTACTTCGTCTACTACGACGCCCGGTCCCGGACCGTGCGCACCCTCGACGGCCGGGAGACGGCGCCGCTGAGCGCCGACTCGGGCCTGTTCACGGAGAACGGCGCCGCGATCCCGTTCGCCGAGGCCGTCAGCAGCGGCCTCAGCGTCGGCACCCCCGGTACGCCCGCCACCTGGCAGAAGGCGCTCGACAAGTGGGGGAGCAAGAGCCTCGGGTCGGTGCTCAAGCCCGCCGAGCGCCTCGCCCGTGACGGCTTCCGGGTCGACGACACCTTCCGCGCGCAGACCGCCGCCAACGAGACCCGGTTCCGCTACTTCCCGGACACCGCGAAGCTGTTCCTGCCGGGCGGCGCGCTGCCGGTCGTCGGCTCCACCTTCAAGAACCCCGACCTCGCCCGCACTTACGCGGAACTGGCGCGCCAGGGCGTCGGCGCGCTCTACCGGGGTGACATCGCCGACGACATCGTCGACACGGTCGACAACCCGCCCGTGGACCCGGCCTCCAACTGGAAGGCCCGCCGGGGCGACCTGACCGCGGCGGACCTGGCCGCCTACCGGGTCAAGTCGCAGGCGCCCACGAAGAGTTCCTACCGCGGTCTCGGCGTGTACTCCATGGCACCCTCCTCCTCCGGCGGCACGACCGTCGGCGAGGCCCTCAACATCCTGGAGAACACGGACCTGTCGAACGCGAGCGAGGTCCGGTACCTCCACCGCTACATCGAGGCCAGCCGCATCGCGTTCGCCGACCGAGGGCGCTGGGTCGGCGACCCCGCCTTCGAGGACGTACCGACCAAGGAGCTGCTGTCGCAGCGCTACGCCGACTCGCGGGCGTGCCTGATCAAGGACGACGCCGTGCTGACGAGCCCGGTGGCGCCGGGCGACCCGCGTGACCCGGCGGCCTGCGACGCGCGCGGCACGGCCGCCCCGACCACCTACGAGGGCGACAGCACCACCCATCTCACCGTGGCCGACAAGTGGGGCAACGTCGTCTCGTACACCCTCACCATCGAGCAGACCGGCGGCAGCGGCATCACCGTCCCGGGCCGGGGCTTCCTGCTCAACAACGAGCTGACGGACTTCTCCTTCACTCCGGCCAGCCCGGCCGTCCACGACCCGAACCTGCCGGGCCCGGGCAAGCGCCCGCGCTCGTCCATGTCGCCGACGATCGTCCTGGACCGGCACGACAAGCCCGTGGTGGCGCTCGGTTCGCCCGGCGGTGCCACCATCATCACCACCGTGCTGCAGACCCTGACCGGGTTCCTCGACCGGGGGCTGCCGCTGGTCGACGCGATCGCCGCGCCGCGCGCCAGCCAGCGCAACCAGGCGACGACCGAGCTCGAACCCGGCCTGTACAACGGCCCGTTGCGGGCGAAGCTCGAGGCCATCGGGCACGGCTTCCGGCTCAACCCGGAGATCGGCGCGGCCACCGGCGTACAGCGGCTGCCGGACGGCAAGTGGCTCGCCGCCGCGGAGAAGGTACGGCGCGGCGGCGGCTCGGCGATGGTGGTGCGGCCGGCGCCGTAGCAGCGCGTCCGGCCGGTCTCACAACTCGGGGGCGGGTGGCAGGTCTTCCGTGCGGAAGGCGAGCTGCCCGTCCGCCACGTCCACCGTGACCCGGCCGCCCTCGCCGATCCGGCCGTCCAGGAGCAGCCGGGAAAGCTGGTTGTCGACCTCCTTCTGGATGGTGCGGCGCAGCGGACGGGCACCGTACTCCGGCTGGTAGCCGCGGTCGGAGAGCCAGTCGACCGCGGCACCCGTGAACTCGACCGCGACGCCCTGGGCGTGCAGCAGCCGGCGGGTCCGGTCCAGCAGCAGGTTGGTGATCCGCTCCAACTGGTCGGGGGTCAGCCGGCGGAAGACGACGATCTCGTCGATGCGGTTGAGGAACTCGGGCCGGAACTGCTGGCGCAGCGGCCGCAGGATCCGCTCGCTGCGCGCCTCCTCCTCGGCCGCCTCGTCGCCCGAACCGAACCCGATCCCGGCACCGCCCCGGCCGATCGCCTCCGAGCCGAGGTTGCTGGTCATCACGATGACCGCGTTGGTGAAGTCGACCGTTCGGCCCTGGGAGTCGGTCAGCCGGCCGTCGTCCAGCACCTGGAGCAGGATGTTGAAGACGTCCGGATGCGCCTTCTCGATCTCGTCGAGCAGCAGCAGCGAGTACGGGTGCCGCCGCACCACCTCGGTGAGCTGGCCGGCCTCCTCGTGGCCCACGTAGCCGGGCGGGGCGCCGATCAACCGGCTGACGGTGTGCCGTTCCTGGTACTCGCTCATGTCCAGGCGGACCATCCGCTCCTCGCTGCCGAACAGCGACTCGGCCAGCGCCCGCGCCAGCTCGGTCTTGCCGACACCGGTCGGGCCGAGGAAGAGGAAGCTGCCGATCGGCCGGTCGGGGCTGGCCAGCCCGGCCCGTGAGCGCAGCACCGCGTCGGAGACCACGCGCACCGCCTCGTCCTGTCCGACGACCCGCTGGTGCAGATGCTCCTCCAGGCCGAGCAGCCGGTCCTTCTCCTCCTCGGTGAGGCTGCTCACCGGGATGCCGGTCTGCCGGGACACCACCTCGGCGATGGCCTCCGCGGTGACCTCCAGGTGCATGCCCTCGTCGATCTCCTCGTCACCGGAGGCGTCCGCGATGCGCTTCTTCAACTCGGCGATACGGTCACGCAGTTGCGTCGCCTGCTCATAGCTCTCGTCGGCGGCGGCCTGGTCCTTGTCCCGGGTGAGCTGCTCGACCTCGCGCTCCATGGCCCGTACGTCCGTGCCCTTGGTCCGCGCGCGCAGCCGTACCCGGGCGCCCGCCTGGTCGATCAGGTCGATGGCCTTGTCCGGCAGCCGGCGGTCGGTGAGATAGCGGTCGGACAGCTCCACGGCGGCGACGAGCGCCTCGTCGCTGTAGCGGACCTGGTGGTGGGCCTCGTAGCGGTCGCGCAGGCCGCGCAGGATCTCGATGGCGTCGGTGGTGCTCGGCTCGGGGACCAGGATCGGCTGGAAGCGGCGGGAGAGCGCCGCGTCCTTCTCGATGCGCCGGTACTCCTCCAGCGTGGTCGCGCCGACGACGTGCAGTTCGCCGCGGGCCAGCGCCGGCTTGAGGATGTTCCCGGCGTCCATGGACCCGCCCTCGCCGCCGCCTCCGGCGCCCACGACGGTGTGCAACTCGTCGATGAAGACGATCAGTCGGTCGGAGTTCGCCCGGATCTCGTCCACGATGTTGGTGAGCCGCTCCTCGAAGTCCCCCCGGTAGCGGGTGCCCGCGACCACCCCGGTCAGGTCCAGCGCGATCACCCGGCGGCCGCCGAGAACGTCCGGCACATCGCCGTCGGTGATCCGCTGGGCCAGGCCCTCCACGATCGCGGTCTTGCCCACCCCCGCGTCGCCGATCAGCACCGGGTTGTTCTTGCCGCGCCGGGAGAGCACCTCGACGGTCTGCTCGATCTCCTCGTCCCGGCCGATCACCGGGTCGATACGGCCCTGGCGGGCGAGGTCGGTGAGGTCGCGGCCGTACTTGTCGAGGGTGGGCGTACCGGAGTCGACGCGTGGCCGCTGGTCGACGCCGGGGCGGGACTGCGTCGCGTCCGGTGCCTCGGGCGGCATGCCGGTGGGGCCGAACCGGGCCGCGTTCAGGATGTGCCCGGCCGCCGAGTCGGGGTTCGCGGCGAGGGCGCTGAGCACGTGCTCCGGGCCGATGTAACCGGCTCCCCGCGCCCTGGCCAGGTCGTGCGCGTCCAGCAGTGCGCGTTTGGCGGCCGGGGTCAGCGACAGCGAGGTCGGCGGCGGGGCTTCGCTCGGCGAGTGCTGGATCGGGCCCGAACGCTCGTCGATCTCCGTCGCCAGCGAGTCCGGGTCCGCGCCCGCCCGGGTGAGCAGGCTCCGGGTCGGCTCCGCGGACAGCGCGGCGCGCAGCAGATGCTGGGTGTCGAGGTCCCGGCTGCCGTGCTCGGCGGCGTATTGCGCGGCGCCGCGCACCAGCTCCCGGGCCGGCTGACTGAGCAGTCGGCCGATGTCGATCTGCCGCGGGCCGGGGCGCGGTCCGCCGAAGAAGCGGGCGAGGAATTCTCCGAAGGGGTCGTAGTCCTCGGGACCACTGAAGCCGCTGCTCATGGCGTTCCCATCCGGCTTCCCTGCGCGGGCAGGGTCGCCCTCGCTGATCGACGTGCCGGAGTCGGGTAACCCGGTTCGGGCTCGCTCATGCCACGATGGCACGTTCTGGCTCAGGAGGCATGTGCAGGATCGCCTCAGCCGATCGCCCGACGGCCGCCGTGGTCCGCGGACGGCCCGCCGCCGGGGCGCAGCATCTGGCTCGTGGCCAGGTGGCGGTAGAGGGGATCGCGGGCCAGCAGGTCCTCGTGGCTTCCGCACGCGGTGCTGCGGCCCCGGTCGAGCACGACGATGCGGTCGGCGTGCTGCACGGTGGACAGGCGGTGGGCGATGACCAGCAGGGCGCATTCCTGGGCGACGTCCTTCAGCACCGTGGTCAGCGCAGCCTCGTTGATCGCGTCGAGGTGGGAGGTGGGCTCGTCCAGGAGCAGCAGCGCGGGGCGGGCGAGCAAGGCCCGGGCGAGGGCGACGCGTTGACGTTCGCCGCCCGAGAGGGTGTTGCCGCGTTCTCCGATGACGGTGTCCAGACCGTCGGGCAGCCGGTCGACGAGTTCCTCCAGCCGGGCCAGTGAGAGGACCCGTCGGATCTCCGCCTCCGGGGCACCGGGCACGGCGTAGGTGACGTTCTCCCGCAGGGTGCCGTGTACGACATGGGCGTTCTGGTCGACCATGGCGATGCGTCGGCGGCAGGCGTCACGGCCGAGCTCCGCGGCGGGCCGGCCGTCGAACAGTATGGCTCCCGCGTCCGGTTCGTAGAATCCCGCCACCAGCGCGAAGACGGTGCTCTTGCCGGCTCCCGAGGGGCCCACGAGGGCGACGTGCCGGCGGTGGGGGACGGCGAAGGAGACGCCGGACAGCACTGGTCGGCCCGGGTCGTAGCCGAAGCGGACGTCGTGCAGCGCGAGCGCGGGCCGGTCGGCGGGGGCGGACGGCACGGGCCGGGACCGCGCGACCGACGGCCCCGTGCGCTCCACGGGTAGCCGCAGCGCCTGGTCGACGCGCCGGTGGGCGCCCATGCCGCGCTGGACCAGGCTCACCGCGTGGAACACGGAGGACAGCGGCAGGACGAGGTACGAGGCGTACAGCAGGAACGCGACGAGGTCGCCGAGGGAGCCGGCGTGACCGCCGACGCGCAGGCCCCCGACGACCAGGACGACGAGGAAGGAGCCCTGGACCGCGAGTTCGACGGCGGGGCTCATGACGGACGCGAGCTTCGCGGTGCGTACCCCCGCGTCGTACGCCTCGTCGACCCGGGCCCCGATCCGGGCCGCCTCGCGTTCCTCGGCGCGGTGCACCCGGACCATGGGCAGGGCGCCCAGGGCCCGTTCCAGATCCGCGGCGACGGCACCGACCGAGTCCTGCATGCGCTCGGAGGCCCTGCGGATGCCCTGGAGCAGTGAGCTGACGACGGCGGTGGCGACGGCCACGGTGAGAGCGACCAGAAGCAGCAGCAGCGGGTCGAGCCACGCCATCAGGATCAGCGCCCCGACGGCGACGAGGCATCCGGTCACCAGGTCGACGAGGGCCTGCGAGACGACCTCGCGCAGGACGGTGGTGTCGGAGGTGACCCGGGAGATGAGGTCGCCGCTGCGGTGGCGGTCGTATGCGCGCATCTCCAGGCGGAGCAGACGTCCCACCAGGCCCGTGCGGAGTCCGCGCACGACGCCCTCGCCGATCCGCTCCAGCAGGAAGCGTCCCGCCGACCCGATCGCGGCCTCCACGAGGAACAGTGCGCCGAGGAGCGCCAGCAGCGGCCAGACGAGCTGTCCGCGGCCGCTCGCGTCCACCGCCTGCCGGGCTACCAGCGGCTGGGCCAGCCCCAGGGCGGAGCCGGCCAGCGTCAGCGCTGTGGCGACGGCGACGGCTGTCCGGTGCCCGGCTGTGAGCCGGTACAGCGTAGCCACGGCCGCGCGGGTCGACCTGTCCTCGTCAGGGGGCTCTTCCTGCCCGTCGTCCACGACCGCGGTGCCGCCCGCCGCCCCGGCATCTGCCGCCGTGCCCTCGCTCATCGCTCGGCCGGCTCGACGGCGATCAGCCGGGCGAAGTAGCCGTCGGGTACGTCCTCGCCGACGGGCCGGCCCTCGGCCTCGATCCAGGCGTGCGCGGTGAAGGGCGGGACGACACGGACCCCGGCGCACCACGTCGGCCACGTTCCCCGGAGCCGGCACAGCAGCGCGGCGCCCAGGGAACGCGGCAGACAGCCTTTGGGCCCGGTGCAGCGCAGGCTGACGGCGCACATCGCGTCCCTCGCCCGCTGGGCCTGCGCGGTGGTGGCGGGTGCGGCACCACGGCGCAGGACACCGAGGACGGCGCGCATGCGGCGGGGCGGCAGCAGGGCGAGCGCGACGGCGGGCAGCAGGACGAGGCGGGCGGCCAGGCGACGGCCCAGGGGCACGCCGGTGGGGCGTTCCAGCGCGCTGGGTGTCGTCATGAGGCCAGGCCCGCCTCACGCAGGTGCCCGACGAGTGCCTCGACGTCCCGCTGGGCCTGCGCCCGGTCGATGTCGAATTCGCGGACCAGGGCGGCGGTCGCGTCGGTCTCCTCGCCGCCGTCGAGCAGGGTGCGGACCACGAGGGTGGCGGTCGGGTTCAACTCCCAGTAGGTACCGGCCCGTTCGTCCAGCAGGACGGTGCCGTAGTCGGTCTCGGCGGTGGAGACGTGTGCGTCGAACCGCAAGGGCATGCGCTCGCCTTTCTGATGCGGTGCGGGTTCTCAGGGAGTGCGGGCGCGGGTGCGGGACAGCCCCCGCAGCCACACCTCGGCGGCGATCGTGGAGTAGAGGATGGCGTCGGACAGTCCCGGAGAGGTGGGCCTCCGGGCGAGGCGGCGCAGCTCGGCGCCGTCCACCAGACCGAGCCGGGCCAGCCGGGAGTCCGCCCACAGCGCCAGCAGGTCGGCGCGGTGATCCCGCAGTCCGTCGGCGGCGTCCATGGCGGCCGTGGCCTTGGTGGTGCGCCGCAGGCACGCCTCGGGCACCAGGCCGCGCATCGCGGCGGTCAGCACCGGCTTGTACGCCCACGGAGTGACGCGCTCGGCGGGGCGTACGGCGAGACACGCCTCGATGACGCGGTCGTCGAGGAAGGGGTGGGCCATCGGCAGACCGGCGCGGGCCGCCATCCGGTCCCACTGGCGGATGATGCGCGTGGTCGAGCGGATCTGCTCCAGGTCCGCGTGCATCCCCCGGTCCGGATGCAGCGGTGCTGCCGTCGGCGCGGCGTCGAGCAGCGCCTGCCGCGCCAGCCGCTCGGTGTCGGTGGTCGCCCAGCCGAACAGCCGCGGTGCCATGCCCCAGCCGAGCCCGGTGGCCACGGAGGAGGGGGACGGATCGCGCAGCCGTCCGGCCGCGTCGGCGAGCCACCTGCCGTACGTCCTGGAGTCCGCCAGGGCGCGGACGGTGCCGGCGAGCGGCCAGTCCCACAGGGCCCGGAACCCGCGCATCTGCCGTACGGCGAACAGCGGCCGGGTGCGCAGCAGCCGGTGGTAGTAGGCCTCGGAGCACCAGGCCACGTGGTCGCCGCCGATGCCGGTCAGATGCACCCGGCTGCCGCGGGCGGCGAGGGCCGGCAGGTGGTGCAGGACCCGGGAGCGGTCCATGACGCCGATGGTGGGCTCGTCGAGGAGGTCGTCGATGCCGAGGAGGTCCTCGTAGACCAGCGGTGAGGCGTCCGCGTCCCAGATGACGTGCTCGACGTCCGGGAGGTGCCCCGCGGCCAGCTCGGCCCAGTGCAGATCGGAGTCCGCCGGATCTCGTCCCGGCCACGTGCCGGCCACCACGCGGGCGGGGGACCGGTCGGCGAGGAAGCAGACGGACGTGGAGTCCAGCCCGCCGGACAGGTCGCAGCTAACCACGCCGCCCTGCCGGGTCCGCGCGTCGACGGCCTCCTCCAGTGCCGTCCGGATCAGCGGCGCCGCCTCGGCGAGGGGCCGGACCGGCTCCGGCGGGGTCCACCAGCGGGTGTGCCGTGCGGAGCGCCCGTCGGTGGCGACGAGCACGGCGTCCTGCGGGAGCACGGCGGTGACCGGGCGCCACAGGGAGGTCTCGAACAGGGGGTACGGGGCGGGCCACAGCAGCCGGACGGCCAGTTCCTGCGGATCGGGGTCGAGGCCGAGAGCGGCGGCGAGGGTGTCGGCGCGGGTGGCGGTGACCCGTACGCCGTCGATCTCCGCGTGGAAGACCAGCCGCAGGCCGGAGGCGGTGCCCTGCACCCGGAGCCGTCCGCCGAGCGCGGCGACGAGATGGAAGCTGCCGGGGAGCGAGCGGGCGACCGCGTCGAGTTCCGCGAGGTCCCTCAGCCGTGCGGCCGTGCGGCGCAGCTCGCCGGCCTCGACCGGGCAGCAGCCGATGACGGCGAGGGCCGTGTCACCGGCACTCGCCGTGACGACCTCGTCGTCGCCCCAGTGGCCGACCAGCCAGGGCCGGCCCGACGCGTGGGTGAGGGTGCGGCAGCCGGGCCGGGCGAAGGACCGGGCCACGGCGTCCGCGTCCGCACGGTCCGGGAAGACCGTGAAGTCCGCGTCGCCGAGGCCCGTCCCCGCACTTGCGTGCAGTTCAGTCATGACGTCGGGTCAGTGCCGTCGCCCGTCAGTTCTTGCTCAGGATCAGACGGTCGTTGCCGTGGCGTCCCAGGAGCCCCGTCTCCTTGCGGAACGTTCCGAGCCGGATGAGCGTCGGCGCTTCGTATGCCTTCTTCATGACTACTCCTCACTGAGTCGTGGCCCAAGCCCCACGTCGGGTTGGGCGCAGCACACAGCTAGCTGCGGAATGTGAGGGCGCGGCAAGACGCGGCGCGAAAGTATGAACATACGAGAAGGTTGGCGACTCTGGTCCGGCGACGGGGCGCGCGCCCCGGGTGTGAGGGTGTCGCGGCCGCCGATGGCTCGCCGTGTACACGTGCGAAGAATCGTTTCCAGGTGCGCCTTGTCAGTGGTTGTGTCCGCCGTGCCCGAAACCCGGGGTGGGAGCCGCCGGGGCGCACTACGCGCCCCTCGGCGCACCCCACGTCCGGCAGTTCCGACGCTCGGCGGACGGGGTCGTCAGAGGGTTTCGCGGGCCGTGAGAATGCGCGGTCCCGCCTCGGTGATGGCCACCGTGTGCTCCGCGTGGGCCGCGCGGGAGCCGTCGTTCGTGCACAGGGTCCAGCCGTCCGGGGCCGCGTGGTAGCCGTCCTTGCCGCTCGCGATGAGCATCGGCTCGATGGCCAGCACCATCCCGTGCTGCAGCGGCATGCCCCGGCCCGGGGGGCCCTCGTTCGGCACCCCCGGGTCCTCGTGCATCTTGCGGCCGATGCCGTGGCCGCCGAACCCGTCCGGCACGCCGTACCCGGCCGTCCGGCACACCGAGCCGATGGCGTGGGCGATGTCGCCGATGCGATTGCCGACCACGGCCGCCTCGATGCCCGCCGCCAGCGCCCGCTCCGCCGTCTCGATCAGCCGTACGTCCGCCGGGCGGGCCCTGCCGACGGTGAAGCTGATCGCCGAGTCGCCGGCCCAGCCGCCCAGTTCGGCGCCGCAGTCGATGGAGACCAGATCGCCGTCGCGCAGGCGGTAGCCGGTCGGGATGCCGTGCACGATCGCGTCGTTCACCGAGGTGCAGATGACGGCGGGGAAGGGGGTGGGGGCGAAGGAGGGACGGTAACCGAGGAAGGGCGAGGTCGCCCCTGCGCCGCGCAGCACCTCGCGCGCCACCTCGTCCAGCTCCAGCAGGGAAACCCCCACGTCGGCGGCCTTGCGTACGGCCGTGAGAGCCAGGCCGACGACCTGTCCGGTCTCGTACATCTCATCGATCGACTTGTCCGTCTTCAGTTCCACCATGCCAATTACTATACCGGTATTTGAATGGGGATTGCTCGGGGTGGCCGGTCCGGGGCGGTATTAGAATGGGCGCCATGGTGCGCACCCCTCTCACCCCCGAAGAGCGTGAACGCGGCGAACGGCTCGGTCTGCTGCTCCGCGAGGCCCGCGGTGGCCGCAGCATGACGCAGGTCGCGGCGAGCGCCGGGATCTCCGCCGAGACGCTGCGCAAGATCGAGACCGGCCGGGCGCCGACGCCGGCCTTCTTCACGGTGGCCGCCCTGGCGGCGGCCCTCGGGTTGTCGATGGACGAACTGGTCGGGCAGTGTGCGCCGGTAGCCGAGGCCGCCGCCTGAAAGGTGTGCACGTCACGTTCCGGTAGGGGCGGCGTACTCTGCGTTCAGCCGGAAAACTCCCCGTAGCACGTTCGAAACACGGCTGGTGTTGCCTAACGGACCGGAGTGCTCCGGTCTGGCGGGAGTTGGGCGATGTCAGTGGATCAACTCCCGGCTCGGATGCGGGAGTTCGTGAACTACCTGGACGGCCTCACGGCGCGCCTGGATCAGGGCGGCGGCTGGTGCGGGGTGTTCTGGCAGCGTGACCCGGAGGGCATGCGGGCCTGCCTCGACGGACGTGAGGTGCCGCCCTGGGACGTGGTGGAGTCCCTGCTGCAGGACCTCGCCGCCCAGTACGGCCCGGGCGGCGCCGGCCCCGAGACGGAACGCGCCCGCGCCCTGCACACGGCCGCTCTCGCCGCGTACGACGCCCGGCCCGGCGGGCGCGACGCCCTCGGGGACCGCCTCGACGTCATGCTCCGCGAACAGCGCTACGCCGCCGAACGGCAGACGGAACTGAGCCGGTTGCTCGCCTCCGCCACCGGCCGTGAGCAAGCCGACGCCATCCGCCTCGACCTCGCCTGGGCCCGCGACGACCACGAACGCGCCACCGCACGATGCGCCGAACTCCGCTTCCGGATGGCCGACTTGGATCACCGGGCCACGAGCGCACGGGGGCAGGCGATACGACGGGATCGGATGGAGGAGGGGGCCGCTTTCCACGTCGATGACGGGTTCGGGGGTGACGGGGACGGGGCCGAGAGTTTCGGCGGCGAGGATCTCGGGGGCGGCGGGTTCGGCGGGGGCCGGTTCCGTGGTGACGGGTTCGGCGACGGCCGTGCCCGTGGTGACGGGTTCGGCGACGGCCGTGCCCGTGGTGACGGGTCCGAAGGGGGTCGTTTCCGCGGCGGGCGGCCGGGATACGAGGGGCGTGCGGTCGGTGGCTCGGTCGCGGATGCGGGGGAGTGGCACTCGCGTGCTGCGGAGACCGAAGATCTCGTGGGCCCGTACGGCGCGGAAGGCGACGCCGGGGTGACCGATCGGCCGGACGCGGGGCACACGCCCGCCCCCGTGCCGCCGGGCGAAGCGGGCGCAGCCCCGGACCCGTCGGGCACCGACGCCGCCCCCGTCCCCAAACAGCGCAAACGCCGCCGGGGCGGTGCCCGGTTCGCCGGGATGGTCGAGGAGGAGGTCGCCCCCGCCCTCGTACCGCCGACCGCCGAGCCCGTCCTGCCCACGCTGCCCGCCCAGACCGCCGCCACCGGCCGCCGTACACCGCGCGGGGCCCGGTTCGCCGGGGCCGCCGCCGAGGAGGTGGCCGTGACCCCGGCGCAGGCGCAGGGGGTCGGCCCGGCGGACCGGCAGGAGGTCGCCGGGATCGTGCAGGCGCTGGTGCGGTTGCGGGGTGAGGGGCGCAGCGGTGAGGCGCATGTGCTGCTCGTCGAGGCCGCGCACTGGCCCGCCGTACGCCTCCCGCTGCTCGCCGCCGAGATGCAGCGCGCCGGGCTCGGGGCGGACTGGGCGACCCTGCTGTGGGAGGCCGCCTCGCTGCCGGCCGAGCGGCTCGTCGCAGCAGCCGACGCGCTGACCGCTGCCGGGCGTGCCGAGGACGGGGAGCAGATCCTGCGGCAGGGCGTGCTGCGGCCGGCACAGGAGATCGGGCAGGCCGTGCTGGGGCTGGTCGGCGCCGGACGCCGCCGCGAGGTCCGCGCCCTCCTCGACGCGTACGTCCGCGTGCGTACCCCGGAGGAGGCCGCCCGCAGTGTCGAGACGGACCCGAGGGCGCTCGTGCCGCTCCTGCTGGAGGCCGCCCAGGGTGTCTCCGACGAGTGCCAGTGGGACCTCGTCCACGCCCTGCGGGTCGCGGGTTTCACCGCGTGACCCGAGCTCGCATCACCCGCCACACCCCTCCCACCGGCCCCATCCATCACCCACAGGAGGGTGAAACCTGATCGACTCAGCGGGTTAACGGCGATGGTCTTGGCAAGGCTGTCCCAGGGGCTTACTTTCAAGCCTCTACGGCCCCCTCTACGGGCGTAGAGGCTCTGACGTCCCGTCGAAGGAGCAGCTCATGGCCAACGTCGTACGCGCCGCTCTGGTCCAGGCCACCTGGACCGGCGACACCGAGTCCATGGTGGCGAAACACGAGGAGCACGCACGCGAGGCGGCCCGGCAGGGCGCCAGGATCATCGGCTTCCAGGAAGTCTTCAACGCTCCCTACTTCTGTCAGGTCCAGGACCCCGAGCACTACCGCTGGGCCGAGCCGGTCCCCGACGGGCCCACCACACGTCGTATGCAGGAGCTGGCCCGCGAGACCGGCATGGTGATCGTCGTGCCCGTCTTCGAGGTCGAGCAGTCCGGCTTCTACTACAACACCGCCGCGGTCATCGACTCCGACGGCACCTTCCTCGGCAAGTACCGCAAGCACCACATCCCGCAGGTCAAGGGCTTCTGGGAGAAGTACTACTTCAAGCCCGGCAACATCGGCTGGCCGGTCTTCGACACCGCGGTCGGGAAGGTGGGCGTCTACATCTGCTACGACCGCCACTTCCCGGAAGGCTGGCGGCAACTCGGTCTGAACGGCGCTCAGTTGGTCTACAACCCGTCGGCCACCTCGCGCGGGCTGTCCGCCTACCTGTGGCAGCTCGAACAGCCCGCGGCGGCCGTCGCCAACGAGTACTTCGTGGCCGCGATCAACCGGGTGGGGCAGGAGCCGTACGGCGACAACGACTTCTACGGGACGAGCTATTTCGTCAACCCGCGTGGGCAGGTTGTCGGGGAGATCGCCAGCGACAAGAGCGAGGAGCTCGTCGTGCGCGACCTCGACTTCGACCTGATCGACGAGGTGCGGCAGCAGTGGGCCTTCTACCGCGACCGCCGCCCCGACGCCTATGAAGGACTGGTGCAGCCGTGACCAAGGACCTGCTGGGACGCCACCGAGCCGTCATGCCGGACTGGCTCGCCCTGTATTACGAGGAGCCGCTGGAGATCACCCACGGCGAGGGCCGCCACGTCTGGGACGCCGCGGGCAACCGCTACCTCGACTTCTTCGGCGGCATCCTCACCACGATGACCGCGCACGCACTGCCCGAGATCACCAAGGCGGTGAGCGAGCAGGCCGGGCGGATCATCCACTCCTCCACCCTGTACCTCAACCGGCCCATGGTCGAACTCGCCGAGCGCATCGCCCACTTGAGCGGCATCCCGGACGCCCGCGTCTTCTTCACCACCTCCGGCACCGAGGCCAACGACACCGCGCTGATGCTCGCGACGACCCACCGGCAGAGCAACACCGTCCTCGCGATGCGCAACAGCTACCACGGCCGCTCCTTCAGCGCGGTCGGCATCACCGGCAACCGAGGCTGGTCGCCCACCTCGCTGTCGCCGCTCCAGACGCTGTACGTCCACGGCGGCGTCCGCACCCGCGGCCCCTACGCCCACCTCTCCGACGACGACTTCATCGCCGCCTGCGTCGACGACCTGAAGGACCTCCTCGGCCACACCCGCCCGCCCGCCGCCCTCATCGCCGAGCCGATCCAGGGCGTCGGCGGCTTCACCTCGGGCCCCGACGGGCTGTACGCCGCCTTCCGCGAGGTGCTCGCCGAGCGCGGCATCCTGTGGATTGCCGACGAGGTGCAGACCGGCTGGGGCCGCACCGGCGACCACTTCTGGGGCTGGCAGGCGCACGCGCGCTCCGGCCCGCCGGACATACTGACCTTCGCCAAGGGCATCGGCAACGGCATGTCCATCGGCGGCGTCGTCGCCCGCGCCGAGATCATGAACTGCCTCGACTCCAACAGCATCTCGACCTTCGGCGGCACCCAGATCACCATGGCGGCCGGCCTCGCCAACCTCTCCTACCTGCTGGAACACGACCTCCAGGGCAATGCCCGGCGGGTCGGCGGGCTGCTCCTGGAGCGGCTGCGGGCCGTCGCCGCGCAGGTGCCGAACGTCCGGGAGGTGCGCGGCCGCGGCCTCATGCTGGGCATCGAGCTCACCAGGCCCGGCACCGACGAGGCCGACCCCGCCGCCGCGTCCGCCGTGCTGGAGGCGGCCCGCGAGGGCGGCCTGCTCCTCGGCAAGGGCGGCGGCCACAACACCAGCGCCCTGCGCGTCGCCCCGCCCCTGTCCCTCACCGTCGCGGAGGCCGAGGAAGGCGCCGCGATCCTCGAGAACGCTCTGAGGAGCATCTAGCACGACCCGCCCCGAGCGCCTGAGTAAGGGAACGCCGCCATGACCACCACCTCGGAGCCCTTGGAGTCCACGGAACTCTCCGAACCCGCCCTGTCGGTCCGGCAGGTCCTCGGCCTGGAGCGGGTGCTGGCCGGGGAGCCCGAGGTGGTGGCCGGCGCCGGGCAGCTCGACCGGCCGGTGCGCTGGGTGCACGTCGCCGAGGCTCCGGACGTCGGCGTGATGCTCACCGGCGGCGAGATGGTGCTCACCACCGGTGTGCTGCTCGCCGGCGACGAGGACAAGCAGGCCGAGTACATCCGCTCCCTGCACCGGGCCGAGGCGGCGGCCGTCGTACTGGGCCTCGGCCGGGCGTTCCCCGCCCCGCCGGACGTGATGCGCCGGGCGGCCGAGCGGTGCGGGCTGCCCATGATCGTCCTGCACCGGCCGTTCCCCTTCGCCGAGCTGACCGAAGAGGTCCAGTGCCGCCTCGTGCGGCGCAAGTTCGCCGCCGTCAGCCTCTCGGAGTCCGTACGGACCGCGCTCACCGCACTCATCACCGCCGGTGCCCCGTTGCAGAGCCTGCTCGACGAGGTCGCCTCGCACAGCGCCTGCCCCGTCGTCGTCACCAACCTCGCCCACCGCGTCCTCGCCACGGCAGGGGAGCGGCCGGCGGTGGACGACGTACTGCGCGACTGGGAGCGCATCGCCAGGCAGGCCGGCGGCAGCGAGGGCGACGGCTGGATCCGCGCCGAACTCGGCGGACGCGGCGAGCGCTGGGGCCAGATCATGCTGTGCGGGCACCGCGGTGACGCCGCCACCGGACGGCTGCTCGCCGACCGCGCAGCCGAGGCCCTCGTCCTGCACCGCATGCTCGGCGGGAACTCCGCGCACACCTGGGAGGAGCAGTCCGCGCAGAGCCTGCTGACCGACCTCGTCAGCGGGGTCGTACCGGCGCGCCAACTGCTGCCGCGCGCGCGGGCCGCCGGGCTGCCGGTCAACCGGCGCGCCTTCGTGCCGCTCGTCGTACGGGACGGCGAGGCGGCCCAACTGGAACGTGTGCTGCGGATGCTGGGGCTGTCCGGGATCGTCGCCGAGCTCGCCGACGGGGCCACCGCCGTGCTGCTCAGCCTCGCCCGGGACCAGGACACCGCCCAGCTCGCCGCGAACTTCGCCGCGCGGGTGCGCTCGGAGACCGGAGCCGCCGCCACCGTCGTGGCCGCCGCCGACGCGCGGACCGCGTGGGACGACGTGCCCAGCGGGCTGCGCGAGGCCCAGCACGTCGCCGAGGCCGCCGACTCCTCGGCCGCCCTCGACCTTCCGGCCGTCGTCCGCCTCAGGGACGTCCATCTGCGCGGCCTGATCCGGCTGTTGCGCGACGACCCGCATGTGCAGTCGTTCGCGGAGCGGGAGTTGGACGGGCTGCTGTGCGCGGCCGACGACGACATGGTGTCCGTGCTGCGGACGTATCTCGCGACCGGCCGCAACAAGTCCCGCACCGCCCAGCTCCACCATGTCTCGCGGCCCGCGCTCTACCGCCGCCTTGAGGCGATACAGACACGGCTCGGCGTCGACCTCGACGATTTCGAACAGGCCGCATCCGTGCACATCGCACTCCTCGCGCACGACGCGCAACAGCGCTGAAACCTGCCACGACCTGGGAAAACGGCGGTGAAACATGGGAACACGACAGGGTGACACCGTGGCACGCCGCATGCCCGCAGACGTGACACCGTGCAACTCAAACCGCCGCCCGGGACTTCCTAGCCTTCTCGCACACCGAGCGACCGGAGGTCCCGATGAGCCGAGTGATTCGTGCCGCCCTCTTCCAGACCGCCTGGACCGGCGACAAGGAATCGATGATCCAGGTACACGAGCAGGCGGCCCGCGACGCGGCCGCGCAGGGTGCTCAAGTGCTGTGCTTCCAGGAGCTGTTCTACGGGCCATACTTCTGCCAGGTGCAGGACAAGGCGTTCTACGAGTACGCCGAGCAGATCCCCGAGGGGCCGACCGTCCGGCGCTTCCAGGCGCTCGCCAAGGAGCTGGGCATCGTCCTCGTACTGCCGATGTACGAGGAGGAGCAGCCGGGGGTCCTGTACAACACCGCCGCCGTGATCGACGCGGACGGCTCCTACCTCGGCAAGTACCGCAAGACCCACATCCCTCAAGTGCAGGGCTTCTGGGAGAAGTTCTACTTCCGCCCGGGCAACAGCGGCTGGCCGGTCTTCGAGACGGCCGTCGGGAAGATCGGCGTCTACATCTGCTACGACCGCCACTTCCCGGAGGGCTGGCGGGCGCTGGGCCTCGCCGGTGCCGAGATCGTGTTCAACCCCTCGGCCACCTCTCGCGGGCTCTCCCGCTATCTGTGGCAGCTCGAGCAGCCGGCGGCCGCCGTCGCCAACGAGTACTTCGTGGGCGCGATCAACCGGGTCGGCGTGGAGGACCTCGGCGACAACGACTTCTACGGCACCACGTACTTCGTCGACCCGGAGGCGCAGTTCGTCGGGGAGGTGGCGAGCGACAAGGAGACCGAACTCGTCGTCCGCGACCTGGACCTGGCCAAGCTCCGCGAGGTCCGCGACCGCTGGCAGTTCTACAGGGACCGCGCCCCGGGCGCGTACGGCCCGCTGACAGCCCCGTAGAACGCCGTCAGCGTCGGCCGACCCAGGGGCGCGGGGCTGTATCGAATATGCGGCTCCGCCGCGCGAGCGCGACCAGCCACAACCGAGCTGCACGTGACCAACAAGGGAGAGGACCCATGACCGGCCGAACTGTAATCCGCGGCGGCCTCGTCATCACCGCGTCCGACGAGCTGCACGCCGACGTCCTGATCGAGGACGGCCGTATCGCCGCCCTCGCCGCCGGCGGCACCCCGGCCGCCGACGCCTGGACGGCCGAGCGGACCATCGACGCCACCGGGAAGTACGTCATCCCGGGCGGCGTCGACGTCCACACCCATATGGAGCTGCCGTTCGGCGGCACCTTCGCCTCCGACACCTTCGAGACCGGCACCCGGGCCGCCGCCTGGGGCGGCACGACCACGATCGTCGACTTCGCCGTGCAGAGCGTGGGCCGCTCGCTGCGCGAGGGCCTCGACGCCTGGCACGCCAAGGCCGAGGGCAACTGCTCCATCGACTACGGCTTCCACATGATCGTCTCCGATGTGAACGAGGACACGCTCAAGGAGCTGGACCTGCTGGTCGAGGAGGGCGTGACCAGCTTCAAGCAGTTCATGGCCTACCCGGGGGTCTTCTACTCCGACGACGGCCAGATCCTGCGTGCCATGCAGCGCTCCGCCGAGAACGGCGGCCTGATCATGATGCACGCCGAGAACGGCATCGCGATCGACGTGCTGGTGGAGCAGGCGCTGGCGCGTGGGGAGACCGACCCGCGCTACCACGGCGAGGTGCGCAAGGCGCTGCTGGAGGCCGAGGCCACCCACCGGGCGATCCGGCTCGCGCAGGTCGCGGGCGCCCCGCTGTACGTCGTGCACGTCTCGGCCATGGAGGCGGTGGCCGAGCTGACCCGGGCACGCGACGAGGGCCTGAACGTCTTCGGCGAGACCTGCCCGCAGTACCTGTTCCTGTCCACCGACAACCTCGCCGAGCCGGACTTCGAGGGCGCGAAGTACGTGTGCTCGACGCCGCTGCGGCCGCGCGAGCACCAGGCCCAGTTGTGGAAGGGCCTCAGGACGAACGACCTCCAGGTCGTCTCCACCGACCACTGCCCCTTCTGCTTCGTCGGCCAGAAGGACCTCGGCCGGGGCGACTTCTCCAAGATCCCCAACGGTATGCCCGGCATCGAGAACCGTATGGACCTGCTCCACCAGGCCGTCGTCGAGGGCCGCATCACGCGCCGGCGCTGGATCGAGATCGCCTGCGCGAGCCCGGCCCGGATGTTCGGCATGTACCCGAAGAAGGGCACCATCGCGCCGGGTGCCGACGCCGACGTCGTGATCTACGACCCGCAGGCCACGCAGGTCATGTCCGCCGAGACCCACCACATGAACGTCGACTACTCGGCCTACGAGGGCAAGCGGACCACAGGCCGGGTCGAGACGGTCCTCTCGCGCGGCGAACTCGTCATCACCGAGCGGGAGTACACCGGTCACGCCGGGCACGGTGTCTACACGCCCCGCTCCACCTGTCAGTACCTCAACTAGGAGCGGAGCACATGGACTTCGGACTCGTCCTGCAGACCGACCCGCCCGCCTCGCGGGTCGTCAGCCTGATGAAACGCGCCGAGCGCAGCGGGTTCAGCTACGGCTGGACCTTCGACTCGGCCGTGCTGTGGCAGGAGCCGTTCGTCATCTACAGCCAGATCCTGGCCAACACCCAGAAGCTGACGGTCGGGCCCATGGTGACCAACCCGGGCACCCGCACCTGGGAGGTCACCGCCTCCACCTTCGCCACCCTCAACGACATGTTCGGCAACCGCACGGTCTGCGGCATCGGCCGCGGCGACTCGGCCATGCGCGTCGCCGGCCGCAAGCCCAACACGCTGGCCCGGATCAGCGAGGCCATGAAGGTCATCCGGGCGCTCGGCAGCGGGCAGGAGGCCGACCTCGGCGGCGGCACGGTCGTCAGGTTCCCGTGGATCAAGCCGGGCGCCCAACTCCCCGTCTGGATGGCGGCGTACGGCCCGAAGGCCCTGAAGATGACCGGTGAGGAGGCCGACGGGTTCATCCTTCAGCTCGCCGACCTCTATCTGACGGAGTACATGGTCAAGGCCGTGAAGGACGCGGCGGTCGCGGCCGGTCGTGACCCGTCCGAGGTGAAGATCTGCGTGGCCGCCCCGGCGTACGTCACCGAGGACGACTCGCCCGAGAAGCTCGCCCACGCCCGCGAGCAGTGCCGCTGGTTCGGCGGGATGGTCGGCAACCACGTGGCCGACCTGGTGTCCAAGTACGGCGAGCACTCCGCGGCCGTCCCCGAGGAACTCACCGACTACATCAAGGCCCGCGAGGGCTACGACTACTCCCACCACGGGCGCGCCGACAACCCCGACACCGCGTTCGTGCCCGACGAGATCGTCGACCGGTTCTGCCTCATCGGCCCGGTCGAGAAGCACATCGAGAAGCTGAACGCCCTGCGCGAACTGGGCGTCGACCAGTTCGCCGTCTACGACATGCACGACGCGCAGGAAGCGGTGATCGACGCGTACGGCTCGTCGGTCATCCCCGCGGTCAACTCCTGACGCCCCTCCACGAGTTCACGCGACACCGCTCCACCGACCCCCCACCCCTTGTCTCCCTCCCCACCGGTCCCGGCCTCCCCGCCGTCCCGGGGAGGGGAGGGGAGGCGGGGCCCGGGGAAGGGTGGCCCCGCACCCACCCGTCCCCGTCGCCCCGCCGGCCCCCGCACGGCCTTTCCCGTTCCCGTCCAATCGATTGGCCTGCTCATGACCAATACAGTCCCCAAGGGGTCACCGATATCGCAGTCCGCCGACACCGGCGGCCGGATCGAGCTCGCCCCCGAGGCGTTCCCCGCCGACAGCCCCTTCGCCAACGAGGATCTGCGTCCCGTTCCGGTCGCCGAGCGCAAGTGGACGACGTACAACTTCGCGGCCCTGTGGATCTCGATGGCCCACTGCATCCCGAGCTGGACCCTGGCCTCCGGCCTGGTCGCGCTCGGCATGGACTGGAAGCAGGCCGTCTTCACCATCGCCCTGGCCAACGTCATCGTGCTGCTGCCGATGCTGGCCACCGGGCACGCCGGGCCCAAGTACGGCATACCCTTCCCGGTGCTGGCGCGGGCCTCCTTCGGGCTGCGCGGCGCCAACATCCCGGCGATGATCCGGGCGGCCGTGGCCTGCGGCTGGTTCGGCATCCAGACCTGGATCGGCGGCAGCGGCATCTTCGCGCTCGGCTCCAAGCTCACCGGGGGCCACTGGGAGAACGCGGGCAAGATCGCGGGCAACCCCTGGCCGCTGTGGCTCTGCTTCATCCTGTTCTGGGCCGTGCAGATCGCCATCATCTACCGCGGCATGGACTTCCTGCGGCACTTCGAGAACTGGGCCGCGCCTTTCGTGATCGTCGGTGCGGTGGTCCTGCTGGTCTGGATCGCGGTCAAGGCGGACGGGTTCGGCGCGCTGCTCGACCAGCCCTCGAAGCTCGGCTGGGGCCCCGACTTCTGGCCGGTCTTCTTCCCGTCCCTGATGGGAATGATCGGTTTCTGGGCGACTCTGTCCCTCAACATCCCCGACTTCACCCGCTTCGGCGCCAGCCAGAAGGCGCAGACCTGGGGACAGTCCCTCGGTCTGCCGACGACCATGACGCTCTTCGCGGTCCTCGCCGTCCTGGTCACCTCCGGCTCCGAGGTCGTCTACGGCGAGGCCATCTGGGACCCGGTCACCCTGGCCGCCAAGACCGACAGCGTCTTCGGTCTGCTCTTCGCCCTCATCGTGGTGCTGGTCGCCACGATCTCCGTGAACATCGCGGCGAACGTGGTCTCCCCGGCGTACGACCTGGCGAACCTGGCGCCGAAGCTCATCAACTTCCGTACGGGCGCGCTGATCACCGGTGTCGTCGGCATCCTGATCTTCCCGTGGAAGCTGATCTCCACCCCGGAGTTCTACATCTTCACCTGGCTCGGAGTGGTCGGCGGCCTGCTCGGCACGGTCGCGGGCATCCTGATCGCCGACTACTGGATCGTCCGGCGCACGGTCCTGCACCTCGCCGACCTGTACACACCCGGCGGGCGCTACTGGTACTCGTCGGGCTGGAACCTGCGTGCCATCGCCGCCTTCGTCGTCGGCGGCGTCCTCGCGGTCGGCGGCTCGTACTCGGGGGTGGGCGCGGACGGCTCGAAGACCGGGCCGTTCCCGGCCGACGGACTGATCCCGTTCCTCAAGCCGCTCGCCGACTACGGCTGGGCGGTGGGCCTGGGCACCTCGCTGGTGCTGTACGTGGTGCTGATGGGCGGCCGCAAGGACCGCGCGGACGCCTGATGGAACCGCCGGGGAGGACGGTCAGCCCTGCTGGCCGTCCTCCAGGGCGGCGACCGCCTCCTTGGCCGCCTTGATCGCGCCCTTGTTGATGTCGTCGGTGCCGGGCGCCTTCTTCGACTCGAAGTCGCTTCCGCTGTAGGTGATGGAGACCAGCGCGTTGGACGCGCGGACCATCACCGTGCCCTCGCGGGTCTGCTGTCCGTCCTCGGTGCTGAGGTTCACCACGGAGTAGCCCGCGTCGCCGATTCCGGGCACGGCGCCCCCGCCGCTCTTGTCCGCGACGCGCTCCTTGTAGGACTCCTCGGCAGCCTCGTCCGACGCCGTGATCTCGAAGGACACGTCCAGCCAGCGGTACTCGTATCCCTTGAGCGCGTTCCACGAGCAGGTGCGGCGCACCTTGGAGTCGGTCGACGGGATCTCCTTGCCGGCCGTCTTGGCGCCGGGCACGAGGTCCTTTATCGACTTCGAGCCCAGGCTGCCGCAGGGCGAGGGAGCGGCGGCGTACGTCTTCGACGCCGCCGCAGTCGCGGGAGCCGAGGGTGAGTCCTCGTCCGTCTTCTGTGTCGCCGTCCGGTCCTCGGCGGCCGGTGGCGTGGCGGGCCCGGACGACAGCGCCCAGCCAGCGGCGGCGAGCACGACGACGGGCGACAGTCGTGCGGTGAGGGCGAGCGGCAAGGGAAGAGAACGCAAGGCGCACTTCTCGTGGGGGACGGTGCGGAAGGAGTCCGCACTGCGGACGGGACGCCAGTGTCACATGACTCCCTGTGAGGCGGAAGAGCCAACTCGCTCCGTGCCGATGCCACTACGGACGGGACGCGATTACGTGGTGCCCTGGGCCAATTACAGAGCCTCCTGGGTGATTTGGGCGGAAAATGCGCTTTCGATGCGGTCCACGGCGATGAAGGCGCCGTACGCGACGAGATGCACCAGACAGTGGTCGGTGTGCTCCGGCCGGCGCCACGCCGCCACGTCCTCGTCGGTGATGCGGTACGGCGCCAGCGCGGCCAGCAGCGCCAGCCGCGCCCCGGGACGCTCCCGGCGGTCCGGGATCCCGTCCAGGGCCAGCGGCGGATGCGTGCCGTCCCAGTCCTGGAGGGCCGCCTCCACCAGGTCGTGATCCTCGGCGTCGAGGAGCCCCGCGCCGCTCATGGCCGCCCTGAGCAGCGACGCGTACGCGATACCGACGGGTGTGCCGCGTGCCCACGCGGGCGCCTCACCGGCGTCGATGTCGTCGAGCAGCGCCAGCGACCGGCCGGGGCGGGCGGTGCGGCGCACGGTCCGTGAGAGCGCCCGGCCCGCGATGCTGCGTACCGCCCGCAGGCGCTGGGCGCCCGCCGGGAGCAGGTTCTCGGTCAGCAGGGCCGACGCGATCCGGTTGATGAAGTGGAAGGTGAGCGCGGTGCCGAGATAGGCGGGGGCGTGCTCGCGCGGGAACGGGTACGGCTCCAGGTCGGCGCCGGGCACGCGTGTGTGCCGCCCCCAGGCGAGCAGGCGCGCGTGCTCCTCGTTCTGCGGTGTCTGCCCGCGGGCCACCCGCTCGGCGAGCGCGTGGTCGCCGGTGGCGTGCAGCAGCACGGTGTGCGCGTCCACGCAGAACGGACACCTGTTGGCGAGCGACACCCCGAGCGCCACGAGTTCCTTGCCGGTGCGGCTGCCCGGACCCGCGATGAGCGACTCGCGCAGCAACGCCCAGGCGGGGGCGAGGAGTTCGGGTGCCGAGGACAGGACCACGAAGGTGGAGGGCTCGGCGATGCCGAAGTCGAGGGCGATCTGCGCGTACACCTCGGCGACGGTGCCGGCGGCCGATGCGGGCGGAAGGGGTTCGGTGTGACGGAAGGGTGTGGACATGGGCAGTAGCGTGCGCCGCCGGGGCGGTTCGGGTCGTCGTACCGGCGAACGGAGTCGGGGCTGCGCCGGCGGGGCGTGCCGGTGGCCGGCACTACTGCGCCGGGAGTAGTCCAGGAGCCGTCCACAGGGCTGACGTCGCTGTCGGTGGCGCCGTCTAGTGTGCGGGCATGAGCGGGCATCGAATCACACGCGAGCGGTTCGCCGACGCGACCGTCGCGGTCGTGGTCGGCGCGATCACGGTGCTCGCCGCCGTGGCGGACGACCGTGCCGGGCCCGTCGACTGGGCGCTGATCGCGGCCGGTTCACTGGCCCTGGCCGCACACCGCACCGCCCCGCGCGTGGTGCTCGCGATCACCACCGCCTGTCTGCTCGCCGACGTCGTCCACGCCGGGCCCGCGAGCGGCCTCGCCATCCCCGTCGTGGGCGCGGTGCACACGGCCGCCCGGACCGGACACCGGGGCACGGCAGCCGCCGCGGCCGGCGTCTTCCTCGGCGGATACGTCGCGACGGGCTCGGCCACCTCGGACGTCGTACACGAGGCACTGCTGCTCGCCGGATGGTTCCTGTGCGCGGTCGTGACCGGCCTCGCCGACCGCAACTGGCAGGCGTATCTGCGCCAGACCGAGCAGCGTGCGCTGGAGGCCGAACGCACCCGCGAGGAAGCGGCGTTGCGCAGAGCGGGCGAGGAACGCCTGCGCATAGCGAGGGAGTTGCACGACTCCCTCACCCACAGCATCTCCATCGTCAAGCTCCAGGCCGGCGTCGCCGTGCACCTCGCCCGCAAGCGCGGCGAGGACGTACCGCCCGCGCTGCTCGCCATCCAGGAGGCGAGCGGCGAGGCCATGCGCGAACTGCGCGCCACGCTGGAGGTGCTGCGCACCGACGAGCCCACCGGCACACCCGCGCTGCTCGTGGAGCGGGCGCGGGCCGCCGGCCTCGCGGTCGACCTGAGTGTGACGGGCGACGAGCGGCCGCTCGCTGCGACCGTCGACCGGGCCATGTACCGCATCGTCCAGGAGGCGCTCACCAACGCGGCCCGGCACGCGGGACCCGCCAAGGTGAGCGTGCAACTCGCCTACGACGAGGGCGACTTGACGATACGCGTCGAGGACGACGGCACCGCCGACCCGTCCCGTCCGCCCACCGCCGGCATCGGTCTGACCGGTATGCGCGAGCGCGTCACCGCCCTCGGCGGCACACTGGAGGCCGCCCCGCGCGAGGAGGGCGGATTCGCGGTGCTCGCGCGGCTGCCGCTGGGGGAGACGGGATGACGGACGACGTGATCAGAGTGGCGCTGGTCGACGACCAGGCGTTGATGCGGGCCGGCTTCCGGGCCCTGCTGGACGCCGAGGACGGCATCGAGGTCGTCGGTGAGGCGGGGGACGGCGAGCGGGGTCTCGCGCTGATCCGCGCCCAGGTACCCGACGTCGCGCTGATCGACGTGCAGATGCCGGTGATGACGGGCATCGAGGCGACCCGCCGCATCGCCGCGGACCCGGCCCTGTCGGCGGTCCGCGTGGTGATCCTCACCAACTACGGCCACGACGAGTACGTCTTCGAGGCGTTGCGGGCCGGCGCGAGCGGCTTCCTGCTGAAGGACACCGAACCCGCCGACCTGCTCCAGGCGATCGAGGTGGTGGCACGCGGCGAGGCGCTGCTGTCCCCGGCCGTCACCCGCACCCTCATCGGCGAGTTCGTCTCCCGCCCTCCGGACCGGGCCACGGCACCCGGCCTGGAGGGGCTGACCCGCCGCGAACGCGAGGTGACGGCTCTGGCGGCGCGCGGACTGACCAACGAGGAGATCGCCGCGCACATGGTGATAAGCCCGTTCACGGCGAAGACCCACATCAGCCGGGCGATGACCAAGCTGGGGGCGCGCGACCGGGCCCAACTCGTCGTGTTCGCCTACGAGTCGGGGCTGGTGGCGCCGCGCGGTTCCGACCCCTCGGTGTGCTGATCGCGTACGCCCTCGAACGCCGCGAGGATCCGCTCGGCGGCCAGCGTCGCCGTCAACTCACCGTCCCTGACCTGTTGTTCGAGCCCCGGCGCGACCGCCCGCACCGACGGGTCCGCGTTCAGGCGGCCCAGGAGTTCGTCGCGGACCATGGTCCAGGTCCAGTCGACCTGCTGCTCACGCCGCTTGGCGGCGAGCCGGCCGGTGGAGTCGAGCAGCGTCCGGTGCTGTTCAAGCCGGTCCCAGACGGTGTCCAGGCCGATCGACTCACGCCCGCTGCAGTGCAGGACGGGCGGCGTCCAGGCGGCGTCCTTGCCGTGCATCAGCCGCAGGGCGCCCGCCAGCTCGCGGGCGGCGGCGCGGGCGTCGCGCTCGTGCGGGCCGTCGGCCTTGTTGACGGCGAGCACGTCGGCCAGTTCCAGGACGCCCTTCTTGATGCCCTGGAGCTGGTCGCCGGTGCGGGCCAGCGTCAGCAGCAGGAAGGAGTCGACCATGTTCGCGACCGCGGTCTCCGACTGGCCGACGCCGACCGTCTCCACCAGGATCACGTCGTAGCCCGCCGCCTCCATCACCACGATCGACTCACGGGTGGCCTTGGCGACCCCGCCCAGCGTGCCGGCCGTGGGGGAGGGGCGGATGAAGGCCGCCGGGTCCACCGCGAGGCGCTCCATCCGAGTCTTGTCACCCAGGATCGACCCGCCCGTCCGGCTGGACGACGGGTCGACGGCCAGCACCGCGACCCGGTACCCCAGCCCCGTGAGCATGGTCCCGAACGCGTCGATGAACGTCGACTTCCCGACCCCCGGCACCCCGCTGACGCCGATCCGCCGCGCCTTCCCGCTGTGCGGCAGCAGCTCGGTGAGCAACTGCTGTGCCAGCACCCGGTGCTGCGGCCGGGTGGACTCGACGAGCGTGATGGCGCGCGCGACGATCGCCCGCTTCCCGTCGAGCACGCCCTTCACATACGCATCGAGATCGATCACAGCTCGTGCCCGAGGTCGGCCCCCAGCCGCTGTACGAGGTCGTACGCGGCGTCGGGGATCACCGTCCCCGGCGGGAAGACCGCGGCAGCGCCCATCTCAAGGAGCGTCGGCACGTCCTGCGGCGGGATCACGCCGCCGACCACGATCATGATGTCCTCGCGGCCTTCCTCGGCCAGCGCCTCCTTGAGCGCCGGTACGAGGGTGAGGTGACCGGCGGCCAGCGACGACACCCCGACGATGTGCACGTCCGCCTCGACGGCCTGGCGGGCCACCTCGGCGGGCGTCTGGAACAGCGGGCCGACGTCGACGTCGAAGCCGAGGTCGGCGAAGGCGGTGGCGATCACCTTCTGGCCGCGGTCGTGGCCGTCCTGGCCCATCTTGGCGACCAGGATGCGCGGACGGCGGCCCTCGGCCTCCTCGAAGCCGGACACGAGGGTGCGGGTGCGGTCCACGGACGGCGACTCCCCGGCTTCGTTGCGGTACACGCCGGTGATGGTACGGATCTGGCTCGCGTGCCGGCCGTACACCTTCTCCAGGGCGTCCGAGATCTCCCCGACGGTGGCCTTCGCGCGGGCCGCGTTCACCGCCAGCTCCAGCAGGTTGCCCTCGCCGCCGGCGGCCCGGGTGAGCGCGTCCAGCGCGTCTTGGCAGACCTGCTCGTCGCGCTCCGCCCGCAGCCGCCGCAGCTTCTCGATCTGCTGGGCGCGCACGGAGGAGTTGTCGACCTTGAGCACCTCGATCTGCTCGTCGCTGTCGACGCGGTACTTGTTGACGCCGATGACGGGCTGGCGCCCGGAGTCGATCCGGGCCTGGGTGCGGGCCGCGGCCTCCTCGATGCGCAGCTTGGGGATGCCGGCGTCGATCGCCTTGGCCATGCCGCCCGCCGCCTCGACCTCCTGGATGTGCTGCCAGGCGCGGCGCGCGAGGTCGTACGTCAGCTTCTCGACGTAGGCGCTGCCGCCCCACGGGTCGATGACCCGGGTCGTGCCCGACTCCTGCTGGATCAGCAACTGGGTGTTGCGCGCGATGCGGGCCGAGAAGTCGGTGGGCAGCGCGAGCGCCTCGTCGAGGGCGTTGGTGTGCAGCGACTGCGTGTGGCCCTGCGTCGCCGCCATCGCCTCGACGCACGTCCGCGTGACGTTGTTGAACACGTCCTGCGCGGTCAGCGACCAGCCCGAGGTCTGCGAATGCGTGCGCAGGGACAGCGACTTGGAGTTCTTCGGGTCGAACTGCTTCACCAGCTTCGCCCACAGCAGCCGCGCCGCGCGCAGCTTGGCGACCTCCATGAAGAAGTTCATGCCGATCGCCCAGAAGAACGACAGGCGAGGCGCGAACGCGTCCACGTCCAGGCCCGCCTCACGGCCGGCGCGGATGTACTCGACGCCGTCCGCGAGCGTGTACGCCAGCTCCAGGTCGGCCGTGGCCCCGGCCTCCTGGATGTGGTAGCCGGAGATGGAGATCGAGTTGTAGCGCGGCATCCGCTGCGAGGTGAAGGCGAAGATGTCGGAGATGATCCGCATCGACGGCTTCGGCGGATAGATGTAGGTGTTGCGGACCATGAACTCCTTGAGGATGTCGTTCTGGATGGTCCCGGCCAACTTCTCGGGCGCTACGCCCTGTTCCTCCGCCGCCACGATGTACAGCGCGAGCACCGGCAGCACGGCGCCGTTCATCGTCATCGACACGGTCATCTTGTCCAGCGGGATGCCGTCGAAGAGCTGCCGCATGTCGTAGATCGAGTCGATCGCGACACCCGCCATGCCGACGTCGCCCGTCACGCGCGGGTGGTCGCTGTCGTAACCCCGGTGCGTGGGCAGGTCGAAGGCGACCGACAGGCCCTTCTGGCCCGCCGCCAGGTTGCGCCGGTAGAACGCGTTGGACTCCTCGGCGGTCGAGAAGCCCGCGTACTGGCGGATCGTCCAGGGCTGGTTGACGTACATCGTCGGGTAGGGGCCGCGCAGATACGGCGCCATGCCCGGGTAGGTGCCGAGGAAGTCCAGGCCCTCCAGGTCACGGCCGGTGTACAGCGGCTTGACCGCGATGCCCTCCGGGGTCTCCCAGAAGGCTCCGTCGTTCCCGGCCGCCTTCCGCCACTCGTCGACGTCGGCGTCGGTCCTCGGCTCCCCGAGCTCGATCCCGGAGAAGTCGGGGATTCCCATCAGGACACTCCCATGCGGTCGAGGGTGGCGGACAGCACGGCGACGGCGTCACAGCCCGCGAAGACGTAGCCGTCGACATCGGTGTACTGCCCGGGACGGCCCGCGAGGAACACATGCCTGGCGCCCGCCGACCTGAACTCGGCGGCCACGGTCTCGGCCTGCTCCTCGTAGAGAGCGTCACTGGAGCACAGGCACACCTCGGTGGCGCCGCTCTCCTCGAACGTGCCCTCGGTGACGGGCTCGATGCCGCCCGCCTGGAACAGGTTCGAGGCGAAGGTGAGGCGCGCCGTGTGGGCGGCGGCCGGACCGAGCGCGGCCAGGAAGATCCGCGGCCGGGAGCCGGTCGCGGCCAGGTGGGCGTCGGAGCGGGCGCGCAGCGCCTCGTACGCCTCGTCGCGCCGGACGCGGGGGAGGCCGCCCGAGCGGGGCTCCGGGGCGGGCTCGCGCTCCACGGGCTGCTCGGCGAGGTTCGGGAACTCGCTGACCCCGGTGACCGGTTCGCGTCGCCCCGCGAGCTTGCCGGTGCGGGCCTCCCAGGTGTCGGCGAGGTCCTGGCCGAGCTGCCCGGAGCGAAGGGCCTTGGCCTGGCCACCCGCACCCTCGATGCGCTGGAAGAACTCCCAGCCCGCCTCGGCCAGTTCGTCGGTGAGCCGCTCCACGTACCAGGAGCCGCCCGCCGGGTCGATCACCCGGGCCAGGTGCGACTCCTCGATGAGGATGGTCGAGGTGTTGCGGGCGATGCGCCGCGCGAACGCGTCCGGCAGGCCGAGCGCGTGGTCGAACGGCAGCACCGTCACGGAGTCGGCGCCGCCGACACCGGCGGCCAGCGTGGCGACCGTCGTGCGCAGCATGTTCACCCAGGGGTCGCGGCGCGTCATCATCACCGGCGAGGTGACGGCGTGCTGTACCTGCGCGCTCGGCGCCCCGCACACCTCGGTCACCCGCGCCCACAGCCGGCGCGCGGCGCGCAGCTTGGCGATGGTCAGGAACTGGTCGGCGGTGGCGGCGTAGCGGAACTCCAGTTGCGCACCGGCCTGTTCGACCGTCAGCCCGGCCCCGGTCAGCTCCCGCAGATACGCGACACCGGTCGCCAGCGAGCAGCCCAGCTCCTGGGCGGCCGAGCCACCGGCCTCGTGGTACGGCAGCGCGTCCACGGTCAGTGCCCGCAGCCCCGGGTACTCCTCGGCGCACAGCCTGGCCAGCGCGGCGACGGGAGCGAACTCGAAGGACTTTCCGGTACGGGCCTCGTGGCCGAGCGGGTCCGCGCCGAGGGTGCCGCGCGCCGCCTCCTTCGCGACGCCCCGCTCCTCGTACAGCCGCAGCAGCTCACGCGCGGCGGGCTCCACCTCACTGCCCGCGTCCAGGGCGATGGGGGCCAGGTCGAGGTAGACGCCGTCCAGGGCGCGGGCGAGTTCCGTCACGGGAATGCCGCCCTCGCCGAGGAGCAGCCAGAGCGAGGTGACGCCGTTCTCCAGGTCCGCGAGCACCACGCCGTCCGTGAGCGCCGTGTGCCGCTGCCGGACGTCCCAGCCGCCGGCCGTGTTGCCCTCGGCGCGACCGCCGCGGACGAACGGGGCGAACCCGGGCAGGCCGGCATCGGGCGCGGCGTCACGAGCGCTGTACAGAGGGCGGGTGCGCAACCCGTCCTCCAGGGCAGTGGACAGGGCGTCTTCCGCGGCCGGGCCCGAGACGTCCTTGCCCGCCTTGCGCAGCACACCTTCCACCAGGTGTTGCCACTGCTCATGGGTTGCGTCAGGGAACTCGGCGGCCAGCGAGAGCCCGTCGTCAGGCAGGACCGTCATGCTCGGATGCTAGGTCAGATCGACAAAGGAGCAGCAGTGGTCACGGCTGTGACCTTGCCCTCTCCCGCATTGTGACCTGGGTCTCCGCATCGAACGCGGCCGATGGTGAAAGGGCGCTCCGCGGCTTTCGTCGCAGGTAAAGGTTCGGTCAGAGGAGGGTCCCGCAGGCCCGCCCGCCATTGGTCATGTCCTGGTCGAGGAGTACGGTCATGGCGATATCGACGACGGTACGACGGAAGCCGGTGGGAATCCGGCACGGTCGCGCCACTGTATGCCGCCCCCTTCGAAGCGGGCGGTGAGTCAGACCCGTGGCCGTCGTCATGTGCACCACCGAGATGGGACGCGAACTCCCAAAGGAGGCCCTGCCATGGCGCAGCATGTCGCCCAGCCGACCGCCACCAGCCCCGCTCTCCCCGCCAAACTGCCGATCGGCGCGATCGTCCCCTGGGCGGTCTTCTTCGGCATCCTGATGCTGGTCCTGCTGTACTTCGTCGGCGCCGAACAGGGCGCCACCTCCGTCGTCTCCGGCGAGGACGTCCACGAGTGGGTGCACGACGCCCGCCACCTGCTCGGGTTCCCCTGCCACTGACGCCGGGGAGCCGCAACCCTCATGAACTCCGCAACCGTGCGAAACCTTCTCGTGCGAGGCATGCTCGCCGGCCTCGGCGCGGGCGTGCTCGCGCTGATCGTGGCCTACGTCCTCGGTGAGCCGAGCGTCGACAAGGCGATCGGCTTCGAGGAGGCCCACGCCGCCGGGCACGCGCACGAGGTCGAACTCGTCTCCCGCCGCCTCCAGTCCACCGCCGGCCTCGCCACCGGTGTCCTGATCTACGGCGTCTCCTTCGGCGGCATCGCCGCCCTCGCCTACTGCTTCGCCCTCGGCCGCGTCGGCCGCTTCACCCCGCGGGCCACCGCCCTGCTGCTGTCCGGCTGCGCGCTGCTCGCCGTCTACGTCGTGCCGTTCCTGAAATATCCGGCCAACCCGCCCGCCGTGGGCGACCCCGACACCATCGGCAAACGAACCACCCTGTACTTCCTGATGATGGTGCTCAGCGTCCTGCTCGCGGTGGCGGCGACGATGCTGGGCAAGCGCCTCACCCCGAAGCTGGGCACCTGGTACGCCACCGTCGTCGCGGTGGCCGCGTTCGCCGTGGTGATCGGCCTGGCGTTCGCGTTCCTGCCGGTCGTCAACGAGGTTCCCGCGGACTTCCCGGCCACCGTGCTGTGGCGGTTCCGGCTCTCCGCGCTGGCCATGCAGGTCACGCTGTGGGCGGGCTTCGGGCTCCTCTTCGGCGAGCTGGCCGAGCGGCTGCTGAACCCCAAGCCGGCCGCCGCGGCACCGGCCTCGGCGGTGGCCGCCCCGAACTGACCGGGATGCGCTCACGCGCGAGGGCCCGCGGAACCATCCGGGGGCCCTTTCGCGTTCGTCGGACACCGAGTCGATCGGACAGACATGGCAAGGACGACCGGCCGATTACCCGACAGCCGATCCGGCGGGGAGCGAAAGGAGCCGAGTGGCCAGACATCCACAGCCCCGCCGCATCACTCTCGGCGGCCGCGAGGCGGTGGCGCTCACCGTGGAGGAGTACGAGCAACTGATCGCCAGCCGGCGCCAGATCGGCGGCCAGAGCGCTCGGGTGCGCGTACTCGGCCAGCAGGTCAGACGGACCGAGCAGCTCCTGCGGGACCTGGAGACACTGGTCGCGCAGCCGCCGGAACGCTGCCGCGAGCAGCCGGGCACGGCGTGCGCCGACGGTGCGGCGACGCAGGCGGACGCGGACCGGGACTGTCTGCGCTGCGCCGTCGCGGCACTGCTGCGCCGCCACCGTGACATGGCGTCCTGAACCCCGGCGGCCGTATCTAGCCGGCGTCCGGCGCGGCAAGGGGCCGCCCCAGCCGCAGGTTCCACCGCCCGCTCCGCCCACTGAGCTCTGTCGCCGTCAACGGGGCCACGTCAAGGCGCCAGAATGCCGCCGCGGTCATGCCGAGCGCGTGCACGACGGCCGCGCGGACGACCTCGGGCTCGACCACGGCGAGCGTACGGCCGTCCAGGTCCCGCGCGGCCGTCAGCCACCGGGCGACCCGGTCGCAGAAGGCCCGCACCGACTCACCCCCGTGCGGCGCGCACCCCGGTTCCGTGAGCCAGCGGCCCACCGACTCCGGCTCGGCGGCGCTCACCTCGTCGAGCGTGCGGCCCCGCCAGCGGCTCATCTCCATGCCCGCCAGTTCCGGTGCCGCCGCGCCGTGCAGACCGAGCGCCTCGGCCGTCTGACGGCAGCGCAGGCTCGGCGAGGTGAACACCCGGGCGGCCGAGGGCAGGGTCCCGGCGGCCGCGCCGGCCTGTGCCGTGCCGCTGTCGTCGAGCGGGGTCCCGCCGTCGTCGAAGCGGGCCTGGCGCAGCGCCGCGTTCATTGCGGGTGAGATGAAGGTGACGCGGCTGGTCACGCGGTCGCTCCTCCTGCCGGGGTCATGCCGTGCTCCTCACTGCCCGACGGCCCTCACCGCAACAGCGGTGAGGGCCGTCGGCCGGGTCAGGGCGCGGACAGCTCGCCCCGTACCGTACGGGCCGCCGCCACCAGGTTCTCCAGCGAGGCTCGGGTCTCCGGCCAGCCGCGGGTCTTCAGACCGCAGTCGGGGTTGACCCACAGCCGTTCGGCGGGGATCGCCCTGAGACCGGTGCGGAGGAGTTCGGCGGCCTCCTGCGTGCCCGGCACACGGGGCGAGTGGATGTCGTAGACACCCGGCCCGGCCTCGCGCGGATAGCCGTGGGCGGCGAGTTCGCGGGCGACCTGCATGTGCGAGCGGGCGGCCTCCAGGCTGATGACGTCCGCGTCGAGGTCGTCGATGGCCTCGACGATGTCGCCGAACTCGGCGTAGCACATGTGGGTGTGGATCTGGGTGTCCGGCCGGACCCCGCCCGTGGTGAGCCGGAACGCCTCCGTGGCCCAGGCGAGGTACCCGCCGCGATCGGTGGCGCGCAGCGGCAGGGTCTCCCGCAGGGCCGGCTCGTCGACCTGGATGACGGAAGTGCCGCCCGCCTCGAGGTCGTTCACCTCGTCGCGCAGGGCGAGCGCGACCTGGCGGGCCGTCTCGCCGAGCGGCTGGTCGTCGCGGACGAAGGACCAGGCGAGCATGGTGACCGGGCCGGTGAGCATGCCCTTGACCGGGCGCGAGGTGAGGGACTGGGCGTACGTCGTCCAGCGCACCGTCATCGGCTCGGGCCGCGAGATGTCGCCTGCCAGGATCGGCGGGCGGACGTAGCGGGTGCCGTAGGACTGCACCCAGCCGTGCTGCGTGGCGAGGTATCCGGTCAGCCGCTCGGCGAAGTACTGGACCATGTCGTTGCGTTCGGGCTCGCCGTGCACCAGGACGTCGATGCCGGTCTTCTCCTGGAAGGCGATCACTTCCTGGATCTCGGCCTTGACGCGTTCCTCGTAGGCGGCCGCGCCGATCCGGCCGGCCCGCAGGTCGGCGCGTGCGGTACGCAGTTCGCCGGTCTGCGGGAACGAGCCGATCGTGGTGGTCGGCAGCAACGGCAGCCCGAGGTGCGCGCGCTGGGCGGCACTCCGCTCGGCGTACGGCTGTGAGCGGCGGGCGTCCGCGGCGGTGACGGCCGCCGCGCGGGAGCGGACGGCCGCGTCGCGGGTGATCGGCGAGCCGGCGCGCGAGGCCAGGTCGGCCCGGTTGGCGGCGAGTTGGGCGGTGATCGCGCCGGTGCCCTGGGCGAGGCCCTTGGCGAGGGTGACGACCTCGGCGGTCTTCTGCCGCGCGAACGCCAGCCAGCGCAGGATCTGCGGCTCGATGTCCCGCTCGGCCGTCGCGTCCAGCGGCACGTGCAGCAGGGAGCAGGAGGCCGAGACGTCGACCCGGTCCGCCAGGCCCAGCAGGGTGCCGAGCGTGGCGAGCGACGCGGACAGGTCGTTGACCCAGACGTTGCGGCCGTTGACGACACCGGCCACCAGCCGCTTGCCGGGCAGCCCGCCGACGGCGGCGAGTGCCTCCAGGTTGGCCGCCGCCGACTCGGTGAAGTCCAGCGCCAGCCCCTCGACCGGCGCCTTGGCGAGCACGGGCAGTGCCTCGCCGAGCCGGTCGAAGTACGAGGCAACCAGCAGCTTCGGCCGGTCGGTGCGGGCGCCGAGGTCACGGTAGGCGCGCCCGGCGGCGTTCAGCTCGGCCGGGGTGCGGTCCTGGACGAGCGCCGGCTCGTCGAGCTGGACCCACTCGGCGCCCGCCGCGCGCAGGTCGGCCAGGATGCGCGCGTACACCGGCAGCAGCCGGTCCAGCAGGGTGAGCGGCTCGAAGTCCGCGGCGACCCCGGGTGCCGGCTTGGCGAGCAGCAGGTAGGTGACCGGGCCGACCAGGACCGGGCGGGCGCTCAGGCCCAGCGCCAGGGCCTCCTTCAGCTCGGCGACCTGCTTGGCGGAGTCCGCCGTGAAGACGGTGTCCGGGCCCAACTCCGGCACGAGATAGTGGTAGTTGGTGTCGAACCACTTCGTCATCTCCAGCGGCGCGACGTCCTGCGTGCCGCGGGCCATGGCGAAGTAGCCGTCCAGGGCGTCGGTCTCGACGGCGGTGCGATGCCGCTCGGGGATCGCGCCGAGGGCGACGGTGGTGTCCAGGACGTGGTCGTAGTACGAGAAGTCGCCGGTCGGCACCTCGTGGATGCCGGCCTCGGCGAGCCGGCGCCAGTTGGCGAGGCGCAGTTCGGCGGCGGTGGAGCGCAGCGCGTCGGCGGTGACGCGGCCCTTCCAGTAGCCCTCGATCGCCTTCTTCAGTTCCCGGTTCGGGCCCTGGCGGGGGTAGCCGTACACGGTGGCCCGTGCTGCCGCGGCTGCGGGCTTGGTGGTCACGGAGATCTCCTTCGCGAGATGAATCCCTGAGATCCCGGCGACGGGAGGAGGGCGCGAAGGGGCGACGGACCGGACGGCGACGGCCGCAGGGCCGTCCGCTCGGTCATGTGCGCCGACCCGCCCTCGAGGTCACCGGGATGTCCGCGTACGAGTGGTTCGCGCGCGGGCAGTTGGCAGGTCTTCGGACTCGCGGGCACGTCCTCACTTCGTGAGGACACCTACTGGCCGTCGCTTCCCAGGCCCTGTACGTCGGGCTCAGTGCGTATGACGGCGGTCGTTCCCGCTCACCGCTGCGGGGCAGTCCCGGATTCCCACCGGGTTCCCTCTTACGACGCATCCCGCCTGGCGGACGGGGCGAACCAGCTACGCGGGTCAGCCTATCCGGCCGTACCCGTGGAACCCGCGGCCGCTCTTGCGGCCCAGCAGCCCCGCCTCCACCATGCGCTGGAGCAGCGGCGGCGGGGCGTACAGGGGCTCCTTGAACTCGTCGTAGAGGGACTCGGCGATCGAGGCGACGGTGTCGAGGCCGATCAGATCCGCGAGCCTGAGCGGGCCCATGGGGTGGGCGCAGCCCAGTTCCATACCGGTGTCGATGTCGGCGGCGGTGGCGAAGCCGGACTCCGCCATCCGGATCGCCGACAGCAGGTACGGGATCAGCAGCGCGTTGACGACGAAGCCGGCCCGGTCGCGGGAGCGGATCACGGTCTTGCCGAGCCTGCGGCCCGCGAAGTCCTCGACCGCGTCGACGGTCGCGGCCGAGGTGTGCAGCGAGGTCACGACCTCCACCAGCGGCAGGACCGGAACGGGATTGAAGAAGTGCAGGCCCACGACCCGGTCCGCGCGGGATGTCGCCATGCCGAGCCGCATGATCGGCAGCGAGGAGGTGTTGGTGGCCAGTACGGCCGCCGGGTCCTCGACGATCTTGTCGAGCGCTGCGAACACCTCGGTCTTGGCGTCCGGGTTCTCCACGACGGCCTCGACCACGAGCTGCCGGTCGGCCAGGTCCTCCAGGCTGCCGGTGAACACCAGCCGGGCGAGCGCGCCGGCCGCGGCCGTCTCCTCCAGCTTCCCCCGCCGCACCGCGCGCTCCAGCGACGCCGCCACCCGGTCCCGGGCGGCCCGCGCCGCGACCGCGTCCACCTCGCACAGCACCGTGTCGAGCCCGGCCCGCGCGCACACCTCGGCGATCCCGGCGCCCATCTGCCCGCCACCGACCACACCGACCCGCCGGATGCCCTCGCTCATGCCCAGGCCTCCGTCCGGCGCACCAGGTGACGGGTGTAAGCGTCCGGGGTGAAGAACAGCGGCAACTCGCCCACCAAAGCGGTCCGTTCGAACAGCGCACGGATCTCGTCGACCGGCGCCCACGGGTACTCGGCGCCCAGCGCCACGAGCTCGTCGTCGAGGAGCCGCAGCACCGCCTCCCGGTCGATCACCCGGTGCCGCAGCCACTGCCAGATCTGCACCCGGGCGATCTCGGCGGTGGACGCGTCCTCCATCAGGCCGTTGATGGCGACGGCCCCCTGCCCGCGCAGCCAGGCGGCGAAGTAGCGCAGCGCGACGGCGACGTTGGTGCGCACGCCCTCGGCGGTGGGCGGCCCGCTGATCCGGCGCACGGACAGCAGGTCGGAGGGCGTCACCTCCACGTCGTCACGCGTACGGTCGATCTGGTGCGGCCGTGTGCCGAGGACACCGTCGAAGACCTCGCGGCAGACCGGGACGAGGCCCGGGTGGGCCACCCACGACCCGTCGAAGCCGTCCTCCGCCTCCCGCTCCTTGTCCAGCCGGACCTCGGCGAGCGCGGCCTCGTCGGCGGCCGGATCCTTTCGGGGCACCTGTGCGGCCATGCCGCCGATGGCATGGGCGCCCCGCTTGTGGCACGTGCGCACCAGCAGTTCGGTGTACGCCCGCATGAAGGGGGCGGTCATCGTCACCTTCGCCCGGTCCGGCAACAGGAAGTCGGTGCGGTGGCCGAACGTCTTGATCAGGCTGAACAGATAGTCCCAGCGGCCCGTGTTGAGCCCGGAACCGTGCTCGCGCAGCTCGTAGAGGATCTCCTCCATCTCGAACGCGGCGGTGATCGTCTCGATGAGAACCGTGGCCCGGATCGTGCCGCGCGGGATCCCGAGCAACTCCTGGGCGAGGACGAAGACGTCGTTCCACAGCCGCGCCTCGTACCGGTTCTCCAGCTTGGGCAGGTAGAAGTACGGCCCGTGGCCGGCGTCGATCTGGCGCTGCGCGCAGTGGAAGAAGTAGAGCCCGAAGTCCACGAGGGCGGCGGGCACGGGGCGGCCGTCGTGGGCGAGGTGCTCCTCGTCCAGATGCCAGCCGCGGGGGCGGACCACGAGGGTGGTGTGCCGCTCGCTGACGTCGAGCAGTGCGATCTGGCCGTCGATGACGTTGTCCCAGGTCGGGGAGGTGGCGTCCTCGAAGTCGGCCACCCACACCTGGGCACCGGAGTTGAGCGCGTCGGACGCCGTACGGCGATCGGGCGGCCCGGTGATCTCCACGCGCCGGTCGGCCAGCCCCGGGGCGGGCGGTACGACGCGCCAGGTGGGATCGGCGCGGACGGCGGAGGTGACCATGGGGAAGTCGAGCGGGGAGCCCGCGGCGAGCCGGAGGGCCTGGCGCCGGCGTTCTCTCATCAGGTCCTGACGGCGCTCACCGAACTCCGCGGCCAGCCGGCCGACGAAGTCCAGGGCGGCGGGGGTGAGGATCTCGTCGTGGCGGTCGCCCTGGGTACCAAGAACGCGGACGTGTCGGGTCGGTGCAGTGGTGGACATCGAGTTCTCCTGACTGGGAACGTTCAGGGCATCGCCCTATGAGGGGCGCGGGGAACTGCGCGACCAGCCCCCACGCACCCGCAGACGACGAACCGGCCTAGTGGAACTGCTCTTCCTCGGTGGACCCGGCCAGCGCGGTCGTGGAAGAGGCGGGATTGACCGCCGTCGACACGAGGTCGAAGTACCCGGTACCGACCTCCCGCTGATGCTTGACGGCGGTGAACCCGTGGGCCTGCGCGGCGAACTCCCGCTCCTGAAGGTCCACATACGCTGTCATCCCGTGCTCGGCGTAACCCCGCGCAAGGTCGAACATCCCGTGGTTGAGCGAGTGGAACCCGGCCAGCGTGATGAATTGGAACCGGTACCCCATCGCCCCCAACTCCCGCTGGAACTTGGCGATCTGGTCGTCGTCCAGCGCGGCCTTCCAGTTGAACGACGGCGAGCAGTTGTAGGCGAGCATCTGATCCGGGTACCGGGCGTGGATCGCCTCCGCGAACTCCCGCGCCTGCGCGAGATCCGGCGTACCGGTCTCCACCCAGATGAGGTCGGCGTACGGGGCGTAGGCCAGCCCGCGCGCGATGACCGGCGCCATGCCGTTGCGCACCCGGTAGAAGCCCTCCGCCGTGCGTTCGCCGGTCACGAACTCGGCGTCGCGCTCGTCGACATCGCTGGTGATCAGGTTCGCGGCGAGGGCGTCGGTGCGGGCGATGACGACGGTCGGCACATCGGCGATGTCGGCGGCGAGCCGGGCCGCGTTGAGGGTGCGGATGTGCTGCGAGGTCGGCACCAGGACCTTGCCGCCGAGGTGGCCGCACTTCTTCTCGGAGGCGAGCTGGTCCTCGTAGTGGATGCCGGCCGCGCCGGCCGCGATCATCGCCTTGGTCAGTTCGAAGGCGTTCAGCGGGCCGCCGAACCCGGCCTCGGCGTCGGCGACGATCGGCGTGAGCCAGTCGGTCGTGTCACCGGCGTCCTCGGCGGTGGCGATCTGGTCGGCGCGCAGGAGGGCGTTGTTGATCCGGCGGACCACCTGGGGAACGGAGTTGGCCGGGTACAGGCTCTGGTCGGGGTAGGTGTGCCCGGCCTGGTTGGCGTCCGCGGCGACCTGCCAGCCGGACAGATAGATCGCCTGGAGGCCGGCCTTGACCTGCTGCACGGCCTGTCCTCCGGTGAGCGCGCCGAGCGCGTGGACGTAGTCCCGCTCGTGCAGTTGGCGCCACAGCCGCTCGGCACCGCGCCGGGCCAGGGTGTTCTCCTCACGGACGCTGCCGGACAGTCGTACGACGTCCTCGGCGCCGTAGGTGCGCTCGATGCCCTGCCAGCGCGGGTCGGTGGTCCAGCGCCGTGCGAGTTCTTCGGCCGCCCGCGTCCTCGCCTCTGCCATGACTGTCACCGTCTCCTCGGTCTGTTGCGTCTGCCAAGCCCGTGCCGATCGCGACATGGGACGGCACTGCGTGTCGTGAAGTGGGAATGCGGCCCGCCGTCGCCCGGGGCGAAGCAGAGCAATGTTGCTGGCCTCCAACAGGGTTCGGCGGGTCGCAGGAAGACTCTGACACTGGCACCGAGTGCCATCAATGATGGACGTCTGCCAAGTTCTGCGAATCTTTTCGCCGCTGTTTGCCAAGCTTGCGAAGGCTGTGCGAGGTGGGCGTTCGCGTACGCTGACCGGGTCCCGAACCGTCTCGGACCTGGAGGTGCGCGGGTGAGCAAGACCTACGCGGGTGCGCGGCTGCGGCGGCTGCGTGAGGAACGCCGGATGAGCCAGGCGGAACTCGCCCGCGTCCTGGGCATCTCCCCGAGCTATCTGAACCAGATGGAGCACGACTCCCGCCCCCTCACCGTGCCCGTCCTGCTCCGGCTCACCGAGACGTTCGGCGTCGACCCGGGCTTCTTCTCCGAGCGCGACACCGCCCGGCTCGTGGCCGACCTGCGCGAGGCGCTCACGGGCGAGATCGCCGCCGCCCGGGTCTCCCCGACCGACCTCGCCGAACTGGCCTCACGCATGCCCGCGGTCGCGCAGGTCCTGCTCGACCTGGGCCGCCGCAACCAACTGCTGTCCGAACGGCTCGCGGGGGCCGACGGCCGCGACACCGGCGACTCGCCGCCCCGCTCGCCGCACGAGGAGATCCGCGACTTCTTCTACCGCCGCCAGAACTACCTCCACGACACCGACCTGGCGGCCGAGCAGCTCGCCGAGCGGATCGGCATCCGGCCCGGCGAGGTCCTCCGTGCCCTGACCCAACGCCTGACCGACGCCCACGGGATCCGCCTGGCCGACACCCCCGAAACCCCCGGCATCCGCCCGCCCACCGGCGCCGGCGACCGACTGCACCACTACGACGAGGCGACCCGCACCCTGCACCTGTCGACCCTCCTGCGCCCCGGCCAGCGCGCCTTCCGCATGGCGACCCAGCTCGCCCTGCTGGAGTACGCGGGCGAACTGGACCGGCAGGCCGCCGAGGACTTCCCGGCCGGCTCGCCCGCCCACACCCTGGCCCGCATCGGCGTCGCCAACTACTACGCCGCCGCGCTGGTGTTGCCGTACACCGCCTTCCACACGGCGGCCGAGGAGGTGCGCTACGACATCGAGCGGCTCACCGACCGCTACGGCCTCGGCTACGAGACCGTCTGCCACCGGCTCAGCACCCTCCAGCGCCCTCGCCTGCGGGGCGTGCCCTTCTCCTTCGTGCGGGTCGACCGGGCCGGCAACATGTCCAAACGGCAGTCCGCCACCGGGTTCCACTTCTCCCGGGCCGGCGGCACCTGCCCGCTGTGGAACGTCTACGAGGCGTTCGCCGCACCCGGCCGCATCCACGTCCAGGTCGCCGAAATGCCCGACGGGCAGCGGTACTTGTGGACCGCCCGCGCGGTCACCCGGCACCGCGGAGGCTGGGGCGAGCCCGGCAAGACGTACGCCATCGGGCTGGGCTGCGAGATCAGGCACGCCCACCGCCTCGTCTACTCCGACGGGCTCGACCTCACCAGCCCCTCCGCCGCCATCCCCATCGGCATGGGCTGCCGCGTCTGCGAACGCCTCGACTGCCCCCAGCGGGCCGCGCCGCCCCTCGGGCGGACCCTGCGCATCGACGAGAACACCAGCACCTTCGTGCCGTACCCGGTGACCGAGCGCACGACCTGAGAGGGGTACGGAGTTGGGGATACGGAGTTGATAGCCTCGGCGGGCCAGTCGAGCCACATCCGAGGCCAGGGAATCCGGTGCGAATCCGGAACTGACGCGCAGCGGTGAGGGGGACGGGCGGGGCACCGAACGCCACTGGGAGACCGGGAAGGCGGCCCCGACCGGACGAACCCGAGTCCGAAGACCTGCTGGCACCTCCACGCCGCCCGGCGAGGAGGACGTCCGTAGGCCGGGCTCCGCGTACGAGCCCCGACACCCGAGGCTGCCCGTGCTCCCCTCCCGCCCCGCGTCCGCGCCGACCGAACCCCCGGCACCCACCGCCGCATCACCCGCGCCGTGCCGCGTCGTCGTCTGCCGGGACTGCTGCTGCGGCACCCCGAAGGTGCCCGGGGTCGACCACGCGCAGCAGACCGCGCGCCTCGCCGAGAACGTGCCCGTGCGCGTCTCCGAATGCCTCGACGTGTGCGAACACGCCAACGTGATCGTCGTCCAGCCGTCCGCCGCCGCCCGCGCGTCCGGCGCCCGCCCCGTCTGGCTCGGCCTCGTCAACGATCCCGACGCCACCGAGGACATCATCACCTGGGTCCGGGCCGGCGGCCCCGGCGTGGCACCCTGCCCCGACGTGCTCGACCTCTACACCTTCACACCGCCCCGGCGGGCCGGAGACGCGGGAAGGGCGAAGCCCGAACAGTGAGTGCCGGCCGCCAGGCCGGACCGCTGAGTTGGTCTTTCGGCCTCCGTTGACTCCCTGACCAGCGCAGATGTGTCTTTCGGTGTCTGTGTCGCCTGACGGGGGACTACTGTGGCGATGCGTCAATTGAGTTGACGTCCGGCGGTCCGATCACCGTTGTGACTGCTGCCGGATCCTGGGCGCCGAAGGCAGGGGGTGCCGCATGCCGGAGGGCATGTTCGCCGGGGGCCTGCGAGACGACGGACTGCCGGCGGCCCTGTCGGATCCCCGACGGCTGGCCGCGGTGGCGGCAACGGGACTGATGGATACCGGACCCGAGGATGCCTTCGACGACCTGGCCCAACTCGCCGCGGCGGTCACCGGCTGCGGACGCGCCTTCATCACCCTGGTCGACGAACAGCGCTCGTTCTGGAAGTCCGCCATCGGAGTACCCGACAGGTCACTGGCCGAACGCCAGAGCCTGGTGGGCGAGACCTTCTGCTCCTTCCTCATCGGCCTGGCCGGGCAGCCCTTCATCGTCGAGGACGCCGCAGCCGACCCCCGCACCCACGAACATCCCTCCGTGGCGCCGACGAAGATCGGTGCCTGGGCCGGCTATCCCATCCTCAGCCCGGCCGGCGAGGTGCTGGGCGGTATGTGCGTGATCGACGACAACTCCCACGCCTGGCAGTCCGCGGAGCTGGGCACGCTGGCCGCCATGGCCCGCGCCGTCAGCAATGAGATCAACCTCCGTACCACCCTGACGACCGTGCAGGGGGCTCTCGCCGCAGCCCAGGACGCCCTGGAAATTTCCAGCAAGCTGGCGCGCAGCCTCCAGGACAGTCTCCTGCCCCCGGCACTGCCCAAGGTCCCCGCGCTGGAGACGGCGGCCTCGTACCTGCCCGCCGCGGGCGGCACCATGGTGGTCGGCGACTTCTACGACCTCTTTCACGCCAAGGGGCCGTGGTGGTGCACCGTCATGGGCGACGTATGCGGCAAAGGCACAGAAGCCGCCAAGGTCACCGCACTGGCCCGGTACACCCTGCGGGCCGAGGCCACCCAGCATCTCTCACCCGCCACCGTCCTGGGGCACCTCAACTCCGCCCTGCTCGACCAGCGCAAGGGTGAACGATTCCTGACCGCCGTCTACGCCACCTTCCGCGCCACCCCCGGCGGCATCGCGGGCCGCCTCTGTACGGCAGGCCACCTTCCGGCCCTGATCCGGCGCGCCGACGGCCGTGTCCGCGAAGTCGGCCGGCCCGGCAGCCTGCTGGGCGTCCTGCCCGACGTGCACCTCAGCGACGTCCGCTTCCGCCTCGCCGCCGGCGACACCCTGCTCCTCTACACCGACGGCGCCACCGAAGCCCGCGCCCGCCGCACCGCCGCCTCCGGCGAACGCCCCCTGTTCGGCGAGGACGCGCTGGCCGCCGCCCTCGCAGGCTGCCGTGACCTGGACGCTCAGGGCATCGTCACCCACCTCGGCGAACTGCTGGCCGAGTACAGCGGCGACTGGGCGAGCGACGACACCGCTCTGCTCGCCCTGCGAGTCCCACCACGGACCTGAACCGACATGCAGGGCGCCCACTGCGAGCGCGACAGTCCTGGCGGCGTCATTTCCGTGATTTTCATCGCCCCGGGGCACTCCTATTTCCAGCCGAATATCCAAGCGTAGTAACCAGGGCGGGCGCTGTCTGCGTATTTTCCGGCACAAGAATCAGAGAACCTGGCTTGATTGGGAGCGTGAAACCCCGAACGCAGGGCACCCGCAAACGGCAGCGGTCATGGAAAACGCTGTGTGCGCGTTTGGAAAAAGGAGGAACAGCGGGGACCCTGCTGTCCTCCGTTTACCGGAGGAGTTGTTTTTCGCGTGACTGAAAATGTGTGGAGTTACAAGCCGACGGCGGGGCTGACGGGCGCCGACCTCACCGGGTACAAGGTCGAGGCCACGGACGGCAGCATCGGCAAGGTCGACAAGCACTCCGACGAGGTCGGTGACGCCTACCTGGTGGTGGACACCGGTGTGTGGATCTTCGGCAAGGAGGTTCTGCTCCCGGCGAGCACGGTGGTCAGCATCGACCCGGAGGGGCAGAAGATCTTCGTCGACCGCACCAAGCAGCAGATCAAGGACGCTCCCGAGTTCGACCAGGACAAGCACCTCGGCGACCACCGTTACCGTGACGAGCTGGGCACGTACTACGGCACCATCGGCCCGCTCGCCTGATCCGACGCCTCTTCTGAGGAAAACAGCCCCGGGACTCTGCGAAGAGTCCCGGGGAACATCGGCTACGCAACGCCGCAGAACTGCTCCACGTCTGCGGCCGGCCCGGCAGAATGCCTTTCGAAATCCGGGCCGGACACGACGGCATTTCCTGATGTCGTCAGATGTTCCGGCGCTCGAGGGGCCTGGTCGCGGGGCCTTGGACGACATTCCCGTCAGGGTCGAAGCGGGATCCGTGGCAGGGGCACTCCCAGGTGCGTTCCGCCCGGTTGAATGCGACCAGGCAGCCCAGATGCGTACAGCGCGCGGCGACGGCGTGGATCTCTCCGTCGTCGTCGCGATGAACCGCGCAGTGGTGGCCGCCGACAAGGACGACCGAGCCGTCTCCCGGGGCGATGCCGTCCGCAGAGCCGCCCGACGAAGTCGGGAGCCGGTCGCCGATGAAGTGCCGGGCAACCTGGGCCTGGTGTTTGAGGAAGGCAGGCGCCTCGCGTACGACGGTGCCCAGGCGACGGGGGTCGTACAGTTCGCTCCATGGGGACTTCTGCCCGTTGATCAGCTTGGTCAGCAGTTGGCCGGTCATGATGCCGCTGCTCAGCCCCCAACCGCCGAATCCGGTCGCCACGTAGGTGTGGCGGCCGGCGATGGGGAGCGGCCCGACGAGAGGCACGGAGTCGGTGGAGTCGTTGTCCTGCGTCGCCCAGCGGTGGGTGAAGTCGAGCTTCCCGAAGGAGCCGGTGGCCCACCGGGCGAGACGCTCGAACCGTGCGTCGACGTCGCCGGCGCCCGGGGTGAAGTGCTCCCCCGTGACGATCAGTAGCCGCCTTCCGTCGCCGTATGGAGCTGTGCGCACGGAACGGGTGCCTTGCTCGGGGGTGATGAACATGCCCCGCGGGTCGAGATCGGACGGTACAGGTGCAGCCCAGACGAGTTCGCGGCGTGGGGAGAGCCGGGTGAACAGCAGGGCACGATCGAAGATCGGGTAGTGGGTGGCGACCACGACATCTCCGGCAGTCACCTCGGCGCCCGCCTCGGTCGTCAGGCGGCACGGCTCGCCCTCCTTGAGGCCGATGACTCGAGTGCGCTCGTAGACCTGCGCGCCCTGCCGAAGCAGGTCGTCGGCCAGCGCCAGCAGGTACTTCCGTGGATGGAACTGCGCCTGCCCGGTGACCCGCACCGCGCCCGCGACGTCGAATGGCAGGCCCGTCCCGGTCACGTAGTCGGCAGGCAGTCCCGCTTCACGAGCGGCCTCCGCTTCCGCCCTGAGCTCCTCGGCGCGCGCGATGTCCTGGACGTAGGTGAAGGCCGCCCTCTCCTCCCAGTCACAGTCGACACCCAGCTCATCCACGATCGCGGCGGCGCGCTGGATCGCCTCCGTCTGGGAGCGGGCGTACAGCTTCGCGGCCTCCGCGCCGCGGGTGCGGCGCAGCCGCTCGTAGATGAGGGTGTGCAGCACACTCAGTTTGGCGGTGGTGTGGCCGGTCACCCCCGACGCGACCCGGCCGGCTTCCAGGAGCGCCACGTCACGTCCGCTCCGAGCCAGCTCCCAGGCCGTGCTGAGCCCGGCGATCCCCGCACCGATCACGGCGACGTCGACGGTGATGTCCCGCTCCAGGGCCGGGTGAGGATCTCCCTGGGGCGCGGTCTCGATCCAGTACGACCCCTGAGCGGCTGCGAACGTGTTCATGGGGGCCGAGTTCCCCCGGTATGTCCACCGAAGCGCCCGCCGTCACGGACCTGTCCTTGATCGCGGACCTCGTCGAGCTCACCGGCGCAGACGGGCAGTGAGCCGTCGGGGCAGGGCTGATCAGGTCGGCCGCGCACGCGTCCCGTCCGAGCCGGCGGTCCCCTCGGTCATGTGTGGTGACCTTCTTCGATGGCGCTCAACGGGACGCGCAGAGCGCTGTGTTGCTGCTTCCAGGCCTTGAGCAGGTGGTCACTCAGCCGGTCTTCGAGGAAGGCCGTGGCATGGACACCGAAGGCGACGTCGGATTCCAGTTGCGGCTCATCGGCCAGGAGTCCGCCGACCACCTCGTGGCGTACGACCTGCTCGTGCACGGCGTCCGCTGTCACGTGCTCGTCGTAGAACCGCTGAGCGGCCGCTCCCGCCCCCACTCGCCGCAGCGCTGCGGCCAATCGGCGGGAACCCGGCGACGACGTCACCTCCACTGACGCGAAGTGGCCGACGAGCGCACCGCGCAGAGCCCGGTGCAGTCCGAACAGGGACATCAGGTTCACGGTGGCGAGCGCCTCGGCGGGGGCGGCGTCCAGGTAGTGGCCGTAGGCCGTCGCCAGGCCGAGATCATCCATCAGGTCGGAGAAGAGCCGGGCATGGATCTCCTCCGCGCGACCGGCGCCGAACTCGTCGTACTCGATCGCCGCCATGCCCGCCTTGGCCCGCCCGTGCAGCCGGGGGATGACCCAGGCGTGCGGGTCGGCCTCTTTGAGGTGGTAGAGGGAGCGTACGGCGGCGTACTCGCGCAACTGCCACAGCTCACCGTCCCGTTGCAGATGATGACTGACGCTCGTGTCGTCATGACCAGCCGGTTCCACCAGCAGGGCGCCCAGCGCCTGTTCGGCATCGGAGTGCGGCGGGACGTCGGTGCGCAGCGCGTGGAGGAACCGCTGCTCCAGGGGACGGCGCAGGGCCAGCAGGTCCAGGTCCCATTCGCGGTCGTCGGGTACGCCCTCGAAACCTCGGTAGTGGAGTTCGTAGAGCAGGTAGAGGGCAAGCTGCAGGTCGTCGCCGTACGGGTCAGGGCCGCCCGGCGGCGGGGCCTGCGGTCGGCCGCCGAGCAGCCCGCTCAGCACGGCGGCGGACAACTCGCCGCGTGCGCCCGGGAGTTGGGGGCCGGTCACGTCGGCTCCTGGTCGGGCTTCGTACGGCGGCGATGGCTGGTGTCGCACCACGGGTACGTACGGCTGCGGCGGCAGGTGCAGATCGCGACCATGAAGCGCGGGGAGGTGACGAGGCTGCCGTCGGCGAGCTTCACCTCCACCGGGCCCTCCACGAGAAGCGGCCCGTCGGGATCGATCGTCACTCGGCGCGGGCGCTCAGGCGTGCTCGGCACGGATGACCACCAGTTCCTCTCGGTTCTCGTCGCCGTCCGCCAGGCCCTCCCGGAGCAGCCATCGCCGCCGGGAGCGCAGTACCGGGCCGTACGGCACCAGGGCCCGCTCGGTGATGGAGGCGCGCAGTCCAGCGTCTGCCAGGTGCCGCAGCGTGGCCCCGCTGTCGCACAGGCCGGAGTGCACGATCAGCAGCACGCCACCGGGGCGCAGCACCGTGGGCGCCGCGGCGCAGATGCGGTCCACGAACGCGCGACCGTCCCCGCCCGCCTCCCAGGCCCGGGCCCGGCCGCGGCACGGCAGCCCGGCGGCGGGCGACGGTACGTAGGGCGGATTGCTGACCACCAGGTCGTACGAACGCCCCGGCACCGCGTCGGCGAGATCGCCGCGGCGGACGCGGACCCGCCGGCCGGCCAGCAGTGCGTTGACCCGTGCGGTCAGCACGGCCAGCCGGGAGATGTCGACGGCCGTCACCCGGGCGCCCAGCCGCGCGGCCTGAATGGCGAGGGCACCGCTGCCGGTTCCCAGGTCCAGTACTTCGGTCGTGGAGCCGACCGCCTCCCGGCACAGGGCGCGCGCCAGCAGGCCGGTGTCCCATTGCGGGGTGTAGACACCAGGCGGCGTCCAGGTGAGGGTCGGCGGGGCGAGCGCCAACGTATCTGCCGTCATCACACATCTCCGTTCGGCGGCCACCCACAACAGGGCATGGCTCACACGCTCCGCCCACCCTGCCCTGCTTATCATCACCGAAATTCACTATGTGGCGATTTATGGAGAACAGTACGGAAGTGCGCCGACCTGCTTCATCACGCTGGGTGCCCAGACCTCGGTGATCCACACACTCGGAGCGCCGGCTCTCTCTTTCCGACGACGCACGGTGACCGCGCATCGCGCGGTGCTGCCGACCGCGCGGTCCGGAAACTCCCCATCCCGGCCGGGCGTGGCAGCCCTCGGGCATGCCGCCTTCCGCTGTAGAGAATGGGCATGATTCTCAAGCATCCGTCCGACCGCGGGGGCTCGCGGAGTCAGCCGTTCGAGAGGCTGGCCGAGAATGCCTCACGGTTCACCAGTTCAGCAACGTTCTTCGGGATCTGTCTGCTCCTGGTTGCGGTGGCTGTCACCTTGCACGTGATCAGCCTGCCGATTACCTGGCTGCTGTTCGCGGGCGAGGCGATGTCGGCACTGACCCTGCTCTTGGTGGCGCTGCTCAAGAACTCCGAGCTGCGGGCCGAACGTGCCGTCCAGCGCAAGCTGGACGGCATCGCAGCCGCCCTACTGGAAGGGCAGGAGGGCGATGGTCCTGGAGAAGCACACCAGAGGCTGCGGTCCGCCCTCGGCAGGGAAGAGAACTTCTGATATCACGCTGGGCAACTGAGCCGAGGATGGTCTCGCGCTCGTTCTCCCCAGATCTCCCCACGACTGTTTTGATGTTGGACGGCCAGGCTCGCCACATCCAACCATCGAGGTCAGACATGCAGTTCACGACTCGCCCCACCCTGAGCGGCACCTTCGGCATGGTGTCCTCCACCCACTGGCTCGCCTCGCAGTCCGCGATGGCCGTGCTGGAGCGCGGGGGCAACGCGTACGACGCCGCCGTGGCGGGCGCGTTCGTGCTGCACGTGATCGAGCCACACCTCAACGGGCCGGCCGGCGAGGTGCCGATCCTCATCGCCCCGGCGGGCGGTGAGGTGCGGGTGGTGTGCGGGCAGGGGGTGGCGCCGGCCGGGGCGACCGTCGCGTACTACCGGGACCTCGGCCTTGAGCTGGTGCCGGGGACCGGGCCACTCGCCGCCGCCGTGCCCGGGGCCTTCGACGCCTGGATGCTGCTGCTGCGGGACCACGGGACCCAGTCGCTCGCGGAGGTGCTCCGGTACGCCGTCGAGTACGCCGAACACGGGCACGCGCCCGTGGAGCGGGTCGGCGAGACCGTGGAGAGCGTGCGGGAACTGTTCGAGACGGAGTGGACCTCGTCGGCCGAGGTGTACCTGCCCGGCGGCCGGGCGCCCCGCCCCGGCGAGCTGTTCCGCAACCCCGCCCTCGCCGCCACCTGGAAGCGGCTGCTCGGCGAGGTCTCGGGCGCCGGCGACCGTATCGCGCAGATCGAGGCCGCGCGCGAGGTGTGGCGGTCCGGGTTCATCGCCGAGGCCCTCGTACGGCAGGCCGGGCGCCCGACCATGGACACCAGCGGCCAGCGGCACTCCGGCACGCTCACGGCCGCCGACCTCGCCGGCTGGTCCGCGACCTACGAGGCGCCCACGACGTACGACTGGAACGGCTGGACCGTGTGCAAGGCCGGCCCCTGGAGCCAGGGCCCCGTCCTCCTCCAGCAGCTCGCGCTGCTCCCGCCCGAGCTGCCGCGGTACGGGTCCGCCGAGTACGTCCATCTGCTGATCGAGGGCTGCAAGCTGGCCATGGCCGACCGGGAGGCCTGGTACGGCGACGCGGCCGAGGTGCCGCTGGCCGAGCTGCTGTCGGACGAGTACAACGCGGCCCGGCGGGAGCTGGTCGGCGAGAAGGCCTCCCACGAGCTGCGGCCCGGCAGCCCCGGCGGGCGCGCCCCGCGACTGTCCGCGTACGCGCGCGTGGCGGCCACCGACCGGCCCGGCTTCGACGCGCTCGGCGCCGGGGAGCCGACCGTCGCGAAGCGCCCGACGCCCCCGGTGCCGGGCGAGCCCGAGGTCGCCGCCGACGGCGGGACCCGCGGCGACACCTGCCACCTCGACATCGTCGACCGCTGGGGCAACATGATCGCGGCGACCCCCAGCGGCGGCTGGCTCCAGTCCAACCCCGTCGTGCCCGAGCTGGGCTTCCCGCTCGGCACCCGGCTCCAGATGACGTGGCTGGAGGAGGGCCTGGCGAACTCCCTGACGCCGGGCCGCCGGCCCCGCACCACCCTCACGCCCTCCATCGCCCTGCGTGACGGCGTGCCCGTCATGGCCTTCGGCACGCCCGGCGGGGACCAGCAGGACCAGTGGCAGTTGCACTTCCTGCTCGCGGTCGCCGTGCGCGGCCCGGTCCGCGGCGGCCTCGACCTCCAGGGCGCGATCGACGCCCCGAACTGGCACAACGACAGCTTCCCCGGCTCCTTCTATCCGCGCGGGATGCGGCCGGGGAGCGTCACCGTGGAGTCCCGGACGGACGCCGCGGTGGTGGAGGAGCTGCGGCGGCGCGGTCATGACGTGACCGTCGGCGACGCCTGGTCGGAGGGCCGGCTGTGCGCGGTGGCGCGGGACCCGCAGACCGGCGTCCTGTCGGCCGCGGCCAATCCGCGGGGAATGCAGGGATACGCGGTCGGGCGCTGAGGAAAACACCGGCTCGGGCTTCCGACCTGCTGATTCCCGCCCCTCGAATTCACGTCGATGCCATCCGGCGGTCACCGGGCGGGCAGGGATTGTCAGTGGGCCGTGTTCTTATTGACGCGTGATCGAATACAACGAAACCATCGAAGAGTTTCTCGCACAGCACTCGGCCGACGTGGAGGAAGCGGTCCGCAAGGCGGCCGCTGCCGAGATCATGCCCCGCTTCCGGCAGCTCGCCGAGCACGAGGTCGACCAGAAGAGCGGACCGCACGACCTGGTGACGGACGCCGACCGGCTCGCCGAGCAGTTCCTCACCGGGGCCCTGAGCGCGCTCCTGCCCGGCTCGGTCGTCGTCGGCGAGGAGGCGGTGCACGCCGACCCGGCGTCGTACGAGGCCATACGCGGCGACGCGCCGGTCTGGATCATCGACCCCGTCGACGGCACCCGCCAGTTCGTGAACGGCGACACCGGCTTCTGCACGCTCGTCGCGCTCGCGCAGCACGGCGTCCTGCTCGCCTCCTGGACCTACGCCCCAGCCAGTGACCAACTCGCCACGGCGGTACGGGGCCAGGGCGCACACCTCGACGGCGTACGGCTGCGGTCCGGCTCGCCGGAGCCCGGCCGCGACCTCGAAGTCGCGACGTCCCACCCGGACTACACGACCGAGGAGCAAAAGCGCGGGCTGCTCGGCCTGTGGACCGACGGCGTCGCGCCGCGCGCCTGCGGCTCGGCCGGCCTGGAGTATCTGGCCGTCGCCCGGGGTGAGTTGGACGCGACCGCGTTCAGTTGGGAGGCCGCCTGGGACCACGCCGCGGGCATCCTCCTGGTCGAGGAGGCGGGCGGCGCCCACCTGACCCGCACGGGCGAGCCGTTCCGGATCACCGGCGGCAATGCACTGCCGTTCACGGCGGCACGGGACGCGGCTACGGCTCGGCGGGTGGCGGGACTGCTGTCCGGCGGGGCGTGACGACCGACCTGGGCCCCACCCACCCGCAGTCGCGACCGACCGACCCGAGCTCTTGGGCGACGCTCCGGTAACCCGGCATATCCTGATCCTTCAAGGCCGTCGGCTGACGAAGGAGTCCGAAGGTGCCGTCGATGCTCGATGCCGTCGTGGTGGGTGCGGGGCCGAACGGACTGACCGCTGCCGTGGAGCTGGCCCGCCGCGGCTTCTCGGTGGCCGTGTTCGAGGCACGCGACACCGTCGGCGGGGGCGCCCGCACGGAGGAGCTGACCCTCCCCGGCTTCCGCCACGACCCGTGCTCCGCCGCGCACCCCCTCGGCATCAGCTCACCCGTGTTCCGGACCATGCCCCTCGACCGCTACGGCCTGGAGTGGGTGCACCCCGGCCTGCCGATGGCGCACCCCTTCACCGACGGCACCGCCGCCGTGCTGTCCCGGTCCGTCGCCGAGACCGCGGCCTCCTTCGGCCCGCGCGACGCGGGGCCGTACCGCAGGCTGGTCGAACCGTTCCTGGCCAAGTGGGACACCCTGGCCCGTGACTTCATGTCCCTGCCCCTCACCGCACTGCCCCGCGACCCGGTCACGCTCGCCCGGTTCGGCCTGGTCGGGCTGCCGCCGTCCACCTGGCTGATGCGGCGCTTCAGCGACGAGCCGGCCAAGACCCTGTTCTCCGGTCTCGTCGCCCACGTCATGGCGCCGCTCGGCGGTCTCGCCACCGGCGCCATCGGCCTGGTCTTCGCCCTCGCCGCGCACGCCCGCGGCTGGCCCCTGGCCCGCGGCGGCTCCCAGTCCATCTCCGACGCGCTCACCGCGTACCTGAAGGACCTCGGCGGCAGCGTCCACACCGACTACGAGGTCAAGCGGCTCGACGACCTGCCGCCCGCGCGCGCCTACGTCTTCGACACCTCGCCCACCGCCCTGGCCCGCATCGCCGGCCTCGGCAACTACTACGAGGGCTACCGCTACGGCCCCGGCGTCTTCAAGATCGACTACGCGCTGGACGGCCCGGTGCCGTGGACCGCGCCGGACGCCCGCCGTGCCGGCACCGTGCAGATCGGCGGGAACAGCGCGGAGATCGACGCCGCACTGCGCGCCGCGTCCCGGCAGGGCCGGGCACCCGACAAGCCGTTCATGATCACGGTGCAGCCCAGCGTCGTCGACCCCTCCCGGGCCCCCGAGGGCAAGCACGTGTTCTGGGCGTACGGACACGTCCCGAACGGCTGGACCGGAGACCTCACGGACGCCCTCGAACGCCAACTGGAGCGCTTCGCCCCGGGTTTCCGCGACCGCGTCCTCGCCCGGGCCACGGCCGGCCCGGCCGAACTCGCCGTGCGCAACGCCAACTACGTCGGCGGGGACATCGGTTCCGGCGCCGCCTCCGGACTCCAGCTCCTGCTGCGCCCCAAGCTGTCCCTGTTCCCGTACACCACCCCGCACCCGGCGGTCTTCATCTGCTCCTCGGCGACCCCGCCCGGACCAGGCGTGCACGGCATGTCGGGGCACAACGCGGCCAAGGCGGTGTGGCGACGGCTGCGTCAGGAGCCGTGACGCGGCCCAAACGACTTACTTTTACCGGTAGTTGAGGGCGCAGGGTAAGGAAAACCCGTGTCTTCTTTGTCACTCCGCTTACCGGGGGGTAGGTAGCTGCACGCTCAACCGCCGCGAGTAGGGTGCCGCCCATGAAAGATCGGAAAGCGGTTGCCCGCTGTGGATCCCGGTCTGCCGTGCGCCTCGCCGACCTCGCCCTGCTCGTCAGGGCGCCGGCCGCGCTGAGTGTCCCCGGAGACGTGATCGCGGGAGCAGTCGCCGCCGGACGGCCGCTGGGCGTCCGTACCTTCGGAGTGATCGGTTCCTCCGTCTGCCTCTACTGGGCCGGGATGGCCCTCAACGACTACGCCGACGCGGCCGTCGACGGCGTCGAGCGTCCCGAGCGGCCGGTGCCTTCGGGGCGGGTGCCGCGGCGCGCTGCGCTGGCTGTCGCCGGGGGGCTCACTGGGGCGGGGCTCGGTCTCGCGGCGGTGGCGGGTGGGCGTCGTAGCGTCGGTGCGGCGTTGCCGTTGGCCGGGTTGGTCTGGGCGTACGACCTGAAGCTGAAGTCCACGGCGGTGGGTGGCGCCGCGATGGCGGGGGCCCGGATGCTGGACGTTCTGGCCGGATCGGTCGTGCCCGGGCCCGGCGCGGAACCGGTCGGTGTCGCGCTTCGGCGTGCCGCCGTGCCCGCCGGGCTGGTCGGCGCGCATACGAGCACGTTGATGGCTCTCAGCCGGCATGAGATCGGTGGTGCGCCGGCCCGGGTTCCCGCGGCGACCCTTGCCGTGTCGGCGGTGACGGCGGCCGCTGTCGCCGTGCCGGCAGCCCGAAGTGCCTCGAAGAGCCGAAGGCCGTCCGCGGGTGCGCGGGGGCTGGTCGCGCAGTTCCCCGCGCCCATCAAGGGCGTTGCCGGCGCCGCTCGCTTCAGGGGGCTCTGCAAAGCCTCCTCCGGAACGTTTCGTGCTGCTGTGACCGCCGGTGCTGCTCTTGCCTATCTCGGGGCCTATGGGACCGCGCAAGTCCGGGCCGTGCGGGAGCCCTCGGCCGACAACGTGCGGCGGGCCGTCGGGGCCGGGATTCTCGGGCTGATGCCCCTTCAGGCGGCGTTGACCGCGCGGGGCGGCGCACCCCGCGTGGCTGCTGCCCTCGGCATCGTCCATCCCCTCGCGCGACGGCTGGCACGGCGTATATCCCCCACCTGAGACCCACCCACCTCCGTGTGAGGAACCGGCACCATGAGACCTCCCCCCACACCCCTCAAGTTCGGCTACGGCACCAACGGCTTCACGCACCACCGGGCGGACGACGTCCTCGCCGTCCTCGCCGACCTCGGCTATGACGGTGTCGCGCTCACCCTGGACCACAACCACCTCGACCCGTACGCCGAGGATCTGCCCCGCCGGGTCACCGCCCTCGCCCGGCAGCTCGGCCGGCTCGGTCTGGACGTCACCGTGGAGACCGGCGCGCCCTACTTCCTCGACCGCTGGGGCAAACACCTGCCCACGCTGATGTCGGACGGCTCCGAGCTCAGGATCGACCTGCTGCGTCGCGCCCTGCGGATCGCCGTCGACCTCGGCTCGCCCACCGTCCACCTGTGCAGCGGCCCGGCGCCGGACGGGCTGCCGGAACGGGACGCCTTCAAGCGGCTCGCGGAAGGCGTCGAGGTGGTGCTGGAGAGCGCCGAGAAGTACGGGGTGGCGCTGGCCTTCGAGCCGGAGCCGTACATGTTCGTCGACACCGTCGAGCGCTGTCTGGAACTGGCCCGACTGGTCGGTGGGCACCCGCTGTTCGGGATCACCCTGGACATCGGCCACGCACACTGCGTGGAGGAACGCCCCCTGCTGGACTGCGTGCGCAGGGCCGCTCCGCTGCTGCGCAACGTGCAGATCGAGGACATGGTGCGCGGGGTCCACCGGCATCTGGAGTTCGGCGCCGGCGAGATCGACTTCCCGGCCGTGCTGGCCGCCCTGCGCGACCTCGACCGTCGCGGCCTGGTCTCCGTGGAGATCCAGGGCGGCTCGCTGGACGCGCCCGAGGTCGCCCGCCGCTCGATCGAGTTCCTGCGCGCGGCCGAACGCGCCGCCGCGGACCTGTAGCCCCCACTCGGTCCCTCGCCGGACCCACCCCGTCGTTTCCGTACTTCGGCCCAACTCTCCTCTCTTCCCTGGAAGTTGCCCCATGTCTGTCACGACCGCTGCCCCCTCGCCCGAGGCGGACCCCCGCCCCGCCCTCGCCGCCGCCCTGGCCCCGGCCGCCCTCGCCTGGCTGGACGAGAGCGTCGCCGGGGTCACCGCCGAACCCGCCGCCGTACGGCGCCTCTTCCCGGCCGTCCGGCGGCGCTGCGGACACGGCCGCCTCACCGGGTACTGGACCGTCGACGAGGCCGCCCGGGCCGTACTGCTCACCGCGCTGCCCCTGCGCGAGCGGGCCCTCGCCGACGAGGTCACCCGCCTGTATCGGCACGGCGACCCGGCCGAACAACGTGCGGTCCTGCGGACGCTGCCGCTGCTCGACCTCGGCGACCTCGCCCTGCCCCTTGTCCGGGAGGCCCTGCGCGGCAACGACACCACCTTGATCGAGGCCGCCCTCGGCCCGTACGCCGCCGCGCACCTCCCGGACGCCGAGTACCGCCAGGCCGTACTGAAGTGCGTCTTCTGCGAGATCCCGCTCGCCCGAGTCGGCGGCCTGGACACCCGCGCGGACCGCGAACTGGCCCGGATGCTCGCCGACTTCGCGCACGAGCGGATCGCCGCGGGACGGGAGGTGCCCCGGGACATCCTGCCCGTCGTACGCGCCTTCCCGGACGTCGTCGACGACGCGCTCAAGCCGGCGCTCATGCACGTACCCGACGAAGCGGACGTACCCAACGAGGCGGACGTACTGAAGGAAGAGGACTGACCGTGCGCATCTTCGATCCCCATATCCACATGACCTCCCGGACGACCGACGACTACGAGGCGATGTACGCGTCCGGGGTGCGTGCCGTCGTCGAGCCCGCGTTCTGGCTGGGCCAGCCCCGCACCTCGCCCGAAAGCTTCTTCGACTACTTCGACGGGCTGCTGGGCTGGGAGCCGTACCGCGCCGCGCAGTTCGGCATCCAGCACTTCTGCACCATCGCGCTCAACCCGAAGGAGGCGAACGACCCGCGCTGCCTCCCGGTCCTCGACGAACTGGACCGCTATCTCGCCAAGGACCGCGTCGTCGCCGTCGGCGAGATCGGCTACGACTCGATGACGCCGGAGGAGGACGAGGCGCTCGCCCGCCAGCTCCGGCTCGCCGTCGAGCACGAGCTGCCCGCCCTCGTGCACACCCCGCACCGCGACAAGGCGGCCGGGACACGGCGCACCCTCGACGTCGTACGGGAGTCGGGCATCGCCCCCGAGCTCGTCGTCCTCGACCACCTCAACGAGCTCACGGTCGGCATGGTCCTCGACAGCGGCTGCTGGGCCGGGTTCTCGATCTACCCGAAGACCAAGATGAGCGAGGACCGGATGGTGGAGATCCTCAAGGAGCACGGCACCGACCGGGTTCTCGTCAACTCGGCCGCCGACTGGGGGCGTTCGGATCCGCTGAAGACACGGAAGACCGCCGACGCCATGCTCGCCGCCGGGTTCGACGAGGACGACGTCGACAAGGTGCTGTGGCGCAACCCCGTCGCCTTCTACGGCCAGAGCGGACGGCTGGAGCTGCAGGAGTCCAAGCCCGACGAGACGGCGACCTTCGAGGGCAACTCCATACGCCGCGGGGGAGCGTGAGCATCCGATGCGCTTTCTGCACCCGGACGGCAGCACCGTCCACCTCGGCTACTGCAGCAACGTCCACCAGGCGGAGGACCTGGACGGTGTGATCGCCCAGCTCGCCGAGTACGCCGAGCCCGTCCGTGAGCGGCTCGGCGCCGGGCGGCTCGGCATCGGGCTGTGGCTGGCCCGCGGTGTCGTCACCGAACTCGCCGATGACGAGGGCGCGTTGGAGCGGCTGAGGAGCGAGCTGCGGGCACGCGGACTGGAGACCGTCACCCTCAACGCCTTTCCGTACGCCGGCTTCCACCGCGAGGTCGTCAAGAAGGACGTGTACCTGCCCGACTGGGCCGACGAGGCCCGGCTGCGGTACACCCTGGACTGCGCGCGCGTCCTCGCCGCCCTGCTCCCGGACGACGTCGACCACGGCAGCGTCTCCACCCTGCCGCTCGCCTGGCGCTCCCCGTGGTCCCGTGCCTGCGCCGAGGAGGCCCGCCACGCCCTGGACCGGCTCACCACGGGGCTCGCCGCGCTGGAGTCGTGGACGGGCCGCCGTATCCGCGTCGGCTTCGAACCGGAACCCGGGTGCGTCGTCGAGACCACCACCCAGGCGGTACGCGAACTGGGCGGACTGGACCCCGACAGGCTGGGCATCTGCCTCGACGCCTGCCATCTCGCCGTCCAGTTCGAGGAGCCGGCCGACGCCCTGCGCCGGCTCGCGGAGGCCGGCCTTCCCGTGGTCAAGCTCCAGGCGTCCTGCGCCGTGGAGGCCGTCCGCCCCGCCGACCCCGCGGCCCGCGCCGCCCTGTACCGGCTCGCCGAACCCCGGTTCCTGCACCAGACCCGTACCACGGCCGACGGCGACGTCCTCGGCGTGGACGACCTGCCGGACGCCCTCGGCGGCGGTCTCCCCGACACCGGCGGACCCTGGCGCGTCCACTTCCACGCCCCGCTGCACACCGAACCCGAACCCCCGCTGCGTACCACCTCCGCCCAGCTCGACCAGGTCCTCGCCGGGCTGCTGGGCGGCGGATCGGCCGACTGCGCACACATCGAGGTCGAGACCTACACCTGGTCCGTCCTGCCCGAACCGCCCGCTGACCTGCCCGGCGGCATCGCCGCCGAACTCGCCTGGGCCCGCGACCGGCTGACCGGCCTCGGCCTCAAGGGGGACCCGTCATGAACCGTGTGGTCGTACTCGACATCGTCGGCCTGACCCCGAAGCTCCTGAAGCACATGCCGTCCGTCGCCGCCCTCGGCGAACGCGGCTTCCGGGCCCGGCTCGACACCGTGCTCCCCGCTGTGACCTGCACCGTCCAGTCCACCCTCCTCACCGGCGAACCCCCCTCCACGCACGGTGCCGTCGCCAACGGCTGGTACTTCCGCGACCTCGGCGAGGTCATGCTGTGGCGCCAGCACAACGCCCTCGTCGGCGGCGAGAAGATCTGGGAGACGGCCCGGAAGACGAACCCGGACTACAAGGTCGCCAACATCTGCTGGTGGTACGCGATGGGCGCCGACGTCGACTGGACCGTCACCCCGCGCCCCGTCTACTACTCCGACGGCCGCAAGGAACCCGACTGCTACACCTGGCCGCCTTCGCTGCACGACGAACTCACCGACCGGCTCGGCCCGTTCCCCCTGTTCACCTACTGGGGCCCCAACGCGGGCATGCCCTCCACCCAGTGGATCCTCGCCGCCGCCCGCCAGGTCTTCGACGAGAAGCGCCCCGACCTCACCCTCGTCTACATCCCGCAGATGGACTACGAGCCCCAGCGCTCCGGCCCTGACTCGGACGCGACCGTCGAGGCGGCCCGCCGGCTCGACGAGGCCCTGCGCCCGCTGATCGACCACTTCCTGCGCGAGGGTGCGACCGTCGTGGCGCTCAGCGAGTACGGCATCACGCCCGCCTCCCGCCCCGTCGACATCAACCGTGCCCTGCGCCGGGCCGGTCTGCTGGAGGTCCACACGCAGGACGGCATGGAGTACCTCGACCCCTGGACCTCCCGCGCCTTCGCGGTCGCCGACCACCAGGTCGCCCATGTGTACGTCCGTGATCCGGCGGACACCGAGGCGGTCGCCAAGCTCGTCGCCGAACTCGACGGCGTGGAGCGGGTGTTGGACGGCGAAGGCAAGGCGGCCCACGGTCTGGACCACGAGCGCTCCGGCGAACTCGTCGCCCTCGCCGACCCCGACGCCTGGTTCACGTACTACTACTGGCTCGACGACGACCGCGCCCCCGACTTCGCCCGCCAGGTCGAGATCCACCGCAAGCCCGGCTACGACCCCGCCGAGCTGCTCTACGACGAGACGGTCCCCGCGGTGAAGCTGCGTGCCGTCGGCCAGGTCGCCCGCAAGAAGCTCGGCTTCCGCTACCGCCTGAAGACCGTCCCGCTGAACCCGACCGGCGTCCGCGGCAGCCACGGCCGGCTGCCCGCCGACCCCGCCGACGGCCCCGTACTGCTGTGCTCGCGGCCGGACCGGGCGCGGGAGGCGTACGCGGCCACCGAGGTCAAGTCCCTGCTGCTCGGCCTCGCGGACCCGCACACCGAAGGAACCGAGAAATGACGGCACACCCGCCCCTCCCCACGATCCGCCCCCTGCTCGACCCGGCTCCCGAATACGCCAAGTGGCAGTCCGAGGAGCCGATCCGCCGGGTGACGATCTGGGGCGACAACAGCCCCTGGCTGATCACCCGTCACGAGGACGCCCGCACCGTCCTCGCGGACCCCCGCTTCAGCGCGGACGCCAACCACCCGGACTTCCCCCACACCCGCCCCGGAGCCCCGCCCCAGGCCCCCGGCCTCTTCCACCAGATGGACCCGCCGGACCACACCCGGCTGCGCCGCATGCTGATCCCCGACTTCACCTTCCGGCGCGTCGAGCAGATGGAGGGCGCCATCCAGCGGATCTGCGACGACCTGCTGGACGCGATGACGCAGGCCGGTGCGACCGAGGCGGACCTGGTGGCGTCGTACGCGCTGCCGCTGCCGACCCTCGCCATCTGCGAACTGCTCGGCGTGCCCTACGAGGACCACGGCTTCTTCCGGGAGAAGTCCAACGCCCTCACCAGCGTCGCCGGCGACCCTGCCGAGGCGATGAACGCCCGCATGGCCCTCTACGGCTATCTGCGCGCCCTCATCGAGCGACGCGCCCAGGACCCCGCCGACGACCTGATCTCCCGGCTGGCCACGGAGCGCGTGGCGACCGGCGAGGCCACGCTCGACGAGGCCACCGGCATGGTCTCGCTGCTCCTGCTGGCCGGCCACGAGACCACGGCGAACATGTTCCCGCTGGCGGTGATCGCCCTGCTGCACAACCCGGCGCAACTGGACGCGCTGCGCGCCGACGAATCCCTGTGGCCCGGGGCGGTGGAGGAACTGCTGCGCCATCTGACCGTCATCCACTCCGGCATACGGCGCATCGCCACGCAGGACGTGGAGCTGTCCGGGGTCCGGATCCGGGCGGGGGAGGGCGTGGTGGTGGCGTTGCAGTCCGCAAACCGCGACCCGGCGCGGTACGCCGGCCCAGACGACCTCGACGTGCGCCGCGACGCGGCCGGCCACCTGGCCTTCGGGCACGGTCCGCACCAGTGCCTCGGCCAGTCGCTGGCCCGCGCCGAACTCCGCCTGGGCCTGGCCGCCCTGTTCCGCAGGCTCCCGATGCTGCACCTTACGGCCCCGCCCGACTCGCTGGCCCTGTCCACCAGTACGGTCCACGGGGTGCGCTCGCTGCCCGTCGCCTGGCGGTGAACCTGCGGTGGCGGTACCGCCCTGCTATAGAGGCAGTCATGACCACCATCAGGCTCGTGCAGGGCGACATCACCCGCGAGACGGTCGACGCGATCGTCAACGCCGCGAACTCCTCCCTCCTCGGCGGGGGAGGAGTCGACGGCGCCATCCACCGCCGCGGCGGCCCCGCGATCCTCGCCGCCTGCCGCGACCTGCGGGCCTCCCACTACGGCAAGGGCCTGCCCACGGGACAGGCGGTCGCCACGACCGCGGGGGACCTGGACGCCCGCTGGGTGATCCATACCGTCGGCCCGGTCTGGTCGGCCTCCGAGGACCGCTCGGCCCTGCTGGCCTCCTGCTACCGGGAGTCCCTGCGCGTGGCCGATGAGCTGGGCGCCCGCACGGTCGCGTTCCCGGCGGTCTCCACCGGTGTCTACCGGTGGCCCATGGAGGACGCGGCGCGCATCGCGACAGAGACGGTACGGGACACCCCGACCTCCGTCGAAGAGGTGCGGTTCGTCCTCTTCGACGACCGCGCGTACGAGGCGTTCGCCCAGCAGGCATGAGCCCCTCGCGGAGGTTCCCGTCAGCGGTCGTCGCGAGGCGGGTCGCAGGCGCGGGCCTGCGCGGCGGTCTTCAGGTCGCGCAGCCATCCCTTGAGGCCGTCGGCGAGGATCTCGGTCGCGAGGGGCACGTTCGCTTCGACCTGGTCGCCGGTGTGGGTCGCCTCGGTGCGCACCAAGACCCCGCCCCTCACCTTCGTGAAGGCCACACGTGTACGCCGTCGATGCGCAGTCCGTCACCGACCGCGGGGCCGGTCCAGCGGATACAGGAGTCGAGCACGGCCCCACCCCGGCGATGTTCTCGGCCCCGTCGGACCCCCGCACCGCCGACTACGTGGAGGGCCGCTTCGGCTGGGAGGGGCGCCGGGGCCGTCTCGCCGGCCGACGTCAGGAACAGGCCGTGAGGAACTCGACAAGCGCCGCGTTCACCTCGGCGGGCCGTTCCTGCTGGGTCCAGTGTCCGCAGCCCGCCAACTTGACCGGCTCGCGCCACAGGTTGGGCATCAGGGCGGGGAGCCGCTCGATGAACTCGGGCGTGCCGGGGAACGCCGGGACCAGGTCGCGGTCGCCGTAGACGTACAGGGCGGGCGGGGTGACGACGGCGCCGTGCCAGGGCGCGGTCAGCTCCCAGTTGCGGTCCAGGTTGCGGTACCAGTTGAGGGCCCCGGTGAAGCCCTGGGAGAAGCTCTCCGTGAGCGCGTCGAGGTCGTCCTCGGTGAACCAGTCCGGCAGCACCTCGGGGTCCGGCATGTCCGCGAGCCAGCCGCGCTCGGGGTCGACCAAAGGCTGCTCGAGCTCGCCCGCGTGCGGGGCGTCGCCGGAGGCCGAGTAGAAGAACTTCCGCAGGGTGGTGCGCGTGTCCTTCGCGAACTCGGCGTCCGCGACACCCGGGCGGGCGAAGTAGTTCCAGTAGAACCGGCCGCCGAACCGCTCCTGCATCGAGGCCAGCGGCGGATGGATCCCCCGGAACGGCGGCGGCACGCTCAGCCCGGCCACCCCGCGCACCACGTCCGGTCGCAGCAGGGCGGTGTGCCAGGCGACCGGCGCACCCCAGTCGTGGCCGACGACGTACGCCTTCTCCTCGCCCAGGGCGTGAATGAGACCCACGACGTCACCGACCAGGTGAAGGATGGTGTACGCGTCGACGGCGTCGGGACGGTCGCTGCGTCCGTACCCCCGCTGGTCGGGGGCGACCACCCGGAACCCGGCGTCGGCCAGCGGCCCGAACTGGTGGTGCCAGGAGTGCCAGGACTCGGGGAAGCCGTGCAGGAGCACCACCAGCGGCCCGTCGCCCTGCTCGGCGATGTGCAGCCGAACGCCGTTCACGTCAACCATCCGATGCTCAACCATGGGACGAGCGTACGTGCCGTGAGGTCAAGACGATCACGCAGGTCAGCGGGGGCGAAGAGGGCGGCAACTGGCCGACCTTCGACGGGAGTAGAGCCGATTCCCGTGCCGGCCGTGTTCGGGGTGCCGCTCCTCGGGGCATCGTCGCCGGGGCGGCCCGTGGCCGACGGCGCCGCGGCGGCATCGGCCACGCCGGCCGGTCCGCGGCCCGCGGACGCGTCGAGGTGTTCGTCGCGGGCAAGGCCGGCCAGGTCTGCCAATTCCTCTTCGACACCGTCGCCACCCGCGAGAGGCTCGCGACCCGGCAGCACTTGCTCGCCACCGCCCGGGCCCGGCTACTGATCGACACGAGCGTCCAGGGACAGGGGGCGGGCGGCCGGGCGGGCCCGTCTACCGTTGACCCATGACGCCATCGCTGGACGTGCTGGTCGTGGGTGCCGGGCCGACCGGGCTCGCGCTCGCCGCTCAACTGCGTTCCTACGGGACCCGGTTCCGTATCGTCGACCGGTCCCTCGACCGCGTACGGGAGTCCCGGGCGCTCGGCATCCAGCCCCGCACCCTGGAGGCGCTCGCCGGGTTCGGGGTGAGCGAGGAACTCGTGGCTCGGGGCAACCCGGCGATGGGGCTGCGGCTGCATCTGGACCGGCGCACGGTGTCCATGCCGCTCTTCGACATCGGCGCCACCGACACGCCGTACCCCTTTCTGCTGTTCCTCGCGCAGTCCGAGACGGAGAGCGTCCTCGGTGAGCACCTGGCCGCGCGGGACGTGACGATCGAGCGGGGCACCGAGGTCGTCGCACTGGAGCGGCAGGGCGCGCACGTCGTCGCCCGGCTGCGCGGCCGGGACGGCGCCGAGGAGACCGTGACGGCCCGCTACGCCGTCGGCTGCGACGGCGCCCACAGCACGGTGCGTGCCCAGGCGGGCATCGGGTTCGAGGGGTACGCCTATCCGCAGACGTACCTGCTCGCCGACCTGGAGGTGGACGGACTGGAACCGGGCGCGGTGCACTCGTACATGACCGGGCGCGGGATGCTGTTCTTCTTCCCGCTCGGCTCGCCGGCCCCCTGGCGCATGCTCGCGATGCGGCCGTCCGATGCCCCCGACACCAAGGTGACCCTGCCGCTGCTGCAAGGGATCGCCGAACGGTACGGCGCGAAGGGGCTGGTCCTGCGCGACCCCGTCTGGATGACCGACTTCCGCCTCCACAACCGCGGCGCCGCCCGATACCGCTCCGGCCCCTTCTTCCTGGCCGGCGACGCCGCCCACATCCACAGCCCGGCCGGCGCCCAGGGCATGAACACCGGCATCCAGGACGCCCTCAACCTGGGCTGGAAGCTCGCCCTGGTGTGCCGGGGCTCCGCGCCGGAGGAGCTGCTGGACACGTACGGTGCCGAGCGGGTGCCGGTCGGCCGTGCCGTACGGCGGTTCACCGACCGCGCCTTCGTCATCGGCACCGGCGCCCACCCCGTCCTGCGCTTCGCCCGCGCCCGACTGGTGCCCCGCGTCGCCCCGCTGGCCGGGCACGCGACGGCACCCCGCCGCTGGGTCTTCCGCACCGTCTCCGAACTCGGCATCCACTACCGCCGCAGCCCCGCCTCGACCACGGGCCCACGACCTCGCCGCGGCCCACGGGCCGGGGACCGGCTGCCCGACCTGCCCCGCGGGCTCCAGGCCCAAGTCGCCGCCCCAAACTGGCATCTGCTGCTGGCCGGCCCGCCGCACCTCTGGCCGGACGAGCGGCTCGCGCCGGTTCTGGCCGGCCGGGCCGGCCTCGTCACCGTCCACCGCCTCGGCCGTCGGAGTCCCTGGCCGGGCGTCGCCCACGCACTGGTACGGCCCGACGGCCACCTCGGCTACGTCGGGCGCGGCGCCGAGTTGGACGGGCTGCGCGCCTACGTCGACCGCTGGCTGCCGACCGAGCCCGCGTGACCCGTGGGGTGAACGGCTGCCGGGCTTGATCCGTACCACTTCTCGTGCAGTCACAGCGAGGCAGCAGAGGAAGCAAAGGCGGCAGCGGAAGCACCGGACGCGTCGCGGCGGCCGGGGTCCTGGTTCTCCTGCTCACCGCCACCGCGTGCGGCGGCGGTGACGACGAGGGGGCCTCAGCGCAGAGCAGCCCGTCGAACGTAGCCGCCACCGTGGCCGGTGTCGTGGCACCGGCGAAGGTCGAGGTGATCGCCGACCTGACCGGCTGCAAGGTCAAGATCCGGACCGAGGCGGACGAACTGCGCGAGGGCGTCTGCCACACCGAGCGGGGCAACTACCTGATCACGACGTTCCCCGCGGAGAAGCTCAAGCTGACCTGGCTGGACGCGGCCGCCGTCTACGGAGGCAAGTACCTCGTCGGCACCCGCTGGGTGGTCAGCGCCAAACCCAAGCTGCTGGAACAGCTCCGTCCCCAACTGGGCGGAAACATCCAGCAGTTGCGGGGCGTGGGGCCGACTCCCGGCCCGAGCGCGCCCTGACGTCGACGTCGCCCCGCGGCGTGGCTCACCCGGCCGTGTCGCTGATTCCCAGCCGCAGATGCTCCACGTGGTACACGGCCTGGTCGAGCAGTTCGGCGACATGGTGGTCGTGCAGCGCGTACACCACCGACCGGCCGCGCCGCTCACCCACGACCAGGCCCAGATTGCGCAGCAGCCGCAGTTGGTGCGAGCACGCGGACTGCTCCATGCCCACCTCGGCCGCCAACTCCGTGGCCGGCAGCGGTCCCTCGCGCAGTCGCGCCAGGATCAGCAGGCGGGAGGGGGTGGACAGGGCCTGGAGAGTGGTGGCCACCTTCGCCACGTTGGCCGCGTCCAGACGTACGCGCTCCGGGGTGTCCTGCGCGGCGGTGACGGCTCCATGACCCATGGGGGTCATCTTACCCATCGTACATAAACGCATGAATGATCATTCATGTATCGAGGTGTGGGCCCGATGAGGCGATCCGGCGGTCCCCAGCGCAGACGAGGTTGATGTCGGATTCTCGCCAGCCCTCGCGGCTGCCGTGGTCGATGCTGGACGTATGCAGAAGGGGATGCACATCGATACCGAGCGCTGTGTGCGCGCCGTTCAGTCCAAGGACGCCCGCTTCGACGGATGGTTCTTCACGGCGGTCGTCACGACCGGGATCTACTGCCGGCCAAGCTGCCCGGTGGTCCCGCCCAAGCCCGAGAACATGCGGTTCTTCCCGAGCGCGGCCGCATGCCAGCAGGCCGCGTTCCGGGCCTGCAAGCGCTGCCGCCCGGACACCAGCCCCGGCTCCCCGGAGTGGAACCAGCGCGCCGACCTCGTCGCCCGCGCGATGCGGCTCATCGCCGACGGCATCGTGGACCGCGAGGGCGTGCCCGGCCTCGCCGCCCGGCTCGGCTACAGCACCCGGCAGATCGAACGCCAGCTCCTCGCCGAGCTGGGCGCCGGCCCGCTCGCCCTGGCCCGCGCCCAGCGCGCCCAGGCCGCCCGTCTCCTCATCGAGACGACGCCGCTGCCCATGGCGGACGTCGCCTTCGCGGCCGGGTTCTCCTCCATCCGCACCTTCAACGACACCGTCCGCGAGGTCTTCGCCCTCTCACCGAGCGACCTGCGCGCCCGCGCACCCCGCGGCAACCCCGGCAACACCACCGGCGCCCTGACCCTGCGCCTGCCGTTCCGTGCCCCCCTCAACCCCGACAACCTCTTCGGGCACCTCGCGGCAACCTCCGTACCCGGTGTCGAGGAGTGGCGGGACGGCGCCTACCGGCGCACGCTGAGGCTGCCGTACGGCCACGGCATCGTGACCCTGACCCCGCGGCCCGACCACATCGCCTGCCGTCTCACCCTCGGCGACCTGCGCGATCTGACCGTGGCGATCAGCCGGTGCCGCCGGATGCTCGACCTGGACGCCGATCCGGTCGCGATCGACGACCAACTGCGCGCCGACCCGCTGCTCACGCCGCTGGTCGACAAGGCGCCCGGCCGCCGGGTGCCGCGCACGGTCGACGAGGCCGAGTTCGCCGTCCGGGCCGTGCTCGGCCAGCAGGTCTCCACGGCGGCCGCCCGTACCCACGCGGCCCGTCTGGTCACCGCCCACGGCGAGCGGGTCGACGACCCCGAGGGCGGTCTCACGCACCTCTTCCCGTCTCCCGAGGCGCTGGCGTCGGTGGACCCGGAGTCGCTGGCGATGCCCCGCAGCCGCCGGACGACGTTCACCACCCTGGTCCGTCAACTCGCCGACGGCGACGTGCGCCTGGGGCCCGACAGCGACTGGCCGGAGACCCGGGCCCGCCTGCTCGCCCTCCCCGGCTTCGGCCCCTGGACGGTCGACGTCATCGCGATGCGCGCCCTCGGCGACCCCGACGCCTTCCTCCCCACCGACCTCGGAATCCGCCGCGCCGCCCAGGAACTCGGCCTGCCGTCCACGCCGGCGGCCCTCACGGCCCGCGCCGCGGCCTGGCGCCCCTGGAGGGCGTATGCCGTGCAGTACCTGTGGGCGACGGACAGCCACCCGATCAACTTCCTTCCGGTGTAAGGAAAGCAAAGGACAGCAAGTGAAACAGCACACCGTCATCGACAGCCCGTACGGCCCGCTCACCCTCGTCGCCGACGACGGCGTCCTGTGCGGCCTCTACATGACCGACCAGCGCCACCGCCCGTCCGAGGAGACCTTCGGCCTCCGCGACGAGTCACCCTTCGCGGAGGCCGAGGACCAGCTCGAGGCGTATTTCGCGGGCGAGTTGAAGGAGTTCACCCTCGAACTGCGGCTGCTCGGCACGCCGTTCCAGCGCACCGTCTGGGATCAGTTGAGGAAGATCCCGTACGGCGAGACCCGCTCCTACGGCCAACTCGCCGACAACCTCGGCAACTCCGGCGCCTCCCGCGCGGTCGGCCTCGCCAACGGCAAGAACCCGATCGGCATCATCGTCCCCTGCCACCGCGTCGTCGGCGCGAACGGCAGCCTCACCGGCTACGGCGGCGGCCTGGAGCGCAAGCAGCGCCTGCTGGACTTCGAGAGCGCCGCGGCGCTGTTCTGAGCGCGCTGCCTCAGCCGGCCCGCTCCACGGCACTGCGCTCCACACAGAACTCGTTGCCCTCCGGGTCGGCGAGGACCGCCCAGCCCGTGCCGTCCGGGTTGCGGCGGTCGTCGACCAGGGCGGCACCGAGGGCGAGGACCCGCTCGACCTCCTCGTCCCGGGTGCGGTCCTTCGGCTGAAGGTCCAGATGCACGCGGTTCTTGACGGTCTTGGGCTCGGGGACGGTGACGAACAGCAGGCCGGCGCCCTCGATCAGCACGGCCTCGTCGCCGGGCTGGTCGTCCTCGTGCACGGGCAGACCGAGCACCTGGGACCAGAAGCCGGCGAGCCGGTAGGCGTCGGCGGCGTCGATCGTCACATGGCGTATCGCAGAGGTCATGATCGCAATTCTGCTTTACTCCCCGAGCCCGCGCAGCGCTTCGAACGCAGCGGAGGCCGACCGCCGGCCGTGACCCGTACGGCGGACAGCGGTCTTCCTCCCGGGTGACCCCGGTGGCGTGAGCGCCGTGAACGCTGGTGTCTGTACGAAGGGGGAGCAGGCAGAAGGCGGGAGATCATGGAGCCAAAGCACCGCCGGCTCGCGACACCCTGGGCCGCCGGGGTGGCCGGGGTGGTGTTCGCGGTCCTGATGGCCGTGTCGATCATCCTGGTGCGCGTCGCCCTGCCCGAGGGCGCCGAAGGCACAGCCGTGACCGTCGACGCCGGACAGCGCAACGCCGTGCGGACGGCGCTGGAGCTGCTCCCGTTCGCCGGTATCGCGTTCCTGTGGTTCATGGGCGCCCTGCGCGAACAGGCCGGCCAGGCCGAGGACCGGTTCGTCTCCACCGTGTTCCTGGGCAGCGGCCTGGTCTTCGTCGCCACCCTGTTCGGCGCCGCCGCCGCGGCCGGGACCGTGCTCGAGGAGACACAGCAGAGCTCTCCCTTCGGCCGCGACTACGCCTACGCCCTGCTGACCACGTACGCCATGCGGATGGCGGCGGTGTTCATCTTCACCACCTCGACCATCGGCCGCCGGCTCCACGTCCTGCCGCGGCCCCTCGTCGTCCTCGGCTATCTGGCGGGTCTGACACTGCTCGTGGTGGGATCCTCCGTGCCCTGGTCCGAACTGGTCCTTCCGGGCTGGGCGCTGCTCCTCAGCCTGAACATCCTGTGGGAGCACCGGCGTCACACCGGGGCCCGGCCCGCCGCCCCGACCTGAACCGGCCGCCCCCTCACTCGATCGGTCCGCTCTTCGTCGCCACATCCCCTCCGGCCGCCCAGAGTGGTCGCATGAGGGGTGACCGGCCCGTCGGAGAGGACCATCGCGTGGTCAGGATTGCCGTCGATCTGAACCGCTGTCAGGGGTATGCGCAGTGCGCTTTCCTCGCCCCGGAGGTCTTCGCCATGCACGGCGAGGAGGCCCTGCTGTACAACCCGGAGGCCGGCGAGGAAGTGCGCGAGCAACTGGCCCGGGCCGTCGCGGCCTGCCCCGTCCAGGCGATCCTCGTCGATGCCGTGGACGTACCGGCCGAGGCGGTGTCCGGTGCTCGGTGACGAGTCCCTGGAGCAGCTCAGGCGCGAGGGCCGCATCGTCGTCGTAGGTGCGTCCCTGGCCGGCCTGCGGGCCGCCGAAGCCCTCCGGGCCGAAGGCTTCGCCGGGTCACTGACCATGATCGGCGACGAGCCCCACGAACCGTACGACCGGCCCCCGCTGTCCAAGCAGGTGCTGCTGGGCAGGGCCGCGGCCGAGCGCACCGCACTGCCCCGGCTCCGGGCCGTCGACGCGACCTGGCGGCTCGGCCAGGCGGCCACCGGCCTGGACATGGCCGCCCGGCGGGTGCGGCTGGCCGACGGCGACGAGGTGCCGTACGACCGGCTGCTGATCGCCACCGGGGTCCGGGCGCGACCCTGGCCGCGCGAGGCCGAGGCGGAACTCGACGGCGTCTTCGTCCTGCGGACCCGCGACGACAGCGCGGCACTCGTGCGACGGCTCGACGCGGGACCCGAGCGGGTCCTCGTCATCGGGGCCGGGTTCACCGGCTCGGAGATCGCCTCCGCCTGCCGCGAACGGGGCCTGCCCGTCACCGTCGCCGAGCGGGCCGCGGTGCCCCTGGCCGGCGCGCTCGGCGGCGTCGTCGGGGCGGTCGCCGCCGACATGCAGCGAGAGGCCGGTGTGGACCTGCGGTGCGGGGTCATGGTCACCGCCCTGGAGGGCGACGCGTCGGGACGGGTGCGCGCCGCGCGGCTCTCCGACGGCTCCACCGTGCCGACCGACGTGGTGGTCGTCTCGCTCGGCGCCACCCGCAACACCGAATGGCTCGCCGGGTCCGGACTCGGCGCCGGTCCCCGGGGCATCGCCTGCGACGCCGGCTGCCGTGCCTTCGACATCCGCGGGATCGTCACCGACGACATCTACGCGGCCGGCGACGTCGCCCGCTGCCCGCACCCCTTGTTCGGCTACCAGTTCCTGGCCCTGGAGCACTGGGGAAACGCCGTCGCCCAGGCCCGGATCGCGGCGCACAACATGCTCAGCGACAGCACCGAACGCGTGCCCCACATGGCGGTGCCGTCCTTCTGGTCGGCGCAGTTCGGCGTCAACATCAAGTCGGTCGGAGTGCCGTCGATGGGGACGGAGATCCTCATCTCGCAGGGCTCCCTCGAAAGCCGCCGGTTCGTCGGCGTCTACGGGTATCAGGGGCGGGTCATCGGCGCCGTCTCGTTCGACCACGGCCGGTGGCTGCCGTTCTACCAGGAGCTGATCGAGAGCACCGCGCCGTTCCCGCCGCAGTTCGCGACGGTCGACCGGCGCCCCGGTGGACAGCGGCCCGTCGACGCGGACTTCCCCGACCCCTCGGTCCCCACCCACGGCCCCACCGTGACCCTCAGCGGCTACTCGCCGGCCGACCGCCGGACGACGTTCACCCCCGCGCACTGACCCGCACGGCCCCGAGGACCCGCCATGACACAAACCCTGCTGCACCAGATCCTGGACTACGCCAACCGGGCCGACCCGTACCCGCTCTACGAAGAGCTGCGCAGGACCCCGGTCCACCACGAGGACGACGACGGGCCGTACGTGATCAGCACCTACTACGAGATCCGCAGCCTGCTGCACGACCCCCGGATCAGCTCCGACGCCCGCAACCTCGCCTCGCACACCACCGACCCACTGCCCGAGGCGCCCCAGGGGGAGGGCGTCCTGCCGCCGGGCTTCCTCAAGCTCGACCCGCCGGAGCACGACCGGCTGCGCCGCATGACGAACCGCCCCTTCGGCCCGCCGCACTCGCCCCGCCGCGTCGACGGCATGCGCCCGGAGCTCCACGACATCGTCACCGGCCTCATCGACGGCATCGGCGACCCGGGCCGGATCGACCTGGTGGAACAGTTCTCGTACCCCTTCCCGGTGACCGTGATCTGCCGGCTGCTCGGGGTGCCGCGCGAGGACGAGGCTCGCTTCCACGTCTGGGCGGACACCCTCGCCGCGAGCCTGGACCCCGACCCGGACGCCGAGTCGGCCGGGCAGGGCAAGGACGCGCAGGACGCCCGCATGCAGTTGGGCATGTACCTGGCCGGCCTGATCGAGGAGCGGCGCAAGAACCCCGGGGACGACATGCTCTCCCAACTGGCCACGGCCGAGGGCGAGGACGGCCCGATGACCACGATGGAACTGCTCAGCACCGCGGCGCTGCTGCTGATCGCCGGGCACGAGACCACGGTCAACCTCATCACCAACGGCATGCTCACCCTGCTGCGCAACCCCGACGTCCTGCAGCGGCTGCGCACCGAACCGCGGCTGGCCGTGCCCCTCGTCGAGGAGCTGCTGCGCTTCGAGCCGCCGGTGCAACTGGTGCCGCAGCGCACCACCCTGGCCGACATCGAGGTCCGCGGCGTCACCATCCCCAAGGGCGCCGCCCTCTGGCTGGTCCTGGCGTCGGGCAACCGCGACCCCCAGCGTTTCGCGGACCCCGACCGCTTCGACCCGGACCGCCCGGACATCCAGCACCTCGGCCTCGGCAGCGGCATCCACAGTTGCTTCGGTGCCCCGCTCGCCCGCCTGGAGACCCAGCTCGCCCTTGCGGAGCTGGCCCGGCGGCTGGAGAACCCACGACTGCTTCAGGACCCGCCGCCGTACCGGCAAAACGCCGTGCTGCGCGGCCCGCGCCAACTGCACATCGCCTGCGACGGCATCCGTCCCTAGTCGTCGCGCGGGCCTAGTCGTCTCGCGGGCCGCCGGTCAGTCCACCATGCCGCTCTTCACGCCGAGCCCCTGCAGCAGCTTCGGCAGCGCGGTGCCGATCGGCTCGCGGATCACCTCGTCGGCGCGGTCGTCGTACGGTGTCGGCTCGGCGTTGACGATGACGAGCCGGGCGCCGTGGTCGGCGGCGACTCCCGCGAGGCCGGCCGCGGGCTGCACCTGGAGGCTGCTGCCGACGGCGATGAACACCTGGCAGGCCTTGGTGATCGCAACTGCCTGGCCGAGTACGGACGGGTCGAGCCGCTCGCCGAACATGACCGTCGCCGACTTCAGGATCCCGCCGCACTCCAGGCACGGCGGATCCGCCTCACCGGCCTCGACCCGGGCCAGGGCGTCCTCCATCGACCCGCGCGCGTGGCACTTCGTGCACACCACGCTCCGTGCGCTGCCGTGCAGTTCGAGGACCTTGCGGGCGGGCAGTCCGGCGAGCTGGTGCAGCCCGTCGACGTTCTGCGTGATCACCCGCACCGGCACCCCGGACCGCTCCAGCTCGGCCACCGCCCGGTGCGCGGCGTTCGGCTCCGCCTTGAGCGTGCGGTTCTTGCGCCGCATCTGCCACGAGCGGCGCCGGATCTCCGGATCGCCCATGTAGTACTCGTACGTCACGAGCTTCTCGGCCTCCGGGTCCCGGCGCCACAGTCCGTTGGGCCCGCGGTAGTCGGGGATGCCGGAGTCCGTGCTGATACCGGCGCCGCTGAGGAGGGCGACAAGGGGTGGCTTGGTCATGTCACCGAGGGTAGGACGGGGGCGGTGGCGGCTGCGAACGGATATCCGGGCCGCCGGCCCCCGAAGTCCCCCTGATCCGTTCCCCGGCGCTCGGTGTGACGTGAACCGGCCGGACGAACGCGTCCACCCGGGAGCCGAGTTTCGCGGTGATGTCGTCGCGCAGCGGTGCGTACACCTGCTCGTTGAGATGCAGTATCCGGCTGCCGCGCAGGATCGTGCCGCGCGCTGAGAACCTGGCTTTCCTGAGCACCGGGACTTCCCGGTCGGAGCGGAATCGGAAGCAGCCGAGTCGTACGACGACACCGCCCGTCGTCTCGGTCGCGAGGAGGACCTGGAAATTCCCGGTGGTACGCGCCTTTCCGTTCTCCTCGAATATCCCGGCCGCCCGGTCGTCGTCCGGCAGGGTGGCCAGGGATTTCCACAGCACGGCGACCAGTTCCCTGCTTTTCTCGTCGGACACCGGGCCGAGCGTGTCCAGAACCACCGTCTCCACCGGACAGGGATTCATGCGCGGCCGGTAGACACCGAATCCGGAGCTTTCCTCGACGACCCAGCCGATTCTTTCGAGGGTGTCCCCGTACACCGGATACCAGGCTTCGGCATCCGTGTGCCGGTCGTGTTTGCGGTCGGCCACCAATTGCGCCAGAAGGGCCGAGTGAAGGACCGTCCGCCGCCTCCGTGCGTTCCGGAAAACAGAACGCCTATAGGTCAGTCAGTGACGGCTATATTAAACCCCGCCGTGCGGGCGTCAAGGGAACCGATTCATGATTGGTGCGCGGACGGGTGAGGCCGCGATTCCTCGACTTCTTTCGGCCATTCCCGCCCGTTTCCGGAAACACCACGGTGCCCGGGAATTCCCGGCGCACCCAACCGGACTCACACGGCGCCGGAATTCACTCGGTGCCCGTTCTCCAGCTCCACCGTGCCGCCGCCGTCCGCCAGAACGTCCAGCGCGGCCAGGACGCGCCGGCCCAGCGCGCCCGGCAGATGCGCGGTGAGCTCCTCGCGCGCGACGAGCCGCCAGGACAGCAGCTCCTCCTCCTGCAACCGGATCGCCTTGAGGTCGTCCTCGCCGAGGACGCCGCCGTCGTACAGATAGGCCACCAGCGGCGGCCGCCCCGTCCCGTGCACCCAGTCCACCGCGAGCAGCGCGCCGAGCCGCCGGTCCAGGCCGATCTCCTCGGCCGTCTCCCGGCGTGCGCCCTGCCGCGGTGTCTCGCCGTCGTCGGACTCGATCGTGCCGCCCGGAAGCGCCCAGCCCTCACGGTAGTTGGGCTCCACGAGCAGCACCCGGCCCTCGGCGTCCCGGAACAGGGCGGCGGCACCGGCGAGGACGCGGGGGAGACCCGCGATGTACGTGGCGAAGTCTTGCGAGGTGGTCATTGGGGAAGCGTAACCAGCCCCCGCAACCACACCCTCGGCCCAAAGCCCGACCCTGCGCAGCGGACCGCGGCCCTCCCGTCGGCTACTCCTCCGTCTCCGCCAGGCGCACCGTCCGCTCCGCCAGCTCGCTGATCCGTGCCCCGTCGAACCCGAACACCGCACTGCGGACCGTGTCCTCCAGCGGCTCGGTCCACTGCCCCGGGATCGCCTCCGCCCCGGTCAGCACACCCGCCACCGAACCGGCGGTCGCCCCGTTGGAGTCGGTGTCGAGGCCGCCACGGACGGTGAGGGTGATGCTCCGGGTGAAGTCGCCGTCGCCGTACAGCAGCCCGGCGGTGAGCACGGCGGCGTTCGGGACGGTGTGGATCCAGCCGAGCCCGGCGGTCTCCTCAGCGACCGTGGTGAGGGTGTCCTCCCAGGTCATCCGGGTGTCATGCAGCGAGACGACACGACGCACGGTGCGCGCGAGACGACAGCTCGCCGGGATCACCGCGAGCGCCTGGTCGACCGCCTCCCGGATCGTGGAAGCCGTGAACGCCGCCGCGATCAGCGCCGCCGCCCACATCGCGCCGTACACACCGTTGCCGGTGTGCGACAGCACCGCGTCCCGCCGGGCGAGCGAGGCGGCGCGGCGCGGGTGGCCCGGGCAGGTCCAGCCGTAGATGTCGGCGCGGATGAGGGCGCCGATCCACTCCTGGTAAGGGTTGTCGTAGGTGGCCGTGAGCGGCGGCTTCAGACCGTTGGCGAGATTGCGGTAGGCCGCCCGCTCCGCCGTGAAGGTCTGCAGATACGGCAGCCGCAGCAGCCACAGGTCCCCGACCTGCTCGGTGCTGAACCCGAAGCCGTGGGTCTCCAGCAGGTCGAGGCCGAGGATCGCGTAGTCGACGTCGTCGTCCCGGCAGCTTCCGTGGATACGGCCGCGCACGCAGTGCCGCCACTCCGGGCGCAGCTCGAAGCCGTCGGCCTCGCTGGGCGGCTCGGGGAGATAGTCGGTGAGGGGCAGGGCGGCGGCCTGCCGCAGATACTGGTCGATACGGTCCCGCGTCCACAGGTCGCCCTGCTCGACCGGCTTGCCGAGCATGTTGCCCGCGATCCGGCCCAGCCAGCCCCCGAGGACGCGGTCGCCGAGCTCTGGCTCGGTGCCCACAGGGGTCATAGGACCGGTTTACCCGATTCCGGGCGTCTGCACAGGGAGGCCGCAGCAGGTTCTCAACGTCCGGTCGGCGCATGACGGCGGGGGCGGACTCCGGTTATGGTCACAGCGGCGCGACTGGCCTTGACATGCGCGAGGCCCGGAGAGCAAGGGGAAAACAGGTGACACAGCGCGTGCTCATCGCCGCGGACAAGTTCAAGGGGTCGCTGACGGCCGTGCAGGTCGCCGAGCGTGTGACCGCCGGTCTGCGCCGGATCGTGCCGGACCTCGAGGTGGAGGCCATGCCCGTGGCCGACGGCGGCGACGGGACCGTGGACGCGGCGGTCGCGGCCGGCTTCGAGCGGCGGGAGGTCCGGGTCGCCGGGCCCCTCGGACACGAGGTGGGCGCGGCGTTCGCGCTGCGCGGCGACACGGCGGTCGTGGAGATGGCCGAGGCGAGCGGCCTCCAGCGGCTGCCCGCGGGCGTCTTCGCACCGCTCACGGCGTCCACCTACGGCTCCGGAGAGCTGCTGCGGGCTGCGCTGGACGCAGGTGCCCGCACGATCGTGTTCGGCGTGGGCGGCAGTGCCACGACGGACGGCGGCGCAGGCATGCTGACCGCGCTCGGCGCCCGCTTCCTTGACGCGGACGGCGAGCCGGTGGCGCCGGGCGGCGGGGGCCTCGGCGACCTGGCCACGGCCGACCTCTCCGGCCTGGACCCGAGGCTGGCTTCCGTCGACCTGGTGCTCGCCAGCGACGTCGACAACCCGCTGACCGGCCCGAAGGGCGCACCCGCCGTGTACGGCCCGCAGAAGGGTGCCTCGCCGGACGACGTGCGGACCCTGGACGCGGCGCTCGGGCACTTCGCGAAGGTGCTGGAGGCGTCCGTCGGCCCCGAGGCCGCCGAGCATGCCGCCGCGCCCGGCGCCGGCGCCGCGGGCGGCATCGGCTACGGCGCCCTCCTGCTCGGCGCCCGCTTCCGTGCCGGCATCGAGGTCATGCTCGACGTCCTGGGCTTCGCGCCCGCGCTGGAGCGGGCGACGCTGGTGATCACCGGCGAGGGCTCCCTCGACGAGCAGACCCTGCACGGCAAGGCTCCCGCGGGCGTCGCGGCGGCGGCCCGCGCGGCGGACAAGGAGGTCGTCGCGGTGTGCGGCCGCCTCGCCCTGGCCCCGGAGGCGCTCGGCCGGGCCGGCATCAGGCGGGCCTACCCCCTGACGGAGATCGAGCCGGACGTGGCGAAGTGCATCGCGGACGCGGGCCCCATCCTGGAACGCTCGGCGGAACGAATCGCCCGGGACTTCCTGGCCTGACCTCGATCATTTCGCCCCCGCCGCCCCTACCCGTCCCATCCTGAAGGGGCTCCGCCCCTTCGACCCCGCCAGGGGGCGCCGCCCCCTGGACCCCCGCTCCTCAAACGCCGGAGGGGCGGAATTTCAGCAGCCGCCGGAGAGGCTGGTTTCACCGGACGCCGGCGGGAGAGTTCTTTCAGCCCGTCCGGCCTTTGAGGACGAGGCCCGTTCAGGGCCGAAGCGGGGGTTTGGGGGCGGCAGCCCCCAGGAGCGCCCGCCGAAGCGCCGAGTGCGGAAAAGCGAAGGGCCCCGAACCAACCCGGTCCGGGGCCCAAGCCAAGCGCAGCGTTACGGCTGAGCCGCCCGCGCCTCACGCCGGTTGTCGCGGAAGTTGTTCACCCGGCGAGCCGTGGCGAACAGCGGAATCACGGCACCCATCACAAGCTGCAACGCACAGCCGGTCTGCAGCAGGAGCTGACCGCTCGGGGCGTCGAAGGCCCAGGCGGCGAGCAGGCCCATGCTGACCACGATCCAGGAGAGCATCGCCACGGCGAGCCGGCCCCGCGGCTTCGGGTACTCGACGCGGCTCACCATCAGCCAGGCGGTGCCGAGGATCGCCAGCAGCGTCGCCACGAACGGCAGCTCCAGCAGGACGATCGAGACCACCGTCAGCGCGCCGAACGGCGAGGGCATGCCCTGGAACATGCCGTTCGGCGGCGTCACGCAGGAGAATCTCGCGAGCCGTAGCACCACCGCCAGCAGCACGACGATCGCGCCGACCGCCGCCACCCGCTGGTGCGCGTCGTCGGCGACCATGCCGTAGACCAGGACGAAGTACGCGGGCGCCAGGCCGAAGCTGATCAGGTCCGAGAGGTTGTCCAGCTCCGCGCCCATGGGCGAGGACCGCAGCTTGCGCGCGACCAGGCCGTCGAACAGGTCGAAGACCGCCGCGCACAGCATCAGGATGACCGCCGTGGCCGCGCTGTGGCGGGCCATGCCGGTCTCCTGGTCACCGGTGAGGTGCGGGATCAGGATGCCGGTGGTGGTGAAGTACACCGCCATGAATCCGCACGTGGCGTTGCCGAGAGTGAGGGTGTCCGCTATCGACAGGCGAAGAGAGAGGGGCATCTCCTCTTCTTCGTCGACCTCGTCGGCCTCGGGCACCCAGCCCGCCTGGGTCTCAGGATCAATCACGGTCAATGCGAGTCACCCCAGCCACCGTCTTCTGACCGACCTCGACCGCGACCTCCACGCCCTCGGGTAGGTAGATGTCGACACGCGAGCCGAAGCGGATCAGACCGATACGGTCGCCCTGCTCGACCTTCGTCCCCTGCGGGATGTAGGGGACGATGCGGCGGGCCACCGCGCCGGCGATCTGGATCATCTCGATGTCACCGAGTTCGGTGTCGAAATGCCAGACTACGCGCTCGTTGTTCTCGCTCTCCTTGTTGAACGCCGGAACGAACCCGCCCGGGATGTGCTCCACGGACGTCACCGTGCCCGACAGCGGCGCGCGGTTGACGTGGACGTTCAGCGGGCTCATGAAGATCGCGACGCGGGTGCGGCCGTCCTTCCACGGCATGATGCTCTGCACCACACCGTCGGCGGGCGAGATGACCCGGCCCTGGGCGATCTCGCGCTCGGGGTCGCGGAAGAACCACAGCATGCCCGCCGCGAGAGCGGTGGCGGGCACGGCGACGGCCTTGGCGACGCCGGAGCGGCGTGCGCGCAGCAGGCTGACGGCTGCGGTGGCGACGGTCGGGAGAAGCCACGGCGATGCTCCGCGCGCGAGGCGTACGCCGCCGACCTGGCTGTCGCGTGGTGCAGAGGTTTGGCTGTGGGGCATGGATGACCTTCGTAGCGGATGATGCCGCGCGGTATCAGGGGACGGCGGCTTTCCCGGGATGGTACCGGTCGCGGGCCACAACTGGGCAAGCCAGGAAGCCGAGTCGGAGGCCGAAGACTGTTGACGGGGTGTGATCTTCTTCTCCAAGAAAACACCCCGTATCCGGATATTCAGCCCTGGAACCGATACTCTTCGAGCAACCTGCGACCGATGATCATTTTTTGGATCTCGGCGGTACCTTCACCGATCAGCAGCATCGGAGCCTCGCGGTAGAGGCGCTCGATCTCGTACTCCTTGGAGAAGCCGTAGCCGCCGTGGATCCGGAAGGCGTCCTCCACGACCTCCTTGCAGTACTCGGAGGCGAGGTACTTCGCCATCCCAGCCTCAAGGTCGTTTCGTTCCCCGGAGTCCTTTTTGCGTGCCGCGTTCACCATCATGGCATGTGCGGCCTCGACCTTGGTAGCCATCTCGGCCAGCTTGAACTGAATGGCCTGGTGCTGGGCGATCGGCTTGCCGAAGGTGTGCCGCTGCTGGGCGTACTGGACACCCAGCTCGAACGCACGCTGAGCGACGCCGCAGCCACGCGCCGCCACATTGACGCGCCCGACCTCGACGCCGTCCATCATCTGGTAGAAGCCGCGCCCGGTGACGCCGCCGAGCACCCGATTGGCCGGAATTCGCAGGCCGTCCATGATGAGCTCGGTCGTGTCGACGCCCTTGTAGCCCATCTTGTCGATCTTGCCGGGGATGGTGAGGCCGGGGCGGACCTCTCCGAAGCCGGGCTCCTTCTCGACGAGGAAGGTCGTCATCGACTTGTGGGGTGCGGTGCCCTCGGGGTGTCCTTCGTCACTTCGGACGAGAACGGCGACCAGACTTGACGTTCCGCCGTTCGTCAGCCACATCTTCTGGCCGTTCAGGACGTACTCCTCGCCGTCCTTCACCGCCTTCGACGTGATGGCCGACACATCGGAGCCCAGGCCCGGCTCCGACATCGAGAAGGCGCCGCGAATGTCGCCGGCCGCCATCCTCGGCAGGAAGTGGTCCTTCTGCTCCTGCGTGCCGTGCTGCTTGAGCATGTACGCCACGATGAAGTGGGTGTTGATGATGCCGGACACCGACATCCAGCCGCGGGCGATCTCCTCGACGCACAGGGCGTACGTCAGGAGGGACTCGCCCAGACCGCCGTACTCCTCGGGGATCATCAGGCCGAACAGGCCGAGTTCCTTGAGGCCGTCGACGATCTGCTGCGGGTACTCGTCGCGGTGCTCCAGCTCGGTGGCGACCGGGATGATCTCCTTGTCCACGAAGTCGCGGACGGTGGAGAGGATCTCCTGCTGGATGTCGGTCAGACCGGCGGTCTGGGCGAGTCGCGCCATGGCTACTTCTCCTGCTCCTTGAGCTCGGGGCGGCCCGGCTGCTCGCCGCCGCGCTCCTTGATGTACGTCTCGGTCGGCACCATCACCTTGCGGCGGAACACGCAGACGAGCGTGCCGTCCTGCTTGTAGCCCTTGGTCTCGACGTAGACGATGCCGCGGTCGTTCTTCGACTTCGACGGCCACTTGTCGAGCACGGTCGTCTGGCCGTAGATCGTGTCGCCGTGGAAGGTCGGCGCCACGTGCTTGAGCGACTCGATCTCCAGGTTGGCGATGGCCTTGCCGGAGATGTCCGGCACGCTCATGCCGAGCAGCAGCGAGTAGATGTAGTTCCCGACGACGACGTTCTTGCCGAAGTCCGTCGTCTTCTCCGCATAGTTCGTGTCCATGTGGAGCGGGTGGTGGTTCATCGTGAGGAGACAGAAAAGGTGGTCGTCGTACTCCGTGACCGTCTTGCCCGGCCAGTGCTTGTACGTCGCCCCGACCTCGAACTCCTCGTAGGTGCGTCCGAACTGCATCGCGCTCAGGCCTCCGGGATCTCGAACTTCGACGTGCGCTGCATACCGGCGGCGCGTCCCTTGCCGGAGATGACCAGGGCCATCTTGCGGCTGGCCTCGTCGATCATCTCGTCGCCGAGCATCGCGGAGCCCTTCTTGCCGCCCGCCTCGGACGTGTAGTAGTCGTACGCGTCCAGGATCAGCTCGGCGTGGTCGTAGTCCTCCTGCGAGGGCGAGAAGATCTCGTTGGACGCCTCGACCTGGCCCGGGTGCAGCACCCACTTGCCGTCGAAACCGAGGGCCGCGGCACGCTGGGCGACCTCGCGGTAGCCGTCGATGTTGCGGATCTGGAGGTAGGGGCCGTCGATCGCCTGGAGGTTGTTGGCGCGGGCCGCCATCAGGATCTTCATCAGGATGTAGTGGTAGGCGTCCGCCGGGTAGCCGGGCGGCTGCTCGCCCACGACCAGCGACTTCATGTTGATGGACGCCATGAAGTCGGCCGGGCCGAAGATGATGGTCTCGACGCGCTGGGAGGCCGTCGCGATCTCGTTGACGTTGTTCAGGCCCTGGGCGTTCTCGATCTGCGCCTCGATGCCGATCTTGCCGACCTCGAAGCCCATCGTCTTCTCGATCTGCGTCAGCAGCAGGTCGAGGGCGACGACCTGCTGGGCGGTCTGCACCTTCGGCAGCATGATGCAGTCGAGGTTCTGGCCGGCACCCTCGACGACCGTGACGACATCGCGGTACGTCCACTCGGTCGTCCAGTCGTTGACGCGCACGACCCTCGTCTTGCCCGTCCAGTCGCCCTCGTTGAGGAACTTGACGATGGTGTGCCGCGCCTCGGGCTTGGCCAGCGGGGCGCACGCGTCCTCCAGGTCGAGGAAGACCTGGTCCGCCGGCAGGCCCTGCGCCTTCTCCAGGAAGCGGGGGTTGCTTCCCGGGACCGCGAGACACGAGCGGCGGGGACGCAGACGGTTGACGGTCATGCGGGGACCTCCAGGGGGTCGAGCTTGTTCGCTTTCCGGATCTCGTCGACGATGCGGCCGATGATTCCGGTGATGTCGAAGTCCTTCGGGGTGAAGACGGCGGCCACTCCGGCGGCCCGGAGCTGCTCGGCGTCACCATTCGGGATGATGCCACCGGCGATCACGGGTATATCTGTGGCACCGGCCACACGGAGCCGATCCAGCACGTCCGGCACGAGCTGGGCGTGCGAACCGGACAGGATCGACAGGCCGACCGCGTGCACGTCCTCCGCGAGCGCCGCGTCCACGATCTGTTCCGGCGTCAGCCGGATGCCCTGGTACACCACCTCGAACCCGGCGTCACGGGCCCGCACCGCTATCTGCTCGGCGCCGTTGGAGTGCCCGTCCAGGCCGGGCTTGCCGACCAGGAAGCGGAGCTTGCCGACGTCCAGGTCCTTGGCGGTCAGGTCGACCTTGCGGCGGACGTCGGCCATGGCCGAGCCCTCCTCCGCCGGGACCGCCACCGGTGCCGAGGAGACACCGGTCGGCGCCCGGAACTCGCCGAACACCTCCCGCAGGGCCCCGGCCCACTCGCCGGTCGTGACCCCGGCGCGGGCGCACTCCAGGGTGGCCTCCATGAGGTTGCCGGTGCCCTTCGCGGCCTCCTTCAGCTTCTCCAGCGCCTTGCACGGACGCGGGTGGTTGAAGGGGGGCTGGTAGCGGGTGTCCCGCCAGTTCTGAAGGCCCGCGATCACCCGGGCCTCGACGGCGGGGTCCACCGTCTGGATCGCGGTGTCCAGGTCGGCGGTCAGCGGGTTCGGCTCGGTCGTCTCGAAGATGTTGACGCCGATGATCTTCTCCTGGCCGGACTCGATCCGCGCCCGGCGCTCGGCGTGCGAGGAGACGAGCTGCGACTTGAGGTAGCCGGACTCGACGGCCGCCATAGCGCCGCCCATCTCCTGGATCCGGTCGATCTCCGCGAGGGACTCCTCGACGAGCTTCGCGACCTTCGCCTCGATGACGTGCGAGCCTTCGAAGATGTCCTCGTACTCCAGCAGGTCGCTCTCATGGGCGAGCACCTGCTGGATGCGCAGCGACCACTGCTGGTCCCAGGGCCGGGGCAGGCCCAACGCCTCGTTCCAGGCCGGGAGTTGCACGGCACGCGCGCGTGCGTCCTTGGACAGGGTCACGGCCAGCATCTCGAGCACGATCCGCTGGACGTTGTTCTCCGGCTGCGCCTCGGTCAGGCCGAGGGAGTTGACCTGGACGCCGTACCGGAAGCGGCGCTGCTTGGGGTTCTCGATGCCGTAGCGCTCGCGCGTGACCTGATCCCAGATCCGCCCGAACGCCCGCATCTTGCACATCTCCTCGATGAAGCGGACGCCCGCGTTCACGAAGAAGGAGATACGGGCCACGACGTCCCCGAACTTCTCGGCGGGGACCTGCCCTGAGTCGCGCACGGCATCGAGAACCGCGATCGCAGTGGACATCGCGTACGCGATCTCCTGGACCGGCGTGGCGCCCGCCTCCTGCAGGTGATAGCTGCAGATGTTGATCGGGTTCCACTTCGGCAGGTGGGAGACCGTGTACGCGATCATGTCCGTCGTCAGCCGGAGTGAGGGCCCCGGCGGAAAGACATGGGTTCCCCGCGACAGGTATTCCTTGACGATGTCGTTCTGGGTCGTGCCCTGGAGCTTGGTGATGTCCGCGCCCTGCTCCTCGGCGACGACCTGGTAGAGCGCCAGCAGCCACATGGCGGTGGCGTTGATCGTCATCGAGGTGTTCATCTGCTCCAGGGGGATGTCCTGGAACAGCCGGCGCATGTCACCGAGATGGGCCACCGGCACGCCGACCCGGCCGACCTCGCCGCGGGCGAGGATGTGATCGGAGTCGTAGCCGGTCTGGGTCGGCAGGTCGAACGCGACCGACAGACCTGTCTGGCCCTTGGCGAGGTTGCGCCGGTACAGCTCGTTGGACGCCTCGGCCGTGGAGTGACCGGCGTAGGTCCGCATGAGCCACGGCCGGTCCTTCTCCCGCTTGCCTTCGGCGGGCTGACGCTCAGTCATCTATGACCTCGGGTGTCTCAGATGTTGCGGAAGCGGTTGATGGCGTCGATGTGCTTGGCGCGCATCTCCTCGTCGCGCACCCCGAGACCTTCCTCGGGGGCGAGGCACAGGACGCCGACCTTGCCCTGGTGGAGGTTGCGGTGCACGTCGAACGCGGCCTGGCCGGTCTCCTCCAGGGAGTAGACCTTCGACAGGGTGGGGTGGATCTTGCCCTTCGCGATGAGCCGGTTGGCCTCCCAGGCCTCGCGGTAGTTGGCGAAGTGCGAGCCGATGATCCGCTTCAGCGACATCCACAGGTAGCGGTTGTCGTACTCGTGGTTGTAGCCCGAGGTCGAGGCGCAGGTGACGATGGTGCCGCCCTTGCGCGTGACGTAGACGGAGGCGCCGAAGGTCTCACGGCCCGGGTGCTCGAAGACGATGTCGACGTCCTCGCCGCCGGTGAGCTCGCGGATGCGCTTGCCGAAGCGCTTCCACTCCTTGGGGTCCTGGTTGTGCTCGTCCTTCCAGAACTTGTAGCCCTCGGCGTTGCGGTCGATGATCGCCTCGGCGCCCATCGCCCGGCAGATGTCCGCCTTCTGATCGCTGGAGACGACGCAGATCGGGTTGGCGCCGCCGGCCAGCGCGAACTGGGTGGCGTACGAGCCGAGTCCACCGCTCGCGCCCCAGATCAGGACGTTGTCGCCCTGCTTCATGCCGGCGCCGTTGCGGGAGACGAGCTGGCGGTAGGCGGTGGAGTTGACCAGACCCGGAGCGGCGGCCTCCTCCCAGCTCAGGTGCTTCGGCTTGGGCATGAGCTGGTTGGACTTGACCAGCGCGACCTCGGCGAGACCGCCGAAGTTGGTCTCGAAGCCCCAGATGCGCTGCTCGGGGTCGAGCATCGTGTCGTTGTGGCCGTCCGAGGACTCCAGCTCGACGGACAGGCAGTGCGCGACGACCTCGTCACCGGGCGTCCAGGCGTTGACGCCGGGGCCGGTGCGCAGGACGACGCCCGCGAGGTCGGAGCCGATGATGTGGTACGGCAGGTCGTGCCGCTTGGTCAGCTCGCTGAGGCGGCCGTAGCGCTCCAGGAAGCCGAAGGTCGACAGCGGCTCGAAGATCGAGGTCCACACCGAGTTGTAGTTGACCGAGGAGGCCATGACGGCCACCAGGGCCTCGCCCGGGCCGAGCTCGGGCAGCGGAACCTCGTCGAGGTGGATCGACTTGCGCGGGTCCTTGTCGCGGGTCTCCAGACCCGTGAACATCTCCGTCTCGTCCTTGTGCACGGTGATCGCGCGGTACGACTCGGGGAGCGGCAGGGCGGCGAAGTCGGCCGGCGTCGAGTCCGGCGACTGGATCGCGTCCAGAATGGCCTGAGTGGTCACGGTGTTGCCTCCGGCGATGCGCACCCTGAGGGAGGGGTGCTGAGGGTTACGTCGGTGCTGCTGAGGGATTTTTCTGGTTGCCGTCGGTTCGGCGGATGTTGCTGTTCGGCAGCGCTTTGTGGCGCGGGAGGTTGCCTGTGACGCAGGCGCCCGGGCGCGCAGGCCCCGGGAGGGACTTGCGGGGACAGCCGACGTACGAAAGGTCTCTGCACGCCGGCCGCCCGGACACTTTCAACGTATGGCACGGCGTGTCACCTGGCAAGGCACCGAGTGCCAGAACTTGCCCTCAGATGAAATCTTTACGTAACAAATGAGCGATGATCGATCAAAGCTACTCGCGAGTACGCATCAATCGGGCGCTATCGGTCGCCGTCTGCCGGTCATCCGGAGGCACAAAAAAAGCCGCCCCGGTCAAGGGGCGGCTGGTGTCGGGGTGGGGGGTTAGGCGCCCAGGCCGAGCAGTGCGACGTTCAGGGGGAGCATCGGCTCGTCGGGGAGGGCGGGCGGCTCCTCGCCGCGGCCCGTGTGCGTGGGCGGGACGGCTCGCAGGCCCTTGATGCCGTCCGCGGCCCACTTGGCGTCGGTCTGCGGGAGCGACAGGGTCATGCGCCGGCCGTCGGCGAGGGTGGCTTCGAGCTTGGTCGGGTCGTTCGCCTGCATGGGAACTCGCTTCCGTCGCACACCATGAAGATCATGCTTCGACATGGAGGACGGATGAACGCACGCGATGGTTCCCGCCGAGGGATCCACCGCGTGCACACTGCGTTGGGCCCGGGGCCCGGACGGCCCGCCTAGGCCCGCTCCTTCAGCGCCTGCTCGATCGTGCGCATCACCTCGTCCAGGGGGGCGTCGGTCCGGGCGACCGTCACCAGCACCTCGCCCTGCGCGGCCACCGAGGCCGGCGCGGAGCGCGGGGCGGTCTCCCGTCCCGCCCCGATGCCCGACCCGAAGGTCCTGCGGACGATCGCGAAGGCGTGGTCGAGCTGTGCCTCCACGTCGCCCTGCCCGCCGGCGCGCAGCCAGCGCCGCAGGACGTGGTTGTGCGCGGTGACCACGGCCGACGCGGCGACCTCCGCCAGCAGCGGATCGTCGTTGGCGTCGTCGTCGTGGGCGTGCTCGTCGAAGTGGCCGAGGAGATAGCGGGTGAAGAGGCGCTCGTAGCGGGCCACCGACGCGATCTCCGCCTCGCGCAGGGTGGGCACCTCGCGCGTGAGCTTGTAGCGGGCGACCGAGATCTCCGGCCGGGCCGCGTACATCCGCATGACTTCCTTGATGCCACGGCACACCGTGTCGAGCGGGTGCTCGTGGGCCGGGGCGGCGTTCAGCACCGCCTCGGCGCGGATCAGGGTGTCGTCGTGGTCCGGGAAGATCGCCTCTTCCTTGGAGCGGAAGTGGCGGAAGAACGTACGGCGGGCGACCCCGGCCGCGGCCGCGATCTCGTCGACGGTGGTTGCCTCGTACCCCTTGGTCGCGAACAGCTCCATCGCCGCGGCCGCCAGCTCGCGGCGCATCTTGAGCCGCTGAGCGGCCGCGCGACTGCCTGCGGCACTTTCCGGCGCGTCGGGCGTGGTGGGTGTACGTGAGGACTTGGCGGGCTGGGACATGACCCGAACGTACTGCATGTGCGCAGCTTGATGCGCATGCACGGGGTTTCCCCCGCCCTTGGAGGACGGGGGAGTGCCGGGTTGGGCGGGCGGGGTCGGGTCGCGCCGGACGGCCGGGGGAGAGCTGCCGGGGTCCAGCAGCCCGCCCCACTCCTGACCGTCGGTGAACCAGTCGCCGGGACGCCCTTTAGCGCCGGGCATATTCGCGGAAGCCGCGGCCCGTCTTGCGGCCGAGGCAGCCCGCGGCCACCAGGTGCTCCAGGAGCGGCGCCGGAGCCAGGCCCGGGTCGCGGAACTCGCGGTGCAGGACCTTCTCGATCGCAAGCGAGACATCGAGCCCGACGACGTCCAGCAGCTCGAACGGGCCCATCGGGTAGCCGCCGCCCAGCTTCATCGCCGCGTCGATGTCGTCGAGCGTGGCGTAGTGCTCCTGCACCATCTTGATCGCGTTGTTCAGGTACGGGAACAGCAGCGCGTTGACGATGAATCCGGCCCGGTCACCGCAGTCCACGGCGTGCTTCTTGATCCTGCCGCAGACCTCGCGGACCGTCGCGTGGACGTCGTCGGCCGTCAGCACCGTGCGGACGACCTCGACCAGCTTCATCGCGGGTGCCGGGTTGAAGAAGTGCATGCCGATCACGTCCTGCGGACGCGAGGTGGCACGGGCACAGGCGACGACGGGAAGCGAGGAGGTGGTGGTGGCCAGCACCGCGCCCGGCTTGCAGACCTTGTCCAGCGTCGCGAAGAGCTGCCGCTTGATCTCCAGGTCCTCGGCGACGGCCTCGACGGCCAGATCGACGTCGGCGAACGCGTCGTAGGTGCCGGCGGCGGTGATCCGGTCCAGGGTCTGCGCGGCGGCCTCGGCGGTCATCCGCCCCTTGTCCACGGAACGGGCCAGGGACTTGCCGATCCGGGCCTTCGCGGTCTGCGCCTTCTCCTCGCTGCGGGCGGCGAGCACGACCTCGTACCCGGCCTTGGCGAAGACCTCGGCGATACCGGACGCCATGGTGCCGGAGCCCGCGACACCGACCGAGCGGACCTCGCGGCCCGGCGTGAGGGCGGCACCGTCCAGCGACGTCAGCGCGTCCCGCACGACGGTGGCGCTGCCGGGAGCCTCGTAGGTGTAGAAGCCGCGGCCCGACTTACGGCCCGTCAGGCCCGCCTCGCTGAGCTGCTTCAGGATCGGCGCGGGGGCGTGCAGCCGGTCGCGGGACTCGGCGTACATGGCCTCCAGGACCGTGCGGGCCGTGTCGACGCCGATCAGGTCGAGCAGCGCCAGCGGACCCATCGGGAGGCCGCAGCCCAGCCGCATTGCGGCGTCGATGTCCTCGCGGGAGGCGTACTTCGCCTCGTACATCGAGGCCGCCTGGTTCAGGTAGCCGAACAGCAGGCCGTCGGCGACGAAACCGGGCCGGTCGCCGACCGCGACGGGCTCCTTGCCCAGGTCCAGCGCGAGATTGGTGACCGCGGAGACGGCCGTCGGCGCGGTCAGCACCGAGGAGACGACCTCGACCAGCCGCATCGCCGGCGCCGGGTTGAAGAAGTGCAGCCCGAGCACCCGCTCGGGACGGGCCGAGTCGGCGGCGAGCCGGGTGACCGAGAGGGCGTTGGTGCCGGTCGCCAGGATCGTGTCGGGGCGCACGATCCCGTCCAGCTCGCGGAAGATCTGGTGCTTGATCTCGTACGACTCCGGAGCCACCTCGATGACCAGGTCCGCGTCGGCCGCGGCCCGCAGGTCGGTGAAGGTGCGGACGCGGGCGAGGGCGTCAGCGCGCTCGTCCTCGGTGATCTTGCCGCGCTCCACGGCGCGGGCCGTCGAGGACTCGAGGGCGGCGACGGCCTTGGCGGTCGCGGCCTCGCTGATGTCGATGCCGATGACCTCGCGACCGGCCTTGGCCAGGACCTCGGCGATACCGGTGCCCATGGTGCCGAGGCCGATGACGGCGACGGTCTTGAGCGGCGAGGGAGGGGTGTCGTACAGGGGAGTGGCCATCGCGGGACTCCAGGAATGAGGGTGACGACTGGGAGCGCGCCCGGGTGCGCCGAGAAAGCGCACCGGGTGCGGAAAGGAGAGTGAGTGCGGGTGTTGCCGGGCTTCTGGCGCACACGCCCGGTGCCGTCGCCGAGAGCGTGCACACGCTTCGGGGAACGGAAGATCCGACCGGCCCTGTCCCGGAGCCGAGTCGTACTGCGGTACCTGAAGTACCGAACCGACAACACTCGCGGCGGCTGCGTCACCAGGCCGCTGCAAGCAAGGGTGCGAGTGGGTAACTCGCTCGTATGAGCTTAACCGGTGGGTAACGAGCGCGCCAGCCCCCGTCTTTGTGATGTAGGTCCCGCGCGGCGGGCCGCTTGCATACGCTCGGCATCATGGACGAAGAGTTGCGATCACTCACGGAGCGCTTACGGCAGGAGTCCGGAGCGTCGGCCGCGTACGACCGCCTCACGGCGACCGAGGACCTCGACGAACTGGCGGACGTGCTCACCGCGCCCGGACAGCCGTTGTGGGCCAGGGAGCTGGCCGCGTTCCGACTGGGCCTCGCCCGGGACCGGCGGGCCTTCGAGTCGCTCGTCCTGCTGCTCAACCATCGTGATCCGGAGCGCTGTGTCTCCGCCGCCCACGCCCTCGCGCGCCTCGGTGACCCGCGCACGGCCCGCGCGGCGGCCGCCCTCGCCACCAACGAACTCCGCGTCGCCTACGCCCTGCACCCCGTCCGGCTCCTGGTCGAACTCCGCGCCCCTGAAGCCGTCCCCGCCCTGATCACCACCCTGGAACGACGCCTGCGCCCGCACGACCCCTACCGCCGCGTGGCCCTCGCCTGTGTGGACGGGCTCGGCACGCTCGGCGACGCGCGGGCCAGACAGGTCCTGAAGGAGGCCCTGGCCCATCCCTCCCTGGCGGAGGCGGCGGTACGGGCGCTCGCGCTGATCCCTCATCAACGGTGAGGCGTCGACAACTCCCGCGCATATCGCACCTCCGGCACCTCGACCCCCTCCACCTCGTACGGCTCCTCGGCGCCGTCCGTCAGGAAGCCCGCCCGCTCGTAGAAGCGACGGGCGCGGGTGTTGTCCTTGAGCACCCACAACAGCATCCGGCCGTGTCCGGCGGCCGTACAGCCGCGCACCGACTCCTGGAGCAGGGCGTGACCGATGCCGGCGCCGTACCGCGCGGGGTCGACGTAGATGGCGTACAACTCGGCGTCCTCGGTGCGCACTTCCCCGTCGCGGTACGGGCCGTGGCAGGCCCATCCGACGATCTCGCCGTCCTGCTCGGCGACCAGGTCCGTCACGCTCTCGTCGCCCTGCGAGAAATAGCCGCGCCGGCGCTCGGCGTCCTGCGCCACGTCCAGGGAGTCCAGGTAGGACTGCGGAATCAGGCCCCGGTAGGCCCTCTGCCTGCCGCCGATGCGGATCTCGGCGACCCGGTCGCAGTCGGCCAGGGCCATGGGGCGGATCCGTATGCGGTCGTCGTCCATGAAGGGACCCTAGGCGTGACGCCCCGGAGCGGGCGCCCCCTTTACCAGGGCTGCACAGCCGACGGCACGTCTAGCCGGGCAGCACCGCGAACGCCTCCACCTCCAGCAGGAACTCCGGCCGCACCAGCCCGGCGACCTGGACCGCGGACGCCGCCGGCAGCCGGTCGTCGGGTATGTGCTCGGCGCGGGCCGCGCGGATCGCCGGCATATGGGCCGTGTCCGTCACGAAATAGGTGAGTTTGACGACGTCGTCGAAGGTCGCCCCGGCGGCGGCCAGGCAGCGCCGGAGGTTCTCGAAGACCTGGCGGGCCTGGGCCGCCGGGTCGCCCTCGCCGACGAGCTTGCCGTCCTCGTCCAGTGCGAGCTGGCCGGAGACGGCGACGAAACGGCCCGTGCCCAGCACGACATGCGAGTACTGGGCGGCGGGGGCGACTCCGTCGGGGGCGGGAATCCTCGTCAGCTCACTCATGCGTCCATCGTGGACCATGGCACTGACAACGCCCCCGACGGGTCATCGGCCGCTCAGTACCGGAAACCGAGCAGCCCGTGCAGTTCGGCGCCGCGTGACGCCGGTGCGGTGGCCTTGGTCTTGGCGCTCAGCGGCTTCGGGGCGGGCTGCGCGTCGCACACCGCGTCGACCGTACCCGTGCCGCGCGGCACCGTGCCGTCGGCCAGGTAGGCCGCGAGATGCCTGTCCAGGCAGGTGTTCCCGCCCAGCGTGACGGCGTGGTTGCCGCCGCCCTGCTCGACGACCAGGCTGGAGCGGGCAAGCCGGCGGTGGACCGTGACGGCGCCCTGGTAGGGGGTGGCGGCGTCGTCGGTCGCCTGGAACAGCAGGAGCGGTGGCAGCTTCTCGTTGGTGATGTCCGCCGAGCGCAGCGAGTTCGTCGGCCAGAACGCGCACGGCGCGTTGAACCAGGCGTTGTTCCAGGTCATGAAGGGCGCCTTGGCGTGCACGGCCCGGTTGTCCTTCCGCCACCGCTGCCAGTCGCGCGGCCAGGAGGCGTCCCGGCACTGCACCGCGGCGTAGACGCTGTAGGTGTTGTCGTCGGAAGCGTCGGAGGCGCCGAAGTTCTCGTAGGCCGCGATCAGCGCGGCGGCGTCCTTCTTGTTCACGTACGCCGCGAACGCTTCGGCGAGGTAGGGCCAGTAGCCGTTGTAGTAGCCGCCGGGCAGGAAGGTGTCCTCCAGCTCCGAGGCGCCCACCTTGCCGCCGGCCGGCTTCTTGGCCAGGGCCGCCCGCATCGCGTACCACTTGGCCTCGATCCGCGCCGGATCGGTGCCGAGCCGGTAGGCCGCGTCGTACTTCGCGACCCACGCCATGAAGGCGCGGTGCCGGTCGTCGAAGGCGAGGTCCTGCGCGAGGTTGTCGCCGTACCAGACGCCGGTCGGGTCGACGACGGAGTCCAGGGCCGCCCGGCGTACCCGCTGCGGGTAGAGCTTGGCGTAGACGGCTCCGAGGTAGGTGCCGTACGAGTAGCCGAAGTAGTTGATCCGTTTGGCGCCCAGCGCCGCCCGGATCCGGTCCATGTCGCGTGCCGTGCTGACCGTGTCGATGTACGGCAGCAGGTCCGCGTACTTCGTGGCGCAGGCCCGCGCGAAGGACTTGGCGCGGGCGAGGTTGGCCTGCTCGATGCGCCGGGTGCTCGGCACCGAGTCGGAGCGCACGGGGGCGAAGTGACCGGGCCGGCAGGAGAGTGCCGGCCTGCTCTTGCCGACCCCGCGCGGGTCGAAGCCGATGACGTCGTACTGGGCCGCCACCGCCTTGGGCAGCGCCGAGGCGACGAAACCGGCGAGCGTGAGCCCGCTCCCGCCCGGGCCACCGGGGTTGACCAGCAGGGGGCCCTGGTACTTCGTCGCGCTGTGCGGGACGCGGGACAGCGCGAGGGTGATCTGCCGACCGTCCGGTTTCGTGTGATCGAGCGGCACCGCGAGGGACGCGCACTGGAGCGTCGGGTACTTCTTGGTGCCGCACTTCTTCCAGTCGAGGGGCGCGGCCTGTGCCTGGGCGGGGACGGACGTCACGGTTCCGGCCAGGAGGACGGCGGCGCCGCACAGTACGGCTGCGCGTTTTCCCATGGAGTCCTCCCCAGGACGGCGGGTCACGGACCGCGAGTGTCACGGTCCTGGCCGCATCGTCCCGACATGGGCACCCGGAAGAACTCCTTATAATCAGACTTGACCCGATTGGGCCGAGGGATGCCCTCTAATGCATCTCAGATGAGCGAGAGTTGGGTCGGTTCGGTCATCGCGGGCCCGGCCGCCGGCACCGCCGGTTCGGGCTCGCGGATCCGCCGGGGCATCCCCGCCCCCGATGGGCCGATGCCGTACTCCTGAGCCAGGTCGTGGACCTGACGGGTGATCCGGCGCTGGTACCACTTCGGCGCGTAGGCGCCGTCCGCGTACAGCCGCTCGTAGCGGCGCACCAGGTGCGGGTGCTCGCGGCCCAGCCATGCCATGAACCACTCGCGGGCCCCGGGCCGCAGATGCAGCACCAGCGGGGTGACCGAGGTGGCCCCGGAGGCGGCGATGGCCCGCACGGTGGCCCGCAGTTGGGCCGGGCTGTCGCCCAGGAACGGAATCACCGGCGCCATCAGCACCCCGCACCCGAGCCCGTGCTCGGTCAGGGTCCGCACGACGTCCAGGCGCCGCTCCGGGGCGGGCGTGCCCGGCTCCACGGTGCGCCACAGCTCGGGGTCGACGAAGCCGACCGAGACGGAGATGCCGACGTCCGTCACCTCATTGGACTGCTTGAGCAGATCGAGGTCGCGCAGGATCAGCGTGCCCTTGGTGAGGATCGAGTAAGGGTTGGCGTGGTCGCGCAGGGCGGCGAGGATCCCCGGCATCAGGCGGTAGCGCCCCTCCGCGCGCTGGTAGCAGTCGACGTTCGTACCCATCGCTATGTGGTCGCCCTGCCAGCGGCGCGAGGACAACTGGCGGCGCAGCAGGTCCGGCGCGTTCACCTTGACCACGATCTGGGAGTCGAAGCCGAGCCCCGTGTCGAGGTCCAGATAGCTGTGCGTCTTGCGGGCGAAGCAGTACACGCACGCGTGCGTGCAGCCCCGATAGGGGTTGACCGTCCACTCGAAGGGCATGCGCGAGGCGCCGGGCACCCGGTTGAGGATCGAGCGGGCCCGGATCTCGTGGAACGTGATCCCGGCGAACTCGGGCGTGTCGAAGGTACGGGTGACCACCGCGTCCGCGCCGAACAGCGCGGAGTCGGCACGGCTGTGGTCGGACTCCAGGGTGAGGTTCTCCCAGCGCATGAGGCCTCCTCGGTAGCACTGCCCCCAGAATAGAACACATGTTCCCTTGATCGTGCGACCTCTTCCCGCGCTTCGTTTTCGATCACTGTGCGACCGCTTCGGGGAAGAGTTCGGGACCCCGATTTGGGCGGTCCGGGAGCGGGGTGGTTGGCTTGCTCCAACCCCCGAGAATTCTGGTCCTGGAGGATGTCAATGGCGCAGGTCGAGGCCACTACGGAGCGGGTCGTCGCGGCGGACGCGGAGAAGGTGTTCGACGCCCTCGCCGACTACAGCGGCACCCGGCAGAAGCTGCTGCCCGAGCACTTCAGCGAATACGAGGTGCGCGAGGGCGGCGACGGCGAGGGCACCCTCGTCCACTGGAAGCTCCAGGCCACCAGCAAGCGGGTGCGCGACTGCCTCCTGGAGGTCAGCGAGCCCACCGACGGCGAGCTCGTCGAGAAGGACCGCAACTCCTCCATGGTCACCACCTGGCGGGTCACCCCGGCCGGCGAGGGCAGCTCCCGGGTCGTCGTCACCACCACCTGGCAGGGCGCCGGCGGCATCGGCGGCTTCTTCGAGAAGACCTTCGCGCCCAAGGGCCTCGGCCGGATCTACGACGCGCTGCTCGCCAAGCTCGCCGCCGAGGTCGAGAAGTGACCGCGGGGATGTGACCCGCGGGCCCCTCAACCCGTCAGTGCCCGGCGGTCGTTGGCCCTCTCACCGGATCGAGTGGATCTCATCGTCGACCGACCCGGTTCCGTAACTCGTCGCGCTTGCTCGTAGTTGTTCGCTTACGCGGGAATTGTGCAGCAGCGCGACGAGGGGAGCGGTACGTGGGCGGGAGCACTCTGGTACAGGACGAACCGGCCGCGGCAGCGCCGGACGTCCCCCGTCCCGCACCCGCCCGGGCCGGTGAACTCGGCCCGCGCCGGGTGCGGTTGATCTTCTTCGCGCTCATGCTCGCGCTGCTGCTGGCCGCGCTGGAGCAGATGATCGTCGCCACCGCGCTGCCGAAGATCGTCGGCGAGCTGCACGGCCTGGACCGGATGTCCTGGGCGATCACCGCCTACCTGCTCACCGCCACCATCGGCCTGCCGGTCTACGGCAAGCTCGGCGACCTCATCGGCCGCAAGGGCGTCTTCCAGTTCGCGATCGTCGTCTTCGTCGTCGGCTCCGCGCTCGCCGGCCGCGCGGAGACCATGGACGAGCTGATCGCCTACCGCGCGGTCCAGGGCGCCGGCGCGGGCGGGCTGATGATCGGCGTCCAGGCGATCATCGCGGACATCGTGCCGCCCCGCGAGCGCGGCCGCTTCATGGGCCTGATCGGCGCCGCGTTCGGCCTCGCCTCGGTCGCCGGGCCCCTGCTGGGCGGCTACTTCACCGACCACCTGTCCTGGCGCTGGTGCTTCTACATCAACGTCCCCTTCGGCCTGGTCACCCTCGCCGTCGTCGCCGTCGTGCTGAAGCTGCCGAAGCCCGCGGCCAGGGCCCGGCTCGACATCCTCGGCTCGCTGCTGCTGGCCGCCGCCTCCACCTGTCTGGTCCTGCTGACAAGCTGGGGCGGCACCGAGTACGCCTGGGGCTCCCGCGTCATCCTCGGCCTCGGCGCGGGCGCCGCCGTCGCCGCCGTCCTCTTCCTCGTCGCCGAGCACTTCGCCGCCGAACCCCTCATCCCGCTGCGGCTGTTCAGGGACTCCGTCTTCAACGTCACCGCTCTGGTCGGCCTCGTGATCGGCGTCGCCCTGTTCGGCGCCGCCAGCTATCTGCCGACCTTCCTGCAGATGGTCGACGGCGCCACCGCCACCGAGTCGGGCCTGCTGATGCTGCCGATGATGGGCGGCATCGTCGGCGCCTCGATCGTCTGCGGCCAGCTCATCAGCCACACCGGGCGGTACCGGATCTACCCCGTGCTCGGCAGTGCCCTGTCGGTCCTCGGCATGTGGCTGCTGTCCCGCCTGGAGATCGACACACCAAGGCTGCACTACAGCATCTGGATGGCCGTACTGGGCGCCGGAATCGGCATGGTGATGCCGGTGCTGATCCTCGCCGTGCAGAACTCCGTGCGCCCCGCCGACCTCGGCACCGCCACCAGCGCCAACAACTACTTCCGGCAGATCGGCGGCAGCGTCGGCGCGGCGGTCTTCGGCACCCTCTTCGCGGCCCGGCTCACCGACGCCCTGGCCGACCGGCTCCCCGCGCACGCGGGCGCACGCCTGCCCGAGCCCGAGTCCATCACCCCGCAGCTCGTCCACTCGCTGCCCCCGGCGCTGCGCGACGCCTACATCCAGGCCTACGCCGACGCCATGCCGAGGATCTTCCTGTACCTCGTGCCGGTGCTCGTGCTCGGCCTGCTCATCGCCTGCTTCCTCAAGGAGATCCCCCTCGTGAACAGCGCAGCGTCCCATGACGCCTCCGCCCCCGAGACGGCATCCACCCCGGCGAACCCGCAGATCCCGCAGGCCCGTTCCGCCCACGCCCCCTCGCTCCTCGTCCACGGCACCGTGCAGCACCCCGACGGGACCTTCGTACCGCGCGCGGCGCTCACGCTCATCGACGTCACCGGGCAGCAGGTCGCACGCGGCGCGAGCGGCCAGGACGGGCGGTACGCGCTGGCGGCGCCGGGCACCGGGGCGTACGTCATGATCGCCGCGGCGGGCGGCCACCAGCCGCAGGCCGTCACCGTGACCGTCGGCGAGCGCCCCGTCGAAGTGGACATCGTCCTCGGCGGCGCCGGACGCCTCGCCGGAACCGTGCTCACCCCGGACGGCACACCCGTGGACGCCACCGTCACGCTCACCAACGTGCAGGGCGAGGTCGTCGCCACCACCCGCAGCGGACGCGAGGGCGGCTACGTCATCACCGAACTGGTCGCCGGCGAGTACACCCTCGCCGCGAGCGCGCCCGCCTTCCGGCCCGCCGCCGTCCCCGTCACGGTGAAGGCGGCCCGCGAGACCCGCCAGGACATCGAACTCACCGGCGGCGCCCTGCTGCGCGGCACCGTTCGGGCGGGCGGCGGACGGCCCGTCGAGGACGCGCGCGTGACGCTCCTCGACGCGGTCGGCAACGTCATGGACACCCTCACCACCGGTCCCGACGGCACCTTCCGCTTCGTCGACCTGTCCTCTGGTGAGTACACCGTCATCGCCGCCGGTTACCCGCCGGTCGCAACCGTGCTCCAAGTCGCCGGAGGAGGCCGAACGGAACGCGATCTTCAGCTCGGACACGAGGACTGAACCGGAACCACCACACCCGGCCTGTCCTGCGCGGACGTGACGCGAGCGGGCCCGGGGCGCACCGTCGCCCACCGGTGATCCCGTCATATCAATTCCCGTATTGCGGCACATCATCGAGGACCGGAGCCGTACGGTGGTGAGGGCGCGCAGATCTTGCGGAGCCTTGGGGAGAGAGGGCCTGGGCCATGGACCGTGGCACCGAGAGGGACGGCGCGGTGACGGAACACGCCGCGTCCGGACGCATCCCGCTGGCCGTGGTCGTGGTGGACCGCGAAGGCCTGGTCTCCCACTGGAGCTCCGGCGCACGCCGTCTGTTCGGCGCCACCAAGGAAGAGGCACTCGGCCGCCCGGCCGTCGATCTGCTGCCCGTCTCCGGCGCGCTGCCCGAGGACGACGACCCCTCGCCGTACGGCGCCTACGGTGCGTACGACGGACTCGGCCACGATCTCGAGACGTCCCTCGACGGGCGGCTCTACTACCCCGCCGCGGGCCGCGCCCGCCTCACCGTCCCCGAGCGGAGCGAGACGGGGGCACCCCGGCCCGAAGGGTCGGGGAGGGACCGCGTCGACGTGCTGTGGTGGGCCTACCCGCTGATCGGCCCCGGACCGGAGCGGCTGCTCGTGCTCGGCGCCGACGTCGGCCGCCTCCAGCAGGAGGCCCACGACGACGATGCCGGTTTCGAGCGCGTCGCACCCGCCTTCGCCCTGCACACCGACTTCCCCGGCGCCGAGGAACTCGCGAGCAAGCTCCCCGAGATCCTGCCCAGCATGAGCGTCGAGGAGAGCGCCCGCATAGTCGGACAGATCCTCGAACTGGGCTACCCCGTACTGGAGTTCAGTCAGAACGACCGGGTGCCCGTCACCCCCGACTGGGGCGTGCCCCGGCGCGTCGAGCGCAGGGCCCGCCGCGAGCGCGCCGCCCGGGCCGCCGCCCAGGGCTTACCCGTACCGCAGGGCTACGCCGACGAGGCAGAGGACCTCGAATACGCCGCCGTCCGTGAGCGCCTGGAGTTCCTCAACGAGGTCAGCGGGGCGATCGGTACCTCACTCGACCTGTCGCGGACCATCATCGAGGTCAGCAGAGCCGTCGTGCCGCGCTTCACCGACGTCGCCGGCACCTATCTGCGCGAACAGGTCGTCGCCGGCGAGGGGTTCCCCGACGGCGTGCCGGACACCACCACCATGTGGCACCGGGTCGCCGTCGAGCACACCGACGAACCGGGCCGCTGGGACGACGTCGTGCCGGTCGGCGAGGCCATGCCCTTTCCGGCCCACACCCCCTTCTTCCAGTGCATGACCAGCGGCGAGCCCGTCCTGGTGCCGCGGATCAGCGAGCAGATGGGCCACGCCATCGCCTCGCAGTTCGAGAAGCGGGACATCCGGCCGCTGATCACCGGCCGTTCCATGCTGGTCGTGCCGCTGAAGGCCCGCAACGTCGTGCTGGGCTTCATGATCCTGCTGCGCCACCCCGAGCGCGTCGAGTTCAACGACATGGACCGCGTCACCGGCGCCGAACTCGCCGCCCGCGCGGGCCTCGTGCTCGACAACGCACGCATGTACACCTACCAGGAGAGCGTCGCCGAGACCCTCCAGGACAGCATGCTGCCGCACATCCCGCCGCGCATGGCGGGCTGCGACATCGCCACCCGCTATCTGCCGGGCACCCTGCTCGGCCGGGTCGGCGGCGACTGGTTCGACTCCGTCAAACTGCCCGGCGCCCGCACCGCCCTCGTCGTCGGCGACGTCATGGGCCACGGCCTCAACTCCGCCGCCATGATGGGTCAGTTGCGCACGGCCGTGCAGACCATGGCCGCCCTCGACCTGCCGCCCGCACAGCTCCTGCGCAACCTCGACGACCTCGCCCAACGCCTCGGCGACTCCTACAACGCCTCGGCGACTCCTACCTCGCGACCTGTCTGTACGCCGTCTACGACCCCATCGCGAGCGAACTGCACATCGCCAACGCCGGTCACATCCCGCCCGTCCTGGTCCGCGCCGGCGACGGGCGCAGCGAGCTGCTCGACCTGCCCACGGGAGCGCCGATCGGCGTGGGCGGGGTGCCCTTCGAGGCGGTACGCGTGCGCGTGCGGCCCGGCGACCGGCTGGTCATGTGCACCGACGGCCTGGTCGAGATGCGCGGCGAAGACATCGGTGTCGGCCTGGCGACCCTCTGCGAGTCCGCCGCCCACCCGGCCGCGTCGATGGACGACGCCTGCGACACCATCATCCGCGCCCTCAACACCCGCGGCGGCCGCAAGGACGACGTGGCCCTGCTGATGGCCCGCCTCAACGGCATCGAACCCGAGGACGTCGCCGCCTGGCGCATCGCCCTCGAACCCGACGAGGTCGGCCGGGCCCGCGCCGTCGTCCGCGAGCAACTGCACGACTGGGGCCTCGCCCGGCTCGCGTACACCGCCGAGCTGCTGGTGAGCGAGCTCGTCACCAACGCCGTACGGCACTCCCACGGCCGCCGGGTCGAACTGCGCCTCGTCCGCGGCGACACGCTGCTGTGCGAGGTGGACGACGACAGTCACGAACTGCCGACCCTGCTCAGCGCGGGTCCCTTGGACGATGCCGGGCGTGGGCTGCGGGTGGTGAGCATGCTCGCGCGCGAGTGGGGCACGAGCCGTACGAGCGCCGGCAAGACCGTCTGGTTCGAACTCACGCTCCCGCGACGCTGACTCCGGCCCGACGCCCCGAAGGGCGTGCGACTTGTGCCCCGCAGGCGTACAACGGCGCACGAGTGTCGAATGCGGAGTGAAGGAATGCGCCATTCGCTTGTAGCCGCAACCCGGCCGCGGTAGACCGTACTCGCCCGTCATCTGACGGCGGGTCGGCAGCGCTACCTGGGGAGTCGGTCATGAGCGTGACGAGTCGGTACCGGGAGGCCTGGGAGGGCTTCTGGCGTGAAGCCCCCGAGGAACAGGGGGCGGTGTTCTGGGACGCCGAGCCGGCCCTGACCGCCGGACGCCATCTGGCCCTGTTCGAGGCGTACCTGACCGATCCCGGGCTGGCGATGGTGGACCTCGGCTGCGGCAACGGCACCCAGACCCGGTTCCTCGCCGACCGTTTCCCGCGCGTCGTCGGCGTCGACCTGTCCGCCGCGGCCCTGGAGCACGCCCGGCACGCCGACCCCGCCGGGCAGGCGGCGTACCGGCTGTTCGACGCCGTGGAGAAGACCGAGGCGGAGACGCTGCACGCCGAGCTCGGGGACGTCAACATCTATATGCGGGGCGTGCTGCACCAGGCCGAGCCCGACGACCGGCAGCAGATGGTGAACGGCATCGCCACGCTGGTCGGCGAGCGCGGCCGGGCCTTCCTCGTCGAGCTCTCCGAAGACGCCAAGCCCGTCCTCATGGGCCTCGCGCAGAGCCCGTCGGGGCCGCCGCCCAAACTCGCGCCGATCTTCCGGCACGGCATCGCCCCGGGCGAGGTGGCCGACGACGCGGTGCCCGAGTTTCTGCGCGCGGCCGGCCTCGGCATCCTCGCGAGCGGAGAACTGCCCCTGATCACCGCGGAGTACGGGCCCGACGGCACACGGATCGAGCTGCCGTCGAAGTGGGTGGTGGCGGGCCGCACCGCCTGACGGACCCGGGCCGGAAAGGCGCACGCCCTGCGGCACACGTGGTGAACTCGCCCGCCCTGACGTGACCGACCGTGCCGGCGGGCAAGTCCGACCGGTGTCTCACGGTTCGGTGGGCACGCACAGGACCGGGGTCCGCGACAGATGCAGCAGCTTGTGGGGTGTGGAGCCCAGCAGGGCGCCGCGCAACGGGCTCTCACCCCAACTGCCGACCACGATGACCCTGGCCGTATGGCGCGCCGCCGCTTCGATCAGTGCCTCCGCCGGTTTCTGGTCGATGACCTCCACGGTGGTCGGCACGCCGGCCTCGTCGGCCACCGTGACGGCGTGCGACAGGGCGGTGCGCCCGGCCTGCTGGACGGCGTCACGGTGCGCGGTGGCCTCCTCGCCGAGGGCGCCGGGCGCCGCCGCGCCGTAGACCAGCACGAGCGGCTCGCCGAAGGCGGCCGACACCTCGATGGCGATGTGCAGCGCGCGTACCGCGCCCGGGGATTCGTCGTAGCCGAGAACGACCGACATCTTCAGAGCTCCTTGTCGCCGTGCACGAGGTCGGGGTCGGCCACCTCCGGGCGTTCCGACCAGAAGGCGGGGGCCATCAGGCGCCACACGACCATGAGGACCACACCGGCGAGGGTGATGCCGATGCCGATGACCAGCGGCGGGCCGAGCCCGAACCACGAGACGCCGCTGTAGGAGTTGGCCGGATCCGCCATGTCGCTGATCGACTCGACCAGCAGCCAGACGAGCAGCCCTGCGCCGACCAGCGGGCCGAGGCCGATGAGCAGGAAGTTGTGCAGGCTCTCGGTGAGATGGCGCCGGTAGTAGACGGCGCAGGCGATGCCGGTGAGCGCGTAGTAGAAGGCGATCAGCAGGGACAGTGCGGTCAGCGAGTCGAACAGGGCGTTCTCGCTGATCTGGCGGACCACGAGGTACCAGGCGATGGCGATGCCCGCGACCCACCACGTGCTCACGTCGGGCGTGCGGAACCGTGGGCTGATGTGCCCGAATTGGCCCGGCAGCGCGTGCCGGCGTGCCATGGACAGGGCCGTGCGCGAGGCGGGGATGATCGTCGTCTGCGTCGATGCCAGACCCGAGGTCGAGACCGCCAGCAGCACGACCCAGTCCCAGCCGCCCATCGCCTCGTCGGCGAGCAGGGCGAAGATGAACTCCTCCTCGGCGGCGTTCTCGGACAGGAACGCCGGCCCTGCGTAGGCCACGACCGCGTAGGCGACCGACACATAGGTCACCAGCAGGATCACCGTCGACCACACCGCCGCCTCGCCAGGGGCGGTGGCGGAGTTCTCGACCTCCTCGGTGAGGTTGACCGCGGACTCCCAGCCCCAGTAGATGAACACGCCCAGGAGCAGACCCGCCGTCAGATCGGCGCCTCCCGCGCCGAAGGGATTCAGCCAGCCGAACGCCGGATCGACGGAGTCGAGCGTGCCGGTGTCGGCGTAGACCCGGTAGAGCGCCACCACGGCGAAGGCGAGCAGACAGGCGACCTGCGCGAGGATCAGGACGTTCTGCACCCGGGCCGACACCTCGGTGCCGATGACGCACACGGCCGTCATCACGATGATGAGCAGTACCGTGAGCGTCTGGCGGACCACCTCGTTGTCGGCCCAGCTATCGAGACCGAACGCGAGCAGCGCGAACGTCACCGCCACGTCCGCCAGCGATCCGACCACCAGGACGCCGGTCATCGTGATGGCCCAGCCGCCGAGCCAGCCGGCCCACGGACCCATCGCCCGGGTGACCCACGAGAAGGTCGTCCCGCAGTCCTGGTCGACCTTGTTGAGGTAGTAGAACGCCGATGCGATCAGCAGCATCGGGACGAACGACGCGACCATGACGCCCGGGGCGTAGACGCCCACGAGAGCCACGACCGGGCCGATGGCCGCGGCGAGCGAGTAGGCGGGCGAGGTGGCGTTGAGGCCGATGACCAGTGCGTCGACGAACCCGATCGCGTCGGCTTTCAGCCCCTCGGGCGGGCGGGTGTCCATGGTGCCGTCGGCCATGCTGCCTCACTTCGGTCGCGCGTGACCTCATGAAACAGGGAACCGAGGGGGCTGCCGCGCCTTTCGTGCGCGGTCGCGGGAGGTATCACCCGTGTGCCCACCATGGCCTGTGTCAGCCGTCGGCGGGCAGTGCGGGCGTGGTGTGCGCCGCCGCCAGGGCCGCCAGCTCGTCGGCGTCGCGCGGACCGGGCGCCGAGTCGTCCAGCAGGCCGTGCGCGCGCAGCAGCCGGGCCGCCGCGATGCCCCACGGCAGCCGCAGCCCGGCCTCCCGCAGAAGATCGGTGCGGGCCAGCATCGTGGCCGCGGGACCGGTGCGCACCCCGGACGGGGTCAGCAGCGCCGCGTCGTCGGCCCAGCGCAGCGCGAGATCGACGTCGTGGGTGGCCATGACGACCGTGGTGCCGTCGGCCCGCAGCCCGCCGAGGGTGGTGAGCAGGCGCTCCTGGCCGTCGGGGTCGAGCCCGGCGGTCGGCTCGTCGAGGATCAGCACGCGCGGCCGCATGGCGACCGCCCCGGCGATGGCGGTGCGCTTGCGCTGCCCGTACGACAGCAGATGCGTGGGCCGGTCGGCCAGCGCGGCGATGTCCAGCGCGGCCAGCGCCTGGTCGACCCGCGCCCGCACCTCGGCGTCGGACAGGCCCAGGTTGAGCGGGCCGAAGGAGACGTCCTGGGCGACGGACGCGGCGAAGAGCTGGTCGTCGGGGTCCTGCACCACCAACTGCACGGTCGTGCGCAGTCGGGTCAGCCCCTTGCGGTCGTAACGGACCGGCGTTCCCCCGATCGTCAACCGGCCGTCGTGCGGCTTGAGTCCGCCGCTGAGCAGCCGCATCAGCGTGGTCTTGCCGCTGCCGTTGCGGCCCAGCAGCGCCAGCGCCCGCCCCTCGCGGACGTCGAAGTCGAGGCCGCTGAGCACGACGGGGCCGTCCTCGTAGGCGTAGGAGGCGCCCCGCAGGGCGACCAGGGCGGTGGGCTCGCTCATGGCAGGGCCCTTTCCAGTACGAGGGTGAGGGCGGCCAGCGCTGCGAGCAGAGCGCAACTCGCGGCCGTGAAACGGACGGAGACCTTCGCCTCGGGCACCAGGACGCGCAGCGTGCCGTCGTAGCCGCGCCCGGCGAGCCCGGCCTGGAGCCGGGTGGCCCGGTCGAAGGACCGCACGAAGGCGGTGGCGCCGAGCCCGGCCAGCGAGCGCCAGGTCGCGGCGCGGGTGGTGTGCCCGAGCCGCGCGGCCTGCGCGTCGCGCACGCGGCGCACCGAGTCGAGCAGCAGGAAGCTCATGCGGTACGTCACCAGCGCGACGTCCACGACCGGCGCGGGCACCCCGGCCTTCACCAGCCGGGGCAGCAGGTCCGACATCGGTGTGGTGAACGCGAACAGCAGCACTCCGAGCGAGGCCGCCGAGGTGCGCAGCAGCAGCTCACCCGCGCGCAGCGGCCCGTCGTCGGCGAGGGACACGAAGCCCGCCGGACCGCCGACCTGGACCAGCAGCGTGGCCGCGCCGGTCACACAGAAGCCGAGCGGTACGCGATACGCCCGCCACAGCCGCCGGCCGGGCACGCCCGCCGGGCCCAGCAGCACCGTCAGGGCGGTGACCAGGACCAGCGCGGCTCCCGGCCAGGGCGGAAGGGAGATCGCGAGCACGGTGAGACCGAGCCCGAGCACGGCCTTGTCCACGGGATGACGGCGGCGCCAGCGACTGCTGTGCGCCGCCGCGTCGATAGGTAGCACCCCTCAGACCCTGTCGGCCTTCGACTCCTCGCCGGCGCCACCGGCTGCCACGCCCTCGGCGTCCCGCTCCAGCGCCCGCTGCTCGCCCTGCCTGCGTCCCCGGTGCAGCCCGAAGTAGTAGGCGAGGACACCGGCGCCGAGCGCCGCCTGGAGGGAGAACAGGGCCGACTCGATCTCACCCGACGGCGGCTCGTACAGCGGCGAGAACCACGGCTCGTAGTCAGGTTCGATCTCGGTGATCGCCGTCTCCGCCTCCCCGTCGGAGCCGGTGAACGGCTCCTCCTTGTGGTCGCCGAGGCCGAGCGCGAGCGGCAGCACGGCGAGCGCGGCCACGACGAGCAGCAGCAAGAGGTTGATCTTCGTGTTCCTGCTCACGGGGCCACCGCCTCGGTCTCGCTCGGGGACTGCTTCTTGGTGAGGAGCACACCCAGCCGGGTCAGTTCGCCCTTGCTGGACTGCACCAGCAGCCGCATCACGAGCACCGTCAGCAGACCCTCGCTCACCGCGAGCGGGATCTGGGTGACGGCGAAGATGGAGCCGAACTTGCCGAGCGCGCCCACGAATCCGCTGCCCGGGTCGGGGAACGCGAGCGCGAGCTGGACGCTGGTCACGCAGTAGGTGGACAGGTCGGCGACGAACGCGCCGAAGAAGACGGCGGCCATCAGCGGCACGTCGAAGCGCCGCAGCAGCTTGTAGATCGCGTATCCGGCCCAGGGACCGACGATCGCCATCGAGAAGACGTTGGCGCCGAGCGTGGTCAGGCCGCCGTGCGCGAGCAGCAGCGCCTGGAAGAGCAGCGTGATGGTGCCCAGGACCGCCATGATCGGCGGCCGGAACAGGATGGCGCCCAGGCCCGTGCCGGTGGGATGCGAACAGCTACCGGTCACCGAGGGCAGCTTCAGCGCGGACAGGACGAAGGTGAAGGCCCCGGAGGCGCCGAGCAGCAGTGTGCTCTCGGGATGCTCCCTGACCTCACGGGTGAGTGAACGTACTCCGTGTACGACGAACGGCGCGGACGCGACGCCCCAGGCGACCGCGTGCGCCGGGGGCAGAAAACCCTCGGCTATGTGCATGGCGCAGCAGACCCTCTCCAGCACCTCGTGGATGGTTGACGCGCCTTGGCCGGTCTCCTGGCTGACGGGTACCACACGCCCGTGCTCCGCCTTCCCGGGTCGCTAGGACCCAGTGGCTTGCCCGCGAGGGCAGGAGCCGGACTTCCCGATTCACAGTGGCGAGGGCCGCACCGGCATCACACCGGATTTCCCGTTCACCAAGGCGTGGTGACAGTAGTGCCCGCGGCGGGTGGCTGACAAGCACACCCCAAAGGTGTGAAAGTGGCGTTCGTCCGCTTCGTGGCGGGTTCCCTCCCGGGCGCGTAACGTGATCGGGCATGAAGATCCTCATCAGCGCCGACATGGAGGGCGCCACCGGGGTGACCTGGCCGGCCGACGTGCTGCCCGGGACGCCGCAGTGGGAGCGCTGCCGGGGCATGTTCACGTCGGACGTCAACGCCGCCGTACTGGGATTCTTCGACGGCGGCGCCGACGCCGTCCTCATCAATGAGGCGCACTGGTCCATGCGCAATCTGCTGCTCGAACAGCTCGACGAGCGCGCCGAGATGCTCACCGGCCGGCACAAGTCGCTGTCCATGGTGGAGGGCGTGCAGCACGGCGACGTGGACGGCATCGCCTTCGTCGGCTACCACGCGGGCGCCGGTATGGAGGGTGTCCTCGCGCACACCTACCTCGCGAACCAGATCACCGGTGTGTGGCTGAACGACGTCCGGGCGAGCGAGGGGCTGCTGAACGCGCACGTCGTCGCCGAGTACGGCGTGCCCGTCGTGCTCGTCACCGGGGACGACCTGGCCTGCGAGGACGCGCTCGGCTACGCACCCGAGGCGCTGAAGGTCGCCGTCAAGGACCATGTCTCGCGGTACGCGGCCGTGTGCCGTACCCCGGCCAGGACCGGCGCCGACATCCGCGCCGCGGCCAAGGAGGCGGCCGCGCTGGCGGTCCGTCAGCAGCCGGTGAGCGACGGCCCGTTCACGGTCGCCGTGGAGTTCGACGCGGAGCATCTCGCGATGGCCGCCACCGTCGTCCCCGGCGTCGAACGTATCGGCGAGCGAAAGGTGGCGTACACCAGCGAGCGGATGTACGAGGGAATCCGTACCTTCAAGGCGGTCACCACGATCGTCTCGGCCGCGGTGGAGGAGCAGTATGGCTGACGGGCAGGCACTGGAAGAGGTCGTGGCGTTCACGTCCGACCTGATCCGCATCGACACGACCAACCGAGGTGGCGGCGACTGCCGGGAGCGCCCCGCCGCCGAGTACGCCGCCGCGAAGCTGGCCGAGGCGGGCCTGGAACCCGTCCTGCTGGAGCGCACCGAGGGCCGTACGAACGTCGTCGCCCGCATCGAGGGCACCGACCCGTCGGCCGACGCGCTGCTCGTGCACGGTCATCTGGACGTGGTGCCCGCGCAGGCCGACGAGTGGAGCGTGCACCCCTTCTCCGGGGAGATCCGCGACGGCGTCGTGTGGGGCCGGGGCGCGGTCGACATGAAGAACATGGACGCGATGATCCTCGCCGTGGTCCGGGCCTGGGCCCGCGAGGGCGTACGGCCCCGGCGGGACGTGGTGATCGCGTTCACCGCCGACGAGGAGGCGAGCGCCGAGGACGGCTCCGGCTTCCTCGCGGACCGGCATGCCGCACTCTTCGAGGGCTGCACCGAGGGCATCGGCGAATCGGGTGCCTTCACCGTCCACGACGGCAGCGGCCGGCAGATCTATCCCCTCGCCGCCGGCGAGCGCGGAACGGGCTGGGTCAAGCTCACGGCGCGCGGACGGGCCGCGCACGGATCCCGGCCGAACCGGGAGAACGCGGTCACCCGCCTCGCCGCGGCCGTCACCCGGATCGGCGCCCACGAGTGGCCGCTCAGGCTCACCCCGACGGTGCGCGCCGCCCTCACCGAACTCGCGGCGCTCCACGGCCTCGACGCCGACCTGGACGACGTGGACGGCCTGCTCCAAAAGCTCGGCCCGGCCGCCCGGCTGGTCGAGGCGACCGTCCGCAACAGCGCCAACCCGACCATGCTGGAGGCCGGTTACAAGGTCAACGTCATCCCGGGGGAGGCCGTGGCCTACGTCGACGGCCGCTATCTGCCGGGCTGCGAGGACGAGTTCCGCGCCACCCTTGACCAGCTCACCGGACCTGACGTGAACTGGGAGTTCCACCATCACGAGGTGGCCCTGCAGTCGCCCGTGGACTCGCCGACGTACGCCCGTATGCGCGCGGCCGTCGAGGAGTTCGCGCCCGAAGGGCACGTCGTGCCGTACTGCATGCCCGGCGGCACCGACGCCAAGCAGTTCTCACGGCTCGGCATCACCGGCTACGGCTTCTCGCCGCTGAAGCTGCCGGAGGGCTACGACTACGGGGCCATGTTCCACGGCGTCGACGAGCGGGTGCCCATCGAGGCACTGCATTTCGGCGTCCGCGTGCTCGATCGTTTTCTGCGTACGGCCTAGGGGAGTTGGGGGAGACAGTGCGGACGCTGGCGTACGGTTCCTGGCCCTCGCCCATCGACGCGGCCGTCGCCGCCGCGCACGAGGGGCGGCCCGACTTCGTGGGCTTCGTGGGGGAGGAGGCGTGGTGGACCGAGGCCCGGCCGACCGAGGGCGGACGGCGCACGCTGGTGCGGCGCCGGGCCGACGGCAGCGAGGAGTCGGTGCTGCCCGCCCCGTGGAACGTTCGCAGCCGGGTCATCGAGTACGGCGGGCAGCCGTGGGCCGGTGCCGTCGCGGACGGCCGGCCGCTCGTCGTCTTCGTCGACTTCGCCGACCAGCGGCTCTACCGCTACGAGGAGGGCGGCGAGCCGCGTCCGCTCACCCCCGTGTCCGGAGTGGGCGGCGGACTGCGCTGGGTGGAGCCGCTGCTGCGGCCCGACCTCGGTGAGGTGTGGTGCGTGCTGGAGGAGTTCACCGGCTCCGGACCCACCGACGTGCGGCGCGTCCTGGCCGCCGTACCGCTGGACGGCTCGGCGGCCGGGGACCGCGGCGCCGTACGCGAACTGACCGACGACAGGCACCGGTTCGTCACCGGCGCGCGGATCTCGCCCGACGGACGGCAGGCGGCGTGGCTCGCCTGGGACCATCCGCGCATGCCGTGGGACGGCACGGAACTGCTTCTCGCCGACGTCGCGGCGGACGGCACGCTCGGCAGCCCGCGGATCGTCACCGGCGGCCCGCAGGAGTCGATCGCGCAGGCCGACTGGTCGGCGGACGGGCGGCTGCTGTACACGAGCGACCGCAGCGGCTGGTGGAACCTCTACCGCGACGGCGTGCCGCTGTGTCCCCGCGAGGAGGAGTTCGGCGGGCCGCTGTGGCAGCTCGGTCTGCGCTGGTTCGCCCCGCTGGCGAGCGGGCTCGTGGCGGTCGTGCACGGCCGTGGCGCGACGGCCCTCGGGCTGCTCGACCCGGAGACCGGCGAGATCGTCGACGCGGCCGGCCCCTGGACCGAGTTCGCGCCCACGCTCTCGGCGTACGGCGATCGGGTCGTCGCCGTCGGCGCGAGCCCGCGCAGCGCCTACGAGGTGGTCGAACTGGACGCCAGTACCGGCCGAACCCGGGTGATCGGCGCCGCGCACGACGACGCCGTGGACCCCGCCTACTACCCCGAGCCGCAGATCCGCACCTTCACCGGCCCCGGCGGACAGGGCATCCACGCGCACATCTACCCGCCCCACAACCCCGGCTGCGTGGCCCCCGGCGACACCCCGCCGCCGTACGTCGTCTGGGCGCACGGCGGCCCCACCTCGCGGGCGCCCCTCGTGCTCGACCTGGCCATCGCCTACTTCACCTCACGCGGCATCGGCGTGGCGGAGGTCGACTACGGCGGCTCCAGCGGCTACGGCAGGGAGTACCGCAACCGGCTGCGCGAGCAGTGGGGCGTGGTCGACGTCGAGGACTGCGCGGCCGTCGCGCTCGCCCTCGCCGACGAGGGCACCGCCGACCGGCGGCGGCTCGCCGTCCGGGGCGGCAGCGCGGGCGGCTGGACCACGGCCGCCTCGCTCACCACGACCGACGTCTTCGCCTGCGGCACGATCCTCTACCCGATCCTCGACCTGGCCAACTGGGGCACGGGCGAGACCCACGACTTCGAGTCGCAGTACCTGGAGTCCCTCGTCGGACCGCTCGCCGAGGTGCCCGCACGCTACCTGGAGCGCTCGCCCGCGGAGCACGCCGAGCACCTCACGGTGCCGTTCCTGCTGCTCCAGGGCCTGGACGACGTGATCTGCCCGCCCGCCCAGTGCGAGCGGTTCCTCACGCGCATGGAGGGGCGGCGGGTGCCGCACGCCTACATCGCCTTCGAGGGGGAGGGCCACGGGTTCCGCCGGGCGGAGACGATGGTGCGCGTCCTGGAGTCCGAACTCTCCCTGTACGCCCAGGTCTTCGGGCTGAACCCGCCCGGGATCCCGAAACTGGAGCTCGCCAAGTGAGGGAATCCGTACGGCCACTCGTGCGGCCCTCCCGGCTGGCCCCCGGCGCCCGGGTGGCCGTCGTCGCCCCCAGCGGGCCGGTGCCCGAGGAGCGGCTGGAGGCCGGGCTCGACGTGCTGCGCGGCTGGGACCTCGACCCGGTGGTGGCACCCCATGTGCTGGACCGGCACCACGAGTTCGACTACCTCGCGGGCACCGACGCCGACCGGGCCGCCGATCTTCAGCGGGCTTGGTGTGATCCGTCCGTCGACGCCGTGCTGTGTGCCCGGGGCGGCTACGGCGTGCAGCGGATGATCGACCTGCTCGACTGGGACGCGATGGCCGCGGCCGGTCCGAAGGTCTTCGTCGGCTTCAGCGACATCACCGTGCTGCACGAGGCCTTCGCCGGCCGGCTGGGGCTGGCCACGCTCTACGGGCCGATGGCGGCCGGCGTGGACTTCATCAAGAACGCGCGGGCCCAGGAGCATCTGAAGGCCATGCTCTTCGAGCCGGAGTCGGTGGCCACGATCACCTCCTCCGGCGCCGCGCTCGTCCCGGGCCGGGCGCGCGGTGTCACGCTCGGCGGCTGTCTCTGCCTGCTCGCCGCCGAGGCGGGCACCGCGCACGCCAGGACCTCCGCGCGCGGCGGCCTGCTGTGCCTGGAGGACGTGGGTGAGGAGACGTACCGCCTCGACCGCTACCTGACCCAGCTCCTGCGCGCCGGACTGTTCGACGGCGTGCGCGGCGTGCTGCTCGGGTCGTGGCAGGAGTGCGGGCCGTACGAGCCGGTGCGTGCGCTGCTCTTGGACCGACTGGGTGGCCTCGGTGTGCCCGTTGTGGAGGAGTTCGGGTTCGGGCACTGTGAGGGAGCACTGACGATTCCGTTCGGGGTGAGCGCCGAACTCGACGCCGACGCGGGGACGTTGACGCTGGACGAGCCCGGTCTGCGCTGAACACGATTCACTGAATCTCCGTCAAGAAACCTCCGTCACGGCGATTGACCTCGCCTGACACGTGTCACACCATGACAACCGGCCAGTACTTACTGGTCGGTATGCAGGGCTGTCCAGACGTGCCTCAGTGTGGAGGTCTCCGTGTTCCGTCGTGTGCCCAGATTCCGAGCCCCCCTCGTACTCGTCCTCGGCACCACGCTCATAGCACCCCTCGCGCTCACCGCACCGGCCGCCGCCGCGACCGGCCAGTACACCGTCACCGCCCTGAAGTTCACCGTCCAGGCGGGCGGCCGCACCTGCACCGTCGACGCCGATCTGTACCGGCCCGCCGGCGTGGACCGGGCCCACCCCGCACCCGCCGTCGTCGCCACCAACGGCTTCGGCGGCAGCAAGTCCGACGGCTCCACCGACATCATCGGCAAGTCCTTCGCCGAGCGCGGATACGTCTCGCTCGTCTACTCCGGGCTCGGCTTCGGCAGGTCCGGCTGTCTGATCTCCCTCGACGACCCCACCATCGACGGCGTCGCCGCCTCCGGCCTGGTCGACTTCCTGGGCGGCGGGCGCGCCGCCGACGACGGCACGAAGGCCGACTACGTCACCCTCGACGCCCCCGGCGACCCGCGGGTCGGCATGGTCGGCGGGTCCTACGGCGGGGCCGTCCAACTGGCCACCGCCGCCGTCGACCGGCGCCTGGACGCGCTGGTGCCGATGATCACCTGGAACAACCTCGCCTACTCCCTCGACCCGAACAACGCCGTCGGCAGCGGCAACGTCCCCGGCTCCTTCAAATGGCAGTGGGCCAACGGCTTCTACCTGATCGGGGAGGGCCAGCCGCTGCTGGAGCCCAACCTCGACCCCTCCCGCATCAACTCCATGGCCTGCCTGCACTTCGTCACCAAGGCCTGCGACACCATCCGCACCCTCAACTCCGGCCGCTACCCAGCGAAGCAGACGGCCGACCTGCTCGCCTACGCCCGCAGCGTCTCGCCGGTGTCGTACCTGAAGCGCGTCAAGGCACCCACCCTCCTCGTCCAGGGCCAGGCCGACAGCCTCTTCAACCTCAACGAGGCGACGGCGACGTACCGGACGCTTCTGGACCAGGGCACCCCGACCAAGATGATCTGGCAGTCCTGGGGCCACAGCGGCGGCATGTCCGACCCCGCCTCCGGCGAACTCAACCTCGGCCAGGGCAACCTGGAGACCAGCTACGTCGGCCGCCGCGTCCTCGCCTGGTTCGACCGCTACCTGCGGGGGCATGCCGTCGACACCGGTCCGGCCTTCGCCTACTACCGCGACTGGATCACCGACCCGGACCACACCTACGCCACCGCCGACCGCGTCCCAGCGCTCAGCCGGACCCTCTACCTCTCCGGCGACGGCAAACTCGTCGACAACCGCGGCAAGGTGACGCGCGGCAGCCGTACCTACACCAACTGGCTCGTCCCCACCAGCCACTCGGAGAGCTCGCTCGCCGGGCTCATCGGCCTCCCGGACCCGGCGCCGTACGACACCCCGGGCACCCACCTCGCCTGGACCAGCGAGCCGCTCACGCGCACCACCGACGTCGTCGGCGCGCCCCGGGCCACGCTGCGGGTCGTCTCGCCGAAGGCCGAGCGGACCCAGCACTCCCAGGACGCCGCCGACAAGCTCGTGCTCTTCGCCAAGCTGTACGACGTCGCCCCCGACGGCACCCGGACGCTGGTGCGCCGGCTCGTCGCGCCGGTGCGCGTGCCCGACGTGAGGCGGACTTTCACCGTGACACTGCCGGGGATCGTGCACCGGTACGACAAGGGGCACCGGCTGCGGTTCGTGATCGCGGCGAGTGACGACGCGTACTTCGGGAACCGGGGGATCAAACCGGTGACCGTGGTCAGCACACCCCAGGACACCGGGGTGCTGCAGTTGCCGGTGATCGGGTAGCGCCGCGTCGGGCGCTCACCGTGCGTGATCGCCACTTCGGGAGGATCCTTGGTGATATGACCGCGAAGACGTCGGAGAGCGGCACGAAGGCCGGCGGGAAGCGCGGTGGCCTGGCCGGGGCGATGACCCCGGCCAGGATCACCGTGCTGGTGCTCGCCGTCCTCGTCCTGGTCTTCATCTTCGAGAACACCGGCAAGACCGAGATCCGGCTGCTGGTCCCCCTGGTGACGCTGCCGCTATGGCTGGCGCTGCTGGCCATGGGCATCATCGGCGCACTGTTCGGGGCGTACTTCATGCGACGGCGCCGTTAGCGGGTCGTAGGCTGGCGCAATGCCGCACCCCGCGTCCCGCTATCTCGCCGAAGGCCCACGCGTGGGCATACGTCACTTCACCCACGAGGACGCCGCCGAGTTCACCGCGCGTGCCCGGGAGAGCAGGCAACTGCACCGTCCGTGGCTCTTCCCGCCGGACGGCAACGCCGCCTACGCCGCCTATGCCGGGCGACTGATCGAGGATCCGACCAAGGCGGGGTTCCTTGTCTGCGCGAAGGACGACGGAGGGGGCATCGCCGGGTTCGTCAACATCAACAACATCGTCGAGGGCGCCTTCAAGAGCGGCGCCCTCGGCTACGGCGCCTTCGTCCACGCGGCCGGCCGCGGCCTGATGCGGCAAGGACTCGACCTGGTGGTGGGGCACGCCTTCGGCCCGATGCGGCTGCACCGGCTGGAGATCAACGTCCAGCCCGCCAACACCGGCTCCATCGCCCTCGCCCGCGCCTGCGGCTTCCGCCTGGAGGGGTTCTCGCCGAACATGCTCTACATCGACGGGGCCTGGCGCGACCACGAACGGTGGGCGATCACCGCCGAGATGCGGACTTCCGGTTGATCTTCATCGTGTCGAGGTCCGTGACCGTCGACCTCAGATCCCTGAAGCCGTAGCCCAGCTCCCGCAGCGCGCTCTCGGCCCGGTCCTCGGCGAGCGCGCCGGCCATCTCCTCGCCGTCGGCCGCGTCGGAGCGCACGACATAGCGCATCGAGAAGTGCTTGAGCGGGGACGGCTCGTAGGAGAGCGACCCCTCCTCGGTGAACCGCATGCTGGTCAGACCGTGCCCGCCGGCCTCGGCGAGCAGCCGCGCCCGGGCCTCGTCGGTGAGCCCGTCCCAGGTGCCCCGGACGATCACCCGGTAGGTGTGCTGCTCGCTCATGTTCCCGCTCCCGTGTATCGGCATTGAGGGCCGACTCTACGTCCGCGAGGATGGGGCGCACGCGGAATATCGTGGTGCTCGACGCCCCCTCCAACCTGGGCCTGCGCCCGCCCGCCCCCGGCACCGTGCCCGGCTGCCACAAGCTCGCCGGAGCGCTGCGGGAGCAGCGGATCGCGCAGCGGCCGCGCTGCGCTGGAGGGCGGGGTCGTGGTCCCGCCGCGCTACGACCGCGGGGACTGGCAGGAGGGCGACGGCGTCTTCAACGCGGCCGCCCTCGCCTCCTACACCCGCAAGCCGGCCGACCGCATCGAGCAGCATGTGCGCGCCGGCGACTTCCCGCTCGTGCTGGGCGGCGACTGCTCGATCAACCTCGGCGCGGCCCTCGCGCTGCGCCGCGCCGGCCGGTACGGGCTGGCCGTCGATGGGGGTACCTCCCACGCCCTTAAGGCTGTGGGGGAGCCTCACCCGACTTCTGGCACCCCCGCAACTCCGACCGGGTCGGCGCGGCGGGCGGCGAGGAGGTCGCCCTCGCCACCGGACGCAGGCAGGAGGACCTGACGGACCTGGAGGGGCTGCGGCCCTATCTGCGGGACGAGGACGTGCGGTACTTCGGCATCCGCGACTGCTTCGAGGAGGACCGCGCCGAGCTCGCCGAGCTTAAGATCCCCGTGGTGACCGTCGGTGACCTGCGCGAATGGGGCGCCGAAGCACTGGCGACCGTCACCCGGCAGGCCTTCGAGGTCCCGCAACTGGACGGCTTCTGGGTGCACCTGGACGCCGACGTCCTCGACCCGTCCGTCATGCCCGCCGTGGACAGCCCCGACCCGGACGACCTCACACCCGACGAACTGGTCGCGCTGCTGCGGCCGTTGCTCGCCTCCGCGCACTGCGTCGGCCTCAACGTCACGATCTACGACCCCGACCTGGACCCGGAGGGCACGGCCGGGGCGCTGCTCACCGACGTGGTCGTGACGGCCCTGGGCTACTCCTGACGGTCCACGTACTCGTAGATCGCGCCGTCCGGGTGCATCGCGATCAGATTGCGGCCCACCGGAGTCGCCACCGGCCCGGCGACGATGTGCGCGCCCAGTTCGCTGAGCACCCGGCGGGCCTCCTCGACGTCCTTGACGGCGATCGTCGCGGCGACCTTGCGCAACACCTCCAGCTCCGCCGCGGGGCCGCTCATCAGCAGGAAGCAGCCGACCGCGGCCACCTGGACGCCGCCGCGTTCGAAGCGGAGTGCTCTGCCGCCGGCGAGGCGTTCGTAGAAGGGGACCGCGGTCTCCAGGTCGTCGACGCATACGCGCAGCGTGGCTCCCAGAATGTCCATGCGGGAAGCCTAGTTGGGAGCGGCCGGACACGGAGATCGTTTCACGCGATCCCCTCACTCCCCGTTACGCCCATGCCGGCAGGGGTACCCGATGGCCATGGATCGCTTGGATCATCTTGAGCATCTGGACAAGCAACTGGTCGACGAGCTGGCGCAGGTGGCGCGGGAGACCGTACGCGACGAACTGCGCGAGCAGACGCGCCGGCAGCGCCGTCGCGCCATGCTGTACGCCGGGTCCGGTGCCGTCGCCCTGTACGCGGGCGCGGCCCTCGCGCTCGCCATGGGGCTCGGCCTCGCCGCCGCGCTGCCCGACTGGGCGGCCGCGCTGATCACCGCGGTGATCCTCGGCGTGCTGGCGTACCTGCTGCGCGGCGCGGCACGGCCGGCGCCGGACGCGGCGGCCGGGACCCCGCACGGGCAGGCCCTCGGCGACACGGCGCCGGGCACCGCGCCCGGCGGGCTCGGCATGCCGTATCCGCCGATGCCGCCCGCACCGCCGCAGGCGGGAGCGCCGGACACGGCCGGGACGCCGGCGCAGCAGCCGGACGGCATCGACCCGGAGCAGCCGCACCACAGGGCCTGACGCGCGGGCCGTCGACCGGCGCCGTCACGCGACCCGGTACTGCTCCGCCTCTTCCGTGCGCAACGTCAGCCCGTGCCCGAGGCCCTGGACCGGCGTGATCGTGCCGCCCGTCGGGTCCAGGGCGCCGGTGAACAGCATGTCCTCCAGGCGCACGTGGTCGTGGAACCACTCGATGTGCCGCAGGTTGGGGATCGCGGCGGCCACTGCGGCGTGGGCGTGCGGGGCGCGGTGGGCCGAGACCTCCAGGCCGTGGGCCTGCGCCAGGGCGGCGGCACGCAGGAACTCCGTCAGACCGCCGCAGCGGGTGGCGTCGATCTGCAGGCAGTCGACCGCTCCGGCCGAGATCATGCGGGCGAAGTACGGGAGGTCGTAGCCGTACTCACCTGCCGTGACGTCGCACGGCAGGCTGTCGCGGATCAGCCGCAGACCCGTCAGATCGTCCGAGGGCACCGGCTCCTCGAACCAGCCGACGTCCATCTCGGCGAGCCGGCGGCCGACGCGGACCGCCTGTTTGCGGGTGTAGGCGCCGTCGGCGTCCACGTACAACTCGGCCTCGGGGCCGATCACTTGGCGCGCGGTCCGGACGCGGGCCAGGTCGCGCACCGTCGCGTGGCCCCGGTCCTCGCCGATCTTGATCTTCACGCGCGGAATGTGCTGGCCGTGCACCCAGCCGTTGAGCTGCGCGGCCAGATGCTTGTCGTGGTACGTCGTGAAGCCGCCGCTGCCGTAGACGGGGACATGCTCCCGGCAGACCCCCAGCAGCTTCGCGAGCGGCAGCTCCAGGAGGCGGGCCTTGAGGTCCCACAGGGCGATGTCCAGCGCCGAGATCGCGCACGCGGCGATCCCCGGCCGGCCCGCGTTGCGGACCGCGCGGCACATCGCGTCGTGTGCCGCCGGGACGTCCAGGGCGCCACGGCACGCGATCAGCGGAGCCAGATGGTCGCGCAGGAAATCGCCGACCGCCGCCGGGCCGTACGTCCAGCCGGTGCCGGTCGAGTCGCCCGAGGCCACCTCGGCGATCACCAGGGTCGTGGAGTTCCAGCCCAGGGTGCCGTCCGCCTCGGGGGCGTCGGTGGGCACCGTGTAGACGGACACCGCGGGGAGGCGGAGTTTCATCGCGCCGGCCCGTCCCCCGTCACCGCTGTCGTCGCCGGCGCGCCGTGCGCCCGGGGGCGGGCGGGACGGCACTCCTCGCTCGCCGTGACCTCGTCGTACGCGGGCATGCGGAACACCTCCGGGACTGCCGCCGGGGCGGCGCGGACGGATCGCCGTCCGGGTACCCGCAGGCACCGCGGGAAACCGGGCCGGACGGGCGACGGAGCGGAAGTCCGGGGCTGCCCGGCGGACGTTTGGCGCCCCTGGCCCGGGGGACGCGGAAGGCTCCCGAGGTACGCGACAGCGTCGGAGGCGCACCGTGAGTCGACCCCGCATCGTGATCGTCGGCGCCGGATTCGCCGGGTACCGGGCGGCCCGCGTCCTGTCCCGGCTCACCCGGCACAAAGCCGACATCACCCTGCTGAACCCGACCGACTACTTCCTGTATCTGCCCCTGCTGCCCCAGGTCGCCGCCGGCATCCTGGAGCCACGCAGGGTGACCGTCTCGCTATCCGGCACGCTGCCGGACGTGCGGCTCGTGCTGGGCGAGGCCGACGCGGTCGATCTCGACGGGCACACCGTGCGCTACACGGGTCCCGAGGGCGACGGCGGCACCCTGTCCTTCGACCGGCTGATCCTCGCCGCGGGCAGCGTCAACAAGCTGCTGCCCATCCCCGGCGTCGCCGAGCACGCGCACGGTTTCCGCGGCCTGCCCGAGGCGCTGTACCTGCGGGACCACGTGATCCGGCAGATGGAGCTGGCGGCGTCGGCCGACGACCCCGCGAGCTGCTCGGCACGCTGCACGTTCGTCGTGGTCGGCGCCGGATACACCGGAACCGAGGTCGCCGCGCAGGGCAAGCTCTTCACCGACTCCCAGGTCCGCAGGCGCCCGCTGCGGGCGGGTATGCGGCCGCGCTGGCTGCTGCTCGACACCGCCGAGCGGGTCCTGCCGGAGCTGGACGAGAAGCTGTCGCGCACGGCAGACCGGGTCCTGCGGCAGCGGGGCGTCGAGGTGCGGACGGGAACCTCCGTGCAGGAGGCCACGCATCGCGGGGTGCTGCTGACCGACGGTGAGTTCGTCGACACCCGCACGCTCGTGTGGTGCGTCGGCGTACGGCCCGATCCGCTCGCCGCCTCGCTCGAACTGCCCCTGGAGAAGGGCCGGCTGCTCGTCGACCCCTACCTTCAGGTGCCCGGCCGGCCCGGACTGTTCGCCGCCGGGGACGCGGCCGCCGTGCCCGACCTGGAGAAGCCCGGCACGTACACGCCGATGACCGCCCAGCACGCCTGGCGGCAGGGCAAGGCCGTGGCGCACAACGTCGCCGCGTCACTGGGCCTGGCGGAGCGGCGTGCCTACCGCCACCGTGACCTGGGCTTCGTCGTCGACCTGGGCGGCGTCAAGGCCGCCGCCAACCCGCTGGGCATCCCCCTGTCCGGTGTGGCCGCGGGGGCGGTCACCCGCGGCTACCACCTCGCCGCGATGCCCGGCAACCGGGTCCGCGTCGCCGCCGACTGGCTCCTTGACGCCGTACTGCCGCGCCAGGCCGTCCAGTTGGGCCTCGTGCGGGCGTGGTCGGTTCCGCTGGACACGGCCTCGCCCGAGGTGGCCCGGGTGCCGGGCGGCCCCGAGAAGGAACGGGCGGGGCGTTCGGAGCCGTCCCGAGGCCCGCGCGAGGGGAGCCGGCCGCACGCCGGTGAGGGATCAGAGCCGCCGGACCTCATCCAGGACCCCGACGCCGCCAAGCACACCGAACCCCCGGGGCCCGTGTGCCGGCCGGACCTTCCGGAGGGCCACGAGCCGTCCTCCGGCACCTTCACGCACCCTGCTCCGCCCTCCGGCGCCGGAGCACATCACGGCCCGCGCGCCGCCACCGCGGCAGACGCCGGCCCCTCCTCCTCCGACGCCCCGGCCGTCCACAAGCCGCGTCCCAGGGACCCCACACCGCTCGCCCCGCCGAAACCCGGCACGCCCGCCTCCTCTGAAGGAGACTCATGAACACCGCCGAACTGACCGAGCTCGCCCAGCAGTTGAGGGTGGACAGTGTGCGGGCGTCCGCCGCCGCGGGATCGGGGCATCCGACGTCGTCGATGTCCGCCGCGGATCTGATGGCCGTTCTCCTCGCACGGCATCTGCGGTACGACTTCGAGCGGCCCGCCCACCCGGGCAACGACCGGTTCGTCCTGTCCAAGGGGCATGCCACGCCGCTGCTGTACTCCGCCTACAAGGCCGTCGGCGCCATCGAGGACGGCGAGCTGCTCACCTTCCGCCGGATCGGCAGCCGCCTCGAAGGGCACCCCACCCCGCGCCGGGTGCCGTGGGTGGAGACCGCGAGCGGCTCGCTCGGGCAGGGGCTGCCGATCGGCGTCGGCATCGCGCTGGCCGGAAAGCGGCTGGACCGCGCCGGCTACCGGGTGTGGGTGCTGTGCGGGGACAGCGAACTAGCCGAGGGCTCCGTGTGGGAGGCCGCCGAACACGCGGCGTACGAGCATCTGGACAACCTGACCGCCATCGTGGACGTGAACCGGCTGGGCCAGCGCGGCCCGACCCGGCACGGTCACGACCTCGACGCCTACGCCCGCCGCTTCCAGGCGTTCGGCTGGCACACCGTGGAGGTCGACGGACATGACGTGGACGCCGTGGACCGTGCCTACGGGGAGGCCCGCTCCACCACCGGGCAGCCCACCGTCATCCTCGCCCGCACCCTCAAGGGCAAGGGCGTCTCGGACGTCGAGGACCGCGAGGGACTGCACGGCAAGCCGCTGCCGGACGCCGAGGCGGCCATCGCCGAACTCGGCGGACCACGCGATCTGCGGGTCCGGGTGCACGAGCCGCCCGCGGTCCGCGCCCTGCACTCCGTGCCCGCCGGACACCTCGAACTGCCCCGCTGGGAGAAGGGGGACGAGGTCGCCACCCGCAACGCCTACGGCGAGGCGCTCGCCGCCCTCGGCTCCGCACGCTTCGACGTCGTCGCCCTCGACGGCGAGGTCAGCGACTCCACCCGCGCCGAGTTCTTCGCCAAGGAACACCCCGACCGGTTCTTCGAGTGCTACATCGCCGAGCAGCAGATGGTCGCCGCCGCGGTGGGGCTCGCCACGCGAGGCCGGGTGCCGTACGCCTCGACCTTCGCGGCCTTCCTGACCCGCGCCCACGACTTCGTGCGCATGGCGTCGGTCAGCGGCGTCGGGATCAACCTCGTCGGCTCGCACGCCGGTGTCGCCATCGGGCAGGACGGGCCGAGCCAGATGGGCCTGGAGGACCTGGCGATGATGCGGGCGGTGCACGACTCGACCGTGCTGTACCCGTGCGACGCCAACCAGACCGCGAAGCTCGTGGTCGCCATGGCAGGGCTGGACGGCATCCGCTATCTGCGCACCTCGCGCGGCGCCGGTCCGGTGATCTACGGGCCCGACGAGGAGTTCCCGGTCGGCGGCAGCAAGGTGCTGCGCGCCGGGGACCACGACCGGCTGACCGTCGTCGCGGCAGGCGTCACCGTGCACGAGGCGCTCGCCGCCGCCGACGTCCTGCACCGCGAGGGCATTGCCGTCAGGGTGATCGACCTCTACTCCGTCAAGCCCGTCGACCGCCCGACGCTGCGTCAGGCCGCCGAGGACACCGGCCTGTTGCTCACGGTGGAGGACCACCACGAGGAGGGCGGTCTCGGCGACGCCGTCCTGGACGCCTTCCTCGACGGCCGTCCCGTGCCGCGCCTGGTGCGGCTCGCCGTGCGCACGATGCCGGGCTCGGCGTCCCCGGACGAGCAGTTGCACGCGGCCGGCATCGACGCCGCGTCCATCGCCGCCGCGGGCAAGCTGCTGGTGGAGGAGGCGGTCGTACGGTGACCGCAGGGTCCGCCACACGGTCCGCGACGACACCGCGAACCCCCTGTGCCTCACTGATCAGGCCTGCCTCACCCTGCACTGCCGACTCTCCCGCACCACCGGCACCACCGGCACCACCGGCACCAACACCGAATCACGTGTTTGACCCACGCCTCTCAGGCCACTCGGCGCAGGAGGCGCCATGAATGATTCACAGAACACACCCAAAACATCCAGACGGCATACAGGCGGGGCGGACAAACGTCCGGCCCCCATGGAGGTCCTGCGTCAGGCACGGACCCAGCTCGGCGAACTCACCGGTGCGAACGCGGAGAAGGTGACGTCCTTCGAACAGACGGAGGACGGCTGGTCCCTCGAGATCGAGGTCCTGGAACTGACCCGCGTACCCGACACGATGAGCCTGATGGCGAGCTACCAGGTCGATCTCGACCCGCAGGGGCAGCTCACCGGATACCGGCGCGTACGCCGCTACGAGCGTGGGCGTTCCGACGCGCACAGGCCAGGCGGCCGCTAGGCCGGCCGCACCCCGCTCAGTACACCGTCCCGCGACAAGGAGGAACGGCCCTTATGACCGTTGTCCCGGCACAGCAGTCCGGCGGCGGAGGCGGCAGCAGCGGCCTCTACGACGTACTGGAACTCGTACTCGACAGGGGGCTCGTGATCGACGCGTTCATCCGGGTGTCCCTGGTGGGCATCGAGATCCTCAAGATCGACATCCGGATCGTCGTGGCCAGTGTCGACACCTATCTCCGCTTCGCCGAGGCGTGCAACCGGCTCGATCTGGAGGCCGGGCCCCGCAAGGCCCCGGGCCTGCCCGACCTGGTCGGCGAGATCACCGAGTCCGGTGCGCGCGGCAAGTCCAAGGGCGCGCTGTCCGGCGCAGCCGAGACCGTCTCCGATGCCTTCAAGCAGGCACGTGAGGAGACCGAGGAGCGGCCCAGGCAGCGCACCCGGAAGTCCACCACGTCGCGTAGGAAGGAGGAGCAGGAGTGAGCACGTACGTGTACGGCATCACCGCGGGCTCCCATCCCGCGCCGTCGAAGGAAATGGCAGGCGTGGGCGACCCGCCCCGGCCGGTGCGCCTGCTGAAGCAGGGCGAACTGGCGGCTCTCGTCAGCGACGCGCCCGAAGGGCTGCGCCCCAAGCGCAGGGAACTGCTCGCCCACTCCAGCGTGCTCGCCGAGGTCGGCGCGGACGGCTGTGTGCTGCCCATGCGCTTCGGCAGTGTCGCCCCCGACGACGACACGGTCAGCTCGGTCCTGGCCGAACGTTCCGAGCACTACAAGGAACGTCTGAGGGCCCTGGACGGCAAGGCCGAGTACAACGTCAAGGCAACGCACGTCGAAGAGGCCGTGCTGCACCTCGTGCTGGCCGAGAACCCGCAGGTCCGGGCCATGTCGGAGGCCAACCGGCAGGCCGGCGGCGGCACCTACGAGCAGCGGCTCCATCTCGGCGAGATGGTGGCCGCCGCCGTCAAGGCCCAGGAGGCCGTCGACGCCACCGATGTGCAGCACACCCTGGAACCTGCCGCTGCCGCCGTCAGCGTCGGCCCCGAGTCAAGCGGCTGGCTCGCCAACGTGTCCTTCCTGGTGGACCGCGACGAGGCCGAGACGTTCCTCACCGCGGTCGAACAGCTCCGCTCGGGCCATCCGCATCTCGAACTGCGCGTCAACGGCCCGCTGCCGCCGTACAGCTTCGTCGAGCCCGGCCCGGCCGAGCCCGCCGGCACCACGGGCGGCGCGGAGATCGCGAAGGAGTGAGGTCGTGGGACTGATCGGAGAGGTACTCCTGCTGCCGTTCGCCCCCGTGCGCGGCAGCGGATGGGTGATCAGACAGGTGCTGAGCGAAGCGGAACGCGTCTACTACGACCCGAACGCCGTGCGCGCCGAACTGGCACGGCTGGAGGAGCAGTTGACCGCGGGCGAGATCGACGAGGAGGAGTTCGACCGCCAGGAGGACGAACTCCTCGACCGGCTCGAGATCGGGCTGCGCGCAGGCTACGGGAACAGTGACGGGACGGCATGATGAACCGAGTGGGACTGGGCCTCGCGGTAGGGGCCGGATACGTCCTCGGACGTACGAAGAAGATGAAACTGGCGTTCGCGCTCGGCACGCTGGTGGCCGGCAAACGCATGCATCTGACTCCGCAGGGGGTCATGGAGCTGGTGTCCGGGCAGTTGCGCGACAACCCGCAGTTCAAGGAGATCGGGGAGCAGCTCCGCGAGGACCTGCGCGGCGTCGGCCAGGCCGCCTCGGGGGCGCTGGTCGAGCGGCAGCTCGACGCGTTCGCCGACCGGCTGCACGGGCGCACCGCCGAGGTGCGCGAGCAGCTCTCGGGCGCGGTGCCCACGCCGGATCTCGACGCGAAGGACGAGGACGGCGAGGACGGCGAGGACCGCGACGAGTCGGAGGACTCCGCGCGGGACGGCGAGCGCGAGGAGGCCGAGGAGCCGGCGCAGGACGGCGAGGGCGAGGAGGCCGAGGAGTCGGCGCAGGACGGCGAGGGCGAGGAGGCCGAGGAGCCGGCGCGCAAGGCGACGGCCAAGAAGCCCGCGGCGAAGAAGACCGCGAAGAAGGCGGCCAAGAAGGCCCCCGCGAAGCAGACGGCGCCGAAGCGCAAGGCGGCGGCGAAGCGGACGGGCGCCGCCAGGTCGGCGGACAGGCAGACGGCCGGGGCACGCCGGTCGAAGGGTGGTGAGGGGTCATGACCGAGACACTCGGGTCCGCGGGTTCCGCGGCCGGCGGGGCGGCGAAGCAGCCGTTGTCGGGCCTGGCCAGCAGTGAGGCGGCCGACCGGTTGAAGGCCGAACTCCAGGAGTACCTCGCCGCGCAGGCCACGCGGCTGCTCACCGGCGCGGGCCGCAAGCTCGGCGAGACCACCTCCAAGCTGAACGACATCGCCGACGGCAGCAGCCCCGGCTTCGCCCAGCTCGCCCTCGACGGCGGGCGCAAGCTCGCCGAGGGCAAGGGGCCGCTGCGCAGCGCGCTGGAACTCGGCGCAACCCGTGCGAAGGACAATGTCGTGAACGCGTTCAAGAGCATCGGCGGGGGTGGCAAGGGCAAGAAGAAGGGCGGGGTGGGCAACAAGCCCACGGTCATCATCGAGCACATCGATGTCGCCGTGCCGCTGCGCACCGCGTACGACCAGTGGACCCAGTACCAGGACTTCAGCACCTTCGCCAAGGGCGTGAAGAGCGCGAAGCGCGCCGACGACACGACCTCCGATTGGCAGTTGAAGGTGTTCTGGTCCAACCGGAGCTGGAAGGCGACCACCACCGAGCAGGTGCCGGACGACCGGATCGCCTGGACCTCGGAGGGTGCCAAGGGCACCACGAAGGGTGTCGTCTCCTTCCACCGGCTCACCGACGGCCTCACCCGCGTCCTGCTGGTGATCGAGTACTACCCGCAGGGCCTGTTCGAGAAGACCGGCAACATCTGGCGCGCCCAGGGCCGCCGGGCCCGGCTCGACCTCAAGAACTACGTCCGCTTCATCACCCTCAAGGGAGAGGCCGAGGACGGCTGGCGCGGCGAGATCCGCGACGGCGAGGTCGTCCGCACCCATGAGGACGCGGTCGCGGAGGAGGACGAGGAGGAGTACCAAGAGAACGAGGACACCGACGAGGTCGAGGGCGACGAGGACGCCGAGAACTCCGACGACGAGCCGGAGGGCGAGTACGAGGAAGAGGAGGAAGAGGAGGCCGAGGACGGCGAGGGCGACGAGGAGTCCGAGGACGCGTATGAGGACGAGCCCGAGTACGAGGAAGACGCCGAGTACGAGGACGTGGACGAGGACAAGGACGAGTACGCAGGCAGCGGGAGCCGGCGATGACCATGTCCAGCAGGATGCCCGAGCCCTACAGCCAGGGCAGCGGAGCCAACCTCGCGGACATCCTGGAGCGGGTGCTCGACAAGGGCATCGTCATCGCGGGAGACATCCGGATCAACCTGCTCGACATCGAGCTCCTCACTGTCAAGCTGCGGCTGATCGTGGCCTCCGTCGACAAGGCGAAGGAGATGGGCATCGACTGGTGGGAGGACGACCCGGCGTTGTCCTCCGGCGCCCGGCGCAAACAACTGGCCAGGGAGAACGCCGAGTTGCGTGAGCGTCTGGCCCAACTGGAGCCTGCCGGGGAAGAGCCCGCCAGGGAAGTCGCCCGTGGACAGAAGGAGGCCCCATGACCGCTCTGCGCTACGTCTACGCCGTGTGCCGCCCCTTTCGCTCCGCCCTCCAGGCCCAGCTCACCGGGGTCGCCGGGTCGCCGCCCAAGCAGCTCACCCACCACGGCCTGGTCGCCGTCGTCAGTACGGTGCCCGAGGCGGACTTCGCCGAGGGGCCGCTGCACGCCCACTTGGAGGACCTCGACTGGCTCACCGTCACCGCCCGCGCCCATCAGCAGGTCATCGACGCGCTCACCGCCGTCACAACCCCGCTGCCGCTGCGGCTCGGCACCGTCTTCCGGGACGACAGCGGCGTACGGACCATGATGGAGGCGCGCGAGGAGGACTTCCGGCGCGTCCTCGACCAACTCGCGGGCCGGGTGGAGTGGGGCGTCAAGGTGTTCGTGGAGCGAGAGCCCGCGGAAGCCGCCGAGCCCTCCGCGCCCGCCCCGCCCGAGCACGGGGCGGGGTCGGGCCGTGACTATCTGCGCCGGCGCCGAATGCAGACGCGCGCCCACGAGGACGTGTGGCGGCAGGCCACCGAATTCGCCGGCCGGCTGCACGAAACGCTTTGCACTTTCTCCGAGAACGCCCGGCTGCACGCCCCGCAGAGCGCCGCGCTTTCCGGTGCGTCCGGGCAGAATGTACTCAACGCCGCCTATCTGGTGCCGCGCGCGGATTCCGAGGAATTCGTGGAACTCGTGGACCGGGAGAAGGACGACGCCCCCGGAATCCGGGTCGAACTGACCGGACCGTGGGCGGCGTATTCCTTCACCGGGGAGTTCGCGGAGGAGACGGAGGTGGAGCGGTGACCGTCGTCGAACGCCGTGAGATCGCCCTCGTGGACCTGCTCGACCGGCTGCTCGCCGGGGGCGTGGTCGTCACCGGGGACATCACCTTGCGCATCGCCGACGTCGACCTCGTGCGCATCGACCTGAACGCATTGATCAGCTCCGTCAACGAGCAGGTCCCATCGCCCTGGGGAGAGTTGACATGACGTCCCATCCGGAGCGTCCGACCCGTCGCAACCGGCTGGACCTCGAACCCGACACGGTCGAACGCGACCTCGTGAAACTCGTCCTGACGGTGGTCGAGTTGCTCCGCCAGCTCATGGAACGCCAGGCGCTGCGCCGCTTCGACACCGGAGAACTGGACGAGGAGCAGGAGGAGCGGATCGGGCTGACGCTGATGCTGCTCGACGACCGCATGACCGAGCTGTGCGAGCGGTACGGGCTGCGGCCCGAGGACCTGAATCTGGACCTCGGGCCGCTCGGACCGCTGCTCCCCAGGGAATGACACCCGGGGAACTAACTCACCACCGATACCACCGTCCCCTGCCGCCCGCCGTGGTAGTGCCACGCATCACGAATCCCAGAAGCCACACGATGAGAACGACGACCGCAATCCACCAAAGGGCCTTCAAAGCGAACCCGGCACCGAAGAGAATCAGGGCCAGCAGCAGCACGAGCAGAATAGGAATCATAGTCCAACCTCCTGTGCGACGGGTTTCCCGTAATTCGCGATTCAGGCTTCTTTACGGCACAGAATCTCCCCGTGCAGGACGCTGAACCAGCCGTCGCCGCTGCGCCCCCACTCCCGCCAGGCCTCCGACACGGCCCGCAACTGCTCCGCGGACGCGTGCCCGCCCTCCGTGGCCCGCTCGGCATACGCCGAGGCCAGCGTCCGATCCGCCCACAGCCCGCTCCACCAGGCCCGCTCCTCCTCGGTCGAGAAGGTCCAGGTGCTCGACGTCGCCGTGACGTCGGTGAGTCCCGCCCGCAGCGCCCAGGACTTCAGCCGGCGTCCGGCGTCCGGCTCGCCGCCGTTGGCGCGGGCGACCCGGCGGTACAGGTCCAGCCAGTCGTCCATGCCCCTGGACGCCGGATACCAGGCCATGGCCGCGTAGTCCGAGTCGCGGACCGCGATGAAGCCGCCCGGCTTCGTGACCCGCGCCATCTCGCGCAGCGCGCCCACCGGATCGCCGACGTGCTGCAACACCTGGTGGGCGTGGACCACGCAGAACGTCTCGTCCGGGAAGTCCAGGGCGTGGACGTCCCCCACCGCGAAGTCGACGTTCGACACTCCGCGTCCGACGGCCGTGGCCCGGGCCTGCTCCAGGATCCCGGGCGCCCGGTCGACGCCCGTGACGTGCCCGTCCGGGACCAGGGCCGCCAGGTCCGCGGTGATCGTGCCGGGACCGCAGCCGACGTCCAGGACGCGCATGTGCGGCTTCAGCGAGTCGAGCAGGTAGGCCGCCGAGTTGCCCGCGGTGCGCCAGGTGTGCGAACGCAGCACGGACTCGTGGTGCCCGTGCGTGTAGACGGCGGTCTCCCGCGCCTTGGAGTGCGTGTCCGGCTGTGCCTTCGACATGCCTGATCCCCTCGTCTCGTCGTACCGGCTCACGAGGCGCGCGGCCCCGCCGGGCGGTACTCGACACCGTACGCCCGCATGTCGAATACTGAGACTAGTGTTTTGCGATATGGACTGACAGATCGTCAGGGATCATGGATGTCGGGGTGCCGGAACCGGATCAGGAGCCGGCCAGCGGTCGGTAGACCGTCAGTGCCTCCGGCAGCTTCTCCAGCGTCACCTCGCCCCCCACCTCGGTGACTTCACCGTCGTAGGCGAGCAGCGCCCCCGGTGTGACACCCGTCAGCCGTAGCCGGGCGACCTGGACCGCGGCGTGGGCGGGGGAGCGGGTCAGCGGGCCCGCGACGGCGGCCGCGAGCAGGCGCAGCGCGGGGCGCCGGCCGCCGTGCACGACCCGTACGTCGAGCACCCCGTCCGCGAGATCGAGTCGCCGCGCGGGGGCCAGGCCCAGCCGGTGGTAGGTGCCGTTCCCGGCGAACAGCAGCCACAACGGGTGCGCGCGGCCCGCGACTTCGGCCTGAAGCGGATGACGGTCCCGGCTCAGGACGCGCAGCGCCGCCAGCACCCCGGCCGGCCAGGCACCGATCCGCGGTGAGAAGCGGTCGCGCTCGCGCACCAGCTCCGGATACACGCCGAGACTGCACGTGTTGAGGAACAGCCCCTGCTGTTTGCCGGACCGGAAGCGGCCCACGTCCACGCGCACGGCCTCGCCGCGCTGGACGGCCCGGCCGAGGTCGCGTTCGTCCTCCACGCCCAGGTCGAGGGCGAAGTGGTTCAGCGTGCCGCCGGGCAGCACGGCCAGCGGCAGACCGTGCAGCAGCGCGACCTCGGCCGCGGCGTTCACCGTGCCGTCGCCGCCGCACACCCCGAGGACCTGGGCGCGGGCCGCAGCCTTGCGCAACTCGGTCCCGATGTCCGCCGGTTCGCACTCGACGAGCTCGGCGCGCGGCAGCAGGTCCAGCAGGGCGTGCACCCGGTCGGAGCTGCCCGCGGCCTTGTTGGACACCACGATCAGGCCGTCCCCCTCCGTCAGCGCCGGCACGTCCGTACGCGGCCGGGCCGACGGGACCTGCCGGGCACGCGTGGGCACCATGCCCCGTACGGCGAACGCGGCGCCCGCGCCCAGCGCCGCACCCGCCAGCACGTCGCTCGGGAAGTGCACGCCGGTGTACACCCGCGACAGCGCGACCGACCAGGCGATCGGGGCCACCACCAGGCCCCACGTGGGCGACTCCAGGGCGACACCGGTGGCGAAAGCGGCCGCCGACGCGGCATGCCCGGACGGGAACGAGGTGGTGATCGGCTGCCGCTTGAGCTGCCGGACCAGCGGTACGGGGTCCAGCGTGGGGCGGGGCCGGCGCACCGACCGTTTGCCGACGGTGTTGATGGTCAGCGAGGCGAGGCTCAGCGAGGCGAGGCCCCGCACCGCGGCCCGGCGGGCGCGGGGCGTGCGGCTGGCGGCGATGACGGCACCCGTCGCGAACCACAGCAGGCCGTGGTTCGCGCTCCGGCTCAGCCGCGGCAGGATCCGCTCGGCGTACGGCCAGTGCTGCTCGGCGGCGAACTCGAACAGCCGCGAGTCGAGGGCGAGGAACCGGTCGCGCAGGGCGTGCCGGCCGGGCTTGAGGACGGTGAGGTCGACGTCTGGGCTCATACAGGGCTGGGTACCCTGAAGCGGCCGGTTGCTGTCCGGCCGGCCGTGACCGACACACGGAGGAACCCGTAGATGCGCCTGCTCCTCGTCCGCCACGGCCAGACCCCGACCAATGTGGACTACCTCCTGGACACGGCCGTCCCCGGGCCGGGCCTGACCGAGCTCGGCGAACGACAGGCCGCGGCGCTGCCCGCCGCGCTGGGCGGCGAGGACATCGCGGCGATCTACGCCTCCACCCTCGTCCGCACTCAGCTCACCGCCGCGCCGCTGGCCGCCGCGCTCGGCCTGGACGTGATCGTCCGGTCCGGCATTCGCGAGGTGTTCGCGGGTGACCTGGAGATGCTGCCTGGCGACACGGAGGCCGGGCACGTCTACATGAGGACCGTGTTCGCCTGGGCCGCGGGCGACACGGAGCTGCGCATGCCGGGCGGCGAGAGCGGTGCGGAGGCACTGGCGCGCTACGACGCGGTGGTCGCGGAGGCCGCCGGCAGCGGGGCCGGGACGGTGGCCCTGGTCAGCCATGGCGCCGCGATCCGCATGTGGACGGCGGCCCGGGCGGCCAACGTCGACGTCGCCTTCGCGGCCGCGCACCCGCTCGACAACACCGGTGTGGTGGTCCTGGAAGGGTCGCCCGCGGACGGCTGGAAGGCGGTGTCGTGGGCCGGGGCGGTCGTGGCCCCGACGGGCGAGAGCGGACCGGCCGGGCAGGCAGTGGAGGAGGACCTGCCCTAGCGGCCTCGGGCCCCGCGGGCCCGCCCCGCCGCCCTGTCTGGGGATAACGGTTTGCCCGGGCTCCGAGGCGGCCCGCACAATGCGGGACCATGGGACACCTGGAAGCCGCGCACCTCGAGTACTACCTCCCCGACGGGAGGGCGTTGCTCGGCGACGTGTCCTTCCGCGTGGGCGAAGGCGCCGCCATGGCGCTGGTCGGGCCCAACGGCGCCGGCAAGACGACCCTGCTGCGGCTGATCTCCGGGGAGCTGAAACCGCACGGCGGCACCGTCACCGTCAGTGGCGGCCTCGGCGTGATGCGCCAGTTCGTGGGGTCCGTACGGGACGAGACGACCGTACGCGACCTGCTGGTGTCGGTCGCGCCGCCCCGTATCCGCGCGGCCGCGCAGGCCGTCGACACCGCCGAGCACGGCATCATGACCGTCGACGACGAGGCCGCCCAGTTGAAGTACGCGCAGGCGCTCGCCGACTGGGCCGAAGTGCGCGGGTACGAGGCCGAGACGCTGTGGGACATGTGCACCACGGCCGCGCTCGGCGTGCCGTACGAAAAGGCGCAGTGGCGGCAGGTGCGCACGCTGTCCGGCGGTGAGCAGAAGCGGCTGGTGCTGGAGGCGCTGCTGCGCGGCACCGACGAGGTGCTGCTGCTCGACGAGCCCGACAACTACCTCGACGTGCCCGGCAAGCGGTGGCTGGAGGAGCGCCTTAAGGAGACCCGCAAGACGGTCCTCTTCGTCTCCCACGACCGTGAGCTCCTCTCCCGCGCGGCCGAGAAGATCGTGTCGGTGGAGCCCTCGCCGGCCGGGGCGGACGCCTGGGTGCACGGCGGTGGCTTCGGCACCTATCACGAGGCCCGGCGCGCCAGGTTCGCCCGCTTCGAGGAGCTGCGCAAACGCTGGGACGAGAAGCACGCACAGCTCAAGAAGCTCGTGCTCACACTCCGTCAGGCAGCCGAGAACAGCCCCGACATGGCCTCCCGCTACCGGGCGGCCCAGACCCGGCTGCGCAAGTTCGAGGAGGCGGGCCCGCCGCCGGAGCCGCCGCGCGAGCAGGACATCCGGATGCGGCTGAAGGGCGGCCGGACCGGCGTGCGGGCCGTCACCTGCGAGAACCTCGAACTCACGGGCCTGATGAAGCCGTTCTCCCTGGAGGTCTTCTACGGCGAGCGCGTCGCCGTCCTCGGCTCCAACGGCTCCGGCAAGTCCCACTTCCTGCGCCTGCTGGCCGGCGACGACGTGGCGCACACCGGGCAGTGGAAGCTCGGCGCGCGCGTCCTGCCCGGGCACTTCGCCCAGACCCACGCGCACCCCGAGCTGCTCGGCCGCACCCTCCTGGACATCCTGTGGAAGGAGCACGCCCAGGACCGGGGCGCCGCGATGTCCCGGCTGCGCCGGTACGAGCTCACCCAGCAGGCCGAGCAGACGTTCGACCGGCTCTCCGGCGGCCAGCAGGCCCGCTTCCAGATCCTCCTGCTGGAGCTGGAGGGCGTCACCGCCCTCCTCCTGGACGAGCCCACCGACAACCTCGACCTGGAGTCCGCCGAGGCCCTCCAAGAGGGCCTCGAGGCCTTCGAGGGCACGGTACTGGCGGTCACCCACGACCGCTGGTTCGCCCGCTCATTCGACCGCTACCTGGTCTTCGGCAGCGACGGGCGGGTACGCGAGAGCGCGGAGCCGGTGTGGGACGAGCGCAGGGTGGAGCGGGCGCGGTGACGTGACGGGGCGGCGCGCACGGAGGCCCGGGACCCGAAGTGTTCGTACAGTGGATGCGGTGGGCGAGATCCACGGCGCCTGCCGTACGCCGCCCATGCTCTGTACGGGCCACGGGCGGGTACCCGGACCGCATGAGTGAACACGACGAGCGGGGCACACCATGACCGGAGTCGACCCCAGCCGGCTGGACGACCAGCAGCTCATGAAAGAGCTGGAGAACATCCACCGGACGCGCCACGACACGCTGCTGTACGGCTCGAACGACGCGCTTCGGGCCCACAACGAACGGATGGCGCAGCTTGAGGGCGAGTACCTGCGCCGCAACCCACGCCGTACGGTGGCCGCGGGCCGCACCCGCGAGGGCGCCCGCGACCGCACACCGGGCAGCCCGGCCCCGGCGGCTCCGCCGGGGTGAGCCGCAGGGGCGGGGTGCGCCAGTCCCGCTGTCCCCGCCCGCGGCCTCCCCTCACACGGCCCTCAGACGGCCGCTGTCGACTCCCTTGCGAGCACTTCGAGGAAGGTGTCGCAGAACGCCTTCAGGTCGTCCGGTTTACGGCTGGTGACCAGCAGGTTCGGGCCGTGGTCGCAGGTGTGCACCTGCTCGTCGACCCAGGTGCCGCCCGCGTTGCGGATATCGGTCCGCAGGCTCGGCCACGAGGTCAGCACCCGCCCCCGCACGACGTCCGCCTCCACCAGCGTCCACGCCGCATGGCAGATCGCCGCGACCGGCAGTCCTCGGTCGAAGAAGTCCCGCACGAAGGCGACGGCCTTGCGGTTCATCCGCAGATAGTCCGGGTTGGCGACCCCGCCCGGCAGCACCAGCGCGCCGAAGGAGCCCGCCGACGTCTCGCCCACGACCTCCTGCACGGGGAACTTCTCCGCCTTGTCGAGGTGGTGGAACGCTTGGATCGCGCCCGGTTTCGTCGACACGAGCACCGGCTCGTGCCCGGCGTCCACCGCCGCCCGCCACGGACCGGTGAGCTCGATCTGCTCGACGCCCTCGGGGGCGGTCAGAAATGCGATACGCATGATGTCTCAACGTCCTTCCGCGGCCCGGTGACGGGCGCCTTCCTGTCTGCTGTGCGTTCGGTACCGGGTGCCGCGTGCGACCGTTCGGCCGGCGGGTCACGGGGACGAGCGGCACCCGGTGCCATCGGTCGGGCCGTTACGGGTTCCTCCGCCGGGCGGCCGGCCGCCGCCCACTCCCGGTCACGGCCTCGGCCAGCTCCTGGACGTTTGCATAGCGCGACGTTCGCGACAGTTGCTCCAACGACTCGACCAGGGCGTCGGGCGCGTACCCCCGGCGCAGCTCACGGATCAGCTCGCGGGGGGCCGCCGGGAACGCGCTGCGGCCGAGGAACCGCGCCAGCTCCAGCCGGACCGTCGCCAGCGACGCCGCCGACGTCCCCGGGGCCACCGGACCACCCGCGACCTGCAGATCGTCCTCGGCGGACGGCTCCGGATCGTGCCACTCCTCGGTCCGGGTGGGGTGCCCGGACCGCAGCAGCCCTTGGAGCTCGTGCTTCATCTCCTCGTCGCGGTGAACGCTCAGCCGGTCACTGCCTCGCTGCATGACTTTCTCCAGACCTTTGGGGCTGCGGTCCGCGTACCCGATGAGAGGGGGTCGACACGGGGTTTGCACCCCGGAAACAAGGGGACTCGCAGTGGCACCCCCCATCACGGATGATCTGGGGAAGGATCAGGCCATGGCACTGCTCGCCGTGCTTCTCCCGCTACTGATGCTCGGTGTGATGCTGGCGCTCGGGCGGTACGAGGATTTCGTGCTGCCGCGCGAGCCGGAGCCGCTCGAACCGATCGCACCGCCGGCCCCCACCGTGGGCCGTCACGCCTCGGGCTGAGCGTCGTCCGGCGCGCGCTGCCGCAGGTCGGCGAGGACGGACTCGGTACGCCGGGTGTCGGGGTGGTCGGCACCGAGGACCCGCTGCTGACGCCCGTACGTCTCCTCGGCCATGCCCTGCGCCTCACCCGGCCGCAGGTTCTCGAACAGACGGTCGGCGAGGACGGACGCCGTGCGCAGGGTGTCCGGGTGATCGGCGCCCAGGATCCGGCGGCGTCGCTCGTAGATGTCCTCGGTCAGCCCCAGCGCCGCCTCGGACCGGCCCAGCCGCGCCAGGCGGTTTGCGAGGTGGGAGGCCGCGCCGAGGGTGTGCGGGTGATCGGGACCGTGCGTGCGGCGGCGTCGTTCATACGTGTCCTGCGCCACGACCCGTGACTCCTCCAGACGCCCCGCCTCGGCCAGGACCACGCTGAGATGGGACGCGACCCGCAGGGTGTCCGGATGATCGGGCCCGAGCGAAGCCGCCCACCCTTCGTGGAGCTCCCGCAGCCGGCGCAGGACGATCTCGGTCTCGTCCCGGTCGTAGAGATAGCGGCAGGCCTCACCCGCAGCGTGCCGGGCGGCCGATGTCGTGAGATCCCGTGGGGCGATGGCCAGCAGATGGGCCAGCAGGGCGGGCCAGTGCGATCTGTTCGCGGGGTCGGGCACGCCGCTGGGGAACGCCGAGGTGAGCAGCCGGCCGGCGTCGTCGGCGGCCCGCCGGCGCTCCTCGGCCGAGAGATCCCCGCGCAGTACGGCCTTGGTGAGCTGGTGCAGTTGGAGGGTGCCGTCGGACACGCGGGCCAGCCCGATCTCGCTCACCTCCTTCAGCAGCCGCTGCCGGGCCCTGAGGTCTGCCAGCGCCCGCCCCAGACGGGAGGTGTCCTTCCCCGCGGGGACGCAGGCGTGCAGGGGGAAGGGGTCGGTGGCCGGTAACAGCGCACAGGCGTCGAGCAGGTCGGCCGCCGCGGGGTCGCGCCGGCGCAGACGCAGGGCGCTCTGCCGGATCACGGCGACCACGGGCGGTGTCCAGCCGGGCTGTCCCGCGACCTCGCGTGACAGGCCGCGCAGAAACACCTCCACGCTCATGGTGGAGAGCAGGGCGCCTGCCATCTCCAGTGCCAGCGGGAGATGGCCCAAGGACTCCGCCAGCCGCTCGGCGTCCCTGCCGGACAGTTGCGGGCGGCGGCTGCGCAGCAAAGCCACGGACGCCTTGACGGACAGCACGTCGAGGGACACGGCCGGGATGTTCAGCCGCAGGTTCGGATCGCGGGAGGTGACCAGGACGTGCCCGGGCCCGTCGGGAATGTGGGTCACCACGGCAGGGTCGTCCGCGTTGTCGAACACGAGGAGCCAACGGGGCCGGGAACGCAGCGCGGCGGCCAGCGCCGGCAGGACGACTCCGGGTGAGGTGCCCGCCCGGGCGACGTGCATGGCCCGCGCCAGATCCCCCAGTTGCTCGGGGATCCGCGTGAGCCTGTCGGCCGTCACCCACCAGACCACGTCGTACTCACCGCTGAAGCGGTGCGCGTACTCGACGGCGAGCCGGCTCCTGCCGCCCCCGCCGTGTTCGTGCTGGGCGATGACGGCGACGCGTCCCTCATGGGCCAGCCGCACCCGGATGTCCGCGAGCTCGCTCTCCCGGCCGGTGAACCCGGAGTCACGCGCGGGCAGGTTCGACACCCTCGGCGGTGTGCCGGGCATCCTGGGCCCGCCGTCCCCTGCCCGCCGCAGCCGGCCCGGCCGGCCCGCGGCGAGGAATTCCACCCGGCCGCCGAACGGGCTTCGCACCGCCCGGAGCAGCGTCTCCCGTGCCTCCGGCTCACCCAGCCCGGTCAGGGTCGGCAGCGGCCGGCCGAGCGGAGGGTACGAGGTCTCGTCGAGGCTGACCGGGACGACGTCGCCGACCAGGGTCAGATAGTCCAGGCCCTTCGGAAACAGGGGCCGCTCCGGGCCGGGGTAGTGCCGTGAGAACAGGGCGAGCACCCGGGTACCGGGCCGCTCCAGCTCGTGCCGGAGCCGGCCGACCAGGTCGTGACCGGGCTCGGGCCCCCACTCGTCCAGCACGGCCTCGTAGCCCGCGTCCAGCACATGCCAGGCGGCCCACTCGGCCCACGCGCGGTCCCTGCCCACGTAGCTGATCAGGACGCGCGGCAGGGAGCTTCCCTCCCGCGTGCCCTGCCCCTCGTCCCCGGCGGGCGCAAGAGCGTGCCCGAGCCGGGTCACCCCTGCCGCAGAGGGAGCGGCGAACGCCTCCCCGGCCGCCGACACGGTCGCCCGCTCGCGGTCCACACCCGTGAGGGCCGCGTCGAAAGCGCGCGGATGCCCGATCCTGGGTTCCAGATAGGCCGACACCTCGTCGCGCAGCAGCTCCAGAACCCTGCTCACATCACTGTGGTACTGAGCGTTGAGGAGCGCGTCGCGCACATCGGGCGTGAACTCGAAGCGCGGCTCGCCGTGTTCGGCGGCGCCGGCGCTCTCCTCGGCCCGGTGCAGCATTCCGCCGAGGAAGACCTCGGCCAGTTCGCTCCGGGACGAGCCGGGCAGCATGGCCTGCTGCACCACCCGGGCCACCGGAAGAGTGACCGTGGACAGCGCGGACAGCAGTCCGGCCAGCCTCCAGGACCGGGGCGACGACGATCTGCGGAACCGCACGATCGCCTCGTCCGGGCTCGTCGCAACGGGCGGGACGGCGGAGCGGGACGGCGAGCCCTCGCCGCGCCGGCCCCGTGTTCCGTGCGGCAGCAGCAGCGCAGCCGTCGGTGTCCACCGGCCGCTGCCCGCGGTCATCCCGGCCCAGCCGCGCAACGGCCCGGGCTCCAGCTCCACCACGGGAACCGCCAGGGCGGGCTGTCGACGTGAGACGAGGCGGCGGGGAAGCTCCAGGCCCCACCGTGCGTTCGGCGCTCCCGGCTGCGGAACCCGCAGCGACACCGGCGTCGGTGCCGCGCCCCCGCGGCTCCACAGGGAACTGGGCAGCAGATGCATCAGGCTGACGTGGGAGCGCTGCGCCCAGTCGAGCAGCAGATGTTCCGCCGTCGCGTCGTGCCAGATGGAGCCCACCGTGTCGCTGAGGACGACGATGAGCTGGTTCCCGGTCGGGTCGAGGATCTCGCGGTGGTGGCGGGCCGGGCGCCCCACCGACGGGTGCGGGCGCACCTCGACCCCGGAGCCGTCGGGGGCGGGGGAGAGGTTCCAGCGGCGGACGTCGCGGAACGCGCCGAGCCGGGCCATGCCCTGGTGGAGCTCCCGGACCTCGTTGTGCCACAGGGCCATCGAGGGGCTGGTGTCGACGACCAGGGTGAGGCAGAGCCGACGGGCCGGCTCCGGTCGCAGGACGGGGACCATGATGTCCTCGTCCACGAGCCGCGTGACCGTCGCCTCCTCGTCCAGTTCGAACGCGGTGAGGGACGGCACCTTGCGGGTGAGCGGCTTCAACGCCCTGGTCAGCGCCAGACCGTGCGGCAGCGCGGCCTCCGCCGGGACGTGCACGGGAGCGGCGGGCCGCCCGGGGAGCGTGGGCCGGCGCGGGCCCCGGATATGCAGGGTCGCCTGCCGGCCGGCGCCGGTGCCGTCGAGCGGCTTTTCGGGCGGTGGTTTCGGATCCTCCTGGGACTCCGGTGTCTTCGCGGTGGACGTCCGCGGTGCCGCGTCGGGCGCGTCGTCCGTGCCGGGCGGCCGGCCCTCCCGGATGTGCTGGGCGAGCCAGAGGATGTCCGCCAGTTCCTCGGGGCCGGGGTCCTCGACCCCGCCCTCCCGCAGGAGATCCAGGAGGTCGGAGATCACGTCGCGTCCGGCCCGCTGAGCGGTTGCAGGGTCGCCTGCGCAAGCTGCTCGATCTCCTCCGGCGCCGTCCACGCCCCCGCCAGGCGTAGCTGTACGGCGTTGAGGAGCTGGTCCGTGCCCAGTTCACCGCGTTCGCGCCGGCGCAGGAACGTGCGGATCAGGCCATCGGGACCGGTCGCCGTCGCCACGGCGTCGGGCCCGATGCGCTGCTCGATGATGCGCAGCAACTTCTCCTCTCCCGGCCGGTCGATGGTCAGCCTGATGCAGCGGCGCAGGAACGCCGGCGGGAACTCCCGCTCGCCGTTGCTGGTGAGTACGACCACGGGGAAGGCCCGGCACCGCACTCGGCCCGCGGTGATCCGGGCCCGCCCGTCGGGATCGTCGGTTCCCACGGTCACCGTCTGCTGGTGCTCGGCGAGTCGGGCCAGCTCCGGGATGTCGAACCGTCCCTCGTCCAGGACGGTGAGCAGGTCGCCCGGCAGATCGATGTCGCACTTGTCGATCTCGTCGACGAGCAGCACGCGAGGGCGCTCGGCGGGCAGGAACGCGGTGCCCAGGGGGCCCAGCCGCAGGTATCGCCCGATGCCGTCCGCAACGGGCGCGGTCTGGCCCGACGGCTGCTGTTGTTCCGCTTCCTCGTCCGGTCGCTCCGGCCCGCCGGCCTCCTCGGGGGCCGTGCGCATGCGGGCGAGGTTGGCGTCCTCCAGGCGCCGCAGCGCGTCGTACCGGTAGAGACCGTCGCGCAGGGTGGCCCGGCTGGTGATGGGCCAACGCAGCACCGGGCCGAGCCCCAGGTCCTGGGCGATGCTGTACGCCAGCGTCGACTTCCCGACCCCCGGCACTCCCGTGACCAGCAGTGGGCGCCGCAGGAGGAGGGCGGTGTTGACGAGGTCGATCTCGTTGTCGTCGGCGAGGTAGCCCGCTCCGCGCTCCCGGTCCGCCGCGTGCCGCTCGTCGTCGAGCGAGGGAACCGTGTGGTCCAGGTCGACCTCGCCCTCGAACACCCGCCAGGGCGGCCGGTGTTCGGCGAGCCGCGCGAGGTGCCGGTCCGTCGGCACCGCCGGGTCGCCCTTGTAGATCCACCAGTCCTTCACGGCACCTCCGGTAGGTCTTCCGGCGGCGTGCCGGACGGTCGTGTCACGCGATCAGGTTCGCGTCGCTCAACGGATCCGCCGCCGGCGAGTGGTTCGGGTCGTCCCACAGGAGGACCACACTCGCCCGGGCCGCCTCGGGCAGCTCCGTGCTCCTGCGCAACTCCGCCACGGCGTCGGGCAGGTCGGCCACGTCGGCCACGCTGTCCAGGTCCAGGAGCGCATCCAGCGGCGGCACGGCGGGGTCGGCGCGATGGCTGTCGCGCTGCCAGACGACGATGGGCATTCCGGCGTCCAGCGCCGCGTACACACCCTCCTGGGCCGGCGTCGTCGACACCGCGACGCATACCGGGTGGTCGTTCCTGCGCCACTCGCCGATGCGCTCGTCCAGGCACTCGACGTCCTCCTGCGCCACCCACGCCGTAGGCGGCTCGGCATGGCCGTTGTGCCCGGTCAGCCACTGCCATCGGCGGGACCAGAGCTGCGGCAGGTCGAACTCGCAGCGCTCGTCCGGGCAGCGGACCACGACCTGGTAGAGCTTGCCGAGCGGTCGCGTCACCTTGCGCAGTTGCAGCGGCCACTGCTCGAACGTCTCCTCCAACAGACCGTCGAGGACGGCGAACTCGATGCGCTCCAGCTTGGTCTCGCGGCCCTGCCCCCCGTCGGTGAGCGCCTCGGCGAGATTGCGCATGCACTCCTGGAGAAGGCCGCGCGCCCCGTCCAGGTCCACCACCAGCGATGTCGCGTCCTCGAGCGGCTGAAGGCGGCGGGGCTGCCTCCCGTCCGTGGTGCGCAGCCATATCTCGGCGTAGTACCGGTCCTGCCGCTGCGGATGCTCCGTCAGCCGTACGGTCAGTGTCGCCTCGCCACGCTTGATGCCCGGGGCCTCGGGCAGCCTCGGCAGCTCCCGGCTGTCCAGGAACCGGCCCACCCACGTGGCCAGCGCCGAAGCGCGCTGCTGGTCGGCGGGGCTCTCGCCGGCGGCGTAACCGGCCGCGAGGGCGTGCGCGAAGGCGACCGGCTTGGGCACCGTGCCCGGCGTGTGACGGCGCTCGCCGAGATCCTTGGCCCATGCGTACAGGTCACCCTCGGGGGTGTACGGCGCGGCGGCCTGTCCCGGACTGCCCGCGGCTCCGAAGGACCACTGGTACGCCTGCCCGGCCCAGCTCTCCGGTCGCACCTTGCCGAGCAGCCCGGCCAACTGATCCCAGGCGGCCTCGTCCAGCCCTTCGGGACAGTGCGCCGCGCCGACTTCGGGGTCCGGTAACGCGCGCTCGCCCGGCGGGTGGACGGTACCGGCCGGGGGGTGTTCGGACGCGGGCACGAGCGGGGGACGAGTGTCGAACACACGCGCCCTGCCCAGCGGGGGCTCGACGCGGTACGGCTGTTTCAGCACATAGCGCAGAAGGTTTGTCGCACCCGTGACATCCAGCGAGGGAACCGGGTAGCGAGTGATCTCCACACCGCCGAAGAACCTAGGAAGCTCCTCCTTGCTGCGTCCGGGCAGGACGACCAGCAGGATCTTCTTCACCCAGGCCCGTTCGTCTCCGTAGATCTCGCTCCGCAGCAGCCGGGACTCCCACACCACGCCGCGGCCCACCCCGGCGCGGTCCTCCTGGCGGTCTCCGCGGGTTTTGTAGGCGGGTGAGGCGATCACCAGGATGTACTCGGCCGCGGTGCACTCTTCTTCCATCCACACGGACCAGTCCTGCGGTTCCTCGGCCGCGACGAGGTCGATCCGCGCGTTCACCCCTTCCCGTCGCAGCAGTTGGTAGAAGGTCTCGACCTGCTGGACGTGTGCCGCGTCGTCATGGGCGTACGAGATGAACACCCGGGGACCCGCCTGCGGATCCGCCTCCGTCGCCCCGTACCCCATGTCCCCCGAGCCCCCTCCTGCGCAGGAATTCAGGGTAGTAGGACGAACCGGTCGAGGGGGGCTTCTTCTTCCGCCCCGGCGAGAACTCGCGCACTCGAACTCGTGCGTGACCCCCGTGCGCGCAGGCGCTCAAGGACGTGGTCGGCGGCCTTGGGGCTCATGCGGAAAGCCGGCGGGGGCGTTTGAGGACGGTGAGTGAGGGCAGGCGGACGAACAGTGCTTCGGACAGGAGGCACGTCCGTGGGAACGGCGAGTTCCGCCACGGGTGTGCCCGGTCCGGTGCCCGCCCGCACTCCCGCGGTTGACCGTCCAAGCCAGAGCACAACCAAGGGAGTTGCGACGCACATGCCCACACCAGTGAGCGCGAAGCACCACCCGCACGACGACGCCCCCGACACCGCCGAGGACTTCCGCAGGCTGGCCGCGCTGCCCGAGGGACCGCAGCGCGACACCCTCCGCGGGCGGATCGTCGAGGCATGGCTGCCCATGGCCGACCGACTCGCCGGACGCTTCCGCAGCCGCGGCGAGAGCTTCGAGGACCTGCGGCAGGTCGCCGCCCTCGGGCTGGTCAAGGCCGTCGACCGATACGACCCCGAGCGCGGCAACGCCTTCGAGAGCTACGCCGTGCCCACCATCACCGGCGAGATCAAGCGGCACTTCCGCGACCACATGTGGACGCTGCACGTGCCGCGCCGGGTACAGGACCTGCGCAACCGCGTACGGTTCGCCGTCCACGACCTCCAGACGGTCTCCGGCCGCATGCCGAGCAACGCCGAGATCGCCGAGCACGCGGGCATCAGCGAAGCCGACGTCCGGGTCGGTCTGGAGGCGCTGGAGAGTTTCACCGCCCTGTCGCTGGACGCGGAACTGCCCGGCAGCGACGACGGGTACTCGCTGAGCGACGTGCTCGGGTCGGCGGATCCCGCGCTGGACACCGTCGTCGACCGCGAGTCCGTCAAGCCGCGGCTCGCCGCGCTGCCCGAGCGGGAGCGCGCGATTCTCTACATGCGGTTCTTCGGCGGCATGACGCAGAGCCGGATCGCGGAGCAGTTGGGGATCTCGCAGATGCATGTGTCCCGGCTGATCAGCCGGTGCTGCAACCGGGTGCGGGAACAAGTGCTCAACGACGTGGCCTGAGGGCCGCCCCTAGGGGACTTCGGTGGCCGCCAGCGAAATGTGGCGGGACATCGTGTCCAGGGCCTTCGCCTCCGCCATGGAGAACGGGCGGCGGGCTCCGCATCTGAAGAGGGTCAGGGTGCCCTGCACCGTGCCGTCGCTCGTCAGCGGGAGGCACACAAGTGACGTGACGTTCGCCTGGACGAGGACGGGGGCGCCCCGCGGGTCCCTGCCGAAGGCGTCCGGGTCCTCCGGGCGTACCAGAAGGGACGGGGATCCGGTGCGCGTCGTCTCGGTGACCAGGGGGGACGCGGCCGGATCCTGTGCCGCCAGCGCCGACGCCTCCTCGGGCGAGGGCGCCAGCACCGCCGTACGGGACATCCCCGAGGCGGTGGCGCCGGCGACCACCCGGTCGGCGATCACCCAGTCGGCGAAGCCGCCGTGGAGGACCTGGGCCGCCCGCCGCAGCACCGCCTCGCGGTCGCCGCGCGGTGCGGTCAGCAGGGCCGTGGTCATCTCGTCCAGCAGATCCATCAAGGTCGCGTGCCGGGTGGTCTCGGCCAGGTCGGGGACCCGGGTCGCCGACGGTGCGGGTGGGGCCGGCGGCTCAAGTGCCCCGAGCGCGCCGGGCTGCATCACCACCAGGACCGTGGGGTGCGGCTCACCGCTCGGACGTACGGCGGTCAGGGTCGCGTGGACCGGGGCCGACGGGGCCTGCTGGAGATGCACGGTGAGGCTGCGGTCGCCATCGCCGCGGGCCACGGCGGCGGCCTGGGAGCGGAACGCGGCCCGGTCGGCGTGGGCGAGGAGACCGGACAGCGGCCGGCCCGTCGCATAGCCCGAGCGGACGCCGGTGAAGGAGGTCGCCGCGAGGTTCAGCCGGCGTACGACCGCCTCCCGGTCCACCAGCGCGACCGGGAGCGGAAACTGCTGGAACACCGCCCGCAGCAGATGCTGCTCCTGACGGTCGGCGGACGCCGAACGGGGCGGTCCGGCCGAGGACAGCCGCTCGTACCACGGCCACAACTGGTCGGCGACATGGTCGAGTTCGAAGATGGCCGCGTCCAGGACCGTCGGCAGGTCCCCTTCGGTCACGGATCGCGCCGCCTTCAGTTCCGCGACGCGGCGCACGAAATCCGCGAGCTCTTCACCGAATCCGTCCGTCTTCTCCATGGGCATGAACCTAGCTCGCGGTGACGTGTTCCGGGGCGGCGGGGGTCCAACCGGTTCCGGCATGTTCTACGGCCGTTTTCCCCGGCCGGGACCGGGAACGCGCAGAGAAGAGGGAGGAGTTGACGATGCCTGCTCGCGACCATGTGGGTCACTGGGGAGACGAGTCCGCCGAAGCCGCCCTTCCCGGGCGCAGGTTGTCGGCCCTGGCCGAACAGGCCGTGCGCTGCACAGCCGACTGCTGCGGCGCCGGCAGCACGGTGGCCGAGGCGGGCGCCGACCGGCCCGCCGCCGTCACCCACCCCGACCTGGCCGGACTCGTCGCCGTGCAGCTCCGCTCCGGGGACGGGCCCATTCCGGCCGCCCTGGAACGCGGCGAACCCGTCGACTCGGCCGACCTGCTGCACGACGAGCGCTGGCCGGAGTACCGCGCCCTGGCGCTCGACTCCGGCGTGCGCTCCAGCGTCACGCTGCCGTTCCGCCGGTCCGGGCTGACGGTGACGCTCAGCCTCTACAGCTTCCGTCCGGGCGCCCTGGAGGACGCCCGGCACGGGCCCGTGCACGCCCTCGGCGAGTTCGCCGCGAGCTGCCTCGTCCGTGACCGCTCCTACCGCGCCGCGCTCACCGAGCTCGACCAACTCGGCACCGCCCTGCGCAACCGGCCCGTCGTCGACCAGGCGTGCGGCATCGTCATGCACGTCCTCGGCTGCGACGCCGACACCGCCTTCGGGGTGCTGCGCCGCATCTCCCAGGCCACCAACCGCAAGCTGGCGGACGTCGCGGCAGGGGTCGTCAGCAGGCGGGGGCGGGGGCTGGAGCGGGATCTGGCGGCGTTGTTGAACTGATCGGGTGGGGTGAGCGGGGGGAAGGAGCGGCGAGAGGGGGTGGGCGGGGCTCGGCCGGCCGGGCCGTGTCACCCACTCGGCCCTCCCGTGTCCCGCGAATGGTGCCCGGCCGCGCGCGCCCGGGCCGCCGGCGGGCTGTCATGGCTGCGGGGGCACGACCGCCGTTCCCCCGCAGTCGTCGGCCGAAGGAGCTCACCTCATGCGCCGCACCGCCCGCGCCCTGTCCGTCGCCGCTCTGGCGGGTGTCGCCCTGGGCACCCCCGCCTCGGCCGCCTCCGCGGACCCGGCCGCGGAGGTCAGTCCGGGCACGGTCGCGCAGGGCGGCAGCGTCACCGTCTCGGTCACCTGCGACGCCCTCGACGGGTCCGCGCCCACCACCCTCCAGGCCGCCTCGCAGGCCTTCGAGGAGGGCACCGTCGAACTGAAACGGGTCTCCGGCACCGACGCGAAGGCCGCCGGGCCCGTCTACCGCGGCAGCGCCCGGGTCCCCCCGGCCGAGAACTTCGAGGGCGACCCCGACGCTGCCGGAGCCGAGTCCGACTGGACGGTCGACGGCACCTGCCCGGCCACGGGCGGCGGCGAGGGCAAGGAGTGGAGCGCGACGTTCACGGTGGCCCGCGAGAGCGGCGGTACCGGGAGCGTCGGCGGTGGGAGTGACCTCGTCGGCAGCGACTCCGGTGGCAGTGACTCCGGTGTGAGCGAGTCGGGTGTGAGCGACTCCGGCGGGGGCAAGGGCAGCGACGACGGCGGCAAGGGCGGAGCGGACGGCGGCAAGGGCGAAGAGAGCGGCGGCCATCAGGGCGGCACCGGCGCCGGCGGCACTGGCGGCGGCCACACCTGCAAGGACCCCCACTCCGACTGGACCGACGCAGGGAAGGCCGAGCCCGACGCGGCCGAGTCGGAGGCCGGCAAGGCCGAACCCGGGTGGGACGGCGCCGAAACCGGAGGGACGGGAGGAACCGGCGGAACCGACACCGGGGGACTCGGAGACGAAGGGATCGACACCGGCGGCATGGACACCGGCGGGACCGGGGCAGGCGGGACCGGCACCGGAGGAACCGACGCGAGCGGAATCACACCCGAGTGGGACGCCGGAGCAGGCAAGGCCGAGCCCGGAGCGGAGGACTGCGGCGGCACGACCGACCAGCACGGTGTGCAGGCCGGTACCGGCGGCACCTTCACCGACTCCGTCCCCGCGCTGGTCGCCGGCGGTGTCCTGATCGCGGGTGCCTTCGGAGGCGCGGCCTACCGGCTGCGTCGTAGGACGACCACCCCGCAGGACTGATCCGTACGGCCGCCCTGTGGCCGGCACAACCCCGGCGGCCGACCATGGAGTTGCGCCACGATGGGTACGCGGAGCACGGAGACACACCGGGCACCGCACGCCCCCTCCGGCACCATAAGAGCCCCAAGCCCTCAACCCCCAAGCTCCAGAGCCCAGAGCCCGCACCAAACCCCCGCACCACCCCCCTCGCACCACCAGCCCACCCGGAGCATCGGACGACGTCGAACCAGAACCACAACGGCACCAGGCACAGCGGAGGCACGGATGCGCCGGACGGATCCCGAAGGCCACGGCCCCGTCCGTTACGGGCCGCCGCTCCCCGACGACGGACTGCCCGTGCTGCCCGAGATCGCGGCCGTGCTCGCCGCTGCCGCGGGCCGGGCCGAGAGCGAGCCGGTCGGCGGCGGCACCGCCCTGCTGGAGGCGGCGTGCGGTTACTGGGGCCGGCGCGGACTGCCGACCGAACCCGAGCAGGCGGTGGCCGCTCCCGGCGCGCCCGCCCTGCTGCTCGGCCTGACCTTCGCGATCGGCGGCGACGTCCTCGTGCCGCGGCCCTGCGCTGCCTGGTGGGCGCCGTACGCCCGCCTTCTGGGCCGGCCCGTCTTCCATGTGCCGACACCGGCCGAGTGCGGCGGTGTCCCGGATCCGTACGCCCTGTTGGAGACCGTCCGCCGGGTCCGTGACGAGGGCGGAGACCCCCGGCTGCTCGTGCTGTCCGTCGCCGACGACCCGACCGCCACCGTCGCCCCGCCCGAGGTGCTGCACGAGACCGTGGAGGCCGCCACCGGCGAGGGCCTGTACCTGGTCAGCGACGAGACCTGGCGCGACACCGTGCACACCCCGCATGACACCGTGCTGGTCAGCCCGGCCGAGATGCTGCCCGAACAGGTCACCGTCGTCACCGACCTGGCCGGCGCCCACCTCCCGTCGGGCTGGCCGGCCGCCATCGCCCGGTTCCCCGCGCACGACGCAGGGAACGGCCTGCACGCGCGCGTACTCGACGTGCTCACCGCGCTCGGCGCCCGCGTCGCCGGCCCGGTCGCTTTTGCCGCCGGGTACGCGCTCGCGGAGCCCGAGCCGGTCACCGCGCGGATCGGTGCCGCCGTACGTCTGCACGCGCGCGTGGCCGCCGCCGTGCACGCCGCCGCCCTGGGAGCCGGCGCCCTGTCCCGGCCCCCGCAGGCAGGGCGGCACCTGTACGTCGACCTCGGCCCCCTGCGGGCCGGGCTGGCCTCGCACGGCGTGGGCGACGCACAGGACCTGGAGGACTTCCTCGCCGCCCGGCTCGGCATGCCCGCACCGGGCGGGCACCGCTTCGGCGACGACCTCGGGGCGTTGCGGGTACGCCTGTCCACCGGCGCGCTGCTGGCGGGCACCGACGAGGAACGCGCGGAATGCATCGGTTCACCCTCGCCGTTGGAACTGCCACACGTGCAACGCGCGTTGATCCACATGAAGTCGGTCTTCGACGACCTCCGCGACGAAGCTCAGCGATGGGAGCCTCCTCGATGACGCAGCAGTCCGAGTCGACCAACGGGCGAACGACCACCACGCACACGGCCACCACGCACACGGCCACCACGCACACGACGACCACGCGCACGGCGACCACGAGTACGACCACCCCGGAAGCCGACGATCCGACGGGCCACCGTTCCCCCCTCGCGCCCCCGCCACCTCCCCTCGCCAACCCCCGCCCGCTGGGTGAACGCCGGGTGTGGCCCCGCACCTTCCACGACCGTCTCACCGCCCCGCTGCCCGGCATCAAGACCCTCGCCCGCTTCGCCCGTGAGGGCGCCGTACGCCCGGGCCGGGAGGGCCTCGCCGACATCCCGCGGCTGCCCTTCGAGCCGGGCCCGGTGCCCCGCGTGGACGCCCGCACGGTCGCCGTCTCCTGGGCCGGGCACGCCAGTTGGGTCGTGCAGATCGGCGGCCTGACCGTGCTCACCGACCCGGTCTGGTCGCGCCGCATCCTCGGCACCCCGGCCCGCATCACCCCCGTCGGCGTCGCGTGGAGCGCCCTGCCGCGCGTGGACGCGGTCGTCATCAGCCACAACCACTACGACCACCTGGACGCCCCCACCTTGCGCCGACTCCCGCGCGACACCCCCGTGTTCGTGCCGGCCGGCCTCGCCGGCTGGTTCCGGCGCCGGCGGTTCACCCACGTCACCGAACTGGACTGGTGGGAAGCGGCCGAACTGTCCGGCGTCCGCTTCGACTTCGTGCCGGCCCACCACTGGTCCAAGCGCACCCTCGTCGACACTTGCCGCAGCCTGTGGGGCGGCTGGGTGCTCACCGCGCCCGACGGACAGCGCGTGTACTTCGCGGGCGACACCGGCTACGGCCACTGGTTCTCCCGCATCGGCGAGCGCCACCCCGGCATCGACCTCGCCCTGCTCCCCATCGGCGCCTACGACCCCCGCTGGTGGCTCAGCGACGTCCACTGCGACCCGGAGGAGGCGGTCCGCGCCGCCCAGGACCTCGGCGCACGCAGGATGGCCCCGATGCACTGGGCGACGTTCGTCCTCTCGGCCGAGCCGGTCCTGGAACCGCTGACACGCGTGCGTGCGGCGTGGGAGAAGGCGGGCCTGGACAGAGGGGACCTGTGGGATCTGCCGGTGGGAGGATCGCGGGTTCTGAAGTAACCGGCGCTCAGCGGATGCCGTCAGGGGCGCTGGGAACTGCGCGGCCAGCCCCCACGGGCCCGCACCCGGCAACGAGACCTCACTTGGCAGGCCGAACCCGCCGCCACAAACCCGGCGCCACACTGATCAGCACGGTCAGCGCGACGGCCGCCACCACGCCCTCCCACGGCTCACTGAACAGCGACCCACCGAGGATCCCGATCAACTGGTACGTCACCGCCCAGGCCAGACACGCCGGCAGATTCCCCCGCGCGAACCGCCGCATCGTCCACTCCGCCAGCAGACAAGCCAGCATCACCGGCAGCCGGCCCGCCGGCACCAGCCGGGACAGCACCAGTACGGCCACCCCGTGCTCGGCGAGCTTCTGCTGCGCCTGCGTGAGCCGCTCCTCCGGCGCCCGCGAGCGGATCGCCTCCAGCCAGCGCGAGCCGTTCTTCGAGCCCATGCCGCGCCGCCCCAGCCAGTACAGCGTCACATCGCCGAGGAACGCGGCCGTCGACGCCGTCACGAACACCAGCGCCAGAGAGAACGGCGCCGTCTGGTGGAACGCCACCACCGCGGCCGAACTGACCAGTGCCCCCGTCGGCACGACCGGCACCAGCGCCCCGATCAGCACCAGCAGGAACAGGGTGGGGTAGCCGATCGCCTGCTGTGTCGACTCCGGCGACACCGTCGTCGTGGCGGCGGCCAGCACCGTCACCGGGCCACCTCCAGGCGCACGCTCTCGCCGTGCGCGAGCCGGTGCACCGCCACGCCGGGCATGCGCTCCGCCGCGAGGCGCGCGAACTCGTCACCGGGCGCATGGAATTCATGGGGGCGCACGGCGTCCATGCCGATCGGCCAGTACGTGCCGTAGTGCACCGGCACCGCGCTGTGCGGCCCGAGCCGGGCCAGCGCCTCGGCCGCCCGCCCGGCGTCCAGGTGCCCCTCTCCGAGATACGGCCCCCAGCCGCCCACCGGCAGCAGTGCCACCTCGACCGGCCCGACCTCCTCCGCCATGGCGTCGAACAGCCCGGTGTCCCCGGCGAAGTACGTGCGTGCCTGGCCCTCGAATACGTAGCCGAGGGCGGGGGAGCGGTGCCGCCCGACGGGCAGCCGCCGCCCGTCGTGCCGCGCCGGAACGGCCCGTACGGCCACGCCGCCCACCGTCGTCACGTCCCCCGGCGCCATCTCGGTCACCCGCAGATGAGTGAGCCGGCGCAGACCCGGCACCGCGTCCGGCGCGCCCCGGGGCACGAGCAGACGGGTGTCCCGGGGCAGCCCGGCCAGTGAGGGAACGTGCAGGTGGTCGGCGTGGAGGTGGGAGACCACGGCGACGTCGGCACGCCGGGAGTCGGGCGCGGGGAGCGCGCCCCGGCGGCGGCGCAGGTGTGCGAGCCGGCGTACGAACAAAGGGTCGGTGAGGATGCGCACGTTCGAGTCCTCGACCGTGCAGGTGGCGTGACCCCACCAGGTGATCTCCACCGGCACCTCTTTGCCTCCTTCGCGCGACTCCCCGAAGCGTACGGGCTGGAGTAGGGTCGGCGGCGAAACCCGGAGGTGAGGGGGACGCCATGGGGCCATCCATAGTGCGCGTCACGGCGATCGCCAGTCTGACGCCGCTCGAAGAGCTGGACGCCGACCCCTTCCTGGTGGACTCCCGCAGCCAGCACGCCATGTGCACGCGCTGGGCCGCCGAGCACGGGTACTTCGTCGCGCGTGAGCTTCTCGTACGGGGTCTGAGGTCGGACCACAGCGTGCTGTGGGAGGGCGTCCGGCCCGGCCTCGATCTGTTCGTGGCGCCCAGTCGCAGGGTGCTGGAGAGCGCGCTGTCGTCCGTCGACGAGTTCACCGCGGAGTGCGCCCGGCGCGGGGTGCGGGTGGAGACGGTGGGGCGGGCCGAGCCGTTGTACGACGCTCAGATGAAGGCTCGGGTGCATCGGCGGCTGTCGATGCCGACGGCGGGGTACGACGGCCGCTAGGCGCTCCGCTGAGGGGCCGGGGTGGGTCGTTTTTGGCTGCGGCGCCGTGGTGGCTGGTCGCGCAGTTCCCCGCGCCCCTTTCAGGGGCGCTACCGAACCGGGCGTTGTGTAAGGCTGGGGGCGTATAGGCCCGTTTCGGGGCGGTGGGCCGGACGTGAGGTGGGCTGGGCGTGCGTGGGCGTTGGCGGCGGGTTGCCAGTCAGGTCGGGCGGAGCGTGGCCGTGTGGGCGGTCTCCACCGTGACCATGCTCGTGCTCGCCGGGATCCTGCCGGACTTCCAGTTGCAGTCGGCGGACGGTGACAGCGCCACCCGGATCGCGATCACCGCGGCCCTAGGCGCCGGTGCCTTCGGTCTGCTCTCCGCGCTCGTCTGGCCCCTGCTCGTACGGCTGCTGCTGCTCGTGCCGGCGCTCGTGCTCGGCCTGCTGGTGTTCTTCCTCAACGGCTCGCTGCTCATCGTCGCCCTGCGCCTGGTGCCCTCCGGCGACAGCGAGGCCGCTCCCGAGACCGCCGTCATCGTGGCCGCCGTGATGTCCGCCGTCGCCTCCGCCACCGGCGCCGCCCTGGCCGTACGTGACGACGACGCCTACCGACGCCGCCTGTACCGCCTCGCCGACCGTCGGCGCCGGGCCCTGCCACCCGGCCCCTCCAGCCCCGGCACGGTCTTCATGCAGCTCGACGGCGTCGGCCACGACCTGCTGCTCGCCGCCGTCGGCAAGGGCCTGATGCCCACCGTCGCCCGCTGGCTCGGGGAGGGAGCCGGTGCGGGTGAGCGCCCCACCCACCGGCTCACCCCCTGGCGCACCGACTGGTCCAGCCAGACCGGCGCCAGCCAGCTCGGCATCCTGCACGGCAGCAACCACGACGTCCCCGCCTTCCGCTGGTACGAGAAGGCCGGCCGCGAGGTGATGGTCTGCAACCGCCCCACCAGCGCCGCCGAACTCCAGCGCCGCGCCATCGACCGCACCGGCGACGGCGGACTGCTCAGGGCCGACGGCGCCAGCCGCGGCAACCTCTTCAGCGGCGGCGCCGACGAGCAGGCCCTGGTGCTGTCCATCGCCACGAAGCGGCGCGACCGCCGCAACCGCTCGCGCGCGGGCTACTTCGCCTACTTCTCCGACCCGGCCAACGCCGTACGCACCGCCCTGTCGTTCATCGCCGAGGTCGGCCGCGAGATCGGCCAGTCCACCCGGACCCGCGTCCGCAAGGCCCGGCCGAGGGTCTCCCGCGGCGGTCTCTACCCCTTCGTGCGGGCTTTTGCGACCGTCGTGGAACGGGACGTCGTCGTCGCCGCGGTCATGGGCGACATGTTCGCCGGCCGCACCGCCGTCTACGCCGACCTCGTGGCGTACGACGAGGTCGCGCACCACTCCGGGCCGTTCGGCCGGGACGCCGAGAAGGTCCTCGAACGCCTCGACCGGGCGCTGGCGTTGATCGAGAAGGCCGCCGAGCACGCGCCGCGGCCGTACCGGATCGTCCTGCTGTCGGACCACGGTCAGAGCCCCGGCGAGACCTTCCGTGCCCGCTACGGCCTCGGCCTCGGCGATCTGGTGCGGGCCGGCTGCGGGCTGCCCGTGCCGCGCAGGGCCCGGCGCACCCACAGCGGCGCCGAGGCCCGCGCGGCCGTGCGCGCCGCGCTGCGCCGCCCCGTCGAGGAGGGCGGCGAACAGCACCGCCCCTCGCGCCGCAGCTCCGAGCCGATCGTGCTGGCCTCCGGCAACCTCGGCCTGGTCTCCTTCCCGGACGTGCCGCACCGGATGACCAAGGAAGAGATCGACGCCCGCCACCCGGCGCTGCTCACCACTCTCGCCAACCACCCCGGCGTCGGCTTCCTGCTGGTGCGCAGCGAGCGGCACGGCGGGGTCGTGCTCGGTGCGTACGGCGCGGAGATCCCCCTGCACCGACTGGACGACGATCCGGGCCCGCTGGAGGTCTTCGGGCCGGGCGCCGCCGACGCCGTACGCCGCACGCACTCCTTCCCGAACACCGCCGACATCATGGTCAACTCCGCGTACGACCCGGCCGACGGCGAGGTCCTCGCCTTCGAGGAGCAGATCGGCTCGCACGGCGGGCTCGGCGGCGCGCAGGGCAGGCCGTTCCTGCTGTCGCCGGTCGCCCTGTCCGCGCCGGTGGACGACGCGGAGCACCTCGTCGGCGCCGAGCATGTGCACCGGGTGCTGCGGCGCTGGCTGCGTGAGGCGAACGGGCCGCAGGTGCCGGTGGAGGCGGAGCCGCAGGAGCGGGCCGCCTGAAAAATCGGCTGCGCAGGAGGGGGCGCGGGCACACACTGTTCGAGTCGCAAACCTCTCGAACACTCCCAAGGAGCCCGCGCGTTGCAGGCAGCCGTGACCGTCACGCCCACCCGTATCCCCGAACTTCTCCTCGGCCTCGCCACCGTGCGACCGGTGTTCATCTGGGGCGCCCCCGGCATCGGAAAGTCCTCCCTGGTCAGGGACTTCGCCGCCTCGCTTGGGCTGGAGTGCGTGAGCCTGCTCGGTACGCAGCTCGCGCCGGAGGACCTGATCGGCGTGCCGCAGATCCGCGACGGACGCTCGGTGTTCTGTCCGCCGGAGGCCATCGCCCGCGACGAGCCCTACTGCCTGTTCCTGGACGAGCTGAACGCGGCCACCCCGGATGTGCAGAAGGCGTTCTACTCGCTGATCCTGGACCGCCGTATCGGCAACTACGAACTGCCGAAGGGCTCCATCGTGATCGGCGCCGGCAACCGCGCCACCGACAACGCGCTCGCCCGGCCCATCGCGTCCGCCCTGGTCAACCGGCTCACCCACGTCCACCTGGAGGCGTCGGCCAAGGACTGGCTGACCTGGGCCGCGAACAACGGCATCCACCCGTGGATCCTGGACCACCTCACCGACCGCCCGGACCACCTGTGGTCCAAGCCGCCGAAGACCGAGGAGCCGTTCTCCACGCCCCGCTCCTGGCACATGCTCTCCGACGCGCTGCACAGCTTCGGCCGTGACCTGGATGAGGAGACGCTGAAGGTCCTGGCCCACGGCACGCTGACGCCGATACACGCCACCGCCTTCTGCGGCTACGTCAAGATCGTGCGCAGCCAGTACGGCATCGAGGCCATCATCAAGGGCGACGCCGGCTGGCCGCACGGCATGCAGGACCGCGACCTGCTCTACTACCTCGCCGAGTCCTTCCGCGGCCGTCTGATCAAGGAACTGCCGGTCAGCAAGGAGCACATGTCGGCGACCGGCCGCCAGACCGCGTACCGCGCCAAGTCGCTGCTGGTGCAGCTCGCCGAGATCTCCGTCGAGGTCGCCCAGAGCGTCATCGCCTCCGACGCCGACGGCAATCCCGCACTGCCGGCCTGGTTCCTGGTGGAGGCCGCGCGCGACATGCCCCGGCTGGTCGAGGCTCGGCGATGAGCCGCGGCGGCCAGAAGGGCGGCAAGCGGCAGAAGAAGCGGGACCTCGCGGCGGAGGCCTTCACCGAGGGGCTGCGGCTGGTGCGCGCCAACCCCGCGCTGGCCGCCGTCGAGTTCGACGTCTGCCGCCACGAGGAGTGCCGACTGGCGCCCCGCGACGGCCTCGTCCGCGTCGACTCGGACGGCATCGTGCACGTCCACCCCGATCGAATCGCCGAACCCCCCGCCTGGGCCTGGGCGATCGCACATGGTGTCCTACACCTGGGCTTCGGCCACGTCCCTTCCAGGACGGGCACGCCCGTGCAGCCCGACCGCGCCGACCTCGCCGCCCGCTGCGCCGTCGTCAACCGCTTCCTGCTCACCTTCCCGGTCGGCAAGGCCCCCGACCACCTGCCGCCGGCCTACCCGGACGGCGACGAGGAGCAGCTCGCCGCGCCCTGGCGGCGCGACGGTGTCCCGGCCGCGTACGAGCGCTGCGGCACGGCCGGCTCGGAGCCCGACCAGCTCCTCGTGGAGTGGAAGGGCTGGTTCGGGTCCCCTCCGGACCGTCAGCTCGCCTTCGCCACCGCCCTGACCCGGACCGTCTCCACCGCGATGGACATGGCCGGCGGCCGCCGCGACTCCATGCTCGGCGAGCCCGTCAAGAAGCGGCCCTGGCAGTGGGCGCTGGAGTGGTTCATCACCTCATACCCGCTGCTCGGCGGTATCGCGGCCGGCATCAAGCTGGTCGCCGACGCCGAACTCGCCCGCGCGCACGGCATCGCCGTCGCCGCCGTCAACGCCGAGGCCGGCGAGATCTACATCAACCCGCTGCGCCAGTTCGAGTCCGAGGAATGGCGGTTCATCCTCGCCCACGAGATGCTGCACGCCGCCCTGCGGCACGGCGACCGCTGCGGCAGCCGCGACCCCTACCTGTTCAACGTCGCCTGCGACTACGTCATCAACGGCTGGCTGCGCGAGATGCAGATCGGGGAGATGCCGCAAGGGCTGCTGTACGACCAGGAGTTGGCGGGTCTGTCGGCGGAGGAGGTGTACGACCGGATCGCCGGCGACGTGCGCCGGATGCGCCGGCTGGCCACCCTGCGCGGCAAGGGCGTCGGCGATGTGCTCGGCGCCCCGCTCGGCGCGCCCGGCGACTACGTCGACCTCGACGAGTTCTACCGCCGGGGTCTGTGCCAGGGCCTGGACCTGCACCAGCAGGGCGAGCGCGGCTTCCTGCCCGGCGGCCTGGTCCAGGAGATCCGCGCGCTCAGCCATCCGCCGCTGCCCTGGGACGCCCGACTCGCCCGCTGGTTCGACGAGTTCGTGCCCCGCCCGGAGCCGGTGCGGACGTACGCCCGTCCCGCGCGCCGCCAGGCCTCCACGCCCGACATCCCGCGCGCCGGCCGCTACTTCCCGCCCGAGGAGATCGCCCGTTGCACCTTCGGCGTCGTCCTGGACACCTCCGGCTCCATGGGCGCCGGCCTGCTCGGCAAGGCGCTCGGCGCCATCGCCTCGTACGCCGAGGCGCGGGACGTACCGGCAGCGCGGGTGGTGTTCTGCGACGCGGGACCGTACGACGCCGGGTATGTGCCGGTGACGGACATCGCCGGGCGGGTACGGGTGCGCGGCCGTGGCGGCACGGTCCTCCAGCCCGGGATCGACCTGTTGCAGCGCGCGGACGACTTCCCGCCCGGCGCACCCGTCCTCGTCATCACGGACGGCTGGTGCGACGTGCTGCGGGTACGCCGTGAGCACGCGTACCTGATTCCCCCGGGACGTCGTCTGCCGTTCACCCCGCGTGGGCCGGTCTTCCGGGTGAGCTGAGCCGGAGTGTGATCGGATGGGGGCACGGATCCCGGAATCGGGCCCCCATGCGAAAGGAAGAATCGTGGCTACCACGCGCTCCGCACACACGGTCTGGGAAGGCAACCTGCTCGAGGGCAACGGTGTCGTCAACTTCGACTCTTCTGGTGCCATCGCCGCGCAGCCGGTCACGTGGGCCTCGCGCTCCCAGGACGCCAACGGCAAGACCAGCCCGGAAGAGCTGATCGCCGCCGCGCACTCGAGCTGCTTCTCCATGGCGCTGTCGCACGCACTGCACGGCGCCGGCACGCCGCCCACCAAGCTCGTCACGTCGGCGGACGTGAAGTTCCAGCCGGGTGAGGGCATCACGGGCATTCACCTCACGGTCGAGGGGACGGTGCCGGGCATCGACAACGAGACGTTCGTCGCCGCCGCGGAGGACGCCAAGAAGAACTGCCCGGTCAGCCAGGCGCTGACGGGGACGACGATCACGCTGTCGGCGAAGCTGGCGTAGCGCTTCGCGGGGAAGCCGCGACGGGCCGTCCGCTGTCTGCGGCGCCGTCGTGGCTTGTCGCGCAGTTCCCCGCGCCCCCTCGAGGGGACGGCCCTTCGGGCCGGCCCCTCGAACCCCTGAGCGGGCGCTCAGCTCCCGTTTGGCGCCTCGCCCCCGGGTCACTCGCCCCATTGACAAGAGCCCACTCAAGTTTTGTGCTGGAGTTCAAGAGGTGCCCTGGCGGAAGGGGACAACGATGGCACGCGCGGTCGGGATCGATCTCGGGACCACGAACTCGGTGGTCGCCGTCCTGGAGGGCGGCGAACCCACTGTCGTCGCCAATGCGGAGGGGGCCAGGACCACACCGTCGGTCGTGGCCTTCGCCAAGAACGGCGAGGTGCTCGTGGGGGAGGTGGCCAAACGGCAGGCGGTGACCAATGTCGAACGCACCGCCCGCTCCGTGAAGCGGTACATGGGCGACTCGAACTGGCGCTTCCCCGAGCAGGGCGACATCGACGGCACCCGCTACCGGGCGCAGGAGCTGTCGGCCCGGGTGCTGCAGAAGCTGAAGCGGGACGCCGAGTCCTACCTCGGCGAGGACGTCACCGACGCGGTGATCACCGTCCCCGCATACTTCGACGACGCCCAGCGGCAGGCCACCAAGGAGGCCGGCGAGGTCGCGGGCCTGAACGTCCTGCGGATCATCAACGAGCCCACCGCCGCCGCCCTCGCCTATGGTCTGGACCGCGGCGAGGAGCAGACCGTGCTGGTCTTCGACCTCGGCGGCGGCACCTTCGACGTCTCCCTGCTGGAGATCGGCGACGGCGTCATCGAGGTCAAGGCCACCAACGGCGACACGCATCTGGGCGGCGACGACTGGGACCAGCGGGTCGTCGAGTACCTGGTGAAGAAGTTCAAGGGGCAGAACGGCATCGACCTGGGCAACGACAAGATGGCGCTGCAGCGGCTGCGCGAGGGCGCCGAGAAGGCCAAGATCGAGCTGTCCAGCTCCTCCGAGACGACGATCAACCTGCCCTACATCACCGCTTCCGCCGAGGGCCCCCTCCACCTCGACGAGAAGCTGACCCGCGCCCAGTTCCAGGAGCTCACCGCCGACCTCCTCGACCGCTGCAAGACCCCCTTCCACCAGGCCGTCAAGGACGCCGGCATCAAGCTCGCCGCGGTCGACCACGTCATCCTCGTCGGCGGCTCCACCCGGATGCCCGCCGTCACCGACCTCGTGAAGGAACTCACCGGCAAGGACCCGCACAAGGGCGTCAACCCCGACGAGGTCGTGGCCGTCGGCGCGGCCCTCCAGGCCGGCGTCATCCGCGGCGATGTCAAGGACGTCCTCCTGCTCGACGTCACCCCGCTGTCCCTCGGCATCGAGACCAAGGGCGGCATCATGACGAAGCTCATCGAACGCAATACGACGATCCCGACCCGGCGTTCGGAGATCTTCACGACCGCCGCCGACAACCAGCCCTCCGTCGGCATCCAGGTCTACCAGGGCGAACGCGAGATCGCCGCGTACAACAAGAAGCTCGGCGTCTTCGACCTCACCGGCCTGCCGCCCGCCCCGCGCGGGGTGCCGCAGATCGAGGTCGCCTTCGACATCGACGCCAACGGCATCATGCACGTCTCCGCGAAGGACCTCGCGACGGGCCGCGAGCAGAAGATGACGGTGACGGGCGGCTCGGCGCTGCCCAAGGACGACATCGACCGGATGATGCGGGAGGCCGAGCAGTACGCGGAGGAGGACCACAAGCGCCGCGAGGCCGCCGAGACCCGCAACCAGGGCGAGCAGCTCGTCTACCAGACCGAGAAGTTCCTGCGCGACAACGAGGACAAGATCCCGGCGGACACCCGGACCGAGGTCGAGTCGGCGATCACCGAACTGAAGGAGCAGCTAAAGCAGAACGCCGAGACCAGCGTCCTGCGCACCGGCATCGAGAAACTCGCCACGGTCAGCCAGCAGATGGGCCAGGCGATGTACGCCCAGTCCCAGCAGACCCCGGCGGACAGCTCGGCGCACGCGGGCACCGGCACCGGCACCGAGCAGGGCGCGGCACAGGACGACGACGTGGTCGACGCGGAGATCGTCGACGACGAGAAGGACCAGCGGGACCAGAAGGGCGGGGCGGCCTAGGAGCCCGCCTTCTCCCAGCCGCGCCGCTCCGGCCGCGGCCCCAGTTGCTCGGGGTCGCGGCTGCGGTACACCAGGTACGGCCGGAACAGGTACTGCACCGGCGCGCTGAACATGTGCACCAGCCGCGTGTACGGCACCAGCGCGATCAGCGCCATGCCGACCACCGCGTGGACCTGGTACAGCACCGGCACGCCCGCCATCCGGTCCAGGTCCGGCTGGAGGGTGAACAGGCTGCGGGCCCAGGGGGCGACGGACCGGCGGTAGTCGTAGCCGTCGCCGGAGACATGGGTGAGTTTGGCGACCATGCCGAGCACGATCGCGCCGAGCAGGACGACGTACATCAGCTTGTCGTTTGCCGTCGTCGCCCGGAACACCGGCGCCTTCGTACGGCGCCGGTAGATCAGCAGCACGATCCCGGCGACGGTCAGCACGCCGGCCGCCGTACCGCCGTAGAGGGAGAACAGGTGGTACGCGTGCTCGCTCACGCCGAGCGAGTCCGTCCAGGACTCCGGGACGAACAGACCCACCAGGTGGCCGACCAGCACGAACAGGATGCCGTAGTGGAAGGCGGGCGAGGCGATGCTCAGCAGCCTGGACTCATGGACCTGGGAGGAGCGGGTGGTCCAGCCGAAGCGGTCGTAGCGGTGGCGCCAGACCAGGCCGACGACCAGCAGGGCGAAGGTGACATAGGGCAGGACGCCCCAGAGCAGCGTGGTCATGGCCGCACCCCCGTGCGTTCGGTCGGCAGTGTGGCGCACACGGCGTCCAGGACGGACGCGTACGGTGTGCCGAAGTCGGTGAGGCGGGAGCGGAGCTCCTCCAGGCACTCGCGGTGCTCCAGCAGCAGATCGGTGTCGCCGGTGCGGGCCGCGAACTCCAGTACCGCGGGCAGGAAGTCGGGCAGCTCCTCATGGGTGAACTCCAGGCCGTGGGCGCGGTAGACCTCCTTGAAGCGCAGCAGCGACATGCCGCGCCGCCGGGTGTCCCCGTCGAGCCACCAGGTCAGATACAGGCTGTGGCGGTTCTCGAAGTCGAAGACCTGGACGTAGTGCGCGGCCAGTTCGTCCGGTGGCGTCAGCGCCGCGTGGTCGGTGAACTCCCGTAGCTGCGGGGCGGCTTCGCGCAGCAGCGGCAGGCGGGCGCGGAAGCCCTCGTCCGGGTAGGTCAGGCAGAGCGCGGCCGCCTGGTAGAGCACCTCGAAGGACGGCATCAGGCATCCTCGGTGTCGGCAGTGTGGGTCGTGTCGGCAGCGTCGGCAGCGTTGTCGGATGTCTGCCGTCCGCGCAGGGCGTGGAAGTTCTGCACGGACACCAGCGGCAGCAGCCTGCGGCCGCCGGAGTCCTGGCCGAAGGGGCCGTCCCCGCCCATCCCGGGCCCGCCCTCGTAGTCGAGGCTGCACCCCTGCGGCAGCGCCGACTCCTCCAGGCGCCGGGCGTCCGCGACCGCCGCCGTCGGGATGACGTACCGGTCCTCGTACTTGGCGACCGCCAGCAGCCGGTACATGTCCTCGATCTCCCCGGCCGCCATCCCCACGGCGGCGGGCACCGAGGGATCCGGTTCCTCGCCGATGTTGATCGCCCGCATGTGGGAGCGCATCGCGGCGAGCTTCTCCAGCGAGGAGCGGACCGGGCCGATGGCGCCGGCCGTGAACATCTGCGCCAGGTACTCCAGCGGAATGCGCAGCGTGTCGATCGCGCCGAACAGGTTCTGGGCGTCCTCCCCGTCGTGCCCGGTCTCGGACAGCGCGTCGACCACCGGCGACAGCGGCGGGATGTACCAGACCATCGGCATCGTCCGGTACTCGGGATGCAGCGGCAGCGCCACCCGGTACTTGCTGATCAGCGCGTGCGCGGGCGAGCGGCGGGCCGCCTCCAGCCAGTCGTACGGGATCCCCGCCTCCTCGCAGGCCCGCCGCACCTCGCTGTCCTCGGGGTCGAGGAAGACGCCCAACTGCGCCTCGTACAGGTCCCGTTCGCGCGGTACGGAGGCCGCGGCCGTCACCCTGTCCGCGTCGTACAGGACGACGCCGAGATAGCGCAGCCGGCCCACGCACGTCTCCGAGCAGACCGTCGGCAGACCGACCTCGACGCGCGGATAGCACATCGTGCACTTCTCGGCCTTGCCGGTGGCGTGGTTGAAGTACACCTTCTTGTACGGGCATCCCGTCACGCACATCCGCCAGCCCCGGCAGCGGTCCTGGTCGACGAGGACGATGCCGTCCTCCGCCCGCTTGTACATCGCACCCGACGGGCACGAGGCCACACAGGACGGGTTGAGGCAGTGCTCGCAGATGCGCGGCAGATAGAACATGAAGCTCTGTTCGAACTCGAACCGCACCTTCTGCGACGCCTGCGTGCGCGTCCGCTCCACCATCGGGTCGAGGTCGCCGTAGGCGGGGGCGCCGGCGAGGTTGTCGTCCCAGTTCGCCGACCACTCGATCTTCATCGGCTTGCCGTCGAGCTGCGAGATGGGCCGCGCGACCGGGTAGTCGTCGCCGAGCGGGGCGTCGGTGAGGTTCTTGTAGTCGTAGGTCCAGGGCTCGTAGTAGTCCTTGATCTCGGGCAGTTCGGGGTTGGAGAAGATCCCGGCGAGCTTGCGGAAGCGGCCGCCCGCCTTCAGCGTCAGCGCGCCGCGCCGGTTCAGCTCCCAGCCGCCGCGCCAGCGCTCCTGGTCCTCGTAGCGGCGCGGATAGCCCTGGCCGGGGCGGGTCTCGACGTTGTTGAACCAGACGTACTCCATGCCGCGGCGGTTGGTCCACGCCTGCTTGCAGGTGACCGAGCAGGTGTGACAGCCGATGCACTTGTCGAGGTTCATCACCATCGCGATCTGGGCCATCGGACGCATCAGTACTCGACCTCCTGGCTGCGACGGCGGATCACCGTCACCTCGTCGCGCTGGTTGCCCGTCGGGCCCAGGTAGTTGAACGCCCAGGACAACTGGGCGTAGCCGCCGACGAGATGGGACGGCTTGAGGATCAGCCGGGTCAGCGAGTTGTGGATGCCGCCCCGCCGGCCGGTGGCCTCCGTCTTCGGGACGGCGACCGTGCGTTCCTGCGCATGGTGCATGTAGACGGTGCCGTGCGGTATCCGGTGCGAGACGACGGCCCGCGCGACGACCACGCCGTTGCGGTTGACCGCCTCGATCCAGTCGTTGTCGACGACGCCGATCGCGTCCGCGTCCTGCGGGGACATCCAGATGTTCTGGCCGCCCCGGGAGAGCGCCAGCATGAACAGGTTGTCCTGGTACTCGGAGTGGATGGACCACTTGTTGTGCGGGGTGAGGAAACGGACCGTCACCTCCCGCTGCCCGTCCGGGCCGAGCCGCGGTTCGCCGAACAGCTTGTTCATGTCCAGCGGCGGCCGGTACACCGGGAGCGCCTCGCCGAGCTCGTGGATCCAGTCGTGGTCGAGGAAGAAGTGCTGGCGGCCGGTGAGGGTGTGCCACGGCTTGAGATGCTCGGTGTTGAGGGTGAAGGCGGTGTAGCGGCGCCCTCCCGACTCGCTGCCCGACCACTCCGGCGAGGTGATCACCGGCACCGGCGCGGCCTGCGTGTCCGCGTACGTGATCCGCCTGCCCTCGTGCTCGGCCGCCAGGTGCGCCATCTCCTGCCCGGTGCGGGCCTCAAGGGTGCGCAAGCCCTGGGTGGCGAGGCGGCCGTTGGTGGTACCGGACAGGGCGAGGATGGTGTTCGCCGCCTTCACCGCCGTGTCGAGCAGGGGGCGGCCGTCGCCCGTCACGCCGTTCAGCCGCCGCAGGTGCTCGACCTCCTCGTCCGGCCTGAGCGTGATGCCCTTGGCGGGCAGGCCGAGTTGCTCCACCAGCGGTCCGAGCGAGGCGAACCTGGCGCCGATCGCGGTGTAGTCCCGCTCCACGACGGTCAGGTTCGGCATGGTCCTGCCCGGCACGGGATCGCACTCCCCGCGCCGCCAGTCCAGGACCACGCCGCCCGGCTGGGCGATCTCGCCCGGGGTGTCGTGCTGGAGCGGGGACGCCACCAGGTCCTTGCGCACGCCCAGATGGTCGACGGCCAGCTCGCTCAGCCGCTCCGCCAGTGCCTTGAACGCCTCGAAGTCGGTGCGCGCCTGCCACGGCGGATCCACGGCCGGGGTGAAGGAGTGCACGTAGGGGTGCATGTCCGTGCTGGACAGGTCGTGCTTCTCGTACCAGGTCGCGGCGGGCAGGACGACGTCCGACAGCAGTGTCGACGACGTCTGCCGGAAGTCCAGCGACAGCAGCAGGTCGAGCTTGCCCTCGGGCGCCTCGTCGTGCCAGGCCACCTCCTTGGGCCGTACGTCCTCGGGGGCCTCCTCGGCCCGCAGCGACGAGTGCGTGCCCAGCAGGTGCCGGGTGAAGTACTCCGCGCCCTTCGCCGACGAGCCCAGCAGATTGGCCCGCCACAGCGTCACTATCCGCGGCCAGTTCTGAGGCGCGTCCGGATCCTCGCAGGCGAACTTCAGTGTGCCCGCGCGCAGTTCGGCCACCACCCGCGACACCGCGTCGCCGAACACCTCGCCCAGCTCCAGCGGATTGCGGTCGAAGGTCGGATACGACGGCATCCACCCCACGCGCGCCGACAGCGCCAGACAGTCCGCGCCCGTCATCCCCCGAAAGCGCCCCGCTCCCAGTGGCGAGGCGAGCACATCGGCCGTGAACCGGTCGTAGCGCCACTGGTCGGCGTTGAGGAACCAGTACGCCGTGCCGATCATCTGGCGCGGCGGACGCGACCAGTCGGACGCGGCCGCGAGCGTCGCCCAGCCCGTCACCGGACGGCACTTCTCCTGGCCCACGTAGTGCGCCCAGCCGCCGCCGTTGCGGCCCTGGCAGCCGGTGAGCTGGAGCAGGGCGAGGAAGGTGCGGTAGATCGTCTCGGAGTGGAACCAGTGGTTGGTGCCCGCGCCCATCAGGATCATGCAGCGGCCCTTCGACCGCTCGGCCGTGCGCGCGAACTCCCTCGCGATCCGCGCGCACTTGGCCGCCGGGACGGAGGTGTGCGCCTCCTGCCAGGCGGGCGTGCCGGGGGAGTCGGCGTCGTCGTACGACGCGGGCCAGCGGCCCGGCAGCCCCGGCCGGGCCACCCCGTACTGCGCGAGCAGCAGATCGAAGACCGTCGTCACCAGCGGGCCGTCGGCACCGCCGAGCTTCGTCACCGGGACGCCCCGGCGTATGACGTCCCCGCGGCCCTGTCCGTGCGGCCCGCCCTCGGTGTCGAAGCGCGGCAGCAGCACCTCGACGCCCGCGGACACCTCACTGCCGTACAGACTCAACCGCGGCCGTATGTCGCCGAGTTCGAGGTTCCAGCGGCCTTTGCCGGACTCGGTCCAGCGAAAGCCCAGGGAGCCGTTCGGGGCGACCGCGCGGCCCGACACCTCGTCCAGCACGACCGTCTTCCACCCGGCGCCGTCGCCCTCCTGGCCCAGGTCCGAGGCGCGCAGGAACTTCGCGGGAACGTAGGCGCCGTCCCGTGCCTCCAGGGTGACCAGGAACGGCAGGTCGGTGAACTTCCGTACGTAGTCCGCGAAGAACGGCGTCTCGCGGTCGACGAAGAACTCCTTGAGGACGACGTGCCCCATGGCGAGGGCAAGAGCGCCGTCCGTGCCGGGGTGCGGGTGCAGCCACTCGTCGGCGAACTTGGCGTTGTCGGCGTAGTCGGGCGCGACCACCACGACCTTCTGGCCGCGGTAGCGGGCCTCCGCCATCCAGTGCGCGTCGGGCGTGCGGGTCACCGGGACGTTCGAGCCCCACATCATCAGATACGCCGCGTCCCACCAGTCGCCCGACTCCGGTACGTCCGTCTGGTCGCCGAAGACCTGCGGGGAGGCGACCGGCAGATCGGCGTACCAGTCGTAGAACGACAGCATCGGGGCGCCGATCAGGGAGTGGAAGCGGGCGCCCGCCGCGTGCGACACCATCGACATCGCGGGGATGGGGGAGAAACCGGCGATGCGGTCGGGGCCGTACGTCTTGATGGTGTGCACATGCGCCGCCGCGACCATCTCGATCGCCTCGTCCCAACTCGCCCGCACCAGGCCGCCCTTGCCGCGCGCCCGCTGGTAGCCGCGCCGGCGTTCGGGGTCGCCCTGGATGTCCGCCCAGGCCAGGACGGGGTCGCCCAGACGCTCCTTCGCCTCCCGGTACATCTTCAGAAGCACACCGCGGACGTACGGGTAGCGGACCCGGGTGGGGGAGTAGGTGTACCAGGAGAAGGCGGCGCCTCGCGGGCAGCCGCGGGGCTCGTACTCGGGACGGTCGGGGCCGGCCGACGGGTAGTCCGTCTGCTGGGTCTCCCAGGTGATGATGCCGTCCTTGACGTACACCTTCCAGCGGCACGAGCCGGTGCAGTTCACGCCGTGTGTGGAGTTCACGACCTTGTCGTGGCTCCACCGGTCCCGGTAGAACGCGTCCGCCTCGCGCCCGCCGGTCAGCGCGATGCTGTGCAGATCGGGCGCGGGCGTGCCGGGCCGGAAGAACCTGCCGGCCTTCAGCAGCGCCGCGCCCGGCTCGGCGGGCGGGGTGGGCGGTACCCGGGTGTCGGTCACAGGCGCTCCCTTGCTTGCCCTGATCACGAACCTAGGGCGGGGCGGGGGAGCGCACCCGTTCACGGCGCCCGTACGGGTCAGACCTTGCGGGCGACCCCCGCGTACACGGGCACGATGCCTTCCGCCTGGGCCGCCACGTCCGCCGGCTCGGGGCGCCAGCCGTAGACCGGGATGACGCCCGGGCCGAGCAGCTCCAGGCCGTCGAAGAAGCGGGAGAACTCGGCGAGCGAGCGGGGGAAGAACGGGGTGCCGCTGCGCCTGAAGTGGTTCGCCGCGCTCTCGATGGCCTGCGGGCTGAGGTCCGGGGTGACCTGCGACAGGATCAGATGGCTGCCCGGGGCGAGCGCGGCGACGTACTTCTCCAGCAGGCCGTACACGTCGTCGCCGTCGGGATCGTCGCCCAGGTAGTGGGTCAGCGCCACCAGCGACAGCGCGATCGGGCGGTCGAAGTCCAGGGACTCGCCGGCCCGGCCCAGCAGGGCGTCGGCGTCACGGACGTCGGCGTGCACATACTCGGTGCTGCCCTGCGCCGACCCGTGCAGCAGCGCCTCCGCGTGCCGCAGCACGATCGGGTCGTTGTCGGCGTACACGACCTTGGACTCCGGCGCGACGCCCTGCGCCACCTGGTGCAGATTGGGCTCGGTCGGGATGCCCGTGCCGATGTCCAGGAACTGGCGGATCCCGGCCTCGGCGACCGTGCGCACGGCCCGGTGCATGAACCGGCGGTTGGCGCGGGCGCCGCGCAGGACCGTGCCGTCCACGGCGAGGATCCTGCGGGCCAGCTCCTCGTCCACCGGGTAGTTGTCCTTGCCGCCCAGCCACCAGTCGTAGACGCGGGCCGGATGCGGCCGGCTGGTGTCGACGCGGGCGGGCGCGGACTCGGATCCGGACATGCGGTGTGCTCTCCTCGGGGCTCGGGTGCCGTCGTGAACGGGTCGTCCCCGCCGGCCGGAAGGTTGCCGTACGCCGCTCAGCAGTTCTCGCGGTGCTCCCGCAGGATCTTCTTGGTGCGCTCGGCGGACGCGGCGCCCGTCGACATGTGGTCCAGGACCTCCAGGTGCGCCGCGACCTCCGTGCGGGAGTCCAGGTACAGGGCGCCGCTCAGATACTCGGTGTAGACCATGTCCGGCAGCTCCGGCTCGGCGAAGCGGAACAGGGTGAAGGGCGCGTACGTCCCGGGGTGCGGGCCGGAGGCGAACTCCGCGATCTGGAGCGTGACGCGGTCGCGCTCGGCGAACTCCAGAAGCCGGTCGAGCTGGTCGCGCATCACCTCGCCGCCGCCCCGCACCGGGCGCAGCAGCACCGTCTCGTCCATGATCACCCACAGATGGGGCGGATCCGGGCGCTCCAGCAGACGCTGGCGTTCCATGCGCAGGGACACATGCCGCTCGATCGTCTCCGGGCCGGTCTGCCCTATCGTCCCGGCCCGCAGCACGGCCCGGGCGTACTCCTCGGTCTGGAGCAGGCCGGGCACGAAGTGCGGCTCGTAGGACCGGATGATCCGGGCGGCGCCCTCCAGGCTCACATACAGGCTGAACCAGTCCGGCAGCACGTCGTGGTACCGCTGCCACCAGCCCGGCTGGTTGGCCTCCTCGGTCAGCGAGACGAACGCGGCCGCCTCGTCCTCCGGGACGCCGTAGGTCTCCAGCAGCACCTGCACGTACGGGATCTTCAGGGCGACCTCGGCGGTCTCCATGCGCCGTACGGTCGCCGCGGCCACCCGCAGGACCCGCGCGGCCTCGTCGCGGCCCAGTCCGGACGCCTCCCGCAGCTCCTGCAGGCGTTTGCCGAGCACCACCTGGCCCACGGTGGGCGCGGGCCGCCGCTCACTCACGCCACGCCTCCCCTACGCGCCGAAAGTACGGGGTGCAGTGTGCCACGTTCCGGTTACCCATGGGGGGTTGCCGGTCCTGTGCATGCTGCGGGCCGGTCGGGGCCGGTCGCGCCCACGCGGCGGAGCCGCACATCGATACAGCCCCGCGCCCCTGAGGGGGTTGCCATTACCCCGCAGGTAATCGACCGGCCCGCTTCTCCGCGAGACCTTTGACGCACCGGATTCCGGGCCGGCGCACTCCGGTCCGGGATCCGGGTCCTGTCGCATGCCACTCGACCTCGACGGAGGGTGATTCGTCATGTCCGCCACCTCGCTCACCGCGCTCGCCCGGACCTCCGACCCGCAGACCGTGCTGCGCCGCTTCCTGGCCCTGGACGCGGTGGTGACCGGGGCGAACGGGCTCGCCTACCTCGTCGCGTCCGGCCCGCTGGGCAGGCTGCTGGGCGTCGAACCGGCGCTGCTGCTCGCCCTCGGCGCGTTCCTCGCGGTGTACGCGGGTGCCGTCGCACTGCTCGCCGCCCGTGCCCGCCCCGCCGACCTCCCGGTGCGCGCCGTCGTCGAGGCCAACCTCGCCTGGACCGTGCTGAGCATCCTCGCGCTCGCGCTGTGGCTGTCGCCGACCACCGCGGGCGCGGTGTGGACGGTGCTGCAAGCGCTCACCGTCGCCGCCTTCGCCGGGTTGCAGTTCGCTGCGCTGAAGGCCCGTCAGGGCAGCAGCGACTGAAGGTACTTGACCGTCGCCGGGTCGGCCGGGAGCAGTGTCTCGATGGCCAGCTCGGCGACCGTCACGTCCATGGGCGTGTTGAACGTGGAGATGGACGAGATGAACGACAGGACCCGGCCCTCGTGCTCGATCTGCATCGGCAGCGCGAAGTACGGGACGGGGTCGTCCGGCTCCGCGCCGGGCGCGTCCTCGGGCACCGGGTAGGCCGCGACCTCCTCGTACAGCTCCCGCAGCGGCTCGGAGCGGTGCAGGGCGATCTGCCGCTGCATCTGCTCCAGGAGATGGCCGCGCCACTCGCGCAGATTGCGGATACGCGGCGCGAGGCCCTCCGGGTGCAGGGTCAGACGCATCGCGTTGAGCGGGGGCTCCAGGAGGTGCTCGGGGATGTCGTCGAGGAGCATCAGGATGCCCCGGTTGGCCGCGTGCACGTTGTACATCGCGTCGACCACGAGCGCCGGATAGGGCTCGTAGCCCTGGATCAGCGCTTCCATGCCCGCGCGCAGCGCGTCCAGCGCCGGGTCGTCCAGCGGGGTCTCCGGGTAGTGCGGGGCGTAGCCGGCGGCCAGCAGCAGCGCGTTGCGCTCGCGCACCGGCACCTCCAGGTGCTCGGCGAGGCGCAGCACCATCTCCTCGCTCGGCCGGGAGCGGCCCGTCTCGATGAAGCTGATGTGCCGCGCCGAGGAGTCCGCCCGCAGCGCCAACTCGAGCTGGCTGACCCGGCGTTGCTCCCGCCAGGCCCGCAGCAGGGGGCCCACGCCCTGGCCGGCGGGAGCGGTGGAGGTGGCGGCGTGGCCGGACGGGACAGAGGTCATGGATACGACCGTAGTCGAGGCGCGCGGGCAATGACCGCGCCTGGGACGTCGTCCCCGGCGGGCGCGGCGGTGATCGGCGATGGCTCACGGACGACCCCGTTGCCCGCCGAGGCGCGGCCGCAGGCGTGCCGCGCCGGCCCTCGGGGAACCCCTCTGACCAGGACCGCCGCACCCAGACTGTGGCAGGCTGAAGACGAACCCTCCCGTCCAGGAAGGAGCGAGGCCATGCCCCTCGAACCGCTGTCGCAGAAGGAGATCGAGGACCGGCTCGCGGAGCTGCCGGGCTGGTCGCTGAACGGCGACCGGATCGCCCGCTCCTACCGGCTCCCCTCGCACTTCGCGGCCACGGCGATGGTCGTGCACATCGCCCAGGTCCAGGAGGAGCTCGACCACCACTCCGACCTCACCCTGGGCTACAACACGGTGTCACTCACCGTGAACACCCACACCGTGGGCGCCGTCACCAAGCGCGACTTCACGCTCGCCCGCAGGATCGAGGACCTCGCCCCCGGTCACGGGGCGCAGTGACGCGGGTGCTCGACTACGACAAGGAAGCGGAGCGCTACGACGCCTCGCGCGGCGGCGAGCCCAGAGCGGCGGCCGCCGCGCGGGCCGTGCTGGGCTTTCTGCCGGAGGGCACCCGGCGCCTGCTCGACGTCGCCTGCGGCACCGGCATCGTGACGCGCCGGCTCGCCGCCGGGCGGGACGGCATGTGCGTGACCGGCGTCGACCTCGCGCCCGCCATGGCCCGGCAGGCCGCCGCCCGTATGCCCGGCACCGTCGTGCTCGCCGACAGCCGCCGGCTGCCGTTCGGCGACGGCCGGTTCGACGCCGTCAGCAGCGTGTGGCTGCTGCACCTCGCCCAGTCCGACGCGGACGTGCGGACCATCGTCGGTGAGTGCGCCCGGGTGCTGCGCCCCGGCGGCGTCTACGTCACCACGGTCGACAAGGCCGCAGCGCACAACGTGGGCAGCGACATCGACGTCGTCCTGGCCTCCCGCCCGCGCAGCGATGCCCGGGACAAGGCCGCGATCGTCGCGTCGTACGCCCTCGACCATGCCCTGGTCCCGGCGGGCGAGGCCCGCTTCACCGGGCACGGTCAGGGCCGCAGCCCCCGCCGCACGGTCGCCGACCTGCGCCGGGGCTGGTTCGTCACCCTTCCGCCCGGCGGCGCGCTCGCCGACGGTTTCGCCGCCCGCCTGGCGGACCTCCCGGACCAGGACCGCCCCCGGCCCGATCCGGTGTTCACGGTGCGGGCCTTCCGCAAGCACGGGTGACATCGGCCCCCTGACCGGCCGGGAAACGCGGCAACTCACCTACGCACGGCGGCGACTGAGGGGACGGAACCCGTCCGTCCTCCCGAGGGGGTACGTCACGTGCAGCACCCGCGCATACACCGCAGACGCCGGGCCGCACTCTCCGCGGCCGTCGCCACCGCCGGTGAGGATGCGGGTTCTTCGCACGGGGGTTCCTTCCGTGGTGTGGGGAGGACGGGCGGCCTCCTGTGCGGGAGGAGGCCGCCCGTCGAGAACGCCGTGCACCGGAGCGCCCCTTCAGGGGCGCGGGGAACTGCGCGACCAGCAACAGCGGGCCGGCAGCCGAAACACGGCCCGGGGACTATTCGAGAAGCTCCGCGTACGAACCCATGGCCAAGGCAATGTCCGCCTGGGCCCAGAACCGGTGATACGTGAACGACGGCACCGCACCGCCCGCCAGATACGCCTCGATCTTCGACCACGCCGGGTCGTTCTCGTAGAACGAGCGGATCGAGTCGAAGGCCGACGACGAGCTGATCGCGTCACCGTTCGGCATCGTGCCGGTCCAGCCGCTCGGGACGTAGATCGCGTCGTCGAAGCGGTTGTAGTCGGCCCGAGTCTCCGGGACCGCGACACCCAGGGCGTCCTGGTGGTTGCCCCACATGCCGTCCAGCAGCGCCTTCGCCGTCGTCGCGGCCGCCGTGTCACCGGAGCGGTCGGCGTAGTACGTCAGGGTCTTGGCGTACGCGGCCGCCACACCGACGTCATTGGTGTAGTCGGCGACGGTGACATGAAGTCCGTTGTTGGCGCCCGGACTTGAGGCGTTCCAGGTGTCGGGCTGGCCCGACCACTGGAGCGTCGACGGGATCCGGTACGTACCGTCCGGATTGACGGTCGTCTCGGACAGCGCCCAGTCGACCCACTTGTCGAGGACGGCCTTCGCGGTCGCGTCGCCCGTCTGCTGGTAGTACTCCGCGACCCGCTCCATCGACCACGCCTGGAAGCCGAACCACTGGTTGGACGGCGGGTCGTGATAGACGGGCTGCTGGTCGTAGTACATGCCGTAGAAGGTCGACTTCCCGGTGGGCGGCGTCGCGTACCGGCCCGCCCAACTGTTCGTCGCGCCTCCCGCGATGGCGCCCTCGCTGGACTGGAGCCAGCGGTAGAACTCGACCTGCCGCTGCAGCGACTTGGCCCAGTCCGCCTGCCCCGTCGCCGACTTGGGCTTGAGGTCGGCGTACGCGCTGAGGGCATACGCGGCCATCGGGTTCTGGTAGCCGCCGTGCGCGTGGCTGGAGCCGATGCGCCAGGCCCAGCCCGCCGAGGTGTCGGTGGCGCCGCCCCAGGCGTAGTACCAGGAGAGCAGATAGTGCGAGGCGTCCTTGCCGGTGCCGGCCGGGCACGAGGAGGGCCCGACGCAGTTGCCGACCTTCTTGAAGTACTTGTCGTACATCGCGTAGCGCAGGTAGTCGCCCATCTTCGCGGCCTTGGCCACGGTCGCGGAGATGTCGCCGCCCTTGCCCTGCGAGTCGGCCCACTTGTCGGCCCAGTACGCCGCCTGCACCGCACGGGCGTCGGCGTCCGGGGCGTTGGTGAACTTCCACTGCTTGGCGTAGGACGCGTCACCGGTGAACAGGTCCAGATACCCGTTCTTCCCGCCGTACTTGAAGGCGTCGCAGGTCGGCTGCGGCACCGTCTCCCACACCGACTCCTGCGCGCCGCGCTGGAAGGTGTTGATGTACGACGGTCCGGTGTCCGTCGGACCCGCCTCGCACTTGCCCGGCGAGTTGCCGTAGCCGTAGACGTTGTCGACGTCCTGCAACCAGTGCATGCCGTAGACGTCGTCCGTGCCGTAGGCGCTCTTCAGCTCACCGGCGATCGGGTCCGAGCCGGCCGAGACCGACCCGTCGAGCTTCGCCGGGTACTCGTTCGGGGTGTCCAGCTCGGGCGCGTACGTCGCCGGCTTCGAGGCGTTGTAGAAGGAGTTCGTCGGCTGGTCGGCGTGGGTCGGGATCATGTACTTCTCCATGATCTCCCAGGCCCCGTTGAACTTGGACCAGTCGCCCGTGACCTTGCCGTACATGGCTTGCAGCCAGAGAAGGTAGCTGTAGGCCTCCGACGTGGTCTCATGACCGTGGTCCGGCGCCTCGACGATCAGCGTCTCGACCGAGTGGTAGGGGATGCCCTCGGGCGAGAAGTAGCCGTTCGCCGGGTTGGTGATCTTGCCGTACAGCTCCAGGAAGCGGGCGTCGTACGCCTTCGTCGCCGCGATCTGGGTAGCGGTGACCGTGGCCTTCGCATGCCCGGTGGCCGTCGACTCGAAGGTCGCCGAACCCGTGCCTGAGGAGTCGGCGGTGATGGTCACCTTCTGCGCGGTGTTCCAGTTCGAGGGCGTGAAGGTGAGCGAGGCGCCGCCGGTCACCGACAGACCCGAGTTGCCGCTGGTGCGGGCGGTCGTGACGGTCACGGTGGCCGACGGCTGGGTCGACAGCTTGACGTCGTACGTCGCCGTCCTGCCCTGCTGGACCGGGAGTTGGGCCGGAGTGGCCACCACGGCGGGACCCGAGGCGACCGTGATGCCGACCGGGGTCGACTCACCGGACGCGCCCAGGCTGTCGTACGCCTTCGCCAGCAGCGAATGGCTGCCCACGGTCAAGCTTGAGACCGAGAGCGAGTACGGCGCCGTCGTGTCCGTGCCCAGCAGGGTGGTGTCGTCGTAGAACTCGACCTTGCCGATCGTCGCGCCGTCAGCGGCGGCCGCGGTGGCCGCGAGCGGGACGGCGTCGCCCTGCGAGTAGACGGCACCGGCCGCCGGGCTGGTCAGCACGGTGATCGGGGGCTGGTGGGCGCCGGTGCAACTCGTGCCGTTGATCGCGAAGTTCGTGGGCGCGGCGTTGCTGCCGCTGTACGTGAACTGCGCGCCCGTGGTGACGGCGGAACCGGCGGGGATCCGCCCGTTGTAGCCGGCGTCCTTCACGGTGACCGTCTGCCCGGACTGGGACCAGGTGCCGTTCCAGCCGTTGCTGAGCCTCTGGTTGCCCGCGTAGCCGTACGTCAGGGTCCAGCCGTCGATGACGTCGGTACCCCGGTTGGTGATCGTCAGATCCGCGGTGAAGCCGGAACCCCAGTCGTTGGTCTTGTAGTCGACGCTGCACTGAACTGCTGCTGCCTGAGCAGGTGTCGAACCCGTGCCCAGCATCGTCAAGGGGAGTGCCAGGGCCGCCGAGACGGCCGTCCACAACCGTCGTACCGCTGTGCGTCTGCGTGGGGGATGCACGTGCTGGTTCCTCCTTGCGGCTCGGAGAAGTCAAGGCTTGAACCAGTGGGAGCGCTCCCATAGTGGGGACGGGGGTGCGAGGGGTCAAGGTGCTTGAAGAGTCGAAAAGATTCGATGAGTTCGGTTGAGCGAAAGTCAGTAACTCCTCTGTCCTTCACCGTCACTTGGCGCTAGCTTCATGGGCACCAGTGGGAGCGATTCCATCACTCGACGCGTCCGTCACGACGTGCCTGAGCTGTGAGGAGTCGCTCATGCGACACCCCCCGCGTTCAGTACTTTTAGCCGTCGTCGGCACCTCCTCCTTGCCTCTTGCGCGCCCTGTACGGACGGACCGTCAGCACCCGCAACCAAGAAGGAACCCGCACTCATGACTCGTACCAGAACAGCGATGCTCGCCGCCCTGGCGCTGGTCGCCGGGGCCTCGGGGACCGCGCTCGCCGCGGACCCGGGTGGAATCGGCACGGCCGCCGTGCCCTGCACCGTCGACTACAAGGTGCAGAACCAGTGGGACACCGGCTTCACCGCCGCTGTCACGGTCACCAACCAGGGCGCCGCCAAGTCGAGTTGGGCGGTGAAGTGGTCGTACGCCGGAAACCAGAAGGTCACGAGTGGCTGGAACGCGAAGATCAGCCAGAGCGGCGCCGCCGTCACCGCGGCCAACGAGACCTACAACGGCACGCTCGCGACCGGCGGCACGGTCAGCTTCGGCTTCCAGGCCTCCTACAGCGGCACCAACGCCATCCCGGCCACCTTCACCCTCGACGGTGTGACCTGCAACGTCGACGGCGGCGGCCCCACCGATCCGACCGACCCCGGTCCCACCGGTCCCAAGGTCGACAACCCCTACTCCGGCGCCAAGATGTACGTGAACCCGGAGTGGTCCGCGAAGGCCGCCGCCGAGCCGGGCGGCAGCCGGATCGCCAATCAGCCGACCGGTGTCTGGCTGGACCGGATCGCCGCGATCAACGGCGTGAACGGCGGCATGGGCCTGCGTGACCACCTCGACGAGGCCCTGACGCAGAAGGGCTCCGGCGAACTGGTCGTCCAGTTGGTCATCTACAACCTGCCGGGCCGCGACTGCTCCGCCCTCGCCTCCAACGGCGAGCTCGGCCCGACAGAGATCGGCCGGTACAAGACCGAGTACATCGACCCGATCGCCGCGATCCTCGCCGACCCGAAGTACGCCTCGCTGCGGATCGTCACCACGATCGAGATCGACTCGCTGCCGAACCTGGTCACCAACACCGGCAGCCGTCCGACGGCCACCCCGCAGTGCGACGTGATGAAGGCCAACGGCAACTACCAGAAGGGCGTCGGCTACGCCCTGAACAAGCTCGGCGACGCGGCCAACGTCTACAACTACATCGACGCCGGCCACCACGGCTGGATCGGCTGGGACGACAACTTCGCCCCCAGCGCCGCCATGATGAAGGAGGCCGCCACCTCCGAGGGCGCCACCCTCAACGACGTGCACGGCTTCATCACCAACACGGCCAACTACAGCGCCCTGAAGGAGAACAACTTCACCATCAACGACTCCGTCGGCGGCAAGTCCGTCCGGGAGTCGAAGTGGGTCGACTGGAACCGTTACACCGACGAGCTGTCCTACGCCCAGGGCTTCCGCGACCAGTTGGTCACGACCGGCTTCAACTCCGGTATCGGCATGCTGATCGACACGTCGAGGAACGGCTGGGGCGGCTCGGCGCGGCCGGCGGGTCCGGGTGCGACGACGGACGTCGACACGTATGTCAACGGCGGCCGCTACGACCGTCGCATCCACGTCGGCAACTGGTGCAACCAGTCCGGGGCGGGCCTCGGTGAGCGTCCGCAGGCCGGCCCGGCGGCGGGCATCGACGCGTACGTCTGGATCAAGCCTCCGGGTGAGTCCGACGGGGCCAGCTCGGAGATCCCGAACGACGAGGGCAAGGGGTTCGACCGGATGTGCGACCCGACGTACACGGGCAACCCGCGCAACGGGAACAACCTGTCCGGTGCGCTGCCGAACGCTCCGCTGTCCGGGCACTGGTTCTCTGCGCAGTTCCAGCAGTTGATGCGGAACGCCTACCCGCCGTTGTCGTAGTGCGTTGAGTGGGGACTGCCGGTCCGTTGTGGCTGATCGCGCAGTTCCCCGCGCCCCTGAGGGGGCGCGGTGGTTGCCGGGGGTTGGTCAGTTCTCTCTGGCCAGGCCCCGGCGGATCGCGAACTCGACTGCCGAGTAGTCGGCGTCGGCCCGCTCCAGCTCCAGCGGCTCCGCCGGGTGCAGTGGTGGCTGTGCCATGAAGCGGGGGCGGGTGCCGTGGTGGGGCTGGGCGGCGTGGACCAGGAAGGGGTGGCAGAGGTAGACGTCGCCGGGGCGGCCGGTGGCGTGGGCGAGCGGGCGGTGCGCGGAGGCCTCGGCGACCTTCGGGCCCAGCTCCAGGAAGGTCGCGCCGGCGTCGCCGTACGGCGCCAGGACCGCCGGTACGTCGAGATGCGAGCCCGCCCGGATACGCGTCGGGGCGTCGTCCTCGGTGACCTCGCTGAACAGGAACAGCATCAACAGCGCACGGCCCCTCGAGTGCACATTCGTGTGCACGTGCTGGGCGCCCTCCGGCAGATAGCTGCCCTCGATGTGCCAGCCCGCGTCGTCCGGCTCCTCCTCGTGCGGAAACCGCAAAGGGAAGCTGCCCAGTGAGTAGCGCGACTGCCAGCGGTCCTCGCCCACCAGCACATCGAAGGCCTCGTGCAGGACGGGTGTGTTGACGGCGGCCGCGAAGGGGCCCTGCGCCATGTCGTACACCCAGTGCACGGGGTCCTTCCAGGTGCCCGGGTCCTCCCGGTCGTACCCGGTCTCGCGCCACAGCAGCCGCGCGCAGTGCTCGGCGACGCGTGGCGGAAAGGCGCCCTCGATCCTCACGAACCCGTCCTCGAGGAAGCGCTCCACCATCTCGTCGTCCATCGGGCCATGGTGGGCGACCGGCCCTCCTCGCCGCACCTCATTTTCTTTGCCCCATTTTTGCCGCTACGGCAAGGACAGTGGCACCGGGACGGTGCGTCGGAGCAGGCTGGCGGCAACCGGACGAGAGGCTGACCACCATGGCGCACGAGGACCACCCGCACCACCGGCACGAGCACCCGGGACACGGGCACCACCACACCGACGTCGACTGGGCCGAGATGGGCCCGATGCTGGAGACGCAGGCCGAGCTGTTCCTGCCCTTGTACGAGCACGCCATGGCCTGGCTGGGGAAGCGGCAGACCGAGCCGGGGCTGATCGTGGACGCGGGCAGCGGTCCCGGAGTCGTGTCCTGCCTGCTCGCCGACACCTTCCCCGGCGCCCGGATCGTCGCCGTCGACGGGTCCGAGCCGCTCCTGGAGCGGGCCCGGGCACGGGCGGAGCGGCTCGGTGTCGCCGACCGCTTCGGCACTCTCGCCGGTGAACTCCCCGACGTGCTGGGCGAGTTGGACTACCCGGCCGATCTGCTGTGGGCCGGCCGCAGCCTGCACCACCTCGGCGACCAGCGGGCCGCCCTCGCCGCGTTCGGCGACCGTCTCGCGTCCGGCGGCACGCTGGCCCTCCAAGAGGGCGGTCTGCCGACGCGCTTCCTGCCCCGGGACATCGGCTTCGGGCGGCCCGGGCTCCAGGCCCGGCTCGATGTGCTGGAGACGGAGTGGTTCGCGCAGATGAGGGCCGACCTGCCCGGCTCCGTCGACGAGACCGAGGACTGGCCCGCACTGCTCAGCGCCGCCGGGCTGCGGCCCACCGGCACCCGCACCTTCCTCCTCGACCTGCCCGCCCCGACCACGGACCGCGCCCGTGCCTACGCCGCCGACGTCCTCACCCGCACCCGTGACGGGGTGGGCGACCGACTCGACGCCGAGGACCGCGCGACCCTCGACCGGCTGCTCGACCCGGACGACAAGGCGAGCGTGTACCACCGCCCCGATCTGTTCGTGCTGGCGGCGCAGACGGTGTACACGGCGGTGCGGACCAGGTGACAGCGGGCACGCCGGCCGACGGCGGGACTTGACTTCGAGAGCTCTCCAAGTGATGAACTCCCCCTCGTCCGAACCGAACACAGGGGGAACCACCATGACCGACTCTCCGGTCGCGCTCATCACCGGCGGCGGCAGCGGCATCGGCGCCGCCGTCGCGCGGCAGTTGCTGGACGCCGGACACCGGGTCACCGTCACCGGCCGCGGCGAGGCGCGGTTGCGGGCCTTCGCCGAGGAACTCGGGGAACCCGAGGGCCTGTTGACGATCGTGGGGAACGCCGCCGAGTACGCGGACGTACAGGCGGCCGTCGACGCCACGCTGAAGGCGTTCGGCCGGCTGGACACGGTCGTGGCCAACGCGGGGTTCGCCACCCACGACAGCGTCGCGGAGGGCGACCCGGCCGGCTGGACCGAGATGGTGCTGACCAACGTTCTCGGCCCTGCCCTGCTCATCCGCGCCTCCATCGACGCCCTCAAGGAGACCCGCGGCCGGATCGTGCTGGTCGGCAGCGTCGCCGGGTTCGTGCCGGGGCCGGGCAATATCTACGGGGCGACGAAGTGGGCGGTGACCGGGCTCGCCGAGAACACCCGGCGCCAGGTGACCGACTGGGGCGTCGGCGTCACCCACATCGCCCCGGGCCGGGTGGAGACACCGTTCTGGGACAGCTACGGCAGCCCGCCGCCGGGGCACCTGCTGACCGCCGACCAGATCGCCGACTCGGTCGTGTGGGCCATCCGGCAGCCCGACGGCGTGGACGTCAACACCGTCGTCGTACGGCCGATCGGACAGCCCAACTGACCTGCCGTACGGCCGAGTCGACCGGGTTCAGTTGCCGGCTATGAATTCCTTCGCCAGTCGGTCGCCCAGCGAGACCGCCGCGCTGTGGCTCTCGATGGGCGAGACCCGGGAGTTCTTGAAGAGGATGTACGTCACGCCGGAGTCGGTGCCGCCGGTCTCCGGGTCGGGGTCGATGCCGAGCCGCTCGGCGGCGGAGTAGGAGGCCTCGCCGATGATCTGCTGGGGACCGGTGTCGCCGACGACGGCGTACAGGACCTGGTTGTTGTGGATGACGGCCACCACGCCCGCGCCCTTGATGCCGGCGGACGAGTAGTCCCAGGTGCCGCTGACGCTGGGGACGACGACATAGGGCAGCGTGTCGGAGCGCAGCGGTTTGCCGTCGGACTGGTGGAACGCGGTGTCCGGCTGGAACCAGGGGTCGGTGTCCTCGTTGCACTTGGCGGTGCGCTGGCCGTCGCAGTCGATGTCCATGTCGGCCTTCCAGAACACGGCGCCGTTCTTGCCGCAGACCGGGACGGTGGCCGACGTGTCCTCGTCGGTGCGGTACTTGCCGTGGGAGATCTGCGAGCAGGACGTCACCTTCGCGAGCAGGTCGGCCGCGCTGACCGAACCCTCCCGGAGGGACGTCGGTTGCGGGTGGCCGGACGCGCTCGTGGGGAGCAGGGCGGCGGCGAGCAGCGCGGCGCCGGAGGCCGCGGCGAGGGTCAGTGGTCGGATGCGCACTGTGGGGGACCCTTCTGCTGGGAAGTTCCTCTGTTAGGAAAGTTTCCTGACCGGGTGCCGTACAAGGTGGCCCTCTTTACGTGACCCCGTCAAGCCCCCGGGTGTGACCTCGGTCCGCTGCGCTGATTGCGGCGCCACCACCTCGGTAGAAGACTGGACATGCAGAACATTTTGGATGTGTGCCCCGGATTTTCGGGAGGCGTCATGTTCGTACGCGCCATCTACACGACCGGCGATCCCGCGAAGATCGACACGGCCATCAGAGCGATGAACACCGAGGGGCGGGACCTGCTGGAGGACCGTCCGGGATACCGCGGGGCGAGCGTCTTCGTGGACCGGACACTGGGAAAACTGCTCGCGGCGAGCTGGTGGGAGTCGGAGCGGGCCCGGAGCAACAGCGACGAGGTGCTGCGCGAGCGGCGGGCGGCGATGCTGGATCCGTTCGCGGGGACGCTGTCGGTCGACAACTACGAGGCGCTGGTCTTCCACCAGGCGCGCCAGCCGCAGGCGGGCGGCGGGCTGCGGCTGACCAGGCTGGAGTTCGACCCCATGGACACCGACCTGCTCGCCGACACTTTCCGGGCGACGGTGGTGCCCCGGCTCGAAACGCTCCACGGGCTGGCCAGGGCGTCTTTGCTGGTCGACCGGGAGCGTGGGCGCGGGATGGTCGGAGTGATCTTCGTCGACCAGGCGTCCCTTGCGGCGTCCCGCTCGGGCCAGGCGGCCGCCCGGCACGAGGGTGCGGCCAAGGCGCATGTGAGCGTGATCGGGCTGGAGGAGTTCGAGGTCGTCTTCACCGACGTGCGGGGTGACTGAGGCGCCCTGCGCGGGCTGTGACAAGGTGCCGGGCTTCGGTGTACCGAAGCCTCAAGTGCCGTGACGCACAGCGGAGTCGACCGCCGTGCCGCTCCCGTACGCTTCCGCCCGCTGTCCGGGCTCGGGCAGCGGGCGGACGGTCGTGGTGAGGTGGGTGCGTGCGCGCGCCGGCGTGGGCGTCAGGCGCCGAACGTCGCCGGGTCCGGACCGATCCGGCGGTCCTCGTTCAGCGCGCTGATGGCCGCCAGGTCCTCGTCGTCCAGGCTGAAGTCGAAGACCTCGATGTTCTCCTTGATCCGCGACGGCGTCACGGACTTCGGGATCACGACGTTGCCGATCTGCAGGTGCCAGCGCAGCACGACCTGGGCCGGGGTGCGGCCGTGCTTCTGCGCGATGGCGACGATCGCCGGGACCTCCAGCAGGCCCTTGCCCTGGCCGAGCGGCGACCAAGCCTCGGTGGCGATGCCGTGCTCGGCGTGGGCCTCACGGGAGGCGTGCTGCTGCAGGTGCGGGTGCAGCTCGATCTGGTTGACCGCAGGGACGACCGACGTCTCGCCGATCAGCCGCTCCAGGTGCTCCGGAAGGAAGTTGGAGACGCCGATCGCCCGGGCGCGGCCGTCGGCGTGCAGCTTCTCGAACGCCTTGTAGGTGTCGACGTAGGCGCCCCGCGACGGCAGCGGCCAGTGGATGAGGTACAGGTCGACGTAGTCCAGGCCCAGCTTCTCCAGCGACGTGTCGAAGGCGCGCAGCGTGGAGTCGTAGCCCTGGTCGCCGTTCCAGAGCTTGGTGGTGACGAAGATGTCCTCGCGGGGGACGCCGGAGGCGGCGATGGCCTGGCCGGTGCCCTCCTCGTTGCCATAGATCGCCGCTGTGTCGATGCTGCGGTACCCGGCCTCCAGTGCGGTGCCGACGGCCTGCGCCGCCTCGTCGTCCGGCACCTGCCAGACGCCGAAGCCAAGCTGGGGCATCTCGACGCCGTTGTTGAGGATGATCGGGGGGACCTTGCTGCTCACGAGCTCTTGATCCTTACGGTTGTCGTCAGGTGGTACTCATATCGTCAACGATCACGACGCGTGATGCATTCCTGACCGCCGAATCCGTCCGGGAAGTCGCCGCAACTGACCGGCGAGTCAGCGGGTGGCGGTGAGATTGGCCGGAAACGCATCCGACGTTATCGGTCCGGACCATTGACCGTGGCTCGTCGTGCCGCGACTCTGTATCGCGCCACCGAACGTGTCGATGAACTCGGTGCATGCATGTGAACGGCAGCCGCCTGTCTGGGCTCTGAGACCCCCCACTTCCTCAGGAAAGCAGGTATGCGCACATGGACGAGAAGCTGCTCCGCACCCTTCCGGCCCTCCCGACGGAACAGATCATTCAGGAAACATCGGATGAAAAGGTCTGGCAAAGCCCGGGTTACGCCGTCGTGGACACCGCGCTCGAAGTGACCGCCTACGCCCTCACTGACCGCTAGCCGGCCGCACCGCGAGAGCATCGTGACCGCGACTCGCGTGCACGCCGACGGCGCCGCAGCCCCCTGGACGACCACCGAGTTCACCGGGCGGCTGCGCGCCGTCACCGCGGCCCGCTACCACGACCGTCACCCCTTCAACCTCCGTATGCACAAAGGCGAGTTGACGCCCGCAGAACTGCGCCGCTGGATCGCCAACCGCTTCCACTACCAGCGCCACATTCCCGTCAAGGACGCCCTGATCCTCGCCAAGCTGGAGCGGCCCGCGCTGCGCCGCGCCTGGCTGCGCCGCATCCGCGACCACGACGGCACGGCCGAGGGCGAGGGCGGAATCGAGCGCTGGCTGCGCCTCGGCGAGTCCGCCGGCCTCGACCGCGAGGAGCTGTGGGACGCCTCCCGGGTACTGCCCGGGGTGCGGCTCGCGGTCGACGGATACGTCAACTTCTGCCGGCTGAGCCCCGTCGTCGAGGCCGTCGCCGCGTCCCTGACGGAGCTGTCCGCACCGGACCTGATGCGCACCCGCATCGCCGCCTTCGAAACCCACTACCCGTGGATCGACCCGGCCGGCCTCGCCTACTTCCGCACCCGTGTCGGCCAGGGCGCCCGGGACGGCGAGGAGGCCCTCGCCCTGGTCCTGGAGCGCGCCCGCACCCGCGAGCAACAGCGGCGCGCGGTGGCCGCGCTGGCCTTCAAGTGCGACGTGCTGTGGGCGCTGCTGGACGCGGTGGACGGAGGCGGCAAATGACCTGGCGTTGTCCCGCCCTCGCCCACGCCGTCCTGCGCCATGACCGGGGCTGCGGCATGGGGTTGCTGTTGCTGCCCCCGGTGGACCGGGGCGGAGCGAGTGGAAGAGGGGGCCCATGACCTGGCGTCCCGCTCTCGCCCGCTCGGTCGTGCTGCGCCATGACCGGGGCTGCGGCATGGGCCTGTTGTTGCTGCCCCCAGTGGACCGGGGCGGAGCGAGTGGAGGAGGGGGCCCATGACCTGGCGTCCCGCTCTCGCCCGTTCGGTCGTGCTGCGTCACGACCGGGTGCGCGGCACGGACCTGTTGCTGCTGCCCGAGCGGGTGGTCGTGCTGCACGGCAACGCCGGCGGCGTGCTGCGGCTGTGCGACGGCAGTCGGGCGGTGGACGACATCGTCGCCGAGCTGGTCGCGCGGTTCCCCGGCGCCCCGGTCGCCGACGAAGTGCCGGAATTCCTTCGGACGCTGCGGAAGGAGGGCTGGCTGCGATGACCGCCGACCCCCCGTGGGCCCTGCTCGCGGAACTCACCCACCGCTGCCCGCTGCGCTGCGGGTACTGCTCCAACCCCCTCGAACTGGTCGGTCGGTCAACAGAGCTGACCGCGGGGGAGTGGGCCGGAGTGTTCCGGCAGGCCGCTGACCTGGGCGTCGTACAGACCCATCTGTCGGGCGGTGAGCCACTGCTGCGGCGTGAGCTGCCCGAAATCGTCGCCGCCGCCGAGCGCGCGGGCCTGTACACCCAGTTGGTCACCAGCGGCGTGGGACTGGGGGAGCGGCGGCTCGGCGAGCTCGTCGCGGCCGGGCTGCACAGCGTCCAGTTGTCCGTGCAGCACGCCGACCCGGCGACCTCCGACCGCATCGCGGGCGCCCGCTCGTTCGCCGCCAAGGAACGGGCCGCCCGGCTGATCCGCGCCGCCGGGCTGCCGTTCGGCCTGAACATCGTCCTGCACCGCGCGAACATCGACGCCCTCGACGACCTGATCGCCCTGGGAACGGCCTGGGGTGCCGACCGGATCGAGCTCGCCCACACCCAGTTCCACGGCTGGGCCCTGCGCAACCGCGCCACCCTGCTGCCCACCCGGGACCAGGTGGACCAGGCCCGCACGACGCTCACCCAGTGGCGTGAACGCCCCGGCGGCACACCGGAGTTGATCTGGGTCACACCCGACTACGTCGACGGTGTCGCCAAGCCCTGCATGGGCGGCTGGGGTGCGCTCTCGCTCACCGTCGCCCCCGACGGCACGGTCCTGCCGTGCCCGGCCGCGGCCGCTCTCCCCGGCCTGGACCCGCCCAATGTGAGGAGCCGTCAACTCTCCTGGATCTGGCGGGAGTCGAGGGCGTTCAACGCCTATCGCGGCGATTCCTGGATGCGGGAACCCTGCCGAGGCTGCGCCCTCAGCTCCACCGACCACGGCGGCTGCCGCTGCCAGGCGTACGCCCTCACCGGCGACGCCACCCGCACCGACCCCGCCTGCCGGCTCTCACCCGACCACGCCCTGGTGAGGGACCTGGTCGACAGTGCCCGCCCGCCGGCCGCGATCCCTGTCCACGCCTACCGCGAAGGAGCACCATGAGACGCCTGCCCGCGCTGCTGACGACGGTCGTGCTCGCCGCCGGGGCCCTGACCGCCGTCCCCACGGCCGCGGCCGAGCCGGCACCGGCCGTGACCGTGCCCGCCCGCACGGCCCCCGGCGCCACGGCCGACTGGTCGGTCGCCATGGTCGACTCCACCACGGCCCGCTACACGCCGACCACCATCGGCGGCTGGTCGTACCCCGTCGGCCTCTACCTCTACGGCCAGTACCTGGTCTTCCGGCGCACCCACAACCCGCAGTACCTGTCGTACATCAAGAGCTACGTCGACCGGTTCGTGGCCGCGGACGGCTCCATGAGCCAGGGTTTCAACAACCTCGACAGCATGCAGGCCGGGCGGCTGCTGACGATCCTGCACCACGAGACCGGCGAGGATCGCTACCGCGTCGCGGCGAAGAAGATCCGCGACCGCCTCGACACCTACCCGCGCACCGAGGACGGCGGCTTCTGGCACGCCGACACCGCAAGCCGCGCGCACCAACTGTGGGCCGACGGCGTCTACATGGTCAACCCGTTCCTGGTGGAGTACGGCAGGGAGTTCCACGACTCGGCTTACGCGAACGACGAGGCGGCGAAGCAGCTCCACCTGTACGGCAGACATCTCCAGGTCGCGGGCGGCCTGCTCCGGCACGCCTACGACGAGTCGCGCACCGTCGCCTGGTCCGACCCGGCGACCGGCCTCGCCCCCGAGCACTGGTGCCGTGCCGTCGGCTGGTACTCGATGGCGATGGTGAACGTCCTGGACGCCGTCCCGGCCGGCCACCCGCGCCGCCCGGCGCTGCTGCGCATCCTGCGCGGGCTCGCCGCCGGCCTTGAGCGCCACCAGGACCCGGTCACCGGACGCTGGTTCCAGGTGATCGACAAGGGCGACCGCGACGACAACTGGACCGAGACCTCGTGCTCCAGCATGTTCACCTACGCCCTCTCCCGAGGCGCACGGCAGGGCTACCTCGACCGGCACTACGCGGCCGTCGCCGAACGCGGCTACCGGGGCGTTCTGCGCAAGGTCTCGCTCGGCGCCGACGGCCGCACCGACCTCACCGACATCTCCGTCGGCACCAACGTCGGCGACTACGCGTACTACATCGCCCGCACCCGGGCCACCAACGACTTCCACGGCCTCGGAGCCTTCCTGATCATGAACGAACAACTGAGGGGTGATTAGTGTCGTGAGCACGTCCAGAAGGAATCTGCTGGGCGCCGCGCTGGGCGGTGTCGCCTCGGCCGCGGTCGGGCTGCCCGCCGCGCAGCCCGCCCGGGCCGCGTCCTGGCAGCTCAAGTGGTCCCCGTCCGCGAGCGACGGCCTCGGCGCCTTCGAGACGATCGAGGACGACCGCGCCGACTCCCATCCCGGCGGGCAACCGCACATCTACGCCACCGGCAACAACTGGCGTTTCAACATGCACATGGCCGACCGGGACACCTCGACAGACCGTCAGCGCCACGAGGTCACCGGCCTGCGCACGTCCTCCTCCAGCTATCTGAAGTGGACGTCGGGCCAGACCTGGCGGATCACGTACTCCATGTACATCCCGAGCTCGCTGAAGGCGACCACCAGCTTCACGCACATCATGCAGATGAAGCAGCCGGGCACCGGCTCCTCGCCGATCGTCGTGCAGTCGCTGCGCCGGGTTGGGGGCACCTCCCGCGCGAGCGAAGCCGCGCGTGGGGGAGGCACGCAGACCATCGAGCTGAAGCTCTTCGACAGCGACACCCTCGTCGGCCGTACGGACCTGGAGCCGCTGCACGACAAATGGACCGACGTCGACTTCCAGATCAAGGTCGGCAACGGTTCTGCGGGCTCGGTCCGCTGGATCCTCAAGAGCGGCGGCACCACCGTGATCGACAAGTCGAAGACGGGCGTCGACACCTTCCTGGCCGACCGGGTGCGCCCCAAGTGGGGCATTTACCGCTCCCTCAGCGACACCTCCGGCTCCCTCCAGGACTGCCACCTCCTGCTCACCAACCTCCGTGGCTACCAACTCGTATGAGGGGAGGGCCCGATGAGACCCGTACGCCATCTCCTCCCGGCCCTGCTCGGCTTTCTCGTGACGCTCGGCCTGTCCCACCCACCGGCCCTCGCGGCCACCGGGCAGGCCGTGTTCGACGTGCGTTCCCACGGCGCCGAGGGCGACGGCTCCACCAACGACACCCTGGCGATCCAGAAGGCGATCGACGCCGCGCACGCAGCCGGCGGGGGAACCGTCCTCATCCCGGCACCCGGCGTCTACAAGTCCAAGAACACGATCCACATGAAGAGCCACGTGACGCTGAAGGTCGACACCGGCGCCACGATCCAGGGCTCCGGTGCGGACACCTACGACCCGCCCGAACCCAACCCCTACGACGAGTACCAGGACTACGGCCACAGCCACTTCCGCAACGCGATGATCCACGGCGACCGACTGACCGACATCGCCTTCACCGGCGGCGGGGTCATCGACGGCGGCGGCAACCTGATCACCGGCAACCCGAAGCCGGGCGAGGCCGACAAGATCATCTCGCTGACCCGGTGCACCGGACTGCGTCTGGGCGACGGTCTGACGCTCCGTCGGGGAGGCCACTTCGCCGCGCTCGTCAACGGCTGCCGGGATGTCACCTCGGACCACCTCACCATCGACACCGCGAGCGACCGCGACGGCTGGAACATCATCAGCACGACGAACGTCACCGTCACGGGCGCCCACATCGAGGCCAACGACGACGCCCTCGCCTTCAAGAGCGACTACGCGCTGGGCGCCAAGCTCCCCAACGGCCATGTCAGGGTGAGCGACTCCCATCTGTCGGCGCGGTGCTGCAACGCCCTGATGTTCGGCTCGGAGACCTGCGGCGACTTCACGGACTACCGGTTCGAGCGGATCCGCATCGAGGGCTCGGACAAGTCCGGTCTCGGCATGGTCTCCATGGACGGCGCGAAGATCTCCGACGTCCACTACCGCGACATCACCATGACGGACGTCCGCTCACCGATCATGCAGAAGATCGGCACGCGCAGACGCTGCGGCAACGACCCCGGCGTCGGCTCCATCAGCGACATCACCTACGACAACGTCACCGCGACCGGCGCCGCCCCGTCGTTCGGCCCGACCCTGTGGGGCGAGGCGGGCCCGCACCGCATCAGGAACGTCCGCTTCACCCACGTCGACCTCACCGTGCCCGGCGGCCAGAACCCCATGGGCACGGGTGTGCCGAGCAACGACCCCAGGAACTACAACCCGAACAGCATCGGCACCCGCCCCGCCTACGGCTGGTACCTCCACAACACCGACGGCATCACCTTCACGGACAGCTCCGTGCGCATCGCCGCCGACGACGGCCGTCCCGCGGTCATCGCCAACGCGGGTGACTCGCTGCGGTTCACCCGCTTCACGGCCCAGCGCGGCAGCGGATCGCCGTACGACATGGGTTTCCAGCAGGTGACCGGCGCCTGTGTCGCCGACAGCCACACCACCACGGGCGATGCTCTGCGGATCACCGGCACCGGCTCCGGCGACTGCCCCACCCCCGCGACCCCGCCGGCCGGCCCGCGCCGGTCGCGCTGACAGCTCTCATCCCCAGTCGCACGACATCCCCCCACCTGGAGGTGGACGTCCATGCATGTGATCCCCACCAGACGCCGCGCATACCGGGGCGTGCTCCCCGCCGCCCTGGGCGGCCTGCTGCTGTCCCTGCTCACCGCCTCCCCACCGTCCGCCGCCGCAGCCGCGAGTGACCACCAGGCCGAGACGGCGACGATCTCGCAGGGCACGGTGGCCACGAACCACAGCGGCTACACGGGCTCCGGCTTCGTCGACTACACCAACGTGACCGGCTCCTATGTCGAGTTCACGGTGAGCGCGGAGGCCGCGGGCGGCGCCTCGCTGGCCCTTCGCTATGCCAACGGCACCGGCGCCGACCGTCCCATGGACATCTCGATCGGCGGCAAGGTCGTGGCGTCGAAGGTGTCCTTCCCGCCCACCGCGAACTGGACCACCTGGGCCACGAAGACGGTCGACGCCGACCTCACCGCCGGCAGCAACAAGATCCGCGCCACCGCGACGACCTCCGCCGGCGGCCCCAACCTCGACAAGCTGACCGTGGACGCGGCGGCCGACACCCAGACTCCGACCCGCCCCGGCACGCCGGCCTGCTCCGCCATCACAGAGGACGGCCTCACCCTGAACTGGGGTGCCTCGACGGACAACGTGGCGGTGACGGCGTACGACATCTACGAGCACGGCAACAAGATCGGCGACGCCGCGGGCAGCACCACCGCCAAGAACCTCACCGGTCTCACCCCGGCCACCACCTACAACCTCACGGTCATCGCCCGCGACGCGGCCGGCAACGCCTCCCTCGCCAGTCCCGCCGTGAACTGCACGACCAGGCCCAGCTCCGACACCAGCCCGCCGACCGGGCCCGGCACCCTGTCGTACACCGATGTCACCGCGAACAGCGCCAAGCTGAGCTGGGGCGCCGCGACGGACGACAAGGCGGTCACGGCGTACGACATCCGCAGCGGCTCCACCGTCTACAAGACCGTCACCGGCACTCCGCCCGCCACCTCGACCACGCTCACCGGGCTGGCCTGCAACAGCCCGTACACCCTGAACGTCGTGGCGCGCGACGCCGCCGGGAACGCCTCCCCGCAGAGCAACACGGTCACCTTCACCACCCGGGCCTGCGCCACGGACGGCGGCGTACCGTCGTCCATCGGCACCGTGTCGTCCGGCTGGAGCATCCCCTGGGGCACGTACTGGATGCCCGACGGCAACAGCGCGCTGGTCACCGAACGCGACAGCTTCAAGGTGTTCAAGCTGACCAAGGACGGCACCAGGACCCAGGTCGGCAATGTGCCGAACACGGTCACCACGGACGGCGAGGGCGGCCTGCTCGGCGTGGCCGTCGACCCCGACTGGGCCACCAACCACCGCGTGTACTTCATGCACACGGCCTCGGAGGGCAACCGCATCGCGCGCATGACCTACGACGGCAGCTCGCTGAGCGGCTACACCGTCCTGCTCCAGGGCATCAAGAAGAACCGCTACCACAACGGCGGCCGCCTCGCCTTCGGCCCGGACGGCCTTCTCTACGCCTCCACCGGAGACGCCCAGACCTCGTCCCTCGCTCAGGACAAGAACTCCCTCAACGGCAAGATCCTGCGCCTGACGACCGACGGCAAACCGGCCCCCGGCAACCCGTTCGGCACCTACGTCTACTCCCTCGGCCACCGCAACCCCCAGGGCCTGGCCTTCGACCGGGGCGGCCGCCTGTGGGAGGCGGAGTTCGGCAACAGCTCCTTCGACGAACTCAACCTCATCAAGCCCGGCGCCAACTACGGCTGGCCGACCTGCGAAGGCACCTGCTCGGTCGCCGGCCTGACCAACCCCAAGAAGACCTGGCGCGTCTCCGAGGCATCCCCCAGCGGCATCGCCATCGTCCGCAACGTCGTCTACATGGCGGCCCTGCGCGGCGAACGCCTGTGGCGCATCCCGATCGACGGCGACACCGAGAACGTCGGCCAGGCGACCGCGTACTACGTCGGCACCTACGGCAGGCTGCGCACGGTCACCAAGGTGCCGGGCGCCGACCAGCTCTGGCTGTCCACGACCAACAGCGACAACAACGGGGGTGAGCCGGACGGCGCGGACAAGATCTTCCGCGTGAGCATCAGTTGACGGACGGGGCGCCGCTCAGGCCTGGTACAGCGCCTCGACCTCGCCCGAGTACGCGTTCTCGATCGCCTTGCGCTTCAGCTTCAGCGACGGCGTGAGCAGTCCGTGCTCCTCGGTGAACGGCTGGGCGAGGATACGGAAGGTACGGATCGACTCGGCCTGCGAGACCAGGGTGTTGGCGGCGACGACCGCCCGCCGCACCTCGGTCTCCAGGTCGGCGTCGCGCACGAGCTGGGCCGCGGTCATCTGGGGCTTGTCGCGCATCATCAGCCAGTGCTCCACGGCCTCCTGGTCGAGCGTGACCAGGGCCGCGATGTACGGGCGGTCGTTGCCGACGACGATGCACTGGGAGACCAGCGGGTGGTCCCGGACGCGCTCCTCCAGCACCCCCGGCGAGACGCTCTTGCCGCCGGAGGTGACCAGGATCTCCTTCTTGCGGCCGGTGATGGTGAGATAGCCGTCCTCGTCGAGGGAGCCCAGGTCACCGGTGGCCAGCCAGCCGTCGTGCAGGGACTGGTCGGTGGCCTTGGGGTTGTTGAGGTAGCCCTGGAAGACGTTGTCGCCGTGCAGCCAGATCTCGCCGTCGTCCGCGATGTGCACGGTCGTGCCGGGAATGGGCCGGCCGACGGTGCCGTAGCGGGTGCGCTCGGGCGGGTTCGCGGTCGCCGCCGCCGTGGACTCGGTGAGGCCGTAGCCCTCGTAGATGTGCACGCCGGCGCCCGCGAAGAACAGCCCGAGGCGCCGGTCCATCGCCGAACCGCCGGACATCGCGTGCCGGATGCGGCCGCCCATCGCCGCCCGCATCTTGGAGTAGACGAGCTTGTCGAAGAGCTGGTGCTGCATCCGCAGCCCCGCCGACGGGCCGGGCCCGATGCCCCACGCCTTGGCCTCCATGGCGTCCGCGTACCGCACGGCGACCTCGACGGCCTTCTCGAACGGGCCGGACCTGCCCTCCTTCTCGGCCTTGCGGCGGGCGGCGTTGAAGACCTTCTCGAAGATGTACGGCACGGCGAGGAAGAAGGTCGGCTTGAACGCGGCGAGGTCCGGCAGCAGGGCGGCGGCGTTCATCTGCGGCTGGTGTCCGAAGCGGACCCGGCCGCGGATCGCCGCGACCTGCACCATCCGCCCGAAGACATGCGCGAGCGGCAGGAACAGCAAGGTCGCCGCCTCGTCGCCCTTCCTGGAGTGGAACACCGGCTCCCAGCGCTCGATGACGGTGTCCGCCTCGTACATGAAGTTGCCGTGCGAGATGACACAGCCCTTGGGGCGCCCCGTGGTGCCCGAGGTGTAGATGACCGTGGCGGTCGAGTCCGGCGTGACCGCCTGCCGGTGGCGGTGGACGACGTCGTCGTCGAGGTGCGCGCCGGCGTCGTACAGCTCCTGCACGGCGCCCGAGTCGAGCTGCCAGAGCTGGTGCAGCCGGGGCAGCCGGTCGATGACGGTCGCGATCGTCATCGCGTGGTCCTCGTGCTCGACGATCGCCGCCGAGCACTCGGCGTCGTACAGCATCCAGAAGCACTGCTCGGCCGAGGAGGTGGGATAGATCGGCACCACCTGCGCGCCGATCGTCCACAGCGCGAAGTCGAAGAGCGTCCACTCGTAGCGCGTGCGGGACATGATCGCGACGCGGTCGCCGAACCGGATGCCCCGGGCGAGCAGGCCCTTGGCCAGGGCCAGGACCTCGTCGCGGAACTCGGCGGCGGTGACGTCCCGCCACTGGTCGTCCTCGTCCTTGCGGCCCAGGACGACATACAACGGGTCCTCCTGGGCATGCTGGAAGACGACGTCGGCCAGGCCGCCCACCGGCGGTGCCAACGCCAACGGAGGGTTGGTGAACTCGCGCAAACCCCGCTCCCCGCTCCGAATGCCTCGGCTGAAAAGCTCCGCTCAGCGCCGTGAAAGCTACCCCACCCGCCGTGAGGGCGGGAGGGGGTCGAAAGCCGAGCGATGCTCCGGTACGCACAGGTCAGCGCAGGAAAATACGCTCACATGGGGAAGGGTCGGACAGAAAACTGACGGTTGAGTAAGTTTCGGACCCGTAATCTCCACCGAATCTGTACGACCCGATTACCGGGTACCGGCCCTGTCGATCATGTCATCCCCTGCGTACCGGCGTCTCCTCTGTCAGCGTACGCGGAGCCGCAGCCGTCACTGAGGTCTTCGTCACGGCCGGCCGCCTGACCAGGGCGAGGACCAGTACCCCGGCCACCACGCCGGTCGCCCCCGCCGCCACCGCCACCGAGTTCAGCCCGCCCGCGAAGGCGGCGCGCAGCGTCTCCTCGCCGAAGGCGCCCCGCAGCGCACCGGCGCCGCCGCCCTCCAGGGCGTGGGTCGCCCCGTCCGGCAGCGTGTCGCCCATCCGCGAGGTCAGCACCGTGCCGTACAGCGCGATGCCGAGGGCGTACCCGAGCTGCCGGAAGGTGTTCACCGCACCGCCCGCCATGCCGGAGCGCTCCGGCGGCACGGAGGCCAGCGCGGCGCCCGCGATGCCGGGGGACACCAGCCCCGTCCCGACGCCCACCAGCACCAGCCCCGGTATCAGGGCGGACGCCGTCGATCCGGCATCCAGGAACGCCATGCAGAACTGGCCCGCGCCGATCAGCAGCAGGCCCACCCCGATCGTGAGCCGCGCCGACACCCCGTGCAGCAGGCGCCCGCCGACCGCAGCGACCACGAACGACGCCAGCGACAGCCACAGGAAGACGGCACCGCCGCGCACCGGGCTCATCCCGAGCAGCGTCTGCAACCAGATCGAGGTGTACGCCATGGCCGCGAACGCCGCCGCGTTGAACGCGAGCGAACCCGCCATCACACCCGAGAACGCCGGCCGCAGGAACAGCCGGGGATCCAGCAGCGGATCGGCGACCCCCCGCTCCACCACGACGAAGCAGACCAGCGCCAGGGCCGCCCCGGCGAACCACAGCAGGGTCCCCTGCTCGCCCCACCCATGGCTCCCGGCCCGCACGGCCGCGTAGGTCACCGCACCCGCGAACGCCGCGAAGGTCACCGTGCCCGCCCAGTCGATACGACGGCCCCGCGCACCCCGCGACTCCGGCACCACCCGCAGCGTCAGCCACACCGCCGCCACGCTCACCGGCAGATTCACGTAGAAGATCCACCGCCAGCCCGGCCCGTCGGTGAGCAGCCCGCCGGCGATCGGCCCCACCGCGGCCGCCGCCCCGCTGACCGCGCCCCACACGCCGAGCGCGATCGAGCGCCGCTTGCCCTGGTAGACGGAGCCGAGCAGCGGCAGCGTCGTGGCGAACATGGCCGCCGCGCCGATCCCCTGCAGCCCCCGGGCGGCGACCAGCATCCCCGGCCCGGTCGCGACGCCGCACAGCAGCGACGCCGCCGCGAACACCACCACGCCCACGACATGGACACGCCGCCGCCCGAGCACATCGGCCGCGGCCCCCACGCCGAGCAGCAGCGCGGCCAGCGCCAGCGCGTATCCGTCCATCACCCACTGAAGATCGCTGAGCGAGGCGTCCAGCGCCCGCGCCATGTCCGGCAGCGCGACGATCGCGATCGTCACGTCCAGCAACAACATGAACGTGCCCAGGCACACGGCCGTGAGCGGCCCCCATGTGCGCATGACTGATTCCCCTCCGAATGCGAGACACGTACGCGAGATACGTACGTGTCCGTACGATGGGCCGCGCCGGTCGATCACGGCTGTGCCGGGCGGCAGATCGCCGGAATCCGACAGGGGAGGCGCCCATGGAGATGGAATCCCACGTCTTCGACCGGCTCGACCTTCAGCTCATGTACGCGCTGGAGGTGAACGGCCGGGCCTCCTTCACCCGTATCGGCGAGGTGCTCGGCGTCTCCGACCAGACCGTCGCCCGCCGCTACCGCCGGCTGTGCGCCGAGGCCGGCCTCAGGGTGGTGGCCGTCCGCGACCCCGAACGCCTCGGCCAGGACCACTGGACGATGCGGCTGCGCTGCGTACCGGACAGCGCCCAGGCCATCGCCCAGGCCCTGGCCAAACGCGACGACACCAACTGGATCGGCATCGCCTCCGGCGGCACCGAGGTCATCTTCGGCACCCGGCCACGCAGCCCCGGCGACCGCGACGACCTCCTGCTCGGCAAGCTCCCGCGCACCCCGCGTGTCCTGGAGATCCGGGCCCACCAGATCCTGCACCGCTTCTACGGCGGCCCGAGCGGCTGGCTGCGCAAGTTCTGGGTGCTCACGGAGGACCAGGTCGAGGCACTGCGCCCCGAGACGGTCCCCGAGCCGGGCCCGGCCCGTATCGACCCCGAGGACGAAGCGCTGGTGGCGGCCCTGGAACGGGACGGACGCGCCACCTACCCCGAGCTCCAGCGCGCCACCGGTCGCTCGGAGTCCGCGGTGAAGCGCCGGCTCGGTGCGCTGCTGGCGTCCGGGGCGGTGTACATCGACGTGGAGTACCTGTCCGAGACCATCGGCTACCCGTTCGCCGCCCTCCTGTGGATCACCACCACCCCGGCCGCCCTTACGTCGGTCGGCGAGGCGCTCGCCGTCCACCCCGAGATCGCCCACGCGGCGGCGACGGCGGGCCCCTGCAACATCCTCGCGACGGCGGTGGTGAGGAACATGGCGGACCTGTACGCCTACCTCAGCGGGCCGCTGGGACGGTTGGACGGGGTGCAGCACGTGGAATCATCGGTGTTTCTGCGGCGCGTGAAGCAGTTGACATATCAGCGTCCGTCGCGCTGAAGCGCCCCTTCGGGGGCGCGGGGCCGTGCTGGATCTGCGGCTGCCGCCGCGTGGGCGTGACCAGCCACGACGGACCGGCACTGGAACACGGCCCTCCGGGCGAAGCCTTAACGCCGGTGCAACCGATCCCCGCCCGCCAGAATCGCCGCCGCGAGCGCATCCGCCGCCCCCTGCGCCGCCGTACGCCGAGGCCCGTGCACCAGCACGAAGTCGACGCGCCCCAGCTCAGGCAGCCCCGACCGCTCCGGCATCCGCACCAGCCCCGGCGGAATCAGCCCCCGCGAGTGCGCCATCACCCCGAGCCCGGCCCGCGCCGCCGCGATCAGCCCGTTCAGGCTGCCGCTGGTGCACACGATCCGCCAGTCGCGACCCTGCCGCTCCAGCGCCTCCAGCGCGAGCGCCCGCGTGATGCCCGGCGGCGGATAGACGATCAACGGCACCGGACGATCCGGCTCCAGGCGGAGCCTCTCCGTGCCGATCCACACCAGCCGGTCGTGCCAGACCAGTTCGCCCCGCGGCTCCTCGGGGCGCCGCTTGGCCAGCACCAGGTCCAGTTTCCCGGCCGAGAGCTGCTCGTGCAGGGTGCCCGAGAGCTCGACCGTCAGCTCCAGGTCGACCTCGGGGTGTTCGTAGCGGAAGCCCTCCAGGATCTCCGGCAGCCGGGTCAGGACGAAGTCCTCGGACGCGCCGAAGCGCAGCCGGCCGCGCAGCCGGGTGCCGGTGAAGAAGGACGTCGCCTGCTCGTGCACCTCCAGGATCCGGCGGGCGAACCCCAGCATCGCCTCGCCGTCCTCGGTCAGCTCCACGGAGTGGGTGTCCCGGGTGAACAGGGGCCGCCCGGTGGCGTCCTCCAGCCGCCGTACATGCTGGCTCACGGTCGACTGGCGCAGCCCCAGCCGCCGGGCGGCCTGAGTGAAGCTCAGCGTCTGGGCCACCGCGAGGAAGGTACGGAGGTGGGAGGGCTCATACACACCGCCAGACTACCCGCGGTTATCGCGGAACGTGATGACAGTCAGAGTGGTATGCCGGATTCCCGATCGCTGGTCGCCGGAGGACGATGGGGAGGGCACGTCCGTGCCCGCAACCGGAAGTTCAGCGAAGCGACAGTGAAGTAGTGGAGCACAGTGAAACGCCTGCAATGGCCGCGTTGGATGCCGATCGACCCGTACATCCTGCTGTTGCTCGGGACCGTGGGCCTCGCCGCCCTGTTCCCGGCGCGCGGGACGGCCTCCGATGTGGCGTCCGGTGCCTCCACGGCCGCGATCGCCTTCCTCTTCTTCCTCTACGGCGCCCGGCTGTCCACCCGTGAGGCGGTGGACGGGCTGAAGCACTGGCGGCTCCATGCCACCGTCCTGGCCTGCACCTTCCTCGTCTTCCCGCTGCTCGGCCTGGCGGCCCGCGGCTTCGTCCCGGTGCTCCTGACACAGCCGCTGTACCAGGGCCTGCTCTTCCTCACCCTCGTCCCGTCGACCATCCAGTCGTCGATCGCCTTCACCTCGATGGCCCGCGGCAACGTGCCCGCGGCGATCTGCGCGGGCTCCTTCTCCTCGCTGGTCGGCATCGTCGTCACCCCGCTGCTCGCGGCGGCCGTGCTCGGCAGCGGCGCCGGCTTCTCGGCCGACTCGGTGGTCGAGATCGTGCTGCAACTGCTGGTGCCGTTCGTCGCCGGGCAGATGCTGCGCCGCTGGATCGGAGGCTTCGTCGCCCGGCACAAGAAGGCCCTCGGGCTCGTCGATCGCGGCTCGATCCTGCTGGTCGTCTACACCGCGTTCAGCGAGGGCATGGTCCAGGGCATCTGGCACCAGGTCAGCCCGCTGCGGCTCGGCGGACTGCTCGCCGTCGAGGCGGTGCTGCTGGCCGTGATGCTCGCCCTGACCTGGTACGGCGCGAAGGCCCTGCGCTTCAACCGCGAGGACCGCATCGCGATCCAGTTCGCCGGGTCGAAGAAGTCGCTGGCCGCCGGGCTGCCCATGGCGAGCGTCCTGTTCGGCGCGCACGCCTCGCTGGCCGTGCTGCCGCTGATGCTCTTCCACCAGATGCAGCTCATGGTGTGCGCGGTCATCGCCAAGCGCCGCGCCCACGACGCCGAGGAGACGATCACCGTGTCGGCGCCGCCCGCAGCGTCACGAACCGCGGTCGGTACAGGGACACGTTCCGGTTGAGCTGCGTCGCCGCGCCGCCGGGGTCCAGCCAGTTGACGTCGTAGCTCAGCACCAGGCGCCCGCCGCCGCTCAGTTCGGGGTGCACCTGCGGGTTGTAGGCGGCGACCTGGCCGCCCGGCGGCAGCGACGGGCTGAAGTCCCTCGTCGGCCCGTGCCACGGGCCGACGGGCGAGCAGGACCAGTACGACGTCACGCTCGTCAGCCCGTCGGTGCCGGCGGCCATGGTGAACAGCACGTACGTCCCGTCCACCCGCGCCACCGAGAACGCGCTCCCGACCCCCGCGCGCCGCCCGTCCCCCAGCACCGGTCGAAACCGCGGCCCGGCCTTCGTCCACGCGGAGCCGTCCCAGTACCGCCAGGCCCCCGGCTCGGCGAGCCGTCCCTGCGGTACCCGCGCGACATAGGCGTGCGAGACCGGACGGGAGGCCGCCTGGCCGTCGTCGCCGCCGAAGACGTACGTCCAGCCGTCCTCCTCGACCAGGGTCGTGCCGAACAGCACCCGCCGCGAGGGGTCCGGCACGAGCTGCTGGTCGAGGACCTTCACGACGGACTCGACCCGCAGATCGGGCAGCGAGAGGGTGGCCACCTCGGTGGCGGTCGGCACGCCGAAGATCCACGGTGACTGCCCGGCCGTGCGCACCCACAGCAGCACCCGCAGCACCCGCTCCGAGGAGCCGGGGGAGCGGGGCTCCACGCGGGCGGCGACCGGCCAGCGCCACTGGTTCGGGGCGGGATCGGGGAACAGCGGCGCGGGGAGCGTGCTCTGCAGACGTCCGTCGCGCATGACGACCGCCGAGTTGCGCACCAGGGGAGCGGACGCCTCCCGCCAGGTGGAGGACTCGCCGTACGGGTTGGGCGGCGCGTGCACCTGCCCGAGGTAGGTGTCCGAGAACAGCCACAGCACCCGGCCGTCCGGCAGTCGCACCGAGTGGGTGCCGTCGCCGCCGGTCCAGTCGTCGGTGCGGGACGGATCGTCGCCGTAGCGGGCGAACTCGGCGGTCAGGTCCTCATGCGCCGACCAGGACGCCACCGAGCGGGGTGCGCACGCGCCACCGCCCTCCCGTTCGCCGTCGTCCGGGAGGGCGGTGAGCAGCACGGCCGCGAGAACCAGGGCCAGCAGGAGTCCGAGGCCGGTTCCCGTGCGCTGCCGTGCTCGTGCGTCGTCGGGCACGCCCGGGACGTTAGTGGCCTCAGCCCACTTGGTCCATGGGCAGCCACAGGACGGTGTCGCGGGTGTTCACCTTCTTGCGCGCGTCGGACTGCGTCGCCGCCGCCGCGTTGAGCTCCTCGTCGCCGAGTGCCCGGTTCCACACACGCACGTCGTCGAGCGTGCCGGTGAGGAAGGCCCGGCTGTCCATGCGCTGGCCGACGTGTACACCGAACGGCGAGTTCCGGCTGACCGAACCGGGCACGTCCGTGGTGCTGACGGCCCTGCCGTCGAGGAACAGCGTCAGCAGTCCGCCGCCGCGCCGCAGGGCGAGATGGTGCCACTGACCGTCATTGGCGGCACCGCCCGCCCACACCGACGAGGTGTGCACGGTTCCGAACCCCTCCCGCGTGGTGATCAGGGCGCGCACCCGGGCGTTGTCGGGCTCCCCGCGCAGCCAGACCTGGGGCTGGGTGCTGCCGATCCCGCCCATCCACAGGAACGGCTGCTCGCCGCTCTTCGCGGAGTAGCGGAAGAACAGCGACACCGTGAACTCGCCGCTGCCCAAAGGCAGTTGAGAGCGGTACGGCAGACGTACGGCGTCGTCGCGGCCGTCGAACTCCAGGGCGTCGCCGAGCACGCCGTCGGTCTTCGCGGGGCCGCCCAGGACGGTCGCGCGGGGTGCGTCGATGGCCAGGTCGGGGGTCGTCGGGTCAGGGCCGCGCCGGGGTCCGAGCCAGTCCTCGTTGAACCGGGCGAAACGGATCTCGTCGCGCGCGTCGACGGCACCGCCCTCGTACATCAGCCCCACCGTGGACGCGTCGATCTCCGCCATGTCGGAGTACCCGGACCAGTCCGTGGTGACGACCTTGCCGCGGTCCGCGCTCTCCCAGGTGTCGCCGCTGTCATAGGAACTGCGGATCATCATGGTCCGGCGTCGATCCGGGTCGCCCGGCGCTGACAGCAGTATCCGGTTGCCCAACCGCAGTGTGGCGCCCTGGACTTGGGGCGTGTACAGGTCCGGCTGGTCGCGGAACGGCCCGGTGAAGCTGTCGCCGCCGTCGCTGCTGTACGTCTGTGAGCGGTGCCCGAGGTCGGTGCCGTCCTGCTCCCGGCCGCTGATGAGGATCGTGCCGTCGGTGCGCTCGGTGAGGGTCACTTCGGACGGCTTCTGGCGGAAGGTGCCGTCGGAGGCGGAGATGGGCCAGGAGTCGGTCGCGCCGACCCGCCAGTTGTCGCCGCCGTCGTCGCTGACGATGAGCGCGGCGTGGTTGGCGGAGACCCGACTGCCGTCCCAGGTCTCGGTGTTGACGCCGAAGACGAGCCGGCCGGCGTACTTGCCCTTGGTGAGCTGGATGCCGTGCACGGGGCCGGTGGCGTACCAGGAGTTCCAGTTCGCGGGCAGTATCTCGCTGCTCAGATCGCGCGGCTGGGACCAGGTCCGGCCGTCGTCGTCGCTGTACTGGAGATGCGGGGTCCGATTACACGGTACGGAGCAACTGCCGCTGTCCGTACGCCCCGTGTTGTACGTCTCGGCCAGCAGGATGCGCCCGGTCTCGCGGTCCACGATCGGCGCCGGGTTGCCGTGGGTGTCGCCGTTGCCCTCGTTGACGACCTGGAGCGGGCCCCAGGTGCGCCCGCCGTCGGTGGACCGCTTGAGCACGATGTCGATGTCGGCGGCGTCCCCGCAGTTGAGCACCCGCCCCTCGGCGAACGCCAGCAGCGTGCCGTCCTTGGTCTTCACGATCGCGGGAATGCGGAAGCAGGCGTACCCGGGATCCTGGGACGCCTTGAACAGAACCTGTTGCTCGAACGACGGGACCGTCTTGGCCGGTTGGGACTGCGCGGGGCCTAATGTCGCGGCCGTCGCCGAGGTGGCGACGGCCGCGACCAGGGCAGCTCTGAGACGTGCGCGAACTCTTGAAGGCATGGTGCGGCCCGCCCTTCATCGTCTGGTCATGCGTCCAGGCATCTGAACATTCGGACATCCCACGTCCAAAGTGCGCATCACAGACGTTAGTTGGGCTATCGCATACATCACAAGAACCGTGCACGTGTCACGTCACGGATGGAGTACTACTTTCCCTCGGTTGACCCGTGCCTCGATGGCCGCATGTGCCTCGGCTGCCGCCTCCAGCGCGAACTCCCCATGCGTGACGGGCTTGACGGCCCCCTCATCAAACAGCCTCCACAGCTCCTGCCGCCATCGCTCGTACAACTCCGGCTCTGTGCGAGCGATCCGCGCCATCTGGAATCCGATGACGGACTTGGCGCCGACAAGAAGGTCATATGCCCGAATCGTCCCGCCACCCGAACTGTATGCCACAAGTCGCCCGCCGGGCGTGAGCGCCGCGAGGGCGTGGCTCAGCATGTCGCCGCCGACGGCGTCGAGAAGGAAGTCGACGGGCTCCCCCCAGCCCTCCTGTCCGTACGTGACCACGTCGTCGGCGCCGAGGGAGCGCACGAAGCCGGCCTTGGCCGGATCGGACACGGCGCCCACGACCCGCCCCGCGCCCCGCACCCGCGCGAGCTGCACCGCGAGATGTCCGACCCCGCTCGCCGCCGCGGTCACCAGTGCGGCCTCTCCCGGCTCGGGCCGGGCGGCCTCCAGCGCCCCGAGCGCGACCAGGCCGCTGCGGACCAGGGCGACCGCGTCGACGGCGGTGGCGGTGTCCGGCACGGGGGAGGCCATGCCCTCGCGCAGGAGCGCGTAGTCGGCGTACCCATGTCCGAAGCACAGCCCCGTCACGCGCTCCCCGACACCGAAACGGCCGGTGCCGGGGCCCACGGCCACGACCTCGCCGGCGATCTCGCCGCCCAGCGGAACCGGCTCGGCGGCCTCGGTGACCTTGCGGACGACGGGGAGCGTGACGCCGATCGCCTCGCAGCGGACGAGCAGCTCGCCGGGGCCCGGCTGTGGGACGGGGGCCTCCTCCAGATACAGGGGCCCGCCGGTGGAGCCGTAGCGGACGCGGCGCATCGCACCTCCAGATTTCATTGGGAACACCAACGGTCTCGGTGGTCTCGAAGCTACCTACCGGTCATTGGGAAGTCCAATGAATTCTCGATAGGGTGCCTCCATGTCCGAGGCCCCGCTTCCCGCGATCCGCTCCCTGCCCAGTTGGCTGCTCGGCCGTGCGGCGGCCCGGGGGCGTGCGCTGGTCGCCGAGGCGCTCGCGGCGGAGGGCATGAAGATGTGGCACCACGTCGTGCTCTCCGCCGTCCACGACCTCGCCCCCGTCGCGCAGGCGGACCTCGGGCGCGGTGTGCGGCTCGACCCCAAGGACCTGGTCGGGATCCTCAACGACCTCCAGTCCGCCGGCCTGGTCGTGCGCGAGCCCGACCCCAAGGACCGGCGCAAGAACGCGGTCTCCCTCACGGCCGAGGGCGCACGCCTGCTCAAGCGCTGCGAGAAGGTGGCCCGCGAGGCCAACGACACGCTTCTCGCCCCGCTCTCCTCCGCCGAACGAGAGCGATTCATGGACCTGTTGATCCGGATTTCCGGTACACAGGGCTGACGCCCGATAACGTTCCGTCATGACCGCACCCCTCGAGCTCCGGCCCGCACAGACCGCCCTCGTGCTGGTCGACCTGATGGACCGCATCGTCGCGCTGCCACTTGAGCCCCGAAAAGGCACCGAAGTACTCGCCACCTCACAGGAGTTGGCGGCCTCCTTCCGTGCCTCGGGAGCCACCGTCGTCCTGATCCGCGTGGAACGCACCGGCGTCGCCGAGCAGCCGCCCGGCAGCGGCCTGGCGGCGGGCCTGCGGCAGGAGGGCGACATCGAGATCGTGAAGCGGACGATCGGCGGCTTCCAGGACACCGGCCTGCACGAGCGCCTGCGCGAACGGGGCATCGGCACGCTGGTGTTCGGCGGCATCGCCACCAACCTCGGCGTCGAGTCCACCGCCCGCGCCGCAGCCGACCTCCGCTACGACCTCGTCTTCGTCGAGGACGCGATGACGGCGTTCACGGCCCCCGAGCACGAGGCATCCGTACGGCTGGACTTCCCGAGGCTGGGTTCGGTGGTCCGGGCCGCGGATGTGGCCTTCACGGGCGGCTGAGCGGCCGCCCGGGTCATGGAAACAGCGGGGCCCCAGTTACGGCGCAGGGGGCGCTCCCCGCCGGTTCGGGGCCCCGCCGCCGTGTCGCGGGGAGCCGGTCAGGCCTGGGCGGCCGCGGTCCGCAGGGCGAGCCGGTGTTCGCCCGCGTACACGTTCATGGAGCTGCCCCGCAGAAAGCCCACGAGTGTCAGCCCGGTCTCCGCGGCCAGATCCACGGCCAGCGAGGACGGCGCCGAGACCGCGGCGAGCACCGGGATGCCCGCCATCACGGCCTTCTGCGCCAGCTCGAAGCTGGCCCGCCCCGAGACCAGCAGGATCGTCCGGGACAGCGGCAGGTCATCGTTCTGAAGGGCGCGGCCGACCAGTTTGTCGACCGCGTTGTGCCGGCCCACGTCCTCCCGTATGTCCAGCAGCTCACCGTCCTCGGCGAACAGGGCCGCCGCGTGCAGACCCCCGGTCCGGTCGAAGACCCGCTGGGCCGCGCGCAGCCGGTCGGGGAGGCTCGCGAGCAGTTCGGGATCGACCCGGACCGGGGGAGTGTCGGCTATCGGCCAGCGGGCCGTCGTACGGACGGCGTCCAGCGACGCCTTGCCGCACAGCCCGCAGGACGACGTCGTGTACACGTTCCGTTCGAGCGTGATGTCGGGGATGGTCACCCCGGGCGAGGTTCGCACGTCCACCACGTTGTACGTGTTCGAGCCGTCCACCGTGGCGCCCGCGCAGTAGACGATGTTCTGCAGGTCCGAGCCCTCGGCCAGCACGCCCTCGCTCACCAGGAAACCGGCCGCCAGCGCGAAGTCGTCACCGGGGGTGCGCATGGTGATCGCCAGCGGCTTGCCGTTGAGGCGGATCTCCAGCGGTTCCTCGGCCACGAGGGTGTCCGGGCGGCTGGAGACCGCCCCGTCCCGGATCCGGATGACCTTGCGTCGTTCCGTGACTCGTCCCATGTGTCTCTCAGTCCCGGTTCTGTACGTGCTGGTAGCCGAAACGGCCCTTGATGCAGAGGTTGCCGTGGGTCACCGGATTGTCGTGCGGCGAGGTGACCTTCACGATCTCATTGTCCTGCACGTGGAGCGTGAGGTTGCAGCCCACACCGCAGTAGGCGCACACGGTGGTCGTCTCGGACTGCTTGCTCTCGTCCCACGTACCCGCCGCCCGCATGTCGAACTCCGACTTGAACGACAGGGCGCCCGTGGGGCAGACCTCGATGCAGTTTCCGCAGTACACGCACGCCGAATCGGTCAGCGGGGCGTCGTGCTCCACCGCGATGCGCGCGTCGAACCCGCGGCCGGCGACCGAGATCGCGAAACTGTTCTGCCACTGGTCCCCGCACGCGTCCACGCACTTGTAACAGAGGATGCACTTGTCGTAGTCCCGCACATACAGATCGTTGTCGACCTTCGGCTCCTCGTTCAGGCGGGCCGCGTCCGGGCCGAAGCGGTCCGGCTTGGCCTCGTACTCCTTGAGCCACTCGGTGACCCGCGGGGTCGTCGACAGGTCGACCGAGGAGGCGAGGAGCTCCAGGACGATCTTGCGGCTGTGCCTCGCGCGCTCCGTGTCGGTCCTGACCTCCATGCCGGGCTCGGCCCTGCGCGAGCAGGCCGGGACGAGGGTGCGCGAGCGCTCGACCTCGACGACGCAGACCCGGCAGGCGTTCTTGGGCCTGAGCGTGTCCCCTTCGCACAGCGTCGGGACGTCCTTCCCTGCCGCCCGGCAGGCGTCGAGGATGGTCGACCCCTCGGGGGTGCGCACCGGCTCCCCGTCGATGGTGAACTCCAGCAGCCGGCGCGGAATCCCCAGCGATGTCACGGTCATTCGTACGCCCCCAGTCGGTCGATGGCGGATTCCACGGCGTTCCACGCGGTCTGCCCGAGACCGCAGATGGAGGCGTCCCGCATGGCGCGGCCGACCTCCCTGAGCAGGGCGATGTCATCGGCGGCCGCCGCACCCGTCCGTTCGGCGATCCGGTGCAGCGCCTCCTCCTGCCGGACCGTTCCGACCCGGCACGGCACGCACTGCCCGCACGACTCGTCGCGGAAGAACTCGGCGATGCGCAGCAGCAGCCGGGGCAGCGGAACGGTGTCGTCGAAGGCCATCACGACACCCGAGCCGAGCGTCGTGCCCGCCTCCCGCGTGCCCTCGAAGGTGAGCGGGATGCCGGTCTCGTCCGGCCGTACGAAGCCGCCCGCCGCGCCGCCCAGCAGCACCGCCCGCAGTCCGTCGCGGACCCCGGCCAGCTCCAGCAGCTCGCCGAGCGTCGCGCCGAACGGCAGCTCGTAGATCCCGGGCCGCGCGACGCTCCCGGACACGCAGAACAGCTTCGGCCCGGTGGACCTCTCAGTGCCGATCGCCGCGTACGCCGGGGCTCCCATGGTCAGGATCGGCAGGACGTTGACCAGCGTCTCGACGTTGTTCTCCACCGTCGGCTTGCCGAACAGGCCCTTCTCCACCGGGAACGGCGGCTTCGAGCGCGGCTCGCCCCGGTAGCCCTCGATGGAGTTGAACAGGGCCGTCTCCTCGCCGCAGATGTACGCCCCCGCGCCCCGCCTGATCTCGATGTCGAAGGCGTAGCCCTGGCCGAGGACGTCGTCGCCGAGGAAGCCACGCGCGCGTGCCTGCGCGATGGCGTGTTCCAGGCGCGCGAGGGCGCGCGGGTACTCGCCGCGCAGATAGAGGTAGCCCTTGTGGGCGCCGGTCGCGTACGCCGCGATCGTCATCGCCTCGACCAGCGCGTACGGGTCGCCCTCCATGAGCACGCGGTCCTTGAAGGTGCCCGGCTCCGATTCGTCGGCGTTGCAGACGAGGTAGTGCGGATGGTCGGGCTGCGACGCCGTGGCCTGCCATTTGCGGCCGGTGGGGAAGGCGGCGCCGCCGCGCCCGACCAGGCCGGAGTCGGTGACCTCGCGGATGACTCCGGCGGGACCGAGCTCGAAGGCCCGGCGCAGTGCGCGGTAGCCGCCGTGGGCGCGGTAGTCGTCGAGACTCATGGGGTCGACGACACCTACGCGCTTCAGCAGCACCAGCTCGTCGCTGCCCGCCTGCGGCACCGCCATCGCCGCCGACGGCTCCTCGGGCGCCGAGTCCGGGGCGCTGGCGGCGAGGACGGCGTCATGCACGGTCGCCGGCGCCGAGACGGCCGTGCGCACCGGATCCCCGGCCTTGATCGCGAGCGCCGCCGGCGCCCGTTCGCACAGCCCCAGACACGGGCTGCGCTCGACCGACACTCCGCTGCCGAGGCCGAGCCGTGCCTCGATCCCGGCGCACAGCTCGCTCGCGCCGGCCGCCACGCAGGCGAGGTCCGTGCACACATGGAGCACGGTCGACGGACGCGGCTTGACCGAGAACATGGCGTAGAAGGTGGCGACGCCGTACGCCTCCGACGGCGGCACCGTCAGCCGCCGGCACAGGTGGTCGAGGGCGCCCTCGCTGATCCAGCCGATCCGGTCGTTGATCGCGTGCAGCCCCGGCAACAGCAGGTCGCGGCGGTCCCGGGCCTCGCGCCCGCCCCGGGCCCACCTCAGATCGGCGTCGGAGCGGTCGGCCCCCTCCCAGGACGACTCGGGCGGCCCGAGCAGGGCGTCGACGGCCGCCCGTTCGTCGTCCGTCGGTTTGCTGTCACCGAAGTGCAGGTCCACTTGAGGTCACCTCACGATGGTCGCGACGGGGAGCTTCTCGATCCGGATCGCCGACGCCTTGAACTCCGCCGTCCCCGCGATCGGGCAGTTCGCCTCGATCGTGAGCTGGTTGGTGTCCACCTCGTCGGGAAAGTGCATGGTCATGAAGGCGAGCCCGGGCCGCAGTGCCGTGTCGACCCAGACCGGCGCGACGACCGAGCCGCGCCGCGAGGTCACCTGGACCTCCTCGCCGACGACGACCCCGTACCGCTCGGCGTCCTCCGGGCTGATCTCGACGTACTCGCCGCGCCGCAGCGGGGAGGCGAAACTCCCGCTCTGCACGCCGGTGTTGTAGGAGTCGAGCCGCCGTCCGGTGGTGAGCCGGACCGGGTACTCCTCGTCGGTCAGGTCGACCGGCGGATCGTGCTGGACGATCCCGAACGGCGCCGGCATGCCGCGCTCGGCGGGGTCGCTCTCCCACAACCGGCCGTGCAGATAGCTCGGTTCGAGCCGGTCGGTGCTCGGGCACGGCCACTGGATGCCCTGGTGCTCCGCCAGCCGGTCGTACGTCATTCCGTAGTGGTCCGGGGAGACCGAGCGCAGTTCGTTCCAGACGGCCTCGGAATCCGCGTACTTCCACTCGTGGCCGAGCCGTCCCGCCAGCTCGCAGATGATGTCGATGTCCTCGCGCGCCTCGCCGGGCGGGGTGACGGCCCGGCGAACCCGCTGGACCCGTCGCTCGCTGTTGGTGGTGGTGCCGTCGGTCTCCGCCCAGCCGGCTGTCGCCGGGAGCACGACGTCGGCGAGCTCGGCCGTCTTCGTCAGGAAGATGTCCTGGACGACGAGGAAGTCGAGCTGCCGCATGCGCCGCATGGCCTGCTCGCTGTCCGCCTCCGACTGCGCCGGGTTCTCGCCGATGCAGTAGACGGCCTGGAGCGTGCCCTCCTCCATCGCCTCGAACATCTCGGTGAGGTTGAGGCCGTAGTGGGGCTGGATGACGGTGTCCCAGGCCGACTCGAATTTGAGGCGGGTGTCCGGGTCGAGGATGTCCTGGAAGCCGGGCAGACGGTTGGGGATCGCGCCCATGTCGCCGCCGCCCTGCACGTTGTTCTGGCCGCGCAGGGGTTGCAGTCCGCTGCCGTAACGGCCGACGTGCCCGGTCAGCAGAGTGAGGTTGATCAGCGCGCGGACGTTGTCGGTGCCGTTGTGGTGCTCGGTGATGCCGAGGGTCCAGCAGAGCTGGGCGCGCTCGGCGCGGGCGTAGGCGTGGGCCAGCTCCTTGATGGCAGCGGCCGGCACGCCCGTCACCTTCTCCGCCAGGGACAGCGTCCATGGCTCGACGAGTGCCTTGTACTCCTCGAAGCCGCTGGTCGCCCGCTCGATGAACGCCTGGTTCGCGAGGCCCGCGTGGATGATCTCGCGGCCGATCGCGTGCGCCATCGGGATGTCGGTGCCGACGTTCAGCCCCAGCCAGCTCTCCGCCCACTCGGCGGTGGAGGTGCGGCGCGGGTCGACGGCGTACATCCGGGCGCCGTTCCTGATGCCCTTCAGCACGTGCTGGAAGAAGATCGGGTGCGCGAAGCGGGCGTTGGAGCCCCACATCACGATGACGTCGGTGTGCTCGATCTCCTCGTAGGACGAGGTGCCCCCGCCCGATCCGAAGGCCGCCGACAGGCCGGCGACGCTGGGGGCGTGACAGGTCCGGTTGCAGGAGTCGACGTTGTTCGTGCCCATGACGACGCGGGCGAACTTCTGCGCCACGTAGTTCATCTCGTTGGTGGCCCGGGCGCAGGAGAACATGCCGAAGGCGCCCCGGTTGCGGGCCAGTCCGGCGGCCGCCCGGTCCAGGGCCTCCTCCCAGGTCGCCGGCCGGAACGGCTCGTCGCGGGAGTCGCGGACGAGCGGGTGGGTCAGCCGGGTGTAGTTCTTCGGTTGCCGTTTCCTCATGCGGCGCTCCTCAGCGCGAGCAGGTCCGAGATGGCGTGCACGGTGCGCAGGGTGGGCACCTGTACGCCGGTGATCTCCGCCAACTCGACGACCGCCGCGAGGAGTACGTCGAGTTCGAGCGGCTTGCCGCGCTCCAGGTCCTGGAGCGTGGAGGTGCGGTGGTCGCCGACCTTCTCGGCGCCCGCGAGGCGGCGCTCGATGGAGATGCCGACCTCGCAGCCGAGGGCCTCGGCGACCGTGAGCGTCTCGGTCATCATGATCTCGATGACCTTGCGGGTGCCGCCGTGCAGACACATCTGCCGCATGGTGGCGCGGGCCAGCGCGCTGATCGGGTTGAAGGAGATGTTGCCCAGCAGCTTGAGCCAGATGTCGTTGCGCAGGTCGGGTTCGACCGGGCACTTGAGACCGCCGGCGATCATGGCCTCGCTGAGGTCCAGACAGCGCTTGGAGATGCTGCGGTCGGGCTCGCCGATGGAGAACCGGGTGCCTTCCAGGTGCCGTACGACACCGGGGCCTTCGAGCTCGGTCGCGGCGTAGACGACGCAGCCGATGGCCCGTTCGGGCGCGAGCACCGCACTGACCGCGCCGTCCGGGTCCACGCTCTCGACGCGGTGGCCGTCGTGGGGTCCGCCGTGGCGGTGGAAGTACCACCAGGGGATGCCGTTCTGGGCGGCCACGACGGCCGTCGTGTCGTGCAGCAGTGGTTCGATCAGCGGCCCGCACGCCGCGTACGAGTTGGCCTTCAGGCCCAGGAAGACGAAGTCGACCGGGCCGATGTCGGCCGGGTCGTCGGTGGCGTGGGCGCGCGCGGTGAAGTCACCGCGTGGACTGAGCACGCGCACTCCGTGCTGCCTCATGGCCGCGAGATGCGGTCCACGGGCGATCAGGTGCACGTCGGCACCCGCGCGATGCAGCGCGGCTCCGACGTAGGCGCCGATGGCACCGGCACCGAGGACTGCAACTTTCACTTCGGAACGCTCCGTTCGGTCGAGGGAGTACCGCGGAGGTGGCTGGGAAGTTGTCGGACCGGCCGAAGACACAGGGGGCCGAATCCTGTCGACGGAATATTGTCTACAGTATGGATAGAGGGTCAGCAAGGGTTCGCGCACGCCCTTCGCCGAGGCTTTGCGCCCCGCCCCCGGCACGGCCTTCCGGACGGTGTTCGACCGTTCGTCGCGTCCTGCATACCGCTCACCGAATACGGTCGACGCGCCGCCTTCTCAACCGAGTTGCCCGTCCCTACCGTTCGGGATCATGAGTCCACCGCTCGCGCCCCCGGGATGGAGCCGCTGGCTGGTTCCGCCCGCCGCTCTCTCGGTTCATCTGTCCATCGGCCAGGCCTACGCCTGGAGTGTGTTCAAGCCACCGCTCGAATCCGCGCTCGGCCTCAGCGGCACCCAGAGCGCACTGCCGTTCCAGCTCGGCATCGTCATGCTCGGCCTGTCCGCCGCCTTCGGCGGCACGCTGGTGGAGCGCAACGGCCCGCGCTGGGCCATGACGGTCGCCCTGGTCTGCTTCTCCTCCGGCTTCCTGCTCTCCGCACTCGGCGCGGCCACGGAGCAGTACTGGCTGATCGTCCTCGGCTACGGCTTCGTCGGCGGCATAGGCCTCGGCATCGGCTACATCTCACCGGTCTCCACACTGATCAAGTGGTTCCCCGACCGGCCCGGCATGGCCACCGGCATCGCGATCATGGGCTTCGGCGGCGGCGCGCTCATCGCCTCGCCCTGGTCGGCGCAGATGCTGGAGTCGTTCGGCAGCGACAGCTCCGGGATCGCGCTCGCGTTCCTGGTGCACGGGCTGTCGTACGCCGTCTTCATGCTGCTCGGTGTGCTGCTGGTCCGGGTGCCGCGCACCGAGAAGCCGGTCGGCGACGGGCCGGCCGTCTTCGAGGGGCCGCAGGTGTCCGCCCGCAACGCCGTGCGCACGCCGCAGTTCTGGTGTCTGTGGGTCGTGCTCTGCATGAACGTGACCGCGGGCATCGGCATCCTGGAGAAGGCCGCGCCGATGATCACGGACTTCTTCGCGAACACCTCCACACCGGTGTCGGCGTCGGCCGCGGCCGGCTTCGTCGCGCTGCTGTCCGCCGCCAACATGGCGGGCCGGATCGGCTGGTCGTCGACCTCCGACCTGATCGGGCGCAAGAACGTCTACCGGCTGTACCTGGGCGCGGGCGCCCTGATGTACGGCGTGATCGCGCTGGCCGGCGACTCGTCGAAGCCGCTGTTCATCCTCTGCGCGCTGGTGATCCTGTCCTTCTACGGCGGCGGTTTCGCGACGATCCCCGCCTATCTGAAGGACCTCTTCGGGACCTACCAGGTCGGCGCCATCCACGGGCGGCTGCTCACCGCCTGGTCCACGGCCGGCGTCCTCGGGCCGCTGATCGTGAACTGGATCGCGGACCGGCAGGAGGAGGCGGGCAAGAGCGGCTCGTCCCTGTACACGCTGTCCCTGTTCATCATGATCGGACTGCTCGTCGTCGGCTTCGTCGCCAATGAGCTCGTCCGGCCCGTCCACCCCCGCCACCACATCCCCGTGCCGGCGCAAGCGGAGAAGGAGGCCGCGGATGTCCAGCGACAGCAGTAGCCCGCCGCCCGACCGGCGGGGCCTGATCGCCTTCGCCTGGGTATGGGTGGGGGTGCCGCTCGCCTACGGGCTCTACGAACTCGTACAGAAGGCGACGCAGCTCTTCACCGGGTAGGCGTTCGGGAGTTGTTCGGGCGTCCGAGGGTCTGATGGAAGCTGACAACGAGGGCGCCCGATTCCTGTGGCATCACGTGCCGCCGTACCGGTGAGTCACTGATCAGACTGGTGAATCCCGCTACCCGAGGTTCGAGGGGATCACCAACGATGAACGGCTCGCGCATCGCCGCAGTCGGCCACTATCAGCCCGCCAGGATACTCACCAACAAGGATCTGGCGGGCATGGTCGACACCAGTGACGAGTGGATCACATCTCGGGTGGGCATCCGTACGCGCCACATCGCCGGGCCCGACGAGCCCGTCGACGAACTCGCCGGCCACGCCGCGGCCAAGGCGCTCGCTGCGGCGGGCCTCACGCCCGGCGACATCGACCTGGTCCTGGTCGCCACGTCGACCGCCATCGACCGCTCCCCGAACATGGCCGCGCGGGTCGCCGCCCGGCTCGGCATCCCGTCGCCGGCCGCGATGGACATAAACGTCGTCTGCGCCGGTTTCACCCACGCCCTGGCCACCGCCGACCATGCCGTGCGGGCGGGGGCGGCGGCGCGGGCGCTGGTGATCGGCGCGGACAAGATGTCCGACGTGACGGACTGGAGCGACCGCACGACCTGTGTGCTGGTCGGGGACGGCGCCGGGGCGGCCGTCGTCGAGGCGTCCGAGGACGCCGGCATCGGACCGGTGCTGTGGGGATCGGTGCCCGAGATGGGGCACGCGGTACGTATCGAGGGCCAGCCCGCGCGGTTCGCGCAGGAGGGGCAGAGCGTCTACCGCTGGGCGACCACGCAGTTGCCGGCCATCGCCCGCCGGGCCTGCGAGCGGGCGGGCCTCGCGCCCGAGGACCTCGCCGGGGTCGTCCTGCACCAGGCCAACCTGCGCATCATCGAGCCCCTCGCCGAGAAGCTCGGCGCGGTCAACGCCGTGGTGGCACGCGATGTCTCCGAATCCGGGAACACCTCGGCGGCGAGCATTCCGCTGGCCCTGTCCAAGCTCGTGGAGCAGGGGCGGATCTCCAGCGGGGACCCGGTGCTGCTGTTCGGGTTCGGCGGGAACCTGTCGTACGCCGGACAGGTCGTGCGCTGCCCCTGACGCATGTGTGATGTGGCCAACTCGCCGTTTCCCTGGCCCTGTGCGCCGTAGACTGTAGACGAAAGACAATCAATACTGCTTTCAGTGACGATCGGCTACGGGATGCAGTCGCCCGGCGTTCGCCCAGGAGGGGAACCGATGTTGTCGACAGGACTGCCGCAGGGTGCGGTGCCCAAGCTCGAACGGCCCGGCCCGCTGCGCGACCGCGTCTACGAGGCGCTGCTCGAACTCATCACGACCCGCGCCCTCCAGCCCGGCCAGCATCTGGTCGAGAGCGAACTGGCAGGTCACCTGGGCGTGTCGCGCCAGCCGGTACGTGAGGCGCTGCAGCGGCTGAACACCGAGGGCTGGGTCGATCTACGGCCCGCGCAGGGCGCGTTCGTGCACGAGCCCACGGAGGAGGAGGCCGACCAGCTCCTCACCGTCCGCACCCTCCTGGAGGCCGAGGCGGCCCGGCTCGCCGCGGCTCATACGGACAGCGCCGGCATCAAGGCCCTGGAGCAGCTCTGCGCGGAGGGTGAGAAGGCCGTCGCCGCGGACGACGTGGACGCGGCCGTCGCCCTCAACGCCCGCTTCCACGCGAAGATCATGGAACTCGCCGGCAACGCGGTCCTCGCCGAACTCGCGGCCCAGGTCGACCGCCGGGTCCGCTGGTACTACACGCCGGTCGCCCGCCAGCGCGGCCACCAGTCCTGGATCGAACACCGCGGAATGATCGCCGCGATCACCGCCCGCGACGAACAGCAGGCCACCCAACTGATGCGAGAGCACACGGAGCACACGCGACGGTCGTATCACGCGCGGGGCAAGTCCTGAGGATCGATGGTCCTGCGCCTACCGGTCTTTACGGCAGCAGGTTGTTCCCCGTGGTCTCCGTGCGGGGGGCCGCCAGTTGGACCCAAGTGCCCATCTCTCGCTGTTCGATGCGGGTGACGGCGGCGGCCAGTGCCTGGTCGCGGGTCTCGGGGGCGGCGTACGGCTCCGCCCCCGTGCAGTAGAGGCGGCGTTCCGCCTCGACCGCCTCGCGGGCCTGGCTGAAGCGCAGGTAGTCGTCCTGCCAGTGGAAGGCCGAGCGCAGGCCGGTGATCACCACGACGATGCCGCCCAGGACGGCGGGGATCTCGGCGTTCCTGGACGACAGGACCGCCGAGACCGGGATGGCGGCCGAGAAGAGCAGCAGCAGGGTCTCGGAGAGCCGGAAGTTGCGGCGCGCTCGGATGGCGGCGCTGTGGTACCAGTCGTACGAACCGTTCGCCAGGCGCATCGCGTAGCCGGGGCCGGCTTCGGGTGAGCCGTCGGACCGGGGCGTCGTCGTCGGTTCGTCGGCCGAGGAATCCTGAGCCATTCGCGCTCCCCCCAAAGCACCTGCTGTCAGCAGGGAAAGAGTAGCCAACCAAGCCCCGTTGCAGGCCTCCTGGCGTAAATCGCCGATCAGTTGTGGCGCAGCCGAACCCGCCCGGTGGCGTCGTCCGGCCCGCCTTTGTCCTGTGAGTGGAGAAAGTTGACGGCAATCTCTGCTCAAGTTCTTCCCAGTCCCGGCGGCCACTGCTACGTTCCCCTCGAAAGCAGGTCACCGAGGTGGCCGAAACCCGGCGCGCTCAGGCCGATTGAGGCGGGGAGGGGCTCGTGAGACGTATGACGGCGCGACCCGCTAACGGTCATCAGGCAAAGCTGCTCAGGCTGCTGCGCGACGGCGGGCCCAACTCCCGGGCCCAGTTGGGCGATCAGATCGATCTCTCGCGGTCCAAGCTGGCCGTGGAGGTGGACCGCCTGCTGGAGACGGGACTGGCCGTCGCCGACGGACTCGCCGCCTCACGCGGTGGCCGCCGGTCGCACAACATCCGGCTCAACCCCGACCTGCGCTTCCTCGGCGTCGACATCGGTGCGACCTCGGTCGACGTCGCCGTCACCAACGCCGAGCTGGAGATCCTCGGACACCTCAACCACCCCATGGACGTACGCGAGGGACCCGTCGCGGTCTTCGAGCAAGTCCTGTCCATGGCCGCCAAGTTGAGGGCCTCCGGTCTCGCGGAGGGTTTCGACGGCGCCGGCATCGGCGTCCCGGGACCGGTCCGCTTCCCCGAGGGCGTCCCGGTGGCTCCGCCGATCATGCCGGGCTGGGACGGCTTCCCCGTGCGGGAGGCGCTCAGCCAGGAACTCGGCTGCCCGGTCATGGTCGACAACGACGTGAACCTCATGGCGATGGGAGAGCAGCACGCGGGCGTCGCACGCTCCGTGGGCGACTTCCTCTGCGTCAAGATCGGCACCGGCATCGGCTGCGGCATCGTCGCGGGCGGTGACGTCCACCGCGGTGTCACCGGCAGCGCGGGCGACATCGGGCACATCCAGGCCGTGCCCGACGGCCGCCCCTGCGCCTGCGGCAACCGGGGGTGTCTGGAAGCGCACTTCAGCGGGGCGGCCCTCGCCCGGGACGCCGTCGAGGCGGCCCAGCAGGGACTGTCGGAGGAACTCGCCTCGCGGCTGGAGGCGAACGGCACCCTGACCGCTGTCGACGTCGCCGCCGCGGCCGCCGCCGGCGACGCCACCGCACTCGACCTGATCCGCGAGGGCGGCAACCGCGTCGGCCAGGTCATCGCCGGACTCGTCAGCTTCTTCAACCCGGGCCTGGTGGTGATCGGCGGCGGGGTGACCGGCCTCGGCCACAACCTGCTCGCCGCGATCCGCACCCAGGTCTACCGCCAGTCGCTGCCGCTTGCGACCGGCAACCTCCCCATCGTGCTGGGGGAGTTGGGCCCCACCGCCGGAGTCATCGGCGCGGCCCGGCTCATCAGCGACCACCTGTTCTCACCCGCGTAAGCCACTCACTCCATACGGCTCACCAGCACCGCATCACGCACAGCGCTCAGCTTCGCCCTGCTCTGCCTCGCCCCGCCCTGAAACCGGCCCGCACGCCCGCCAAGGGGACCTCATGGCACCAGAACCACCGCTGCTCAGCATGAACGGCATCACGAAGTCGTTCCCCGGAGTCCGCGCCCTCGACGGCGTCGACCTCGACGTCCAGGCCGGTGAAGTGCACTGCCTGCTCGGCCAGAACGGCGCCGGCAAGTCCACCCTCATCAAGGTCCTCGCCGGCGCCCACCAGCCCGACACCGGCACCATCCGCTGGCGCGGCGAGGAGGTCACCCTCCGCTCGCCGATCGCCGCGATGCGCCTCGGCATCGCCACCATCTACCAGGAACTCGACCTGGTCGAGCACCTGTCGGTCGCCGAGAACGTCCACCTCGGCCATGAACCCACGGCCGCCGGCTTCGTCGTACGCGGAAAGGCGGCGCGGGCGTCAACTGCCCAACTCCTCAAGCGACTTGGACATCCCGAGATCGATCCGGGCCGGCTGGTCGGGGAGTTGTCGGCGGCCCAGCAGCAGATCGTCTCCATGGCGCGGGCGCTCTCCCACGACGTACGGCTGATCGTGATGGACGAGCCGTCCGCCGCGCTCGACCCCGACGAGGTCGACAACCTCTTCCGCATCGTCGGCGACCTCACCGGCGCCGGAGTCGCCGTCGTCTACATCTCGCACCGCCTGGAGGAGATCCGCCGGATCGGCGACCGGGTGACCGTCCTGAAGGACGGGCGGGCCGTGGCCGGCGGACTCCCGGCGAAGTCGACGCCGACGCGGGACGTCGTGGCGATGATGACCGGACGCAACGTCGAGTACGTCTTCCCCGAGCGGCCCGCCAAGGACGCGACCGGCGGCGATCCGCTGCTGGAGGTGCGCGGACTCGCCCGGGACGGCGAGTTCGAGTCCCTGGACCTGAGCGTGCGGCCCGGGGAGATCGTCGGGCTCGCCGGACTCGTGGGCTCGGGACGCTCCGAGATCCTGGAGACGATCTACGGCGCCCGCAAGCCCAGCGCCGGTCAGGTCCTCGTGGACGGGCGGGCGCTCAAGCCCGGCAGCGTACGCGCCGCCGTACGCGCGGGGCTCGGGCTCGCCCCCGAGGAACGCAAGGCGCAGGCGCTGCTGATGCTGGAGTCCGTCACCCGCAACGTGTCGGTGTCCTCCATGTCCCGCTTCTCGCGCGGCGGTTGGATCGACCGCGGCGCCGAACTGGGTGCGGCGCGCGCCGCGACCCGGGAGCTGTCGCTGCGGCCCGACAACCCGTCGGTGCCGGTGCGCACCCTCTCCGGCGGCAACCAGCAAAAGGCCGTCCTGGCCCGCTGGCTGCTGCGCGGCTGCCGGGTCCTGCTGCTCGACGAACCCACCCGCGGCGTCGACGTCGGCGCCCGCGCGGAACTGTACGCGGTCGTGCGGCGGCTGGCCGACGAAGGCCTCGCCGTGCTGCTGGTCTCCAGCGAGGTGCCCGAGGTGCTGGGCCTCGCCGACCGCGTCCTGGTGCTGCGCGAGGGCCGTGTCGTACACACGGCTCCCGCGCGCGAACTCGACGAACACCGCGTACTCGACCTCGTCATGGAAGGAAGCCCGGCGTCATGACGCAGCACGCCTCACCGCCGCGGGACAGCACCGGCAAGGTGCAGTCGGCCGACGGACCGCCCGCCTGGCGCGGCCTGATGGCCCACGCCGACGTGCGCACGCTCTCCCTGCTCGGCGTCCTCGCCGCGCTGATCGTCATCGGCGGCATCACCAAGCCGGACGAGTTCCTGGACACCCGCAACCTCCAACTGGTCCTCACCCAGGCGTCCGTGATCGGCGTCGTCACCGTCGGCATGACCTTCGTCATCATCTCCGGCGGCATCGACCTGTCCGTCGGCGCGATCGTCGCGCTGGCCTCGGTGTGGGCGACGACGGTCGCCACCCAGGAGTACGGCTTCGCCGGCATCCTCTTCACGGCGGTCGTCGTCGGCGTGGGATGCGGGCTGGTCAACGGAGTACTGATCGCGTACGGCGCGATGGTGCCGTTCATCGCGACGCTCGCCATGCTGGCCTCCGCGCGCGGCCTGGCCCTCCAGATCACCGACGGCAAGACGCAGATCGTCACCATCCCCTCGGTACTCGACCTCGGCGAGCGCGACGCGTACGTCCTCGGCATCCCGCCGCTGGTCATGGTGTTCGCAGTCGTGACGATCATCGGCTGGCTGGTGCTGAACCGCACGACCTTCGGGCGGCGCACGGTCGCCGTCGGCGGCAACGCGGAGGCGGCCCGCCTCGCCGGCATCGACGTACGCCGCCAGCGGCTCTACCTCTACCTGCTGTCCGGACTGTGCTGCGGCATCGCGGCCTTCCTGCTGATCATCCTGGCCGGCTCCGGCCAGAACACCAACGGCAACCTCTACGAACTCGACGCCATCGCGGCCGCGATCATCGGCGGCACCCTGCTCACCGGGGGCCGCGGCACCATCGTCGGCTCCGTGCTCGGCGTCCTGATCTTCACCACGATCACCAACATCTTCGCCCTGAACAACCTGCAGAGCGACGTCCAGCAGATCGCCAAGGGCGCGATCATCGTCGCCGCCGTGCTGGTCCAGCGCCGTACCGCAAGCACGACCTGAGGAAAGGGTTCACCGTCATGCCAGAGCTCACCAGTCGCAGAGGGCTGCTGTTCGGGACCGCCGCCATAGGTGCGGGTGCCCTCCTCGTGGGTTGCACCAGCAATGAGCCCGACGACGAGCCGGCCGCGAACGACCAGCCGGCCGCCGACGACAAGCCCGGCAAGGCCGTCACCATCGGCTTCGCCGGACCGCAGGCCGACCACGGCTGGCTCAACGCGATCAACGACAACGCCAAGAGCCGGGCCAAGAAGTACTCCGACGTCACCCTGGAGATCACCGAGGGGTCGAACGACACCGCCGCGCAGATCGGTCAGATCGAGACGCTGATCAACAAGAAGGTCGACGTTCTGGTGGTGCTGCCCGCCGACGGCAAGGCGCTCACCCAGGTCGGCCTGAAGGCGATGCGCGCGGGCATCCCGGTCATCAACCTCGACCGGATCTTCAACACCCCGCAGGCGTACCGCTGCTGGATCGGCGGAGACAACTACGGCATGGGCCTGAACGCCGGGCACTACATCGGCGAGAAGCTCAAGGACAAGTCCGACGCCAAGGTCATCGAACTGGCCGGCCTGGACAACCTGGAGCTGACCAAGCAGCGCACGCAGGGCTTCGACGACGCCCTGAAGAACTACCCCAACATCAAGAAGGTGGCCCGTCAGGCGGCCGAGTTCACGGTCGAGTCCGGCCAGGCCAAGATGGCGCAACTGCTCCAGGCCCAGTCGAAGTTCGACGCCCTGTGGAACCACGACGACGACCAGGGCGTGGGCGCGCTGCGCGCCATCGAGCAGGCCGGGCGCGACGACTTCCTGATGGTCGGCGGCGCGGGCGCGCTGTCCGCCTTCCAGGCCATCAAGCAGGACGACGGCGTCCTCAAGGCCACGGTCCTGTACCCGCCGACCATGGCCGCGTCCGCCATCGACCTGGCCCGTGCGCTGGGCCAGGGCAAGGGCGTCGGCGGCATGGCCGAGTTCGAGATCCCCGCCTCGATCACGCTGTACTCGGCGGTCGTCGACAAGGCCAACGTCGACCAGTACATGTCCACCGGCTTCAAGTGAGGCGCACCCTGCCCGACGCGGCCGAGGGGCCTGTCGGGCAGGGCCGGGAGCGTCCGGCGGATCGGGCCGGCCAGGGCCGCGGCGCCCGGATGCGGGCCGACCGCCCGGAGCGCGGGCGCGGCGAGGCACGGGGGCGGCCGCCGGGTCCGGATGGCCGGGACGGCTGGGGTACGGCAGGCCGTCCGGCGCGGAGCGCACGACGGCGACCGCCGCGGAGCGCACGACCGCGACGCGCCGCGGAGCGACGGGCCACAGCCCCGGCTCGGGCCTCGGTTCCGGCTGGGGCCACTGCCCCGGCGCCGGCCTCGGTTCCGGTTCCGGCTCGGGCCTCGGTTCCGGCTCCGCCGAGGTCCGGAAGCGACGGCACGATTCCGCAGGACGCCCCGAAACCCCCCACCGCGGCACGACGACGAGGAGGACCATCGCATGGGACAGCCGCAGCAGCCCGAAGAGGCCGAGGCGGAGGCACGGGCCACGGCCGGTGAGACGGGAGTGCCGGTCACGGGGACCCACAAGCCACCACTGCGCGTCGGCATGGTCGGCTACGCCTTCATGGGCGCCGCCCACTCACAGGGCTGGCGCACCGCGGGCCGTGTCTTCGACCTCCCTCGCACCCCGGTCCTGGCCGCGATCTGCGGACGGGACGCGACGGCCGTGCGGGCGGCCGCTGAGCGGCACGGCTGGGAGTCGGCGGAGACCGACTGGCGTGCGCTGATCGCGCGGGACGACATCGACCTCGTCGACATCTGCACCCCGGGCGACAGCCACGCCGAGATCGCCCTCGCAGCGCTGGCCGCGGGCAAGCACGTCCTGTGCGAGAAGCCCCTCGCGAACACCGTCGAGGAGGCCGAGACCATGGCCGCGGCGGCCGAGGAGGCGTACGAACGCGGGCAGTTGGCGATGGTCGGCTTCAACTACCGTCGTGTCCCCGCCACCGCGCTGGCCCGCAGCATGGTCGCCGAGGGCCGCCTGGGCACCCTGCGTCATGTGCGGGTGACGTACCTCCAGGACTGGCTCGTGGACCCGCAGTTCCCGCTGACCTGGCGGCTGCGCAAGGAGCTCGCCGGTTCGGGCGCGCTCGGCGACCTGGGCGCGCACATCATCGACCTGGCGCAGTACCTGGCGGGGGAGCAGCTCGGCGGGGTGTCCGCCCTCACGGAGACCTTCGTGAAGGAACGGCCGCTGCCCGGCGGACCCACGAGCGGCCTGTCCGCCGTCTCCGCGAACGGCACCGGCCAGGTCACCGTCGACGACGCCGCCGTGTTCACCGGCCGCTTCCCCTCCGGCGCCCTCGCCTCCTTCGAGGCCACCCGCTACGCCACCGGCCGCAAGAACGCCCTGCGCATCGAGCTCAACGGCGAGCTCGGCTCGATCGCCTTCGACCTGGAGCGGCTCAACGAGCTCTCCTACCACGACGGCAGGGAACCGGGCGCGCACGCCGGCTTCCGCCGCATCCTCGTCACCGAGCCCGACCACCCCTACCTGGACGCCTGGTGGCCGCCGGGCCACGGCCTCGGCTACGAGCACACCTTCGTCCACCAGGCCCGAGACCTGGTCCACGCCGTCGCCGAGGGCCGCCGGCCGTCACCCTCCTTCGCCGACGGGCTCCAGGTGCAGCGCGTGCTCGCGGCGGTGGAGGAGAGCGCCCAGAAGAACTCCGTCTACACCCCGATCGCCGTCTGAACCACCCCGATAGCGGCCTGAGGAGGCTGACGCGCAATGCCGCGTACGTTCACGCTGTTCACCGGCCAGTGGGCCGACCTGCCGCTTGAGGAGGTCTGCCGGCTCGCCCGCGACTTCGGCTACGACGGGCTCGAACTCGCCTGCTGGGGCGACCACTTCGAGGTCGACAAGGCCCTCGCGGACCCGTCGTACATCGACTCCAGGAAGGCGCTGCTCGACAAGTACGGCCTCAAGTGCTGGGCGATCTCCAACCATCTGGTCGGCCAGGCGGTCTGTGACGCCATCATCGACGAGCGCCACCAGGCCATCCTGCCGGGCGAGGTGTGGGGCGACGGGGACCCGGAGGGGGTCCGGCAGCGCGCCGCGGCCCGCATGAAGGACACCGCTCGTGCCGCGGCCGCCCTCGGCGTCGACACCGTGATCGGCTTCACCGGCTCGGCGATCTGGCATCTGGTCGCCATGTTCCCGCCGGCGCCCGAGTCGATGATCGAACGCGGCTACGAGGACTTCGCGACCCGCTGGAACCCCATCCTCGACGTCTTCGACGAGGAGGGCGTCCGGTTCGCGCACGAGGTCCACCCCAGCGAGATCGCCTACGACTACTGGACGACCTGGCGAGCTCTGGAGGCCGTCGGGGGCCGCCCCGCCTTCGGCCTGAATTTCGATCCCTCGCACTTCGTGTGGCAGGACCTCGACCCGGTCGGGTTCCTGTGGGACTTCCGCGACCGCATCTACCACGTCGACTGCAAGGAGGCCCGCAAGCGCCTCGACGGCCGTAACGGGCGCCTCGGGTCGCATCTGCCGTGGGGCGACCCGCGCCGCGGCTGGGACTTCGTGTCGGCCGGGCACGGCGACGTCCCCTGGGAGGACGTCTTCCGGATGCTGCGCTCCATCGACTACAAGGGCCCGATCTCCGTGGAATGGGAGGACGCCGGCATGGACCGGCTCCAGGGCGCCCCCGAGGCACTGACCCGGCTGAAGGCCTTCGACTTCGAGCCACCGAGCGCGTCCTTCGACGCCGCGTTCAATAGCTGAACCGCGCACCCGGCGCAGGTCGGGGACGGGGACCGGGAGCACCGCCGGTCCCCCCTCCGACCTGCGCGGATCCCGCTTTGTCCTGCGATGGGAAAAAGTTCAACCGATCCTGACGCAAGGGGTGTTCGGCCCGGACGGACGCGGTTACCGTCCCTGAAGTGTTCAGGACACACACGGAGTTGTTCAGGACACACGGCAGTGGTCAGGACACACGGCAGTGTTCGGGACACACGGCAGTGGTCAGGACACACGGCAGTGGTCAGGACACACGGCAGTGTTCGGGACACACGGCAGTGGTCAGGACACACGGCAGTGGTCAGGACACACGGAAGAGTTCATGGCACAGCCCCCTCCGGGGTGACGGCGCACCCCGGCGCCCGCACCGCACGTCCACGCACCCACCCAGTACGGCCCACCCGTTCCCGGAGGGACTTCGTGCACAGAACGAGACTCAGAAGCACCCGCACCCCGAGGCGTCCCAGACTTCGCACCTCCCTCGCCCTGTTCACCGGCCTGCTCCTGGCCGTGGGCACCCCGGCGACCGTCGCCGGCGCCCACCCCGGCCACCCCGAGCACGACGAACCGGCCGCCGCCGAAGGGCAGTTCCAGCAGGTTCCGCTCGCCAAGGGCGAACCCGAGATGGGCGAGCCGATGTCGCTCGCCGTGCTCCCGGACCGCAGCGTCCTGCACACCTCGCGCGACGGCACACTGCGCCTCACCGACCAGGGCGGCGTCACCAAGGTCGCCGGAAAGATCCCGGTCTACAGCCACGACGAGGAAGGCCTTCAGGGCGTCGGTATCGACCCGGACTTCAAGAACAACCGGGCGATCTACCTCTACTACGCCCCGCCGCTGGACACCCCCGCGGGCGACGCCCCGGAGACCGGCACCGCCGACGACTTCAAGAAGTTCGACGGCGTCAACCGCCTCTCCCGCTTCGTCCTCAACGCCAACGGCACGCTGAACATGGCCAGCGAGAAGAAGGTCATCGACGTCGCGGCCTCCCGCGGCACCTGCTGCCACGTCGGCGGCGACATCGACTTCGACGCGGCCGGCAACCTCTACCTGTCGACCGGCGACGACACCAACCCCTTCGCCTCCGACGGCTACACGCCGATCGACGTCCGCGAGGGCCGCAACCCGGCCTTCGACGCCCGCCGCAGCGCCGGCAACACCAACGACCTGCGCGGCAAGCTCCTGCGTATCAAGGTCGCCGAGGACGGCTCGTACACCATCCCGGAAGGCAACCTCTTCGCCCCGGGCACCGAGAAGACCCGTCCCGAGATCTACGCGATGGGCTTCCGCAACCCGTTCCGGATGAGCGTCGACGACAAGACCGGCATCGTGTACGTCGGTGACTACGGCCCCGACGCGGGTGCCGCTTCGGCGACGCGCGGCCCGGCAGGCCAGGTCGAGTTCGCCAAGGTCACGAAGGCCGCCAACTTCGGCTGGCCCTTCTGCACCGGCAACAACGACGCCTACGTCGACTACGACTTCGCCACCGGCACCTCCGGCGCGAAGTTCGACTGCGCCGCCCCGAAGAACACCTCGCCGTACAACACCGGCCTCACCGACCTGCCGCCCGCGCAGGCCGCCTGGATCCCGTACGACGGCGGCTCCGTGCCCGAGTTCGGCACCGGTTCCGAGTCCCCGATGGGCGGCCCGGTCTACCGCTACGACCCCGACCTCGAATCCAGCGTGAAGTTCCCCGAGTCCTACGACGGCGACTTCTTCGCGGGTGAGTTCGGCCGCCGCTGGATCAAGCGGATCGAGCAGAACGACGACGGCTCCGTCGCGAAGATCAACGACTTCCCGTGGACCGGCACCCAGATCATGGACATGGAGTTCGGCCCCGACGGCGCGCTCTACGTCCTCGACTACGGCATCTCCTGGTTCCAGGGCGACGAGCACTCCGCGCTGTACCGGATCGAGAACGCCGAGGACGGCTTCTCGCCGATCGCCGAGGTGAGCGCCGACAAGACGTCCGGAGCGGCCGGCCTCAAGGTCAAGTTCACCGGTTCCGCCAAGGACGCCGACTCCCCGAACCTCACCTATGGCTGGGACTTCGGCGACGGCACCAAGGGCGAGGGTCTCACCCCCACCCACCAGTACAAGAAGGTCGGCACCTACACCGCCACCTTCACCGCCAAGGACCCCGAGGGCAACACGGGCAACGCCAGCACCCGGATCGTGGTCGGCAACACCGAGCCCAAGGTGAAGATCGACATCCCGGGCAACGGCGCGATGGCCGAGTTCGGCAAGCCCGTCCCGTTCAAGGTGACCGTCACCGACCCCGAGGAGACGGTCGACTGCTCCAAGGTCAAGGTCGTCTACAGCCTCGGCCACGACTCCCACGCCCACGAGCTGACCAGCGAGATGGGCTGCGCGGGCACCCTGACGCCGCCCGCCGGTGACGGCGGTCACGACCCCAACGCCAACATCTACGGCGTCGTCGGCGCCAGTTACACCGACGGCGGGGCGAACGGCCAGGAGGCGCTCACCGGCACCGCCCGCGCCGTGCTCCAGCCGCTGCACCGCCAGGCCGAGCACTTCGGTACCCAGTCGGGCGTGAAGGTCTACGACAAGACCGGCGCCAACGGTGGCAAGACCGTCGGCGACATCAACGACGGCGACTGGATCGCCTTCACCCCCTACCGCTTCGACGGACAGAAGAAGATGACCGTGCGGGCCGCCTCCGGCGGTGCGGGCGGCTTCATCGAGCTGCGCACCGGCTCGCCCGACGGGCCGCTGCACGGCTCGGCGTACATCCCGCCGACCGGGAGCTGGGAGACCTTCCAGAACGTCGACGTGCCGCTGCGGGCGCTGCCCAAGGGGACCACGCAGATCTACCTGGTCTTCAAGGGCGGCGAGGGCGCGCTGTACGACGTGGACGACTTCGAGTTCTCCAAGGAGCCGTTCCGGGGCGGCAAGAAGGTCCTCGTCTTCTCCAAGACCGCCGGCTTCCGGCACGACTCCATCCCCGCCGGAATCGCGGCCCTCAAGGAGCTCGGCGGCCCGGCCGGCATCACGGTCGACGCGACCGAGGAGGCCCGGCAGTTCACCACGACCAACCTCGCCAAGTACGACGCGGTGGCCTTCCTGTCCACCACCGGCGACGTGCTGAACGCCGATCAGCAGAAGGCGTTCGAGGACTACGTGGCCGGTGGCGGCGGCTACATGGGCATCCACGCGGCCGCCGACACCGAGTACGACTGGGCGTTCTACGGCGGCCTCGTCGGCGCCTACTTCGACTCGCACCCGGCCATCCAGAAGGCCACCGTCCGCGTCGAGGACCACGACCACCCGTCCACCGCGCACCTCGGCGACGCCTGGGAGCGCACCGACGAGTGGTACAACTACCGCACCAACCCGCGCGGGCAGGCCAAGGTCCTCGCCACCCTGGACGAGACCACCTACCAGGGCGGCAACATGAAGGGCGACCACCCGATCGCCTGGTGCCAGAGCTACGGCGGCGGCCGGTCCTTCTACACCGGCGGCGGCCACACCAAGGAGTCCTACGCCGATGAGGCCTTCCGGGGCCATCTGCTCGGCGGCCTCCAGTACGCCACCGGGCAGGTCAAGGCGGACTGCAAGCCGAGCAAGGACTACCGGAAGATCTTCAACGGCCAGACCCTGGAGGGTTGGAAGCAGGCCGGCCCCGGCAAGTTCAACGTCAAGGACGGCACCCTGGAGTCCGAGGGCGGCATGGGCCTTCTCTGGTACCAGGCCAAGGAGCTGAAGTCGTACTCCCTCAAGCTCGACTGGAAGATGCAGGGCGACGACAACTCCGGGATCTTCGTGGGCTTCCCGGCCTCCGACGACCCCTGGTCCGCGGTGAACAAGGGCTACGAGATCCAGATCGACGCCACGGACGCGCCCGACCGCACCACGGGCTCCGTCTACTCGTTCAAGTCGGCGGACATCAAGGCCCGTGACCGGGTTCTGCGACCGCCCGGCCAGTGGAACTCCTACGAGATCAAGGTCCAGGGCGAACGCCTCCAGGTGTTCCTCAACGGAGTCAAGATCAACGACTTCACCAACAAGGACCCCGAGCGGAGCCTGACCGACGGCTACATCGGCCTCCAGAACCATGGCGCCGACGACCAGGTCTCCTTCCGCAACATCCAGTTGAAGGAACTGCCCGTCACGGGTAACTGAACGGCGGCGGGCGGGGAACGCCGGATCCCCGCCCGCCGTCTCCACCCCTCTTTTCGGGTTCGCGCACGATCAGGAGGCAGCCCATGTCCGCGTCCCTCTCCCGACCGCGTGTGGGAGTGTGGCTGATCGGAGCCCGAGGCTCCGTCGCCACCACCGTCGTCACGGGGTGCGCCGCCATCACCGCGGGGCTGCATCCGCCCACCGGCATGGTGACCGAGACCCCGGCGTTCGCCGGCAGCGGCCTGCCCGCGCTGTCCGACCTCGTCTTCGGCGGCCACGACACCCTCGACTGCCCCCTGCCCAAACGCGCCGAGACGCTGACCGCCGGCGGCGTCCTCCCGCCCGGCGTCGCCACCGCCGTCACCGCCGAACTCGCCGCCACGGACCGGGAGATCAGGCCAGGCGGCCCCACCCCGGGTGACACGAGGAGCGAGGCCGAACTGATCACGGCCTTCGCCGACGACATACGGGACTTCGTACGCCGCCATGAGCTGGAGCGGGCGGTCGTGGTGAACGTCGCCTCGACCGAACCCGCGTCCCAGGGCCCCGACGCCCCGCTGCCCGCCAGCACCCTTTACGCGCTGGCAGCCCTGCGCGCAGGCTGCCCCTACATCAACTTCACCCCCTCCGAGGGCATGCACCACCCCGTCGCCGCCCGCGAGGCCGAGCGGAGCGGGCTGCCCTACGCCGGCCGGGACGGCAAGACCGGCCAGACCTTGCTGCGGGCCGTGCTGGGCCCGATGTTCGCGCAACGGGCGCTGAACGTGCGGGCCTGGTCCGGCACCAACCTGCTGGGCGGAGGTGACGGCGCGGCTCTCGCCGACCCGGCCGCCGCCGCGGCGAAGAACGCCGGCAAGGAACGCGTCCTCGCCGACACCCTCGGCACCGTCCCCGAGGGCGAGGTCCACATCGACGACGTCCCCGCCCTCGGCGACTGGAAGACCGCCTGGGACCACATCGCCTTCGACGGCTTCCTCGGCACCCGCATGATCCTCCAGACCATCTGGCAGGGCTGCGACTCGGCCCTCGCGGCCCCCCTGGTACTGGACCTGGCCCGCCTCACGACCCGCGCCCACCAGGCCGGCCTGACGGGCCCGCTCTCCGAACTGGGCTTCTACTTCAAGGACCCGGTGGGACAGGGTCCCGCGAGCCTGGGAGAGCAGTACGCGACGCTGACGGGACTGGGGGAGCGGCTCCGCTTGGCGGGCGGGGACGGGGAGGTGCCGGCGACGGCCGGGGGCGGGGACGGCGCGCGGGGTGCGGGTCACCGCGGGGCCGTGGAGGTGGCTGCTGCGCGGGGCCTCGATGTGCGTGGGTCGGGTGAGGTGGCTGCTGCCCGGGGCGCGGGTCTGCCGGAGTCGGGTGAGGAGGCTTTCGCTCGGGCCGCCGGTGACCAGGAGTCGGGTGAGGAGGCTGCCGCTCGGGGCCTCGATGTGCGTGGGTCGGGTGAGGTGGCTGCTGCCCGGGGCGCGGATCTGCCGGAGTCGGGTGAGGAGGCTTTCGCTCGGGCCGCCGGTGACCAGGAGTCGGGTGAGGAGGCTGCCGCTCGGGGCCTCGATCTGCGAGGGTCGGCTGTGAAGGCCGCCGCTCGGAGCGCCGGTCACCGCGAGTCCGCCCCTGAAGCTGCCACGCGTGGTGCGACGGCTCGGGGCGAAGGCGTCGCCCGGGACGCCGGTCACCGAGGGGCCGCCGGTGAGGCCGCCGCCCAGGGTGTCGATCCGCGCGAGCCCGCTGACGGGGAGCGGTCGTGAGCCGTAGCCGTGCCTGGGCCGAACTGCTCCGGCTCCCCGCCCTGTTCACCGTCCCCGGCGACGCCCTGAGCGGTGCCGTCACGGCCGGCGGGCGGCCCAACCACCGCACCCTGCTCGCCATCGGCTCCTCCCTCTGTCTCTACGAGGCCGGCATGGCCCTCAACGACTGGGCGGACCGTGCGGAGGACGCCGCCGAACGCCCCCACCGCCCGCTCCCGTCCGGCCGCATCCACCCCGCGGCCGCCCTCACCGCCGCCTGCGCCCTGACCGGTGCCGGCCTGGCCCTCGCTGCCGGTGCCGGCCGCCCCGCTCTCACCGTCGCCGCGCCCCTCGCGGCCACCGTCTGGGCCTACGACCTCGGCCTCAAGCACACCCCTTGCGGCCCCGCGGCCATGGCCACGGCCCGTGCCCTGGACCTCCTCCTCGGCGCAGCGGCCACCACCGGCCACACCCGCGCCGCACTCCCGTCAGCCGCGCTGCTCGGCACCCACACGCTCGCCGTCACCGCAGTGTCCCGCCAGGAGACCAAGGGCGGTTCACCCCTGGCGCCACTCGCGGCCCTGACCACAACGGCCCTCCTGAGCCGCCTCCTGGCCCACCGCCCCACCGGCTTCCCGGCGGACCGGACCCCGGGCACCGGCCTGGCCGGCATCCACCCGGAGTCAGCCACCCCCACCCGGCCGGCCATGGAGGTCACCCTTCCTGCCACGGCCGAGCCCGCCACCGCCGGGCACCGACGACGTGGGCCCGGACACGCCCTGCGGACGACCCAACCCCGGCCAACCACCCCCGCCTGGCCGCCCGCCCGCGCCCTGACGGCAGCCCTCGCCGCCGCCTACGCCGCGACCGCCGCCCGCCCTTACTTCCACGCCACCCTCAACCCCTCACCTCCGCTCACCCAACGAGCCGTCGGCGGCGGCATCCGCGCCACGATCCCGCTCCAGGCCGCGCTGTCCGCCCGATCCGGAGCCGGCCTCACCGCCCTGGTCATCGCGGGACTCGCCCCTCTCGGCCGACGGTTCGGAAGGAAGGTGAGCATCACATGAGCCGGACGACCACCGTCCCGGGCCGCCCCGCCGAGGCATCGCGAGCCGACGGCGACCCGCACGGCACAAGTGTCAAACATGCCACCGCCGGAGCCGACGGCGACCCGCACGGCACAAGTGTCAAACATGCCACCGCCGGAGCCGACAGCGACCCGCACGGCACCAGCGCCGAGCACGCCACCGCCCCCGTCGCTCAAGCCTCCGCGGCCCCCCTCCGCTTCGGCTACGGCACCAACGGCCTCGCCGACCTCCGCCTCGACGACGCCCTGGCCCTGCTCGCCGACCTCGGCTACGACGGCGTCGGCCTGACCCTCGACCACATGCACCTCGACCCGCTCGCCCCGGACCTCGCCGCCCGCACCCACCGCCTCGCACAGCGGCTGGACGCGCTCGGTCTGGACGTCACGGTGGAGACGGGCGCCCGCTATGTGCTCGACCCGCGCCGCAAGCACGGCCCCGCCCTGCTGGACCCCGACCCGGACGACCGAGCGCGCCGCGTCGACCTGCTGATCCGCGCCGTCCGGGTTGCCGCCGACCTCGGCGCTCACGCCGTCCACTGCTTCAGCGGAATCACGCCGCCGGAAACGGACCCGAACACCGCCTGGCACCGCCTGACCGACGCGCTCACCCCCGTCCTGGAGGCCGCCACCACCGCCGGCGTTCCCCTCGCCGTCGAACCCGAACCCGGTCACCTCCTCGCCACCCTCGCCGACTTCGACCGGCTCCGCCGCACACTCGGCGACCCGGAACACCTCGGACTCACCCTCGACATCGGCCACTGCCAGTGCCTCGAACCCCTCTCGCCCGCCGACTGCGTACGCGCCGCCGCCCCCTGGCTGCGCCACGTCCAGATCGAGGACATGCGCCGCGGCGTCCATGAACACCTCCCCTTCGGCGACGGCGAGATCGACTTCCCACCCGTCCTCGCCGCCCTCGCCGCCACCGGCTACCAGGGCCTGACCGTCGTCGAACTGCCCCGCCACTCCCACGCGGGCCCCCACTTCGCCGAACACTCCCTCCCGTTCCTCCGCAGCGCCGAGGCCACGGCCACCAGATCACCCGTACTCGTCCCACCCCATGGCGATCCCTCCGCCACCCCCGAAGGGAGCACCTCATGACCCACCCCCGCACCAGCCCGGCCACCCCGGGCGCGGACACCGACAGCCGCCCGCCCGGTGAGAGCCGCCCGCCCGGTGAGAGCCACGCGCCCGGCGAAGCCACGCACCGGACGGACTCCGACGACGGCACACCCCTCGCCCTCACCCCGCCCACCGAGCTACGCGCCCACCTCGCCGCCCGCCTCGAGCCGGCCGCCCGCACCTGGCTCCACCGAGCCCTGGACGAGGCCGCCGCCAACCCCGGCACCCACGGCCCCATCTCCGCCTGGGAGCTGCGCATCGCCGAGGCCGGGCGCCGCTGCGGCCCCGACCACGCCGACGCCGCCCGCGTCCTCATCCTGCACGCGGCCCGCGCCGACACCGACGCCCTCACCCGGGTCTACTTCCAGGGCACCGGAGCCGAACGCCGCGCCGTCCTGCACGCACTGCCCCACCTCGTGTCCGGCCCGCAGGCCCTCCCACTCGTCGAGGACGCCCTGCGCACCAACGACACCCGGCTCCTCGCCGCCGCCGTCGGCCCCTACGCCGCCCGGCACCTCGACCCCCACCAATGGCGGCACGCCGTCCTGAAGTGCCTGTTCACCGGTGTCCACGTCGACACGGTGGCCGACCTGGACCGCCGCGCCCACCGCGACGCCGAACTCGCCCGCATGCTCGGCGACTACGCCGCCGAGCGCACCGCCGCGGGCCGTTCCGTGCCCGAAGACCTGTACCGCGTCCTGACCTTGACCGACCCCACGGCCACCCCGCCCGCGCCCGCCGCCGAGCGCGGCGGCCACGGCACCGACGGCAAGGAGTCCTGATGCGCCTCTTCGACCCCCACATCCACATGACGTCGCGCACCACCGACGACTACGAGGCGATGCACGCTGCCGGCGTCCGTGCCGTCGTCGAGCCCTCCTTCTGGCTCGGCCAGCCCCGCACCTCTCCCGCCTCCTTCCTCGACTACTTCGACTCGCTCCTCGGCTGGGAGCCCTTCCGCGCGGCGCAGTACGGAATCGCCCACCACTGCACGCTCGCCCTCAACCCCAAGGAGGCGAACGACCCGCGCTGCGTCCCCGTCCTCGACGAACTGCCCCGCTATCTCGTCAAGGACCAGGTCGTCGCCGTCGGTGAGATCGGCTATGACTCGATGACCCCCGCCGAGGACACCGCCCTCGCAACCCAGCTCCAGCTCGCCGCCGCCCACGAGCTGCCGGCCCTCGTCCACACCCCGCACCGTGACAAGCTGGCGGGCCTGCGCCGCACGCTCGACGTCGTCCGGGAGTCCGCACTGCCCGCGGACCGCGTCCTGGTCGACCACCTCAACGAGACCACCGTCAAGGAGGCCAAGGACAGCGGCTGCTGGCTCGGCTTCTCCGTCTATCCCGACACCAAGATGGACGAGGAGCGGATGATCGCGATCCTTCGCGAGTACGGGCCCGAGCAGGTGCTGGTGAACTCCGCCGCCGACTGGGGCAGGAGCGATCCCCTGAAGACCCGCAAGGTCGCCGACCTGATGCTCGCGGAAGGCTTCGGCGAGGACGACGTGGACCGGGTGCTGTGGCGCAACCCTGTCGCCTTCTACGGACTCAGCGGCCGGCTCGACCTCGACGTCGCAACCCCGGACGCGACCCACGAGGGCAACTCCATCCTCCGTGGCGCCCCGAAGGACCTCGATGAAGGGCCAGGAGGAGCACCGGGACAGCGGGACGACCCTGCCGCCGCCCCGGCTCCGGGAGCGTGAGTCATGCGTTTCCGCCACCGCGACGGCTCCACCGTCCACCTCGCCTACTGCACCAACGTCCACCCGGCCGAGACCCTCGACGGCGTCCTCGCCCAACTCCGCGACCACTGCGAGCCCGTCCGCCGGCGGCTCGGCCGCGACCGCCTCGGCATCGGGCTCTGGCTCGCCAAGGACGCCGCCCAGGCCCTCGTCACAGACCCGTCCGCCCTGCGCGGCCTGCGCACCGAACTCGACCGGCGCGGCCTCGAGGTCGTCACCCTCAACGGCTTCCCGTACGAAGGCTTCGGCGCGGAAGAGGTCAAGTACCGCGTCTACAAGCCGGACTGGGCCGACCCCGAACGCCTCGACCACACCACCGCCCTGGCCCGAGTCCTCGCCGGCCTCCTCCCCGACGACGTCACCGAGGGCAGCATCTCCACCCTGCCCCTCGCCTGGCGCACCGCCTACGACGACCGCCGCGCCGAGACGGCCCGCATCGCCCTGCGCACCCTCGCCGAACGCCTCGACGCCCTGCGGGAGTTGACCGGCCGCGACATCCGCGTCGGCCTCGAACCCGAGCCCGGTTGCATCGTCGAGACCACCGGCGATGCCATTGCCCCGCTCGCTGCGATCGGACACGACCGCATCGGCATCTGTGTCGACACCTGTCACCTCGCCACCTCCTTCGAAGACCCGCCGTCCGCGCTGGACGCGCTCACCGAAGCCCGCGTCCCCGTCGTCAAGTCCCAGCTCTCGGCCGCACTGCACGCCGAGCACCCGCACCTCCCCGATGTCCGCGAGGCCCTCGCCGCCTTCGACGAACCCCGCTTCCTGCACCAGACCCGCACCGCCACCGCCGCCGGCCTACGCGGCACCGACGACCTCGGCCAGGCCCTCAACGGTGAGGCCCTCCCCGACGCCTCCCCGTGGCGCGCCCACTTCCATGTCCCGCTCCACGCGGCCCCCGCCGCACCTCTCACCTCCACGCTCGATGTCCTGAAGGACGTCCTGGCCCGGCTCGTCGGCGGACCGCACCCGCTCACCCGGCACCTGGAGGTCGAGACCTACACCTGGCAGGCCCTGCCGGCCGAGCTGCGGCCCCGCGCCCGCAGCCAGCTCGCCGAGGGCATCGCCGCCGAACTCACCCTCGCCCGTGACCTGTTGACCGACCTCGGCCTCAAGGAGCTGCCATGACCGAGCCACCAGAACCGGCAGCCCAGGAAGGCCCAGCAGCCCAGGAAGGCCCAGTAGCGCCGGAAGATCTCGCCACCCACCCAGCCCTCCGAGCTGACGTAACCGCCTCCGGCCGACCCACCCCGCTCCTCGTCCTGGACGTCGTCGGCCTGACCCCCCGTCTCCTCGACCACATGCCCCACCTCAAGACGCTCGCCCAGTCCGGCTCGCAGGCGCCGCTCGGTACCGTCCTGCCCGCCGTCACCTGCGCCGCCCAGTCCACGTTCCTCACGGGCACCCACCCGTCGGAGCACGGCATCGTCGGCAACGGCTGGTACTTCCGCGACCTCGGCGACGTACTGCTGTGGCGCCAGCACAACGGCCTGGTCGCCGGCGACAAACTCTGGGACGCCGCCCGACGTGCCCACCCCGGCTACACCGTCGCCAACATCTGCTGGTGGTACGCCATGGGCGCCGACACCGACATCACCGTCACCCCCCGCCCGGTCTACTACTCCGACGGTCGCAAGGAACCCGACTGCTACACCCGGCCCCCGGCCCTGCACGACGAACTCACCGACAAATTGGGCACCTTCCCGCTCTTCCATTTCTGGGGCCCCGGCGCGGACCTCGTCTCCAGCCGCTGGATCATCGACGCGACCCGCCACATCATCCGCACCCGGCACCCCGATCTGACGCTCTGCTACCTCCCTCACCTCGACTACGACCTGCAGCGCTTCGGCCCCGACGACCCGCGCTCACTGAAGGCGGCCTCCGACCTGGACGCGGCCATGGCCCCGCTCCTGGACGACGCCCGAGCGGAGGGCCGTACCGTGGTGGCGCTCTCCGAGTACGGCATCACCCGCGCGGACCGCCCCGTCGACATCAACCGCGCCCTGCGCCGCGCGGGGCTGCTGGAAGTGCACACCCAGGACGGCATGGAGTACCTCGACCCGATGGCGTCACGCGCCTTCGCGGTCGCCGACCACCAGATCGCCCATGTCTACGTACGCCGGCCGGAAGACCTCGACGCGACCCGGGAAGCACTCGACGGACTGGCCGGCATCGAGCAACTCCTCGACGACGAGGGGAAGAAGGCCCACCATCTCGACCATCCGCGCTCCGGCGAACTCGTCGCCGTGGCGGAGCCGGATGCCTGGTTCACGTACTACTACTGGCTCGACGACGCCCGAGCGCCCGACTTCGCGCGACTCGTCGAGATCCACCGCAAACCCGGCTACGACCCGGTGGAACTCTTCATGGATCCCCGCGACCCCTACGTCAAGGTCAAGGCCGCGACCGCGCTCGCGCGCAAGAAACTCGGCATGCGCTACCGCATGGCGGTCGTGCCCCTGGATCCGTCACCTATTCGCGGCAGCCACGGCCGCCTTCCCGCGAGCGACGACGACGGTCCGCTCCTCATCTGCTCCACCCCCCGCGCTGTCGGCGACCGTGTCGCGGCCACCGACGTGAAGTCACTCCTGCTCCAACTCGCCGGTCTCGGCTGACGGGTCACGGCCGGCGCGCACCAGCTCGCCGGTCCCACCGGCCCGTCCCTTCCGACTGGTCCCCAGTGAAGCACTCACCACTGACAACGGCCTTCGATCTCAAGGAGTTCCAGGCATGAGCCGCATTTCCCAGACGGACCCCGAACTCACCCACCGCCTCAGCAGACGAGGCATGCTCGGCGTGGCGGCGGGCGCCACGGCCGCCGCCCTGGTGGGCGCCGCCACCACCCCCGCGACCGCCGCTCCGGCTCCCGCCGCAGCCTCCCACGGCCGCGGCCGTCCCGTCCTGCCGCCCGGCCGCCTCGGCATCCAGCTCTACAGCCTGCGCGACAAGGTCTCCACCCTCGGCTTCGCGCCCGTCTTCGCCGAACTGGAGAAGTACGGCTACGACGAGGTGGAGTTCGCCGGTTACACCCAGGGCTCGGCCGGCCCGATCACCCTCGCCCAGCTAAAGCGGCTGGCCAGGAACCACGGCCTGAACCCGATCGGCAGCCACGTCGGCTACTACTCCAGCGACCCGAACGCCTACACCTTCGCCCAGAACCTCACCAAGGTCCTGGACGACGCCCAGGCCCTGGGCCTGAAGCACATAGGCACCGCGTCCGGGCCGTTCCGCTACGGCTCCACCGTCGACGCCTGGAAGCGCGCCGCCGAGGAGTTCAACACCTACGGCGCGGCGGCCAGGGCGCGCGGCATGAAGTTCTACCAGCACAACCACTCCGAGGAGTTCTCCTTCGCCACGGACAACCCCAAGGTCCGTCTCTACGACGTGCTGCTCGCCGAGACCGACCCCGACCTCGTCTTCCTGGAGATGGACATCTACTGGGCCTACTCGGGCCAGTTCCGCTTCTCCAAGCGCCCCGACGGCTCACCCGCCCCCTTCGAGCCGCTGAACTACGTCCTGAAGCAGCCCCACCGCTACCCGCTCTTCCACGTGAAGGACGGTGTGAGCGACCCGTCCGACACGTACGGCTACCGCATGGTCGACGTCGGCGACGGCGACATCGACTACAAGAAGTTCATCTCCGCCGTGACGCGGCTGCGCGGTGAGCGCTCCGCCCACCACTGGCAGGCGGAGCACGACAACCCGACCGAGTCCTTCACGTTCGCCCGCCGCTCCAGCGAGCACCTGCACTCGCTGCGGGAGAAGTGCTGACGGCCGTACCACGATGAGGAGGCCCTCCCCGGAACCGGGGAGGGCCTCCTCATGTGGGCGACACGTCAGCGTGCGGGACTCGGCACCGCCGTGCGCCCCGGCTGCCGCAGTAGCAGCGCGATCGCCGCTGCCACGATCGACACGCCGCCGGCCAGTGCGTAGGCGCCGTCGTAGCCCCAGGCCGCGACGACCATGGAGCCCAGACCGCCGCCGAACAGGCCGCTGATCAGCTTGCCGCTGTAGACGAGACCGTAGTTGGTCGCGTTGAAGTTCTCCCCGAAGTAGTCCGGGGTGAGCGCCGCGAACAGCGGGTAGAAGGCGCCGCCGCCGAATCCGGAGAGGAACGCGAAGAACAGGAACAGCCACTCGCTCCTGAGGTCTCCGGCCCAGATCACGCCGAACTGGGCGAGACCCAGCACGACGATCACGAACACCAGGGTCGACTTACGGCCCCATCGGTCCGACAGCCAGCCCACGACACCGCGGCCGACGCCGTTGATGACCGCCATCACGCCCATCGACGACGCCGCGACCAATGGGCCGAAGCCCACTTCCTTGGCGTAGTCGACCTGGAAGGAGATGCCGAAGATCGACACCCCGGCGGTCAGCACCACGGACAGCCACATCAGTGGCAGCATGCCCGTCCTGATGGCCTCCCGCGGTGTGTACTGCTTCACCGCCGGAGGGTTCTTGGCCAGGCTCGCCGCGCTCTTCTCGCTGCCCGCGTACGACAGCGGATCGATGTCCGCGGGCCACCAGTTCTTCGGCGGGTCCTTGAAGAAGAACGCGCATCCGAAGACGACGATCATGATGTAGCAGCCGATGAGGTCCAGCACGCGGTGGTAGTTCGCGGTGTCGAACCCGTAGTTGAAGATGAAGATGAACGGCAGCGATCCGTACGCGAACCCGCCATTGACGAACCCGGTCCGGGCGCCGCGCCGCTCGGGGAACCACTTGCCGACCATGTTGATGCAGGTCGCGTAGACCAGGCCGGCGCCGATGCCGCCGACGACGCCGAAGCCGAGGATCGCCAGCCAGACGTTGTCCAGGTGCGACAGGGCGAGGAACCCCAGCAGACACATGCCGGAGCCGATGTACATCGCGGAGCGGGCCGTCAGGATGCCCTTCTCGCGCAGCCAGCCCGCCGGGAAGGCGATGCCGGCCTGGAAGAACACCCAGACGCTGAGGATCCAGAAGGTGTTGCTCTGCGTCCAGCCGTGCGCGTGGGACAGAGTGTCCTCCGCGGAGCCGTACGCGTATTCGAAGACGCTGATGGCCATCATGGCGATCCACGGGAGGTACACCATGATCTTGCGGGAGTGGCCGAGGATGTCGCGGTCGGTCTCGCCGACGCGGTAGACGCGACCTCGTGAGTCGGTCACCTCGCGGTAGGGACGGTGTGCGGCGTCGGATTGTGCGGACGAGCTCTTTGCTGCGTACGGATCTGCCGTCATGTCAGGCCATGTCCTCGCCGAGAGGTCGGGGGTTGGGGGCGATACCGCGCGTGTTCTTGTCGCGTCCCGGCGGACTGAGGAACAGGGCCACGCAGCCGGCGAAGAGCGAGATGGAGCCGGCCAGGATGAAGGCACCGGAGTGTCCCCAGGCGCTGACGACCACGGCGCCCATGCCCGCGCCGAGACCGGAGACCAGCTTGGCGCTGTAGACCATGCCGTAGTTGGACGCGTTGTTGTTCTCACCGAAGTAGTCGGCGGTGAGCGCCGCGAACATCGGGAAGATGGCGCCGCCGCCGAAACCGGAGATCGCCGAGAAGATCAGGAAGAACGTCAGATGCTTGCTCTCGGCCGACCAGAGGATGCCGTACTGGGCGAGGCCCAGGATGACGCAGACGGCGAGCAGGCACCGCTTACGGCCGTACAGGTCGGACAGCCAGCCGATCACGCCGCGGCCGGTGCCGTTGACGACCGCCTTCAGCGACATGGCCGTGGCGACGATGCCGCCCGCGAAGCCGGCCTCCTCGCCGATGTCCACCTGGAAGGCGATACCGAAGATGTTCACGCCGGAGGTGCACGCCAGGCAGAACCACATCAGGGCGACCCGGCCGGTCTTCCAGGCCTCCAGAGGGGTGTACTGGCGCACCGCGGGCGGGTTCATCCGCAGCGAGCGGGCAGCGCGCGGGTCCTTGGGAGGGTTGAGCGGGTCGATGTCCGCGGGCCACCAGTTCTTCGGCGGGTCCTTGAAGAAGAAGCCGGCCACCCCCACCATCAGGGCGAGGAAGAGACCGACCGAGACCAGCACCCAGCGGAAGTTGGTCAGGTCCATGTAGCCGGTGAAGAGGAAGACGAAGGGCACCGAGCCGTAGGCGAAACCGCCGTTGACGAAGCCTGTCTTGCCGCCCTTGCGCTCCGGATACCACTTGCCGACCATGTTGACGCAGGTGGCATAGACCATACCGGCGCCCATGCCGCTGAACATGCTGAAGCCGATGTACGCGACCACGACATGTGGTGCGTAGGCCAGCGAGAGGTAGCCGAGCAGTGTGCCGGCGGCACCCAGCATCATCGCGAAACGGGCGGGCAGCTTGCCGGATTCGCGCAGCTTGCCGGCCGGGAAGGCCACCGCGGCCTGGAAGAACACCCAGACCGTCATCATCCAGAAGATGTGCGCACTGGCCCAGTGGTGCGCGGTGTGGAGCGTGTCCTCGGCGGACGCGAACGCGTACTCGGCGGAGGAGATGCCCATCATGCCGACCCAGGGCAGGATCACCATCCACTTGCGCTTGCGTCCCATGATGTCGACGTCTGTCTCGCCGACGCGGTAGACGCGTCCGTTCTTGTCGGTCACCTCCCGATAGGCGGCGACTCGCGTAACGTCGGTGGTAGTCACGTTAATTGCACCCCTTGCGTCGAAAGTTCTGGCCAGCGCCCCCTGTCCAATGCCTTTCGTGCGCGCGCGGGTCCCGGGGGGGGGGGGGGGGGGGGAGGAGAGGGGAACCCCCACCCCCCCCCCCCCCCCCCCCCCCTGGTTGTGGGGTGTGGGGGGGAAGGAGGGAGGG